>CAMAZP010000004.1 GCA_945863605.1 Chitinophaga pinensis
AGGGTCGTGGAAGACTACCACGTTGATAGGCTACAGGTGTAAAGACAGTAATGTCACAGCCGAGTAGTACTAATTACCCGTAGACTTACTAACTCGTTAAACTTTACTTTATTTACTGCTTCAATCGTCCGATATATTTAAGACTTTAAGATATTATGACTTAAAGACTCTATGACGGATTTTATGCAAAGTAACATCTTTGTATCTTAAAATCATCTCGTCTTATTGTCTCAAGTTTAAAGCTTTGGGTGTCTATAGCATCACGGTCCACCTCTTCCCATTCCGAACAGAGAAGTTAAGCCTGATTGCGCTGATGGTACTGTCCTTTTGAGGATGGGAGAGTAAGTCGATGCCGATTTTTAAACCTCAACTAATTTGTTTAGTTGGGGTTTTTTGTTTTATTAAAAATACAACTAAAAGACAGATTATATTGAAGAATGAAATTTCTTGTAATTATTCTGTGCATTTAATTCCTTAGCTGCTAAATCAGATTTTTCCTTGTAGTAAATGATTTTATCAGTAGTGAAAGAATTTACCGTTTCTGCTAAATTCTTAGCATCAAAGTCTTTGGAAATTAATCCTAAATCAAAGTCATTTACAATTTTTGCCATTTCTGGAGAAGGCCCAATGGCAATTGCCAAACGACCTTGAATGAATTCGAAAAACTTATTTGGTAATGCATGTTTATTGTTGAAATTATTAGGTTCCAACAAATAAATTCCAATGTCGTATTGAGAAATAAATGGAACAATATCATCTGAACCAACTGGTGGAATCAATCGAACATTCTTCTTTGTTCCGATTAATTGTTCTAGTTCTTTTTTGTATTCCTCTTTTCTGAAAACCAACATTAAATCCAATTCAAAACGATCATCTACAAAATCCATCATTTCGATCATGTTCTCGATTTTACGCTGTGGTAATGCTAAACCATGATGCATGATTCTGATTTTTTCACCCACTTTCATCGAATTGGTATTTTCAAAATAGTCTGCTGCATTGGTTAATACCATTGAATTTAAACCAAATTCAGAATTGTATTTTTTTGCAATTCCATCACAAACAGTCAGCATAAAATCTGCTTTATTCGCATACTTTTGAATGAGGTTGGTTTTGTATTTTTTGAATAAAATTCGCCAACGGAAACTGTCATTATTTTCTTCCGGTGAATATTCGTGCGCATCAAAAATAACTTTCGCATTTTCTTTAATTTTTAATGCGACAGGTAATGCATCGGCATCGTTTGCAATGATGACATCAAATTGTTTTTCTTTTATTTTTTCAAGTGTCAATTTGATTTCTTCTAAATTCCAGTAATAGGATTCAAACATCCCCAACAAAAGCTTTGGTAAAGGAATTATAAAATTCATTTTATTGAAAGGGCTGTAAACATCAATATGTGTGACGTTTTCAATTTCAGAATCTGCAAGACCAACAGTTGTGATTTCGTAAAATTCTTTGAAATAATTAATTTGTCGTTTTACACGAGGGTCACTTTTAAGGTTTGAAAACGAAATAAGAAGCATTTTTTTCATTGGTGCAACTTATTTTTTCTCCATTAAAACAACCATGTGAAAAGGAATTTTTTTCGTTAAAAGTACATTTAAAGAATCCATTGCAAAAGCTATTGGGTTGAATTTAAATTCATATTCAAATGCTGTATCACATTTTGGGCAGTGTGCATTTCGCTCTCCTTTTTTTGCCCAATAATAAGGAATCCAAGCTTTTGCTGGTGTAAGTTTTTGCTTAATATTAGCTATTGAATCCTTGTAAACACGAACGTTGATTCCACATGTTTTTGTATCAACAACTTTGTATTCTGGAAACAGTTTTTCAATTTTTTGAACGCTAAAACTTTGTTGATGATAGCATCTATGAAAAATCGTGTTACATTTTGGACATTGAATATTTCCTTTATTCAAACTTTCTTGATTAGGAACACCAATAAGTATGTACTTTTTCGCAATTCGTTTGAGTTCCTTTACAGTTTTATCAAAAGTGGGTGCATCTAAATGTTCTAATAACTCACTTGAAAGAACAAGGTCAAAGGATTGATCTTCAACAGGAACGGAATCACAACTTGCTGCAATTTTATCACCTTTTACAAATTCCAATGCGGCTTTACTTCTATCCACTCCAACAACTTTAAATTTTTTAGCAAGTTCGTTGGTAATCAGTCCATTTCCGCAACCGATATCTATAATTGAATTCACATCTTCTGGAATCAATTGTGCAATTATTTTAAAGTTACTTGAAGAATCTTTAAAACTTGACCAATCAAAAGATTCATAATATTTTTCATTATCCATTTATAGTGTGTTTTTTAACCAATAATTAAGACAAGCTACGCGCCATACTAATTTTGCAAATTTATTATTTCCTTTTTTAAAATCTTCAATAACAGATTTTGTTTTTTGTACATCAAGAAAATGAAGTGTGTTGTAATCTATTTCGAGTAAATGAGATAAACATCCCCTTAACCATAAAACTTCTCCAGGAGTGACAAATCCTTTCTTATCCTTTCTAAATTGTATCTTTTCAGGAATTATTCCTTGCATAGAGTCGCGAAGAACTCTTTTTGTATATCCATCTTTTATTTTCGCATCAGATTGATTATTAAACATCATTTCAACCAAACGATGATCTAAAAACGGAACTCTTGTTTCTACTGATTTTGCCATTGAAATTCGGTCTTCGTAATGCAGAATTGTTGGCAAACTTGAATAACTCATTAAAACCTGATGAAAGGAATCTAATCGCGAGGACTTGAATTCATCAAATACTAATTGAGTTGAACTTACACCTTTTTTCATAATGAAAGGAAGGTAATTTTTGAATTCAGCAGTATATAGATATTTTTCTGTCAAAAAAACAGAGAGTAAACTTTTCAGCGCAACTTGTGTCATTGTTCCAAAAGAAGCTTCTTGGTATTTACGATATAAATTGAATTCTTTTACTAGGCTTACCCATTCTAATTTCGTGAATTTATCAGCGAAAAATCTGTAATAACTATGTAAATATCCCCCCATGTAATCGTCAGCACCTTGTCCAGAAATAATAACTTTAATATTATCACTTTCAACCAATTTCATTAGCGCATAATGAGAAATACACGATGAACCAGACATCGGAAAGTCAATCATCATTGCAATTTCGTGAAAATCAGTTTCAACTTCAGATGTGGAAGGAGAATAGTAATTTGGAGTATATTTTCCTTTGTATTTTTCTTCAATCTCAAAGATAAAAGGACGTTCGTCTACTGTGTTTTTACCTTCATAGAAAATTGAAAAAGTATGTAAATTATCATTTAAATTCTGCTCAATGATACTACAAACAATGCTTGAACTATCTAGTCCACCACTTAGCGACGCACCCACTGGAACATCACTTCTCATATGAAGTGCAAGTGTTTCATCAAAGGTACTTTTGAATTTCGATGTAATATTTGGGTCGTTAATCGTATTTGGTGTAATTTTCCAATATGTTTCGAATTGCAATTTTGAATTCGAGAAAACCATATTTTTTCCTGGCTCCAAAGATTTTACACAATTGAAGTAGGTTTCGTCTCTGTAAACCATCCAACCAAGCTGGAGACCTCTACTTATTTGATTTAAGTTCAAATCATTTGAAAAAGAAGGCGTTTTTCTTAACGACTTAATTTCCGAAGCAAAATAGAGCGAGGTACCATCGAAAATGTAATAAAAAGGTTTAATTCCAAATCGATCTCTTGAGCAAAATAATTCTTTGGAAACCTTATTGTATATTGCAAAAGCCCACATTCCAATGAAACGATTGACAACCTGAGACCCCCATTTGTCAAATCCTTTAAGAATAACTTCTGTGTCTGAATCAGAAACAAAGGAGTAACCAAAAGATTTTAATTCTTCACGAATCTCTTTGTAATTGTATATTTCGCCATTAAAAACAATCACATATTGTTCAAAGTGCATTGGCTGATTTCCTGAAACTGAAAGGTCTAGAATACTTAAGCGATTGTGTCCGAAATAACAGTTATCAATTTGTTCCGTACTAGAAAAATCAGGACCACGATGTAGGGTAGAATTGGTCATTTTTTGTATTAACTGATGACCATCGGTAGAAGAAATTTTGTTATTAATAAAACCGTGTATTCCACACATATTTTAGGCTGATTTTAACTTTTGAGCAAAACTATAAAAAATACAGCTTAAAGTAATGCTAATATGTTTTGTTTCACGATTGTTTACGAACAAGGTTTTGATTTCTATCTAAAGAAACAATGGAAAGCACAAAATATCGTACATTCGTAAACCACAAAAACAAGTAAATATGATTCCAGTTTATGTGAAAACGGGTGAGATCTATTCGAATGCAATTAAGTATGTTTTAAAATTGATTGAAAAAAATCAGTCAATTACTTTTGAATTTCAAACTCAAAAATCTGGAACAAAATTAATTTGGGATCATTTGGATTCAGAAAGTCATTACATTCATATAGATTTTTACAATTCAATACGAAATAAGGATTTTAAGTTTAAAATCAATGATACTATTTCAATTGCTGATGAAAAAGGAATAATTGATTTAATTGCAAGCATTTTTTATAAAGTAAATTGCCTCCAAGAATTTGGAAATCCAGCCGAATTAGATGAATACGAACGTTTTAAATATCTTTCATCTTATCAATTTAAATTTAATTTGATAGAGGAGAATTTAGTTCAAAATGAAATCAATCAATTTTTAAAACAGCATTCATTTGAAGGGGAAAATAGACAAAGTAGATTTTTTATTTCGCACGATATTGACACTATTTATGGTTCATTTTTACAAGATGGTTTGTGGGCCGTGAAAAACAGAAAAGTTGGAGTAGTACTAAAATTGATTTTAAATGAAGTAAGTGGAAAACCACATTGGCGTAACATTGACAAAATATTGAAAATCAGTAATGAATACGATGTTTACACAACATTTTTTTGGTTAGTGAATCAAGGTGTCGGTTTAGCAAATATCAAGAATTCAGATTACAAAATAGATAAACAAAAAGAATTGATTGATTTAGTTGAAAAGTCTGGTTCATTTAATGGTATTCATAAATCTTGTTCTTCTGATTCTTTCGAAACAGAACTAAAGAAAAGTACTTTGAAAACTACGTTTAATCGTTATCATTTTTTGAAGTTTTTACCAGAAATAGATTGGGAAATACTATCTGAATCCCCAATACAACTTGACTGTAGTTTAGGTTTTGCAGAACATTATGGTTTTAGGAATTCATACGGAAAAGCTTTTCAACCTTATGATGTTTTCAACGATCAACCATATAATTTTATTGAAGCACCGTTACATTTTATGGATACAACGTTTCATCAATATTTAAAAACTCCTAAATCGAAAATTGGAGATATTGTGATTGATTTTTATGAAAAGAATAATCAAAATTGTGATTTTTCATTGCTTTGGCACAACACCTATTTTACTGATTACAAATACAACTCTTATTTATCTGAGTATAAAAAAATACTTGGTTACATTTACGAAAACAAAATTGAGGTATTAAGCCCAAATCAAATAATAGAAGAAAATAAATTACAATGGTAACTTATCGACTTGCGACAGCTGCAGATTATATAAATATAAATGAATTCCATAATCGAATTGATAAACCATATCGTTCAATTGAGCAATTTTATTGGGAATTTAGGGATGGTCCAATCGGTGCCTCTATTTATGTTGTTGCTGAAGATGGTGACAAAATTGTAGGTACAAATTGTGTGATTCCAATTAACTTGATAGACTCAAATGGTAAGTTGATTAAGTCTGGGAAAAGTGAAGACACCCTTGTTGACCCGACATATAGAGGGCAGAATATTTTCAATAATATTTATGAATTTTTGTTTGAAGAATGTAAAAAACAAGGTGTTTCTGTCATTTGGGGATTTACCTCTGCCAATAAACCATTTGAAAAGTTAGGTTTTGAAATTCCTTATGATCATCATCAAGGATTGGCAGTGAATCAAGTTTTAGAAAGTTATAAATTTCTTAAAACATTAAATCCAAAAAATAAACTCAAAGATAAAATTAAGATTTTCGGATTATGTTTGTTTTCTAAACTAAAGTTTAATTTAAATATTTTACCTGATTCATCTGAATTTCAACTTTCAGAAATTGAAGGTAAATCCTCAATTTCAGAGTCTTTGATTCAATCAAATTTGGAGAAGTATCCCTATTCTTTTGCAATCCATCAAAACGAATCTTTTCAAAATTGGAGAATCTATTCCAATCCAAATTATTTTAAAACGAATACTTTTATTTTTAAAAATTCAGATGGTCAAATAATTGCACTTTTCGAGACTAATACTACAAAATCTAGGGTGAGTTATATTAATCAAAGTTCATTTTCCTCCGATATTAGTGAATTGGAAAAAGCAAAAATGATAAGACTGCTAACCAAGTTTATGTTTAAAAGAGGAGTAAAGTTAGTTAGGTCTTGGCTGTTTAATACAAATGAATTAAACAAGAACGAAATTCAATTTTTTGAAAAAGCTGGACACTTTTATTTAAATAGAGGAATTGGCCTAGTTTGGAAAAAATTGGATGACAATGATTTAAATGCTCTTGATTTTTATCTTTCTCGAATAGCTTCTCAAGGAATCCAATAGTCTATCGAACCAAATGAATAAATCCATGTTCTGTAAATTTTGAAGAATTGAAATCTTCATATTCTATCTTCCAAAAATAAACTCCCTCCGAGCATTCTTTTCCGTTAGATCTACCATCCCAACCTGAAAGTAGATTTGACTCATTGTATATCATATTACCCCAACGATTTAAAATAATTAGATTAGCAGACTTGATATTTTTGTAAAAAATTGGTATAAATAGTTCATTCGTTTCATCTTCATTAGGACTAAAAGTATTTGGCATTTCAATTATCGGATTACAATCAACTAAACAACTTGGGCAATCAAAATAAATAGAATCAATAATTAATGCATACAATTCTCCAGGTCGATTATATCTAAAACTAACTGACGTTAAATTACCTGTCCAATTAACCCATCCAGATGCGTCATTATTATTACTCGGATTGTTATTAAATGGAGTAACACTTCCACTACTTAAATAAAGTGGATTAATGTTTCCACCAAGAGGAGTAACGCTAGAAGGAGCTGGATTTATCTGTGAAATTGATTCTTCTGGTTGAGTAAAACCACTTACATTTTCATCTAGGTCAATAAATCTAATTTTTAGGTTGTTAATTGGTTGATTAAATGCTATTGTCATGTCAACAAACAAAGGAGTAATATTTATATTTGACGGGAATATTAAACAGTTATTGTTGTAAGGTGGACCATTACTTACTCCTCTTAATGCTTCAGATGTAGTTATTGTGTAATTAATATTTGAACATGAGCCTGCCGTATAACTTGGACTTGAAACTGTTGTTGTTGGACTTGTTGATAACCAAGAAAAACCTGAGTTAACAGTTTGACATTCAGCGTTAAAGCAAAAAACAGAAAACAAAATAAAGATTAATACTTTCAACGGATGTAAAATTTAAAAAGCTAAATAGCTTTTTTTGCAAATTTAAATTGAAATTCTGAATAAATTATAGGTAGAACTACCTGTTTTCTCTGATTTCACAATTTAATAAACCCGCCATCTCTCCTGTCAAATTCCTCCTTGAGAATTTATGTTTAGAAAGATTGTTCGGTGTATTAGTTGGTGATGAATTTAAGATAAAATCTATAATTTCTTGCTTTTCACTTGGATATAAAGTGATTGAAACAGCATTTTCATTTAAAATCGTTGCAGCGTCTCCATCTTTTGGACCAATATTTAGAATAGGATTTCCTGTTGCTAAGTATTCAAATAGTTTTCCTGTCAAAATTCCTTTGTTGTTTTCAATCACAGGTATGATTAATAACAAAACACTTGCTTTAAGCATGAAATCGATTGCTTCCGAGTGATTAACATACGGAACGAAAACAACTGATTTTGAAAGGTTTAATTTTTCAACTAAGGTTTTAACTCCATTGTGGCAATTCCCAACAAATTGTAGTATCCAATCGCTGTCTTTTTTTACTATTTCTGCAAAGGCTTCCAAAAATCCTTCGACAGGGTATTGTTCTCCGAGGTTTCCAACGTAACTTATGATCTTATTCCCCGAATTACTATTCTGGGTTACGTTTTTCTGACTAAGATTATTAGTGAAATCGGTTTCATCAAAGCCGTTTGGTATTACGTGGATTTTGTCGAGGATTTCTTTTCGATTAGCACCAAAATGACGTTTGATGTCTTCACTTACAACAACAATTTTGTCGGCATTTTTCAAGCATAATTGCTCGAGTTTGTAATCTTTTTTCTTTGCAAACGATGTGCGAAAAAGTTCTTGATTGTAATAAATCTCTGTCCAAGGATCGCGTAAATCTGCCAACCAATGTATGTTGAATATTCGTTTTAATTCTAAGCCAATCAATTGAGTAGAGTGGGGTGGAGAGGTTGTTACAATGCTGTCAATGTTATGTAGTTGAATGAGTTCTTTCGCTTTTTCAAACGCAAATTTATTCCATCCAATTCGTGCATCGGGAATAAAGAAATTGCCTCGAATGAAACGCATTGCTTTATCGACTAAACCTGTCTTTTTTTCTCCAGAAAATCCAGCTTGTGGCGCGTCTTTTTTTCGTACTTTTTTATACAATTCAAAAGGGCTGCTTGCTTGTGTGGTATGAATCTCAATTCCTTCTGGTATTTCTTCTAAAAGCGAATAATCGTGATTTGGAAAAGTTGCAAATGCAGGGTCAATAGTTAAAACGATGGGTTCAATTCCAAATTCTCGAAAGTATTTCACAAATTTCAGCCATCTTTGGACGCCACTTCCACCACTTGGAGGCCAGTAATAACTTATGATGAGTACTTTTTTCAAATTAGTTCAATCTGCTTTTTACCGCTTCAATTGCTGTTTTAAGTCCGTCTGATTTTTTACCTCCTGCTGTTGCGAAAAATGCTTGTCCGCCACCGCCGCCTTGTATATGTGTTGCCACTTCACGAATAATTTGTGAGGCGTTCCATTTTTTATCTTCTACTATATTGTCTGAAATAATCAAACTCAAAGCGCATTTGTCGCCTTCAGCATTTCCAAGAATTCCAACGAAATTTTCTGTTTCACCTTTCAATTGGAATAGAATGTCTTTCACTGAATTTGTATCCACGTCAGCTAATTCTCCTAAGAAATTAATACCGTTGATAGTTGTGATTTTAGCTTTCAACTCAGCCTTAACAATTTTTGCTTTTTCGCGTTGCAATTGCTCGATTTCTTTGGTTAATTGTAGGTTTTTCTGAATCAAATCTTCTACCGCTTTATTCAAATCTTTTGGATTTTTCAGTAGGAGACTGATGCTATCTAATTTTTCAGCTTTCTCACGGAAATAAGCTTCAGCCGCTTCTCCAGTAATTGCAATAATTCTCCTCATTCCAGCTGCAATAGCCGATTCAGAAATAATCTTAAACAAACCAATTTTTGAAGTAGTTGGAACGTGAATTCCACCACATAATTCAATGGAATCGCCGAATTTTATAACACGAACATTGTCACCGTATTTTTCACCGAACAATGCCATTGCACCCAACGCTTTTGCTTCTTCAATTGGACAAGTTCTTCTTTCGTCAAGAACTTCATTTCTCTCAATTGCTTGACGAACTAATAATTCAATTTGAGCTAACTCTTCGTCCGTAATTTTAGCAAAATGTGAAAAGTCAAATCGTAAGTAATCTGAATTTACAAGTGAGCCTTTTTGTTCAACGTGAGTTCCTAAAACTTGACGTAGCGCATGATGCAATAAGTGAGTTGCAGAGTGATTTTTAGCTGCGTTTTCACGTTTCGTTTCATTCACTTGTGCATAGAATTCTCCATCTAAATTTGCTGGAAGTTTATCTGTTAAATGAATGATTAAGTTATTTTCTTTCTTGGTGTCAAAAATAGAAATGGTATCCGTGCCATTCGTTAATTTCCCTTGATCGCCATCTTGTCCACCACCTTCCGGATAAAAAGGAGTTTGATTGAGAACGATTTGGAAAAATGATTTTTGTTTTTGAGAAACATTACGGTATTTGATGATTTCAACAGTTGCTGTTGTAGTGTCGTAACCGATGAATTCAGTTGTTACATCTGGATTTACTTGTTGCCAATCGTCCGTTTCTACCGCTGTTGCGATTCGTGAACGATCTTTTTGAATTTGTAATTCTTTTTCAAAACCAACTTCATCGATTTGTAATCCATTTTCACGAGCAATCAAAGAGGTTAAATCAACAGGGAATCCATAAGTGTCGTATAATTCAAATACTGCTGTTCCGTTGATGATAGTTTCATTTTTAGACTTTGTTAACGCGATTAAATCGTTGATACGTTTGATTCCTTGCTCTAATGTTCTAAAGAAACTAATTTCTTCTTCTCGTATCACTTTGGAAATCAATTCTTTTTGACGAATCAATTCTTCGTAAGGATTGCCCATCAAATCACAAAGAACCAATGATAATTCACTTAAGAATGATTCTTTTAAACCCAAAGTCTGATAACCGTAACGTACTGCTCTTCTCAAAATACGACGAATGACATATCCAGCACCATTATTTGCAGGAAGTTGACCGTCTGCAATTGAAAAAGCAATCGTTCGCACGTGATCCGCAATTACACGTAAAGCAATATCCGTCTCTTCCGATTTTCCATACGGAATTCCTGAAACTTTAACGGCATGTTGAATGAGCGTTTGGAATAAATCCGTGTCGTAATTACTTTGTTTTCCTTGCAATGCCATTGCCAAACGTTCCAATCCCATCCCCGTGTCAACGTGTGTAGCAGGAAGATTTTCTAATGAACCGTCCGCTTTACGATTGAATTGCATAAAAACGTTGTTCCAGATTTCAATCACCTGCGGATGGTCGTTATTTACTAAATCGCGTCCGTTGGTTTTTGTTCTTTCAGCTTCGTCTCTTAAATCTACGTGAATTTCTGTACAAGGTCCACAAGGTCCTGTGTCGCCCATTTCCCAGAAATTATCTTTTTTAGAAGCCAAAATGATTCGGTCTTCAGCGATGAATTTTCTCCATAAATCAAAGCTTTCTGTATCTTTTGGAACGTTGTCTTTCGCATCGCCTTCGAAAACGGTCACATATAAACGATCAACTGGAATTTTATAAACTTCAGTTAATAATTCCCAAGCCCAAGTAATCGCTTCTTCTTTGAAATAATCTCCAAATGACCAATTTCCTAGCATTTCAAACATTGTGTGGTGGTAGGTATCCACTCCAACTTCTTCTAAATCATTGTGTTTACCAGAAACACGTAAACATTTTTGTGAATTGGCAACGCGTTTGTTTTTCGGTACTTGATAACCCAAGAAAAAATCCTTGAATTGGTTCATACCTGCATTTGTAAACATCAGTGTAGGATCGTTTTTAACAACCATTGGCGCTGAAGGCACTATTTGGTGTCCTTTACTAGCGAAAAAATCGAAAAATTGTTGGCGAATTTCAGAAACCGTCATTTTAAAATATGTTTGGTTACAAATTTAGGAAAATGAAAGCACGTAGAAGTTAGTTCAGCTGTTTTTTACGTCCTTCCTTGAAGAGGGAAAGTTAGAGGTGACTAATAAATAGTTCATTTTTTAACAGTTTAACTTTAAATCTAAATGACTTTTTTTCTTAAATTAGAGTAAAAGGTAAAAATTTGGTTATGTTAAACTTAGAAATCATTGAAAAAAAATTATTGGAAATACGGAATAAAAAAGTGCTACTAGATAGGGATGTAGCGTACTTATATGGCATAGAAACCAAACGTGTAAATGAGGCGGTAAAGAACAATCCAGAGAAATTTCCTGAAGGTTATGTGATTTATTTGGATGAAGAAGAAACAGATTTTCTAAGGTCGAAATTTTCTACCTTAGAAATAAAAAGTGAACCGGTCGAATTTTTCGACCGGTTCCAAAACTTAAAACATTCTACTGTTCGTCCAAAGGCTTTTACAGACAAAGGTTTGTATATGTTAGCGACTATTTTGAAAAGTCCAAAGGCGACTGAAACAACGATTGCAATTATTGAAACGTATTCTAAATTGAAACAGTTTTCGAAAGCCATTCAATCGATTTCAGTAGATCAAAATGAAAATTCAAAGCAAGATTTGATAAAAAAAGGAAATGATTTATTTTCGGAAATATTGGAGGATGAAATACCAATTGACGAAACGGAAACTTCAATAGAATTCAATTTTGCTTTGTTGAAGCTGAAACACACTGTTAAACGAAAAAAGTGATTTTGTTTTTGAGTTGTGTTACTTTTGTTTACAACATTCTAAAAATATGAAAGAAGAAATTACATTAGGTGCTGGATGTTTTTGGTGCATCGAAGCTTGTTTTAAAGATATTAAAGGTGTCTTGGAAGTTTATCCTGCTTATGCTGGCGGGCACAAAGAAAACCCAACCTACGAAGAAGTTTGTAATGGCACAACAGGACATGCAGAGGTTGCAAGAATTGTTTTTGATTCAACAGAAGTTTCAGTTGAATCGCTTTTAGAAATGTATTGGTTTGTTCACAATCCAACACAATTGAATCGCCAAGGAAATGATATTGGAACGCAATATCGCTCTGTTATTTTCTATCACAATGAACAACAAAAAGCAGTAGCCGAGTCCTATAAAAATCGTTTAACCGAAGAAAAAGTTTGGGATTTGCCGATAGTAACAGAAATTTTACCGATTAATAATTTTTACCATGCTGAGAATTATCATCACAATTATTTTGAATTGAATCCGCAAAATATGTACTGTCAATCAGTGGTTAGACCAAAAGTGGAGAAATTCAGAAAAGTATTTGCTGAAAAAATTGGCTAGTTTTTTTCAATGTACTCTTTTCTCAAATCCAATTTTATTTAATCCCTAAAACTGAATAATGTACAAATTAATCTTATTCTTCCTATTCATGGCTAATATTTCATTTGCTCAACGAAATTTAAACTGGGAATTTTACAATACTGAAAAAAAATCATGGGAAGACTTCGGTCAATCGGGAAGTATTCAAGAAAAACTAATTTCAAATGGTACTTTACCAGACCCGTTTTATGGAAAAAATGAAGAAAAGTTTGCGTGGGTTGAACAACAAACATGGGAACTGAAATCGACTATTGATTTAAGCGCCGAGGAGGTTGCTAGCGAACATTTGGAATTGTATTTTCCAAATATTGATTTATACGCAAAAGTTTTTGTAAACGATGTTTTATTATATGAAGCTGGGAATTTCTTTCATCCACATTCGATAAGATTAAAGTTCAAAGTAAAAGTTGGGCCAAATTCGGTAAAAGTGGTTTTTACACCGCCCGTTTTATATCACAAGGAGCGATATCAAAAAGAAGCATTTCATTATCCAGCTCCAAATGATGTAAATGAAATTAAAATCGCACCCTTGACCCGCAAACCACAATATCAATTTGGTTGGGATTGGGCCTTGAGAATGAATACAATTGGATTTAGTAAACCAGCTCAAATTCGAATTGGAAAAAAGGCTGAAATTCAGAATTTCGTGGCAAACACCCTTAAGATCAAAGGAAATTCTGCAACTGTTTTATACAGCTTTCAGATAAAGGATTCTTCAAGAGATTATACCTTAAAGTCGAAGTTGTTTGGAAGTCAAAAATTAAGCGAAACGCTTGTTGAGGGAGATAGAAATATAATTCAATTGCCTTTTATTTTACCCAAGGTGCAGCTTTGGTGGCCTATCGGATTTGGTAATCAACATCTATACACTGATACCTTGACTTTAGTTAATAACAAAAATGAAGTCGTTGACACAAAAGTTGTTCAATTCGGTGTGCGCACATCAAAATTGGTTCAAAATGCCGACAAATGGGGAACATCTTATGAAATTCATGTGAATGGCGTTCCTATATTCTGTAAAGGAGCAAACTATATTCCGCAAGAAATTTTCCCTGCAAAGGTTGAAAGTCAAGATATTGTCAAAATGATAGATCAAATGGTTGAGGCTAATTTTAACATGGTTCGAGTTTGGGGTGGTGGATACTATCCGGATGATATTTTCTACAAAACGTGTGACGAAAAAGGAATTATGGTTTGGCAAGATTTGATGTTTGCCTGTGCCATGTATCCAGGTGATGACGCTTTTTTAAACAGTGTTAAAAGCGAATTAAACTTTCAAATCCCAAGAATTGCTGCTCATCCAAGTGTAGTTTTGTTTAATGGAAATAATGAGATTGATGTAGCTTGGAAAAATTGGGGTTTTCAAAAACAGTACAACTTGAAGTCTAAAGATGAAGAAATAATCGAAAAAGCATATTACGATTTATTCAAAAGTCTTGCTGATGTTACGATTGCAAATTGGTCGAATATTTCTTATATCCACACTTCACCTCTGAGTAATTGGGGAAATGACGACTTTTATAATCACGGTTCACAACATTATTGGGGAGTTTGGCACGGTAAAGATCCAATGTCAAATTTTGCAACAAAAATTGGGCGTTTCAATGCTGAATATGGATTTCAAAGTTTTCCAGAATATAATACGCTTGA
Organism: Chitinophaga pinensis; assembly: GCA_945863605.1. Lineage (GTDB taxonomy): Bacteria > Bacteroidota > Bacteroidia > Flavobacteriales_D > Crocinitomicaceae > UBA952. The sequence continues at coordinate 14,550 of CAMAZP010000004.1, forward strand.
ACAATTTTCAGACAAGAAAGATTGGAATTTATATTCAGATGTTATGAAACATCACCAAAAAAGCTATGTTGGAAATGGAATGATTGAAAAGCAATCGGATTTGTTATTCGGAAAAGCAAAAGACTTCGAACAGTTTGTTTATTTTTCTCAACTGACACAATCTTATGCTGTTTCAACTGCTGTAACAGGACATCGTTTAGATGCACCGCGTTGCATGGGAACTCTTTTTTGGCAATTAAACGATTGTTGGCCAGCTCCAACTTGGTCGAGTATTGATTACTATGGAAATTGGAAAGCATTACATTATGTGATGAAGGATGATTACAGACAATTGGCAGTTTTGAAAAAAGTGAATGAAAAAGGTCAAACAAGTTTGTGGTTAAAGTCAGATTTGAAAGATACTACTTCAACAAATGTGAAAATTGAAACTTTTACCTTAGAAGGAAAACTAATCAATTCCAAAATCTTAACCGTAAAACTTGCTTATCAAACGAACAAAGAAATTTATAATCAAGTAACTTCGAAATTGAATGATGTACTTATTAAAATTACTTTAAACAATAACTATTCGCGCGATTTTCTAATTTCAAAAAAGAAATCTTTTCCAATAAATCCTGTGTTCATGACGATTGAAAAAGTTGATCTTGTCAATAAAACAGCCGAAATCAAAATAGTCAATAAAACATTTTTAGCTGATTTTTGGTTATACTCAATCGAGCTCGGAGTTAAGTTTGATCGCAATTTTTTGAACTTACTACCAGGAACACATTTTATTAAAATTAACTTTGAAAATGAACCAATACTTGCAGATTTTAAGTTTAAATTCCGTTGATTTTCAAACACTAAAACCATTATATTAATTGTTATTTTTACAAAAAAAAATCAGATTGAAAATGAAATTCGATATTGCAGTCATAGGGGGAGGAATAGTAGGAGCGGCAACGTTTTATAAACTTCAAATTAAAAATCCTAATTTAAAAATCGCTCTTTTTGAAAAAGAGGATATTGTTGCAGATCATCAAACAGGTCATAATTCTGGTGTAATTCACTCAGGATTATATTACAAACCAGGATCTTTAAAAGCTAAGAATTGCATTGAAGGTCGTCATGAATTGGTCGCATTTGCTAAGGAATATGGGATTCCACATGATGTTTGTGGTAAAGTGGTTGTTGCCACGCATGAAAGTGAAATGGCAAATTTGGATAAAGTATTTAATATTGGTTTAGAAAATAAGATTGAAGGAATACGTAAAATAACAGCAGATGAAGTGAAAGAAATTGAGCCTTTTGTTGAATCTATTGGTGGTATTCATGTTCCAGTTACTGGAATTATTGACTTTCGTGCAGCGACAGCTAAAATGGTTCAATTAGGTTTAGCTATTCAACCTGATAGTAAATTGTTTTTAAAACATGAGGTTATAGATATCGAAAAATCAGAAATTACTTCTCAAATTATAACTAATAAAGGGAGTTTTGAGGCAGAATATTTAGTATTCTGTGCCGGCTTACAAGCTGACCGATTAGCAAAAAAAGATGGAGTAAATTTAAAAGAAAAGGTTGTTGGTTTTAGAGGTGATTATTATGAATTAACTGAACAAGCTAAAGAAAAGGTTAAACATTTAATTTACCCAGTTCCAAATCCAGATTTTCCATTTCTTGGTGTCCATTTCACTCGAATGACCAATGGAGAAATAGAGTGTGGTCCAAATGCCGTTTTTACCTTTAAGCGTGAAGGTTACGGAAAAACAGATTTTTCAATTAGAGACACTTTTGATGCGCTAAGTTATGGTGGAACATGGAAGTTGTTTTTAAACAATATGTCTTTTGGAATAAATGAATACAGAAGAGCTTTTTCTAAGAAACTATTCTTAAAAACACTCCAGCGAATGATTCCAACTTTAACTATGGATGATATTCACCCTGGGAGAGCAGGTGTAAGGGCACTATTACTAGCACAAGATGGAGACACAAGAGATGATTTTAGAATTGAGTATCATGGAAAATCAATACATGTTTTAAACGCCCCCTCTCCAGCTGCCACAGCATCTTTAGCCATTGGTAATTATATTGCAACAGAAGCTGAAAAACAATTTGGTCTTAAATAGTTTAAACAAATCAAAATTAGTCCCAACAAATTTAATTCAGTTAACATTACTTTTTACTAAAGAGTAATTTACCAACATAATTTATTTCAAAAAGAAACAATAGCAAATAGATTGACTCTTAATATCTAAGTTTACCAGACAAAAAAAAAGAGTTCAATTTGAACTCTTTTTTTAATTTTTATTTCTAGTTTTTTTCCTGACTAGAATTTGTTTCAGCCTTTTTTAAATTAGCTTTTTTCAAGTCAACTTTTGTTGATTTAATTTGCACTTTCTCTGCTCTTAATGTTTCATATTTTTGAAATTGTTCAGCTGTAAGTGCATCTTTCATCATGGAATCACGAGCATCTTCAATGTTTTTGTGAGCAGATTTTTTCTCTTCAGCAGTCATTGTAGAATTTCTTACCCCTTCATTTTTTTGAATAATTCCTAAATTGATTATTTTCACTTTCTCAACTTGTTCAGGAGTTAAAGCTAATTCTGTTTTCATTTTTTCTGTTTGAGCTGTTGCTCTCTCTTCAGGAGTTTTGTCAATTTGACCAAAAGCACTTGCGCTGATTAATAATGAGGCAAGTAAAATTTTAATTGATTTCATAGTTTACTAGTTTGTTTTAGTTTATTTTTCAATAATTATACCAAAGTTTAACGAAGTTAAGATTTTTTTTGAAATTTATTAAAGCTCACAAAATCAAAGTTATTAACTTAGCTTAAAGTTTTGTCATGAGTAAAATTAATTCATTTTTAGTTTTTTTATTGATTTTCAATTTATCAAGTTCTTTTAGTTTTTTTAACAAACAAAATAATTTAGAAACTTTGTGTGGTTTAAAAGTTATCGATACCTACACGCAAGAATTATTCGGTAAAAATATTGGTTTTTATGTTAAATTTCATAACAGTTCAAAAAAATCAATTGATGCAATAGAATATAAAGTTACTTTTAAGGATGGTTTTAATGAGGTAAAGGGTTCAAAAGTATATACTTGGCAGACTGGAAACTTAGTTGGACCTTTGAAACCAAATAGTGACTTAAGAGACGGAGCAACAAATTGGATTGATAATGCTAATAAAATTGAAGTGAAAATTATTCGAATTCATTTTACAGATAATACAACTTGTAAATAAAAATCTTCAACAATAAAGCAATAAAATCAAGAATAATTTATGTCTAATTTCCGTTCGTTTTTGAAAATTATTCTTCCCTCTTTTTTGTTTGTTTACTACAGACGATACAAAAAGAAAAAAATAAAGGACGAATTATTGATACAAAAAGAAAAAGGTCAAATATTGACTAAAGTGTCGCTAATTCAAAATCTTCAATCTATTGGAATTAAAAAAGGTGATTCGATATTAGTGCATTCGAGTTTGAGTAAAATGGGCTATCTCGAAAATGGACCAGATACCTTAATTGATGCCTTGTTAGAAGTAATTGGAGCAGAAGGAAACTTACTAATGCCAAGCTCACCAAATGCGCTACTTCAATTAGATTATATAAAAAGTAACACCTTGTTTGATGTTCAAAATTCACCATCAAAATTAGGTGCAATTACTGAAGTTTTTAGGAAGAGAAATAGAGTGATTCGTAGTTTAAATGCCACAGAACCCGTTTGTGCGCTTGGCCCCGACGCTCATTTCCTTACAGAAGGTCATTTTAACGAATTAACTCCTTACACAAAAAAATCTCCCTTTTATCGCTTGACTGAGAAAAATGGAAAAATTCTATATATTGGTGTCACTTTAGCCAATGCAGGAACAAGTTTACATTTGTTAGAGGATGCTGTAGATTTCAAATACCCCGTATATTTTTCTGAAGTTTTTGATTTTAAAATTAAAGACGCAACAGGAACTATTCACGAGATTAAAACTAAAGTTCACAATCCAGAATATTCTAAAAAACGAAAGTGTGATGAATTATTACCACTATTTTTGGAAGAACAAGTTTGTTCAAAAGTTAAAATTGGTAATGCAGACTCTTATTTATTCGATTCCAAAAAAATGTTCGATTCAATGCTTAATAATTACTTAGAAAAGGGAATCACAATGTACACTCCAAATCCATCCAATTGAAAATAGCAATTACTTGGGATTACGAGTTTTTTTTTGGCGATCAAAGTGGTTCAGCTCAAAAATGCATGCTTGAACCTGGTGACAGATTGCTTGAAATTGCACAAAAAAAAGGAGCAAAATTCACTTTTTTTGTAGATGCAGGAATGCTGGTTTTAGGTGAAAAAGAACCTTCTTTCAAACCAGAATTAACTGAAATACAAAACCAAATTTCAAAATGGGACCAGCAAGGACACGAAACGGGATTGCACATTCATCCACATTGGGAAGATGCAATTTGGGAGAATAGATGGAAGTTTGATTTAAAACGCTATAAATTAGCCGATTTTGAGGATACGGAAGTTGAACAAATTTTCGACAACTACCTAGTGTCATTACAGCAATGGAGCAAAGAAAAAATTGTTTCTTATCGAGCAGGAGGTTGGTGTATTCAGCCTTTTGGTAAATTGAAACCCTCTTTTTTGAAACATCAACTGAAAATTGAAAGTTCCATTTTTAAAGGGGGAAAAAATACAACTTTACCCTATAATTATGATTTCACCAATGCACCAAAAAAGGAAAAGTGGTTTTTTGAAAATCACGAATGTGATGAAGATAAAAACGGAACTTTTTTAGAAATCCCAATAGCTTCAAAAACATATTCACCATTATTTTTCTGGAAATTATTTGTTCTTGGTAGACTTTTTCCAAAACATCATAAATCAATTGGTAACGGAAGTCCTGCCAAAGGAGGAGGTTCTAAAAAAGATTTTTTAACCAAATTCAATCTGTTGTGTGTGAGTGCTGATGGCTATTTTGTAACTGAAATAGAACGTGCAATTCAAGAGGCAGAAAAAAAAGGGTGGAATTCAATTGTAATAATTGGACATCCAAAAGCTTGTACTTTATTTTCGCTCAATTATTTAGATAAATTAATCGCTAAACTTTCAAAAAAACACCAATTTGTATGTCTAAAGGATTTGGCGAAATAAAATTAATCAGTCGGGAAGAACTTCAAACAGATAAGTGGGAGGAAGTCATTGCCGATTCTGATAATTCAATTTTTTTATCCTTTTGGTACTTAGATGCAGTAATGCAAAATTGGAAAGCTTTTGTGTTAAATGATTACGAATTGGTTTTTCCGATTTTACCAGCACAAAAAATGGGGTTTAATTACGTTTTGCAACCTCTTTTTTTAAGGGCTTTTTCTGTTGAAGGGAAAAATAAAGACAAGAAATTGGAATTTCTAACTCAAATCCTTAAGAATTATTATTTTTTTGAAATGAATTTTGTGCAAGAAACAGCCGTTCCAATTGGAATTGATAGTAATGAATCTGTTTATCAATTCTTAGATTTTGAGAAAGAATATTTACAGACTTTTAAAAAATATGCTGAAAATACGCGTCGAAAACTAAAGGATTTTCAAAAATCAACTGCTGAGTTTATAGAAATTTCGGATGTTAATTTGTTGATAGATTTGTTTAAGAAAGAAAAGGGCAATCAATTTGCACATTTGACAGCTGAATCCTACCAACGCTTGACGAAATTGATGACGAATGCCTTGACAAATAATTCAGGAATTATCAAAGCAATTTCGTTTGAAAATGAGTTAGTAGCAATTGGATTTTTTATTAAAAAAGGAAATCAACTTCTTTATTTAAAAGGAATCGTGACTAAATCAGGGAAGAAAATCGGTGCGATGCAAGCACTTTTTGATAAGGTAATTCAAGAGAATCACGAATTTTGTATAGGTTTAGATTTTGGAGGTTCTTCCGATTCAGGATTGGCTAGTTTCAACAAAAAGTTCGGCGCTTGTGACCGAAATTACCTAATTTTGAAACAGAATAAATTACCCTGGCCTTTAAATAATGTGGTCAAAAGAAAACTTGGGATATGAGAAAAATTGTCTTGACTGGCGCTTCTGGAGGTTTAGGTTTAGTTATTGCCGAAAATTTATTGGATGAAGGTTATTTTGTACATCTGATTGGAAATAAGAACACTTCCAAATTGCAAGAGCTTCATTCTAAATTCCCTACAGCTTCTAAAGTGCATTCCGTAGATTTTTCAAAAATGAGTGATTTTGCACAACTAGTAAATGAAATTGGTCAAATAGATGGATTGGTCCATGCTTTGGGAGTTTCAAGTGCTGGAATGAGTTGGAAAATTACTTCCGATGAATGGAATCGAGTGATGCATCTGAATTTAACAGTTCCTTTTCAATTGACGCAAGCTTTTACTCCTCAACTACGAGCAAATAAATTTGGAAGAATTATTTTCTTTTCATCTATCGTTGCTCAAAAAGGATTCATTGGCACCTCGACTTATGCATCAAGTAAAAGTGCATTGATTGGTTTGACTCGAACGCTTTCCGTTGAATTGATTAACAGTGGAATAACCGTAAATTGCATTGCTCCAGGCTATATGGACAAGGGAATGATCGAAGAAGTAACTGATGAATACTTGAGGGAAATACTTGTATTAATTCCTTCAAAAAAGCTAGGAGATTCAACAAATATAGCTCATACTGTTTCCTATTTACTTAATGAAAACGCAAGTTACGTAACTGGTCAAATAATTAATGTAAATGGAGGAATGAATTAGTTAATTAATTAATTCTATTTCTATAAATGATCAGATTATTTATAAATGAAAGTTCAAGAATTAATTTTGTATCATTACAAGTCACGAGATTTTATTAGTAAACATCGATATTTTATTGAAAATCCCGAACTTTTAAATGAACTGATTGAAGTTGCAACCGGTAACTTGAATTATCCACTCCCAGAATATGCATCATGGTGGTTATTTCATATTGCGAGAACAAATGCTATTGTTTTAAATCCATTTCATCAACAGTTAATTGATTGCGTTTTAAAAAACGAAAATGGAACTGTGTTGCGAAATTCACTAGGGGTTTTAAATGAGTTTCCTTTAATCGAATACAAAGAAGGATTACTATTGGACCGATTAATTCATTTACTAGTAGCTGAAAATTACAAAGTAGCAACCCAGGTTTACTCACTTTATCTGTTAGCATATTTTACGAAGAAATATCCTGAAATCAAACAAGAAGTTCTTGAAATAATCAAAATGAAAGCTGAAAAACCACTTACACCTGCACTTAGAATAGGCGTTAAAAATTATTTAAAACATATAAAATCAATAAATTAAATATTTTTTTTGTTAACTAACTTTGTTTATATTTAAGACTTATTACTATTTCTTATGTACCGACAGTTTTATCTCTTTTCAATTATTGCACTTGTTCTTAGTTCATGTAATAACGCTCAAAATTCTAATAAAGAAAATTTAAATATTGAATTGGAAAAGCGTGAAGTTAAAAAACAAGAACCTCAAAAAGTTAAAAAACAACCAACTAAAAATGATTCTTTGAAAGTTAAAAATACTTTTTCGACAAATAAATTAAATAGAAATACTAAGTTTAAAAAAAATAATATTATTGAAATAACTGAAGACTCATTAAGTAAATTTGAGTTAGAGAAAAACAATCAATTAATTCCAATAAAATGGAAAAATACCTATTCTAATGATAAAAAATGGATAGAATTATATGATTCTTCTAGAAGTTTCTTTATGAATGGTTGGAGAAATGAATTTAATGAACACCCATTAACACAAATAACGAAAGAAGAATTATTACTAGCTTACCGAAAACGAATGGAAAATATTTTCTATGAAACCCCTTCTTTTATAGAGTTTTGCGTTAATGAGTTGAAAGTTTCAGACGAGTTTTTAACTTTTTGCAAACAATGGGAGAAAAATATAAAGTAGTGTTTTGTGATTATTTTTTAATATAAATAAATTTTTCATTCACTCATGTGTAACTTTTGTTACAGCTTTACCATTTTTTAAACAACAACTTTACAATCCAAACAAAAAAATATGTCTGAAAACGATACTAAACGTCGCGATTTTATTAAGTCTCTTGGACTTGTAGGAATTGGTGCAGCATTGACAGGCCCATTGCTTGCGCTAAACGAAAACGTTACAACCGATAAAGAGGAATCTAATGTATTACTTCCCGAGAAAACAACCAAAAAAGTCATCACGTTACTGCAAACTACTGATGTTCATTGTCAAATTCATCCGCACGATGAGTTGTTTTGGGAGAATAACAAATCTGTTTTCAGAAAGACAGGAGGTTATGCGTATATTTCAAGTTATTTGAAGCAATTACGCAAACAAAATCCTAATTCTTATTTGATAGATACGGGTGATATGTTTCAAGGAAGTGAATTAAGTGTTAAAACAAATGGGAAAGCCTATGTTCCCATCTTGAATGCCTTGAATTATGATTTATATCTACCTGGAAATTGGGAGGTAATTTATGGTAAAAAAGCGATGCAACAATTGATGGGAGCATTGCATGCACCTAAGATTTGTACAAATATGTACCATGATTTAGGTGAAGGTAAAAAAGGAGAGTTGATTTTTCAACCTTACACAATTTGGAACGTTGAAGGAATAAAAATTGGATTTATCGGATATACTGATCCTCTAGTTCCGATTCGTCAAAGCCCAAATTATAGCAAAGGAATAATTTACACAAAACCAGAAGAAAACCTTGCTCATTACGTGGATGTTTTGCGCAACCAAGAACAGTGCGCTTATGTTATTATGATTGCTCATCTTGGTTTGTCGCAACAGATTGCATTAGCAAACATGCCTGAATGTGACGGTGTTGATTATATTTTTGGTGGAGATACCCACGAACGTGTGCGCAAACCAATTGTTGCAAAATACGCCAAAGTGGTTGAACCTGGAGCTTTTGGTTCATTTATTGGAAAGCTTGATTTGACAATCGAAAATGGAAAAGTGGTTGCAGATGCATATGAATTATTAGAGGTAACAAGTTCTAAGTTTAAAGCAGATAAAGAAATGAATGCGTTATTATTGGAAAATGAAGCGACATTTAAAGCGGACATTGAAAAGATTATAGGCTACAGTAAAGCTCCTCTTTATCGTTATTTTGTGGTTGAAAACCCAATTGACACTATGATTTTGGATGCTCTGCATTGGAAATTTCCAACGGTTGATATTGTGCTTTCGAATGGTTTCCGTTTTTGTCCACCACGAACTACACCTGATACAACCGGTAATATACCAATTACTAATGGATTTATCTATGATATGTTGCCAGTTGATAGCACCGTTAGAACAGCCAAAGTTACAGGTAAACAAATTTCTGAATGGCTAGAAAAAGAGTTGAATAATGTTTTTGCGAAGGATGCATCCAAACGTTTTGGAGGTTGGGTAATTAAATTTCAAGGAATGAAAGTTACTTTCAATGCATTTGGAGAACAAGGGAAACGGGTTCAATCTGTTACTGTAAAGGGTGATAACTTAAAAATGGAAGAATATTATTCCATCCTTGCATGTGAACGAGATGGTGACCCAACAGATATGCTTTGTCGAATTAAGGGAGTTTCAGATGCCAAAAACACGGACTCAACCTTACATAAAGTTATGATAGAATATTTGGCAAAAAATTCTCCAGTTAATCCATTACCACAACAAAATGCAGTTATTTTAGATGGTCCTTCAACTTTGTTGTCGCAAGTTACAGGAGTTGATTATGAGTTTAGGTAAGCTATTTTAAGACCGTTGCAAAACCCATTTCTCGTTGTTAATCCATAAATCTAAGATCCTCATAAATAAGAGTTAACTCAGTTGTTAATTTTTAAAAGCCTCTATTAATGACTTTTGAAACTGTATTTTTTTTTAAAATATTAAATCCCTACCTGAATCAAATCAAGTAGGGTTTTTTAGTTTCAACTATTTCACCTCTTCAAAAATCACCTCATCATCCAATTCTTTCGTGTTCGATTGTTTTGGTACTGCGCAATTTCTACTTCCAAAACAACCAACGTTTAATAGCGCCATCACCATAAAAGTTCCACCCATCATCATTAGTAAAAATTCGCGCGATTGATAACCTTCATAAAGTATAAAAGCACCAAGAATAAATCTTGCACTTCGCATAAAATCCATTCTTTTTAAGTCTTGAATTGTCTTGTTTTTTATAGTTAAATAAGCCATTTTTTCTGTTTTATTATTAATTTTTACTAATCCTATTCACAAACAAATTTATTGTAAAAATTTCCTGATATTAATAGTTCTGAGCTATTTCGGCCTTAAATTGCTAGGTTTTACCTTCGTTTTTGCTTGTGCGGTATTTCTTTAATCAAGCAAAAGGATTACAATTACGCTATCTCCTCACTAATATTTCCGTAAACACAATTTGCATACGATTTTACTTTTGTAATTAAATTATTGTTTAAAATCTCTAGGTATACAAGGGATCTCATTTTTTTATTTAATTTGAACATTCAATATTACCTTCATCTTTTACAATTCCAATTGTTTTAACTATTTGTATAGATTTTATAATTCTAAATTGGCAAGCCAATTTTAATACTGTTTGTGTACCCATCAAATTTCAGATTCTAAAATTGAATAATCATTTTAAATATCAATTCCTTTCATCATTTTGTTCCAATATAAATAAGGAAGCATGTATTTTTTAAGTATCCATAATCGCCAATGTTCCTTCGAACTATCCTTGATTAATAACTGTTTCAATTTTGGATCCGGCGTAAATTTACTTGCATAATCAAATTCAGCTAACACCATTTTACCGTAACCTGTTACTAAAGGGCAAGAAGAATAGCCATTATAGGTTTTTTCTGAAATAGTATTGTTTTTCAAAAGTTATTCAATATGTTCAACGATAATTGGAACTTGTTTACGGATTGCTGCTCCAGTTTTTGCCGTTGGAAGTCCTGCAACATCGCCAATTCCAAAGATATTTTTGTATTTTAAGTGTTGTAATGTTTGAATATCTACATCTAACCATCCTGCTTCATTTACTAAAGTTGAATTTTTCACAAATGCAGGTGCTTCTTGTGGTGGAGCTAAATGAAGAAAATCAAATGGCATTTCAATATTGGAGGTTCCAGAAATCACTTCACCAATGCTTTCATCTGCGTTAATTATACATTTATTTTCGCTCGGCTCTAGACTTTTAAAAGTGATTATTTTTTTGTCGGCATCTATTTTTATTGGCGTATAACTTGGTTTAAATTTAATACCATAACGATTGATAACTTCCATTAAGAGGTTGTTCGTATTTCAGCTACCCCAAAAATTACAGTTCCTGGAGTTGCGAAAACAATATTTGTTGGTTTTGTAAAGGTTTTATTTTTTAGGTAATCAGCTGCTAAATAGGCAATTTTCTGAGGTGCACCACCACATTTTATAGGTGTTGAAGGTTGTGTGAAAATTGCATTCCCACCTTTAAATTCTTGAAGTTTTTTCCAGGTAAATTCCGGGTCGATGTAATTACTACAAACAACCCCTTTTTCAACGGCATCACGTAAGCCTTCAATTAAATCGAGATTATTTACTAATCCAGGAGATAATATTAGATAATCATAGGTGATTTTTCCTGATTTTTGAGTTTCTAGCGCATTTTCATCTGGATGTAATTCACTAACAAAATCTTTTATCCATTTAGCTCCAGCAGGAATGAGAGAGGCTGTAGTTCTTTTTGTTTTGTCCATATTATAAGCACCTGCACCAACTAAAGTAAATGCTGGGTGATAATAGTGCATTTCTGCAGGATCTATGATTGCGATGTTTAGTTTGCTATTTTTCTTAATAAGTTGTGCCTCGGTCATAATTCCACCTGTTCCAGCTCCGACAATAACGATTTGATAATGCATAGTAAAGTATTTTAATTTGTGATAAAGTTAAAATACTGTATCGTGGCAAAATGTAACAAAGGTTACTAATGATTATTTTAGTTGTTCTTTATTAGTTTCGAACTATTTAAAATCTAATTCTTTAAGTGGAATAATTATATCAATTTTATTTTCTTTGTATTGATTGATAATTTGCATGCGCACTTTTTGATTTTTCGGATTTATCGATAACAAGCCAAAATTATTTTCCATTACAGGACCAGCAATACGATTAGAATTAGGAGTTGCAAAACTCCACGTTTGGGTTAATCCACTGGAAGTCAAATCAAAAATAGGATAGGTTTTTTCATTGAAATACTTTGATAGCTCACCGTAATGAACGTCGCCTGAGATAAAAATCACACCATTTGCTTTTGTTTTACTGATTACGTCTAGCATTCGTTCGCGTTCATAAGGGAAATTTGCCCAGGCTTCGTAACCGTTAAAAGAAATTCCAAACTGCGTAGAAGAACCAATAATTCGTACATCTGCTTTTTTGCGCAATTCACCTGTCAACCAATACCATTGTTCATTTCCAAGTAGTGTTGAATCTTCGTCAACAATCGGTAAGTAATCCAATTGATGGCGAAAAATCGTATCAACACTATATGTCGAATCGTAAAGCTTGAGATCGCTACGGAAAGTTCTGCAATCTAAAAGAATGATTTGAACGAGCATTTTTTCATGTTCAATCATGTAGGAAGTATAAATTCCTTCATGTGTTCGACGTTCTGAATTTTTAGGTTCTTCAAAAAAATCCAAGAACAGTTCTTTCGATTCTTGTTTTTTAGGGTAATACTTTCCTGCGTCATTTTCGCCAAAATCATGATCGTCCCATGTAGCAAAAATTTTTGTTTTTTTCTTTAGTGCTTTGTAGTTTTTGTTATTACCAAGTTGTTGATATTTAGACTCCAAAAGCTTCATATCTCGTGTGTCTCCATAAATGTTATCACCTAAAAAAATGAAATAATCAGGTTTTGTTTTTGCAACATCTTTTAAAATAGATATCGGTTTGTCCTGATGCCCACAAGAACCAAAAGCAATGTGTAATTCTTGGCTAACAAAAATGAAACTTTTGATTGTAAATAAAATAAATAAAATAATTTTCACGCTATTTTTTTTAAAGTTTTAAATTATAATTCATTTTTTATAAAAATAACAAATAAAAGTTATGAGATCTTCTACTAAATTAAAAATCATTACTTAATTTCATTGCATTACTTTATAGAAATTAAAAATGAAAACTGAGCAAAGTTTCAAATCTCTAATGGAATTTTATCCATACTATCTTACTGAGCATTCTAATTTGACCAATCGCATTTTACATTTTTGCGGTTCAGGGATTGTAATTTCCCTCTTAATTACCGGAATTTTACTTGAAAAATATAAACTTCTTTTCTTAATACCACTTGCTGGCTATGGTTTCGCTTGGTTTGGACATTTTATGATTGAGAAAAACAAACCAGCCACTTTTAAATATCCATTCTACAGTTTAGCCTCTGATTTCATTATGTTTTGGCATATTCTCACTTTTCAGATTAATGGGAAATTGAGAGAAGCGCATGCGAAGTTTGGGAAGTGAAAAGTAATTTTTAGTTTTCAACAACGACCTATTTTGGCATTTAAAACCGCTAATTTTATACTCCAATTTTGAAAAATCATGTACCTAATTTTTGATACCGAAACAACAGGTTTACCAAGGAATTTTAACGCTCCAATAACCGATACTAGCAACTGGCCGCGAGTGGTTCAATTGGCGTGGCAGTTACACGATGAATTGGGAAACATAGTTGAACACAAGGATTTCTTAATAAAACCTATTGATTTCACTATTCCTTTCGATGCTGAGCGCGTTCATGGTATTTCGACAGAATTGGCAAAACAAGGCGGCGATGAATTGGAAGATGTTCTGTTTCTATTCAAGAAAGTGCTTCAAAAAGCAAAATTCATTGTTGGTCACAACTTGAAATTTGATATCAATGTAATGGGTTGTGAGTTCGTTCGTTTGGGCGAAGATTCACCACTTGAAAAAATTCCTGTTTTAGATACGTGTTCCGAGGAATCGGCTAAATTGCTAGCTTTAATTGAGTTTTTTAAAAATAGTGACAAGGGTCGAACAAAAACCGATAAATACGATAAACCGATTCTAATCAATGGACTGCCAGAAATTGAAAGTCAATTTTTTAAGACCTATCCAGCACCAAAAGCGATTTTAGATTTACAAACAAATTATAAAGATTGGGGACAAGTTTCACTTGAAAATCGTTTGGAGATTTACCAAGAAATGCGCAAACAAAAATTCCCGACTTTAGGTGAATTACACAGCGCATTATTTAACGAAAATTTTGCTGAAGCACATAACGCTACAGCCGACGTAGAAGCAACAACTCGTTGTTTTTTAGAACTTATTCGTAAAGAACATTATACGCTTGAAGAGCTACTTCAACAACCAGGTTATTTTGAAAATTTCAAAGAGAACAATCCTGCTCTAATCAAGCCAATTGGGTTAATTCACACCAATCTTAAAGAAGAAAGTGCGAAACTTAAAGAAGTCTTAGAACCCAAGGAAAAACAAATTCAAGTTGTTTCCGATGAACAGTTAAAAGGACTTCACAATTTACCTTTTGCACACTTGCACAATCATTCGCAATATTCCATTTTACAGTCAACTTCCGAAATTAAATCCCTCATCAATGCTACAGCTAAAATGGGAATGGAAGCAGTCGCTCTGACCGATACCGGAAATATGATGGCGGCTTTTCATTTTGAGAAAGCGGCAAGTGCTTATAATTCAAACCTTATAAAAGAGCGTGCTGAAGCGGAAGAAAAAGGGGAGATTTTTACTAAAAAAGAGATTTTACCCATTATCGGTTGTGAATTTAATGTTTGTAGAAATCTGAACGATAAAACGCAAAAAGACAATGGTTATCAAATAGTTATATTAGCTAAAAATAAAGATGGCTATCAAAATTTAATCAAGTTAGCGTCAATCGCTTACACAAAAGGAATGTATTACGTTCCAAGGATAGACAAAGAGGTAATTGAGCAATACAAAAGTGACTTAATAGTATTGTCAGGAAACTTGTATGGAGAAATCCCTAGTTTGTTACTCAACGTTGGTGAAACACAAGCAGAGGAAGCACTTTTATGGTGGAAAGCGCAATTTGGTACCGATTTTTACATCGAGCTAAGTCGCCACAACCTTGAAGTGGAAGATCGTGTTAATGTCACTTTGGTAAGTCTTGCTAGAAAACACGAAGTGAAAATTGTAGCGACAAACAATACATTTTATATCAACCGAGAAGATGCGGAAGCTCACGATGTTTTATTGTGCGTAAAGGACAACGAATTGGTTGAAACAGAAAAAGGAAGAGGACGTGGATTCCGCTTTGGTTTAGAGAATGATGAATATTATTTCAAGTCGAAAGATGAGATGATTGCTTTATTCAGCGATTTGCCTGAAGCGATTGAAAACGTTGCGGAAATCATTGGGAAATGCGAACATTACGCCTTGGCAAGAAACGTACTTTTACCAGCTTTCGATATTCCTGCTGAGTTTACTGACCCGCAAGATGCCGAAGACGGTGGTAAAAGAGGAGAAAATAATTACTTGCGTCATTTAACCTACGAAGGAGCAAAAAAACGCTATGCTGAAATTACGGATGAAATTCGTGACCGAATAGATTTTGAGTTGGCAACAGTGGAGAAAACAGGTTATCCGGGTTACTTTTTGATCGTTCAAGATTTTTGTCAAGCTTCCAGAGATATGGGCGTTTCCGTTGGTCCTGGTCGTGGTTCGGCAGCAGGTTCTGTTGTGGCTTATTGCACTGGAATTACGAATGTTGACCCCATAAAATACGACTTACTCTTTGAGCGTTTCTTGAATCCAGATCGTGTTTCGATGCCTGATATCGATATCGATTTCGACGATGAAGGTCGAGGTCGCGTGATTGAATATGTAATCAATAAATACGGAGCAAACCAAGTTGCACAAATCATTACGTATGGAACGATGGCGGCGAAATCATCCGTGAGAGATGCTGCGCGTGTAATGAATTTACCATTACCAGAGGCGGATCGCTTGGCGAAATTATTACCAGATATTTCACTTAAAAAGTTGTTTTCTTTTACCGATGAACAATTAGTTGACAAACTTCGAAATCAAGATGAAGTCAACAATGCAAATGAATTGCGTCGAATTGCACAAGGATTTGATTTACAGGGAAAAGTTCTTCAAAGAGCAATGGCAATTGAAGGTTCAGTTAGAAACACCGGAATTCACGCTTGTGGGGTGATTATTACGCCTGATGATTTAACGAATTTTGTACCCGTTGCAACGGCAAAAGATTCGGATATGGTGTGTACGCAATATGACAACTCTGTTGCAGAATCTGCCGGCTTGTTGAAAATGGACTTCTTGGGATTAAAAACCTTGACTTTAATTAAACATGCAGTTAAAAATGTCAAACAAAGACATGGAATTGACTTAGATCCAGATACTTTTCCGATTGATGACGAGAAAACGTATGAGCTTTTTCAACGCGGTGAAACAGTTGGGATATTCCAATACGAATCTCCAGGTATGCAAAAATACTTGAAGGATTTAAAGCCAACGAAATTTGCCGATTTAATTGCGATGAATGCTCTTTATCGTCCTGGTCCGATTGAGTATATTCCTTCATTTATTAGGCGAAAACATGGCGAAGAAGAAATCGTTTATGATTTAGCTGATTGTGAAGAAAACTTGAGAGAAACGTATGGAATTACGGTTTACCAAGAGCAAGTAATGTTGCTATCGCAACGTTTAAGTGATTTCACCAAAGGTGATGCCGATACCTTACGCAAAGCGATGGGTAAAAAAGACCGACCGACCTTGGATAAAATGAAACCAATTTTCTTGGAAAGAGGAAAAGCAAAAGGTCACGATGTTACAAAATTGGAGAAAATCTGGAAAGACTGGGAAGCATTTGCTTCTTACGCTTTCAACAAATCGCATTCCACGTGTTATGCTTGGGTTGCTTATCAAACGGCTTACCTTAAAGCAAATTATCCAGCTGAGTATATGGCCTCAGTATTGAGTAACAATATGAACGACATAAAGCAAGTTTCCTTTTTTATGGAGGAATGTAAGCGAATGGGAGTCGAGGTTTTGAGTCCAGACATTAACGAATCAAATTACACATTTACGGTAAATAAAGAAGGTGCTGTCCGATTTGGATTAGGAGCAATTAAAGGTCTGGGAAGTGCACCGATAGATGCTATTATTGACGAACGAAAAAATGGAATTTTCAAGTCGATTTTTGACCTTACAAAACGTATAAATCTTGGTATTTGTAACAAACGTGCTTTTGAAAGTTTGGCTTATGCTGGAGGTTTTGATTCTTTTCAAAATGTACATCGAGCACAGTATTTTGCTGTTGATACCAACAACAGAACATTCTTAGAAAGCGCTGTTAAATTCGGTGCAAGCTATCAAGAATCGCAAGCTTCGGCACAAAAAATAATATTCGATGATTCAACTGGAACGACAATGCCTGAGCCGCAAATACCAAAATGCGAGGAATGGTCTGCTATTTATAAATTGAATCGTGAAAAAGAAGTAGTTGGTATTTTTATTTCTGGTCATCCATTAGATGAATTTAAAGTAGAAATCGATTCCTTTTGTAAAGGAACGGTAACAGCACTCAACGATGTGAAATCATATCTCAATCAAAATTTGACAATTGCAGCAGTTGTTTCTGCTAGCGAACATCGTTTCACGAAAAAAGGAGATCCTTTCTCGACTTTGACACTTGAAGATTACACAGATAGTTCACGCCTGTTTTTATTTAGTGAAAATCACTTGCGCTTCAAACACTTTGCAGAACCTGGAACATTTGTTTTAGTTACAGGGAGAGTGGAAATTCCTCGATATCGGCAAGAACCTGAATTTGTCTTAAACTCTATTGAATTATTACAAGAACTGCGTGATAAAAAAGCAAAAGCTGTAAACATTCGAATTTCGAATTCTGATTTATCGTTTCTTTTAATTGAGTCATTAAACGAAATTATTAATGAAAATTTAGGAAACGTAAATTTAAAATTTATTGTTTTCGACAGTGTAGAGGGAATTGAAATAGAAATGCCTTCAAGATCAATAAAAGTAAAACCAAGCAATGATTTGTTTAAAAAACTTGCAAAATTAGGTATTGATTTTAGCTTGAATTAAACTATCTTTCACTCTAATTTGAATTTGATGAACAAGTTTCTGACTTTAATTTTAATTTTTATTTTCTTTATTAATTCTGGTTTCAATAGGGAGGAGAATGCTCTTTTAAAAAAATCAAAACAAGCTGTTTCTGAAGAGCAGAAGATTTTGACTTTGATAGATCTAACAAATTTCTATGAACATAACAATTATACCAACTGGCAGAATGGAATAAAGCAATTAGATGCTTATTTTACGAAAATTAAATCAAAAAAAATAAAGAATAAAATAGCACTTTCTCTTGCTAGCTATTCAGTTTCGTTGGGTAATTTTGATAAATCGAAATCCTATTTTAACACAATAAATACAAGACTGTCCCCATTAGATGCAGCGGATATTTGGAAATATAATTTTTTAAAAATTAAATTTTTAGTTTATGAAAATGATTTAAAAAATGCAAAAAAAATAGCATTTCAATTCTTACAAGAAATTAAGCAAAAACGAAAAAATAGATATATTTCAGAATATTACTCGAGTCTAGCGACAATTTATGCGCTAGAGAACAATCGTGATTCAGCCTACATATGCGCTAGATATAGTACAAGTTTTGGAAAACGTTCTGATACCAAGCAGCGATTGTTTCAAGCCTTACACCAGCAAGCCCAAATCTTTGCTCATTTTGAAAATTTTGAGGATGCTGTAAATAAAGAATTACAAGTCTTACAAATGGCTGAATTAGATAATAATTTATATTATCAAGTGCTTGCTTTTCAAGGTGTTTCATTTTATTGTTTAGAAATAAAAAATATAGATGAAGCTATTATATATCTTTCAAGAGCCAAAGATTTAAACTCCAAATTGAGGGATAAGCGAATAAATGCGAATTCTATTTTGATAGAGTCTGGAATTTATATAAATACGGGAAAATATAAAGATGCTTTAAAAACAATTAAATTAATTGAAACATATTTTGAGACAAATAACGATTATTTTAACCTAGGAAATTCTGCTTTTTTAAAAGGAGTTATAAATCTTAAATTTAAAAACTACAAACAGAGTATTGAAGCGTTTGAAAAGGCAATAATATTATTTAAGCAATCTGGGAATTTAGTTAATATTTCGCTTGTAAATCAATTTTTGGGAGAAGTTTATTTAATTAAAAAGGATTTTACTAAAGCCGAAAATTTACTAAAACTAACGTTAGCAGAGAATGAGAAAAGAGGTTTTCAATCAATCAAAATCCAGTCTGTTTATAAGCTATTAAGTCAGCTTTATTTTAAAAAAAATCAGCTTCAATTAGCGATAAAATACCAACAATTAAATCTCAAGTATTATGAGAGAAATATGGTTTCTAGTGCTTCTTCGAATGTTGCGAGAATGACAGAAGGTAACCTCAGAGAAGAAAGAGAACGCTTAATAGAATTTCAAAAAGAATCAATTGAAAAACAAACGAAAGAAAGACAAATTAAGGGATTAAAACAAAGTAGACAATTTTTTATATTTGGTATAATTATAGGTCTTGTTGTTTTTGTTTTTATATTCTATATTTTGCAATTGAGACAAGAGAAACTAAAGCAGAAACAAAGAGAAATGGAGTTGTCACAATCATTACTTCGTTCACAAATGAATCCACATTTTATTTTTAATGCAATGTCGGTAATTCAAAGTTATATTTATTCGAATGAACCAGATAAATCATCTCAATTCTTAGTTAACTTTTCACGTTTAATTCGTTTGATCTTAGAAAACTCACCAAAAGAATTCATTCCGATTGAACTAGAGATTGAAATATTGGAAAAGTATTTACAAGCTCAAAAAATGCGTTTTGAAAATCGATTTAGCTATTATATTAATATTGATGAATCTTTATTTGTCGATGGTGTAATGGTTCCACCAATGATTACGCAACCTTTTGTTGAAAATGCAATAGAACATGGTCAATTACATACAATAAAAGAAGGACAAATAAATATTGACATTCGTGAAAAAAATAGTATGATATACATACAAATTTCAGATAATGGAGTAGGGAGGAAGGGTGCGAAAAAGAACAATAAAATAAAAACACATAAAAGCATGGCAATAGATATCACAAGAGAACGTATTGAAATTATAAATTTTAAATATAAAAAACAAGGAAGTATTAATATTGAAGATAATGATAAAGAAAATCAAACTGGTACTATTGTTACTGTTATACTTCCGATATTAACAAATAAATTATAATCCTAGACAATGAAAAAAATATTAGTAATTGATGATGAAAAACCAACAAGAGATTTTATTAAACGTCTAATTGATTCTTATACTTTTGGTGCTGAAGTTTATACAGATGGTGAGAATGTTATAACAGCAATTGAATCAATTAGAAGGATACAACCTGATTTAGTTATATTAGATATTCAAATGCCAGATGGAAATGGTTTTGATGTGTTAAAATCAATACCAAATAAGAACTTTGATGTCATTTTTATAACGGCATACCAAGAATATGCCATTCAAGCAATTAAGTTTAGCGCGTTAGATTACATCTTAAAACCTATCGACTCAGAAGAGTTAAAAAAAGCAATTGATAATGCTTTGAATAATGTAAACAAGAAAACTGAAGAAAGTCAATTAAATGTGCTTCAACATAATATTCAATTGAATGAAAAGAAAAAACTTGTTCTTAAAACCCAAGAAAGTGTACATATTGTTGAAATTGAGGATATAATTCGTTGTGAATCTGATAAAAACTACACGTCTTTTTATTTTTCTAATGGAAAGAAAATTTTGGTATCTAAAACGTTAAAAGATTATGATGTTTTGTTGACGGGATTAACATTTTTTAGAGCGCAACAATCTCATTTAATTAATTTAAATTTTATTGAAAGGTATGATCGTCAAGACGGTACAATTATTATGAAAGACGGATCTGCTATACCATTAGCAATTGCACGTAAAGAACAGTTTTTTGAAATATTAAATGCGATGTAAATAGTTTGCTATTAATAAAATTGTGAAAAATTTAGAATGTTTTTAATAGAATAAATCACAGAATCAAAAATGAACTTTATATTTGCTTGTTTAAAACAATTCTAAATAAGATGAAAGTTATTATTGCAGATGGAAACGATTTAATTCGTATTGGTCTAAGAACTATTCTAGCTGCTGAACGAAACTTTTCAATTGTTGGAGAGGCAAGCAATAATGAAGGTTTAATAGCACAAATTAATTCATTTGGCGCTTCGTTGGTTTTAATAGATTATACATCTTCGGGATTTGACATTGATGTAGTTCCTAAAATTTTAAATTTAAACAAAAACGTAAAATTTATTGCTATTACTCCAGAACAAAGCGCTCAGACTTTGGTAGACGCTTTACGTTCAGGGGTTACAAGTTATGTTAAGAAAGATTGTGAATTATCAGAAATCGTAAATGCAGTTTCGGAAACTGGACATGGAAATAAATTCTTTTGTGGACAAATTTTAGAGACAATCCAGCGAGCAAACATTGATGTAAACGACATAGATTTCGATTCCTTTTCTTGTGAACCAGTTGTACTTTCGGAACGCGAAAATGAGATTATCATTTTAATTGCCGAAGGTTTAACGAACGAACAAATTGCTGAACAATTATTTTTAAGCAAACATACAATTAATACACATCGCAAGAATATTATGTCGAAATTGGGCGTTAAAAATACAGCTGGAATAGTTATGTATGCTGTGAAAATGAATTTGATTTCTCCGAACAAATTTCTATTTGCACCAACACTTTAGATTTTTTTTAAGAAAGTTTATCTGTTAAAATTTTAATTTCAATAATAGGGGAATTTCGCTCGTACAAAATGTTGTATACGGTTGTAAGTATAGGCATATCAATTCGATATTTTTTATTCATTTCCATTAAACACTTTGTCGCATAATAACCTTCTGCAATCATATTCATTTCTAGTTGTGCAGATTTAACAGAGTATCCTTTACCTATCATAAACCCAAAAGTTCGGTTGCGTGAAAACTTGGAGTAAGCTGTAACCAATAAATCTCCCAAGTAAGCACTTGATTTTGTATCTCTATGAATTGGACTTACAGCATCAATAAATCGTTCAATTTCTTGAATTGCATTAGAAACTAAAACTGCTTGAAAATTATCTCCATATCCCAATCCGTTAGAAATTCCTGCAGCAAGTGCATATACATTTTTCAAAACAGCAGAGATTTCAGTCCCAATTAAATCCTCAGAAATAGTCGTTTTGATGTAACGACATACCAAAGCTGAAGCCATTTCTTTTGCCAATTCAGCTTTACTACAACCAATAGTGAGATAAGACAATCTTTCCATTGCAACTTCCTCAGCATGACAAGGACCACAAATGATTCCAATATAACTAAATGGTACATTAAAAGTTTGATGAATAAACTCAGCTGGAATTAGATTTATTTCTGGAATAATTCCTTTTACAGCTGAAAATATTATTTTATTTGCCCACAATTCTTTTGGTAAGTTTTCAAATGTTTTAGTTAAAAAAGCTGCTGGTGTGGCAACAATAACAAATTCTGTATTGAAAATAATTGTTTCTAAATCAGTGCTTATGCTCAATTTAGTTAGATCAAACTCAACAGATTGTAAATAGTTGGGATTATGTTTGAATTGTTGAATGTGGGAAACAGCATCATCATTTCGCATCCACCAACCTACAGTATTTTGATTATTACATAAAAGTTTAACAATTGCTGTGGCCCAGCTTCCTCCGCCAATAACAGCGAATTTTGTTTTTTGTAAATTTGACATAAACAAAGGTAAAATCTTTTGTAATTATTAAAGCTTAATTGTGATTGCTTAATTTAGAATGTTTGAACACGAATTAAAGAACTGTTTAATTCGCAATTGGAACTAATTATAATTCATCACATCTCCTGACTCCAAAGCCTCTACAAATGCTTCTCTCATTTTTTCAAGTTTTAATTTGGAAGTTGGATCGCCATTTTTTGCATTTTCTTTTAGTGTGTAATAAACATGAAGTGATTGTCCAAATAAATCTTGTTCGAGTTTACCTTTAATTTCCATTATCTTAGCATTAACGCCAATCAGGTAATGTTCAATTTCACCTAAGTTTTTTAGTTCATCTTGACTTAGATCGGACCTTTTTAATAACTGATGATAGTGCGGCAAAATTTTATTCAACAACTTAACAAATTGTTCTAACTCTTTATCGAGCTCATTTTTTGTGTTTTTAAATTCTTCCAAAGTTATAATTCTCTATAAAAATAATATTAAAATCTAGTTGGCAATGTAGTGTATCAATTTTTAACAATTAATATTAAATTTTTATAAAAAACACTTTCCATTCTTTAAATCAAATAAATTTGAGAAAAAACAGAATATGAGAACAAACCACGAAATTGATTATTTCATCCACGGTGAAGAAATGCAAATGGTAGAAATTGAATTAGACCCGAATGAAACAGCGATTGCTGAGGCTGGAGCGTTTATGTATATGGACGAAGGGATTCAAATGGAAACAATTTTTGGAGATGGTTCACAACAACAGCAGGGATTTATGAGTAAAATCTGGAGTGCAGGAAAACGTTTATTGACGGGAGAAAGTTTATTCATGACTGCTTTTACTCATACAGGAATTGGAAAAGCGAGAGTGGCGTTTGCTTCTCCTTATCCAGGGAAAATTATTGCTATTGATTTGTTACAATACGGAGGAAAATTGATTTGTCAAAAAGATTCATTTCTTTGCGCTGCTAAAGGTGTGGCTGTTGGAATTGAATTTCAACGAAAACTTGGTACAGGACTTTTTGGTGGCGAAGGTTTTATCATGCAAAAATTAGAAGGTGATGGAATGGCGTTTTGTCATGCAGGAGGTCACATCATGAAAAGAGTTTTGAAACCTGGTGAAGTTTTGAGGGTTGATACAGGATGTATTGTTGCTTACACCAAAGAAGTAGATTATGATATACAATTTGTAGGAGGAATAAAAAACACCCTTTTTGGAGGTGAAGGAGTTTTCTTCGCAACACTAAGAGGACCTGGAGAAGTTTGGCTACAAACCTTACCAATTTCTCGTTTAGCTTCCAGAATTCTACAGTATGGTTCAGGACCACGTAAAGAAGAAGGAAGTATTCTTGGTGGACTTGGGAATTTACTGGATGGTGACGGAAGGTAAAACGCTTAATCTATATTTTATAGCATTTAAAGTGTCATTTTATCTCTAAAGTAAGCTCAATAAAGCCCATTTTTTTCTCTATCTTTGCGCCAAAATTATCAGTAAATGCTTAATGTAAATAATCTTTCGCTTCAATTCGGAAAACGTGTTTTGTTCGACGAAGTGAATGTAAAATTCGTAAACGGAAATTGTTACGGTGTCATCGGTGCAAACGGTGCTGGAAAATCTACCTTTCTTAAAATTCTAACAGGTCACCAAGACCCAACTACAGGTCGTGTGGAATTAGAGCCAGGAAAACGTATGGCGGTTTTGAACCAAAATCACTTTGAGTTTGACCAAGTACAAGTGCTCCAAACGGTTATCATGGGACACAAACGTTTGTATGAAATCATGGTGGAGAAAGACGCTTTGTACGCGAAAGAAGATTTTTCGGAAGCTGACGGAATGAAAACTGCTGAATTGGAAGGAGAATTTGCCGATTTAGAAGGATGGAACGCTGAAACGGATGCTGCTACTTTATTGAGCAACCTCGGAATCGAAGAATCGAAGCATTACTTATTAATGGAAGAT
This sequence comes from Chitinophaga pinensis, assembly GCA_945863605.1. Lineage (GTDB taxonomy): Bacteria > Bacteroidota > Bacteroidia > Flavobacteriales_D > Crocinitomicaceae > UBA952. The sequence goes on from CAMAZP010000004.1 coordinate 39,369, forward strand.
CTTTCCAATGATTTAAAAGTACGTGTTTTGTTGGCGCAAGCTTTATTTGGTAATCCTGATGTGTTGATTCTCGATGAGCCTACGAATGACTTGGACTTACAAACTATTTCTTGGTTGGAGGATTTCTTGATGGATTTCAAAAATACAGTAATCGTTGTATCGCATGACCGTCACTTTTTGGATACGGTTTGTACGCACGTTTGTGATATTGACTTTAGCAAAATCAACTTATTTACAGGAAATTACAGCTTCTGGTACCAATCTTCGCAATTAGCGTTGAGACAACGAGCTGACAAAAACAAAAAAGCAGAAGAAAAGAAAAAAGAATTGATGGATTTCATCTCTCGTTTTTCTGCCAATGCTGCAAAATCAAAACAAGCAACAAGTCGTCGTAAAATGTTGACGAACTTGGATTTAGAAGAAATTAAACCCTCTTCAAGAAAATATCCTGGAATCACGTTCCACCAAGATCGCGATGCTGGAAATCAAATTTTATCAATTAACAACCTTTCAAAATCAGTTGATGGAAAATTCTTATTCAAAGATTTGAATATTATCGTGAACAAAGGCGATAAAATTGCATTCGTTTCTAAAAATTCAGTTGCATTGACAACGTTTTTTGAAATAATGAACAAAAGAATCAATCCTGATACGGGCGATTTCACGCTTGGAACAACGATTACAACTGCTTATTTACCAAACGACAACCACGAATATTTCGAAGGAAAAATGAACCTCATCGAATGGTTACGTCAATATGCACAAACGGACGAAGAGCGCGAAGAAGTTTATTTACGTACGTTCTTAGGTCGTATGTTATTTACTGGTGAGGAAGTTTTGAAACAATCGTCTGTGCTTTCTGGAGGAGAAAAAGTGCGTTGTATGTTGTCTAAAATGATGTTGGCGAAAGCAAACTTATTGATGATGGACGAACCAACGAATCACTTGGACTTGGAATCAATTACTGCCTTGAATAATGCGATGCGCGATTACCAAGGAACGTTATTGTTTACTTCTCATGACCACGAATTGGTGAATACAGTTGCAAATAGAATCATTGAAATCACACCTAATGGATTGATTGACAAAATGATGCCATTCGACGACTATCTTGCTGATGAGAAAATCACGCAGATGCAAGGAGAGTTGTACGCTTAATCAACTTCCAATTTCAGGAATAAATAAATTTTACCACGGATTAACGAATTTACACGAATAAGTGAAATTAGAGAATTCGTGGTTTATACTTTCTATTTTGAATTATCTTTAGAACCAATTTAAAAGTTCGCTTAATAATTCAAATAAGATGTCAACACAAACAACCAATTCTCCCCTTAAATATCAAATCACAATCGAAAATCCACAACAACGCTTTGTGAAGATTCGTGCGGAGTTTCCTGTAAATGATAAAATTACAACAATGAAATTACCAGCTTGGCGACCGGGACGATATGAATTGGGGAACTTTGCAAAAAACATAAAAGGATTTCGCGTTTTGGATGCGAATTCAAAAGAACTGACTTATCGTAAAACAAATAAAGACACGTGGGAAATTGAAAGTGAAAATTCAGATTCTATCACTGTTGAATATTTATACTTCGCGAATGAACTGAATGCAGGATCGACTTATTTCGATGAACAGCAATTATATGTAAATCCAGTGAATTGTATGGTTTACGTTCCTGAATTGGTAAATACTCCAATTGAATTAAAACTCGAAATCAATTCGGATTGGAAAATTGCTTGTGGTTTGAAAAAAGAGAATAATGTCCTTTTTGCAAAAGATTTTGATGAATTAGCAGATTCACCTTTTATTTGTTCTTCGCAAATGGAATCAGTTGCTTACGAAGTTCAAGGTTATAAATTTTACATTTGGTTCAATGGTATTTCAAACATTCCTTGGGAAAGAGTCGTTGCAGATTTTCAGAAATTTACAACAAAACAAATCGAACATTTTGGGCATTTTCCAGCTCCAGAATTTCATTTTTTGATTCACGCTTTACCTTATACTGCTTATCATGGTGTAGAACATTTGACAACAACTGTGATCACTTTAGGTCCAAGTCATCATGTTTTCAAAGACCTTTACAAAGAATTATTAGGTGTTTCGTCGCACGAGTTGTACCACGTTTGGAATGTGAAAAGCATTCGCCCAACGGATATGTTGCCCTACAATTTCAGTCAAGAAAATTACTCTGAATTGGGCTACGTTTATGAAGGTGTGACGACTTACTTGGGTGATTTGTATTTGCTGAAAAGTGGCGTTTTTGATTTGGCGAATTACTTTTTAGAATTCAACAACCAATTGCAAAAACACTTCGATAACGCCGGAAGATTCAATTATTCTGTAGCACAATCTTCATTCGATACGTGGTTAGACGGTTACGTTCCAGGAATTCCAGGTAGAAAAACGTCGATTTATACGGAAGGCTGTTTGTTGGCTTTTGTGAGTGATATTTACATTCGTCGCGCGACTAACAACCAAAAAGGATTGGAAGATGCGATGCGCACGCTTTATACAGTTTTCGCACAAAAAGGAATTGGTTACGATGCTGAAACCTACAAACACATTTTAGAAACAACTGCTGGAATTTCATTCGACGCTCTTTTTACCAATTATTTCTACGGAACGGAAGATTATGAGCAAATCTTGAATGAATGTTTGAATTATTTAGGATTGAAAATCGCCAAAATACCGAGCAAATCTTACGCTGAAAGTAAACTTGGAATCAAAAGTTTACCCAAAAACGGAAACGCTGTCATCACTGCAATTGCCCCCGAAAGTCCAGCTTCATCGGTATGTTCGATTAGTGATGAAATTCTGAGCGTAAACGGCTACAAACTCAACAACGACTTAGATAATTGGTTAACTTTTTCAGCATCTGAAACCAATTCATTGTCTATCATTCGCAACGGAAAACTTCTAGAAATCACTTTGACAGCAAACGATTCAACTTTTTATCCAAAATACGAAGTGCAACTTCAAGAACAACTTTCAGAGGAACAAAAAGCAGCGTTGAGAGCTTGGGCTGAGATTAAAAATTAACAATTAATGTTTTATTCATTTTTTAATCTTGAATTTTCAAATCCTCTAAACTATTCCCAGCCAAAAACTCTTTGAAATTCATTCGGCGTTTACCTTCTGGTTGTAATTCAGAAATACAAACGAATCCATCTTTGCAAGGAAAAAGAATTCCGTCTGTATGTTTAACCAATACTTTAGAAGTTGGAATTTCGTCAACAAGTTTAGAAGTAAATAATTTGAACGAAATAACTTCGTTTTTCTTTTCATTTTTCAAGGTGCACCAAGCAGCAGGGTAGGGTGAAAGACCACGTATTTTATTGTGAATCACTTGTGCGTTTTCGGTCCAATCTATTTTGCAATCTTGCTTAAAAATCTTTGGTGCGTGAGGTAACTCTTTTGCTAAATTTTCATCTTGTGGAATTGCCTGAATTGTATTATTGGCAATGTCATTCAAAGTTTTTACAGTCAATTCTGCACCCAAATTCATCAACGAATCGTGTAATTCGCCTGCGTTCATATTTTCAGAAATCGCGACTTTTTCTTGTTCCAAAACTGAACCAGTATCAATTACTTGATTGATGAAAAAAGTGGTCACTCCCGTTTCTTTTTCTCCGTTAATAATCGCCCAATTGATGGGAGCTGCACCTCGGTATTTTGGCAATAAAGAGGCGTGTAAATTAATCGTTCCTTTTGGTGGCATCGCCCAAACAATTTCAGGTAACATACGAAACGCGACCACCACAAAAATATCTGCATTCAAAGCTCCCAAATCGTCGTGGAAATTTTCGTCTTTGAGTTTTTCGGGTTGTAAAATGAGGAATCCTTTGTCCTTCGAATAAATTTTCACAGCACTTTCACGCAATTGCTGACCGCGACCTGCTGGTTTATCTGCAACAGTTACGACACCAACCACTTCGTGCTCACTTTGAACAATTGCATCCAAAATGGTTACTGCAAACTCTGGCGTACCCATAAAAATCACACGTAATTTCGAATTTTGACTCATACAATTTTCTTTTTCCAATCGTAAAAACGTAAATATAACAAGGAGAAAACTCCGAGCAAAACAAAGTAAACATATTCAACGGTCCAAATCCAATAAATGTCTAAGTTCCAAATCTTAATAAAAGTATATGTGCAACACGTATAAATAAAGACACACGAAAATTCAATTATCATTGAATGTAAGGTGTTTCCGCTACCGTGAATTGTTTGGAAATAAACAGAACTAAAGCCAAAAATTAAAATGGAAAGCGTTATCAATCGGAGGATTTCAGCACTTTTTTGAATATAGACTTCTTCCGGATTAATCATTCGAATCATTGTTTCTGGATAAAATAGTGCACCGTGGAAAGTGATCAATAGAAACAAAACGGTCATCACTTGAATTTTCCGTTGAATAATTGGGATTTTATCGAATTCTTTTGCTCCAATGTATTGTGAAATGTAGGTTTTTGTAGTTCCAGCAAAGCCCCAAATCGGAACAAATGCCAAGAAATAAATCGAACGGATATTTTGTGAAACCGTCAAATCGAATTGTGCTTTTTGCTCAATCCATGTAAAGAATAAAGTCCAAGTTGCAAGCGCTGAAAAACCTTGTAACATCAAAGGACTTCCTACTTTCAACAACTCAATCATCGACTTAAAATTGAATGAGAAATATTCAAACAACTTGTAAATGCGACGTTCTTCTGAGAAGATGAGGTAAATAACCAAAAATAACATTCCCATTCCATCAGCAATCGTTGAAGCCCAAGCTGCACCTTTTAATCCCATTTCAGGAAAGCCCAATTCTCCGAAAATCATTCCATAATCAAGAACTACGTTACTTAAAGCTGTAATAATCGAAGCCATCAAAACAACCCACGTTTTTCCTTTCGCTAAAAACAGCGCTTGAATTGAAATCGTTATCATAGCAAAAAACAGTGCGAAACTCCTGATTTGAACGTAATCTCCTTGTAAACTGGCTATTTCTTGGTTTTTTGAATAACCTAAAACTGCTCCCGGCATTATCCAATAAAGTACAGCGAATAAAATAACTGCCAATAAAAAATGCGTAAGCAAAGAAGTTCCAAAAATTCGACCAATCGCATCTGGACGTTCTTCTCCAATCCTTCTAGCGATAATGATTTGGGCACCATCTCCCATTCCAAGTAAGGTCATATACATTGTAACGTAAAGTAAACCTCCGTTGCCAACAGCGTCGAAAGCCTCTGTGGAGTAGCGTGCAATAAATGAAGCGTCAGTTAACAAAACAATGGACTGGATAAAACCAGAAACCATCATGGGTAAAGCAACTGCAATAATCGTTTTATAGCGTAGATCTAGCATCAGTCAACTTGAATTACAAGACCTTTTAAATATTCGCCTTCTGGGTGAAATGCATTGATTGGATGATCCGCTGGTTGGTGTAATTGTTCCAAAATTCGTACGTTTCTTCCGGACTCAATCGCTGCTGCAATTACTGTATTTGTAAATAAAAATTTGTCAACTACTTGCGAGCAAGAGAAAGTAAAAATCAATCCTCCTGGTTTTATTTGACGAATTGCATGTGCGTTCAATCGTTTGTAACCTTGAATTGCTTGGTGACGTTTATCGCGGTGTTTTGCAAAAGCTGGTGGATCCAAAACGATGATGTCATAATCTTCTTTCAGTTCCTTCATATAATCCATCGCATCAGCTACAATGGAAGCGTGTTCGCCTTTGAAAGAGTTGATGACAACGTTCGCTTCTGTCAATTCAATCGCTTTTTTTGAACTGTCCAAGGAATGAACCAAATCTGCTCCTTTGTTCAAGGCTTGCAAACTGAAACCACCTGAATAGCAAAATGTATTTAAAACTTTTTTTCCAAAAGCATATTTTCCAAGCAATGCACGATTTTCGCGTTGGTCGATGAAGAAACCTGTTTTTTGTCCTTTCACCCAATCAATTTGATAATGCACGCCATTTTCGATTGCTGGATGAGGTGTTTCGCTTGAGCCTATGATGTATTTGTCTTCAGGTGCAATGCGTTCAGGTAACGTATCCGATGATTTTGAATAAACAGCAGTTAGATTTTTACCTAAAGCATTTTTCAAAGCGTTGGCAATCAATTCAGTCGCGTTGTACATTCCTATTGAATGACATTGAATAACAGCAACTCCATTGTAAAAATCAATTACCAAACCTGGCAAACTATCGCCTTCTCCGTGACAAATTCTGAAAATGTTATTGTTTTCGTTCAAAAAACCAAGTTTCAAGCGCAAGTTGACAGCGTTTCCAATTTTTTCATTGAAGAAAGCAGCATCGATGTTTGTTTCTTTAAAACTTAGGATTCTAACAGAAATCGTGGCGTGTTGAAAGTGACCAATCGCTAAAAAACGACCTTTAAAATCATGCACTTCGACCACTTCTCCATCTTGTAAATCACTTACATCTGTGAAAATCGCACCGGAGAACACCCATGGATGATTTCTCAAAATGGATTGTTCTTTTCCTTTACGTATTTGAACGCTTTTATTATTCATGGTTGCAAAGGTAATGTTTAGTTAAGAAAGAAGAAGAAAATAGAATTTCTGAATTTAAGGTTTCATTTTTTGAATTTACGCTTGAGTACCACTAAAAAATAATACAGCTGTAATTCATACCTTGAAAAAAGATCTTAATTTGAGCTGTCAATAATTTTGTCTTTCTTTTTGCATGATCAAAAAGAAACAAAAAATCTAGGCTCTGAATTTCTTTTTGTTCGCAAATCTTGGTTTTATTGCTGTTCCCGTGTCGTTGCGAACAATTTTAACTTCTTTCTGAAACTGAAATTTTTTAAAAATGTTCTTACAGAAATTTTAAAAATTAACAGTTTCAGTGCAGTAGCTAAAAGCTAAAAATTCAAGGCCTAATAGTTTCGCTGACAATTCACTAAATAGATCTATTTTCAATTAAATGCTTGATTTTCAGTATTAAAGTGTTTTACTGGTACAGTTAAGGATACACATATTTCATTTTTTGAATTTCATTTCCAACTTAACAAATTAAAATGTTCCAATTTTTTATTTAGTCCATATTTTAACTGAATTTCGCGTAGTATTCGTTCCACGTTTTCCTTTTTAATGGAGCGTTCTGGATACAAACCAATGATTTCGCGGGCTGGGACGCCCAAAGAGCTCACCAAATGTTTCAGTTTTTCGGCTTTTCCTTCTAATTGAACATTTTCAGGAACGAGTGTGTAGCCTCCATTTTGATCCACCATTTTCGTTAAAAGATCAATGTTTCCACCTTGATAATTCCACTCATCAGAAACACCATCATTTAGTTTACAAAAATGAATCATTTGCGTACGTAAACAATTTCCTTTGCTCAATAACCAAGGATGAAGATTTTGTAATTCTTCTAAAGAAATTTCATCTCCATTTTTAGTTGGGCAATAAATCAATATTTCTTCATTGAAAAGAGGAATCGTTCTTAAACGCGGATCGTAATGTGGTCCTGCTAAAATTGCGATGTCTATTTCTTTGTGTTCCATCGCTTCAATCAACTCGGTAGTTTTCATTTCTTCAATGGAAAGTTTGACAGTTGTTAGACTTTCTTGCCAAATCCCAAACATATCAGGAACCAAATAATGTGCAATTGTGGGAATTACACCAATTTTAATTTCTTCCACAAAAGAACCATTTACTCTTTCCTTGAGCAATTTAATTTTTTCATTTTCGCTTAATATTTCCCTAAGAATGGTCAATAGATTTATCCCGAAATTTGTCAATTTTAGTGGAGAAGAACTTCGGTCGAAAATTAAATGTTCCAATTGCTCTTCTGCTTTTTTGATTTGCATAGAAAGCGTAGGTTGAGTCACAAAACAACGATCGCTTGCTTTTTGAAATTGTAGTTCTTCGCTTAAAACTACGATGTATTGCATTTGTTGAATGGAAAGCATATGTTATAAGTTATTTTGATAAAATTATAAATAATATTGATAAGATTTATATTTGGTTTCACATTAACTTTGTCAAACAATTTAAAAATAGAATTATGAATCTCTCAGAAAATTATATCAGTCAATTAAACAAACTACTTTCATCGTATCAACTCCATTATCAAAATTTACGTGCTTTACATTGGAACATTCAAGGCGAAAAATTCTTTGAATTGCATTTGAAATATGAAGAATTATATAATGCTTCTTTATTAACGATAGATGAATTGGCAGAGCGAATTTTGACTTTAGGCGGACGACCACTTTCAACCTTCTCTGACTACATTTAAAAAAGTGTGATTAAAGAAAATGAATTAATTACTGAGGGATACAAAGGGATGCAATATATTTTGAACGCACAAAAACAATTGTTAATTGTTGAAAGAGCATTGTTAAAAGAATCTTCTGAAATTGAAGATGAAGGAACAAATGCTTTTATCAGTGATTTGATACGAGAAAAAGAAAAAACAAATTGGATGTTTAACGCGTGGTTAGGAAACTCTTTAAAGTAATATCCACTTCAAAACATTAAATTTGTTGAATTAAGTAATCAATTAAATAAATATAAACTATGGCAACATTAGTAGGAAGACAATTTCCAGACATTACAGTAAAAGCTATCGACGAAATGGGCGATGCGTTTCAATTAAACGTGCTTCAACAAGCAGTTGAAAACAAGAAAAAAGTAGTTTTATTTTGGTATCCAAAAGATTTCACTTTCGTTTGTCCAACTGAGATCCACGCATTTCAAGAAGCAGCTGCTGAATTTGCAAAAAGAAATACAATCGTTATCGGTGCTTCTTGTGACACAGCTGAAGTTCACTTTGCTTGGTTAAATACAGCAAAAGACAACGGTGGAATTGAAGGTGTAAAGTTTCCAATCTTAGCCGATTCAACAAGAGTTTTAGCTTACGAATTAGGAATCTTGGATTATGACATGTATGACGAAGATGGACCTGCAGGTGATAACGTTCCTTACAGAGCAACTTATTTGTTAGACGAAAACGGAACGGTTTTCCACGAATCAGTAAATCATTTTCCAGTAGGAAGAAACGTTCATGAGTACATTCGATTAATTGATGCATTCACACACGTTCAAACACACGGAGAAGTTTGTCCAGCAAATTGGGAAGAAGGAAAAGATGCGATGAAAGCAACTAGAACTGGAACTGCTGAATATTTAAGCAAACACTAAAAATTAAAATTATGTTTTCAGAAATCACAGAAGATAACCTCGAACAATTATTAGCTTCTAACACAAAAGTAATGGTGCAATATGGCGCTACATGGTGTGGAAACTGTAAGATTACAAAACCGAAATTTAAAAGAATGGCGGAAGAGAATGAAGGAATAGAATTCTATTATGTAGATGCAGAGAAGTTCCCAAATTCTCGAAAGTTTGCAAACGTGAGTAATTTACCAACATTTGCTGGTTTTGTAAACGGTGCTTTAGTGAAGGAAGCTCAAGGAAATAAAATAGAAACCATTCAAGAAGTACTCCATGAGGTTACCGCTAATTAAACACATTGTCGAGTTCATTGAAGTGAACGACGAGGACTATATTATCCAAACGATGGAAACACTTGAAAATCTAATCGAAGCTCCGGGAATTAAAGACGAAGAGCTAGATGTGATTGGCGAGTTGCTTTCTAATTATTCAGGAGCTTTAGAGGTTCACAAAGAAATTCAAGCAGGAACTCCCAAAAGAGAGGCATTGAACGGATTTATGAAACGAGTTACTGGATCTATCAATTAAAATTTAAATATTAAGTTTTGAAAGTCGGCTGAAAAGTCGACTTTTTTTATTTAATGAACTTTTATTTAATTGTGTTTAAAATCGGATTTTAAAGTAAATAATCCTAAGAAATCACGCTTTAATCCTATATTTGTCTTATGAATATTCTTCAAGATTCACTCGAAAAACGTTTAAACAAATCCGTACAAATTATTGAAAATGAATGGGGAATTTTTTACCTTTTTCAACCAAATCAAGCAAGTACAAGCACTGTTTTAATGACAATTGGACTTTCAGATTTTAAAATGCCGGTTCACGAAAAACACATTGGCGAAGAATATAACGAATTGTATTTTCTCCTTCCGAATTATTGGAACATCGAAGCAATTGAAAATCCGAAGTTTAATTGGGTTTTTTCGTGGTTACAACGCTTGAAAAATTTCGCAATCGAAAAAAATGCGTGGTATGGTCACGGACACACTTTTCCTTGTGGTAAAGATATGAATCCACTTTCAGAATCGATGCGTCAAAATCACTTTATTCTTACCCGACCTAATGAATTGGATGAAGATTTAGCCGAAATTGTTTTAGATAATAGAAGTATTGGTTTTCTGGGAGTTATTCCAATTTTTGAAGATGAAATGGACTTTAAACAAGGACGTGGAACGGTTAAATTATTCGAGAAATTAAGAACTTTCAATGTCACAGAAAAATTAGATGATTTCAGAAATACAGTTTTAAAATCGCGTTGGAAATCGTATTTAGGAAGGTGAAAATAACGAATCTAAAAGCACATTTAGCTTTACTTTTTGTAAACGTTCTTTACGGAGCAAGTCACGTGTTGGCAAAAGGTGTGATGCCTGAGTATTTAAGTCCAACTGTATTCATTTTATTTCGTGTGTTAGGCGCTACCTTACTTTTTTGGTTGGTATTACTTTTTACAAAATATGAAAAGGTAAATCGCAAAGATGTTCCCTTGCTAATTGCTTGTGGATTGTTTGGCGTTGCTGTCAATCAATTGTTTTTCTTTCACGGTTTGAATCTCTCATCGTCTGTAAATTCTGGAATAATCATGGCAATGAATCCAATTATGGTGGTGATATTGTCCTTTTTTATTCTCAAAGAACGCATAACAGTACTTCGATCGACTGGAATTGCACTTGGTTTTATAGGTACAATTTTATTGACGTTTAAAGGTGCAACTGCGAAAGGAGATTCTTCCCTTGGTGATTTGTTTTTGGTAATCAATGCCTTGAGTTACGCGATTTATTTAGTCATTGCAAAGCCGTTGATGCAAAAATACAAACCTTTAACTGTTATTACTTGGGTTTTCACTTTCGGTTTAGCATTCGTACTTTTATTTCCTCCAACAATTCCTGAATTGATAAAAACTGATTTTTCAACTTTTACTTCTTCAGTCATTTTAAAAATTGGATATGTGGTTGTTGGAGTGACGTTTTTAACTTATTTATTGACGATGTATGGCTTGAAGTATTTGAGTCCAACTATTTCTAGTTCATATATTTACACACAGCCAGTTATAGTTATGTTGTTTGCCTTTTTATTCGCATCTTTACATTGGTCAGACGATTATACAGGTACTATTACAGCACAAAAAATCCTATATATGATCCTAATTTTTGCAGGAGTTTATATGGCTTCCCTCAAACGAAAAACGAATTAATATGAAGAAATTCATTCTTTTAACTGCTTTAATTTCAGTTTCAACAACTGCTTTTTCTCAAAAGAAAATTATAGATCACACTGTTTATAATGATTGGAAACGAACGGAAAAACAGCAACTTTCTTCCAATGGAAACTGGGTAACGTATGAAACGGTTCCAGCGCGTGGCGACGGTTATTTGTATATCTACAACGTGAAAAAGCAAAAACTAGATTCTTTTTTCCGTGCTAAAGATGCAAAAATCGCTTGGAGTGAGTCGTTCATTGCTTTCAAAGTTACACCAGGATTTGATACGCTCCGAAACTGTGAATTGAACAAAGTTGATAAGAAGAAATGGCCCAAAGATTCACTTTATATTTTCAATATTAGCAATGATTCCGTAATTAAAATCGCAAAATTAAAACAGTTTTCTGTCGCACAAAAAGGAAGTGTTTTAGCTTACACTTTAGAAGGAAATGAACTTGAAAAAGCGACCGACAAAAAGAAAAGTAAAAAGAAAAAAAGCTCCTTTTTTGCCAAAAAGAAAAAAGAAACGAAAGAGGAAATTAAAAGCAACGGTAACTTGTTTTACGTTCTCAATTCAAAATTAGAAAATGTAATTTCATTAAATAATGTAACTGATTTTTCACTAACAGAAAATGGAGAAAATATAGCTTTTATTCAACACACGAAGGTAAAAGTTGATTCATTTTCCTTAAAAATACATGTTGCTAATGATGGAAAAGAAGTGATCAGTTTTCCAAATAAATTGGCGTACAAGTTACCAATTTGGAATAAAGCTTTAGATAAAATAGCATTTCTTAACTCAATGGATACCAATAAAGTAAAACAATATAATTTAACTGTTTACGATTTCAAAACCAAAAAAGAGCGCATCATTGGTGACACAATAGAATTGGATTTTTCACTTGATTTAGGAGTCTCAGAACATCGAACACCGCTTTTTACAGACAACGGTAAATTCTTATTTTTTGGTGTAAATAAAAGAGTTAAAGCAACTCCAAAAGATTCTTTGCTCGATTCTGAAAAAGTGAATGTGGACGTTTGGCATTACTTGGATTCACAAATTCAACCCCAGCAATTGGCGGAATTGAAAACAGCCAAAAAGAAGAATATTCTTTACGTTTATCAACTTGAAAATGAATCAATTGTACGACTTTCTGAAGATACCTTGGCTATTTCTGTGGATGCTGATTTAGAAGGAAATTATTTGTTAGCTTCTTCCAATGAACGTTATGCAATTCAAGCTCAGTGGAAATCTCCACGATTAGAAGATTATTACCGCGTTTCTGTTCTCACTGGAGCTAAAGAATTGATTAGCATTGGAATTCCGTTTGCAGGAAGTATGTCGCCAAGTGGAACTTATTTCACCTATTTCAACCCATCGGATAAAAACCATTATTTGTTGAATCTAAACACGAAAGCGAAAGAATGTGTGACTTGCACAGCAAACGAAGTAGTTTGGATAGAAGATTTGAACGGTCAACCAACAGAAGCTGGACCATTGGGCGATTATGGATACACGAAAGGCGAAACACATTTCTTCTTTCGCTCAGAATTTGATGTGTGGGCTTATGAAATTGTAACAAAAAGTTTAAGACCATTAACAGAACGAAAAGGCGAGAAAAGAAATATAGAATTGGAACTTGTCAAATGGTCGAATGATAGTGTTTATTACGATTTGAAAGATTGCTACATCAAAGGTTTCGACCGAACGACTAAAGGAAATCATTTGTTTGATTTGTACGATGAAACAGGAGATTTTGGTTTACATTCCAAGTACAAAGGTGATTTCAAGCTACTTTCCGTTTCAACAAATGCAAATCGAAATGCAATTTTATTACGCCGTTCGACAGTTGCTGATTATCCAGAAGTTCGTTTATTGACTCGACAATTTACAGATGAAAAAGTGCTTTCAAACACCAATCCGCAGCAAAGTCAATTCAATTGGGCAACGACAGAATTAGTTAAATGGAAAGCCTACGATGGAACGCCATTAGAAGGGATTTTGTACAAACCAGCGGATTTTGATGCTTCGAAAAAATATCCGTTAATTGCTTATTTCTACGAATTAAATTCTGAAAACCTACACAATTACTTATCGCCACGTTCTTCACCAAGCATTATCAATCCAACGGAATATGCTTCTGCAGGATACTTGGTTTTGATTCCAGATATTCGTTACCAAGCGGGACATCCAGCAAAATCGGCTTTTAATTGCATCGTTAGCGGAACGGATTACATCGTGAAAAATTATCCAGTTGACTCCACGCGCTTAGGTTTACAGGGACAAAGTTGGGGAGGCTACCAAACCGCACAATTGATAACAATGACAAATAAATACGCTGCAGCAATGGCTGGTGCACCTGTTGGAAATATGTTTTCAGCTTATGGCGGCATTCGTTGGGGAATTGGTTTGAATCGTCAATTTCAGTACGAATCCGCGCAAAGTCGCATTGGTAAAACGATTTGGGAAGCACCAGAATTATACATCGAGAATTCACCATTATTTCATTTACCAAAAGTGAAAACGCCCTTGTTGATGATGCACAACGATAAAGATGGCGCAGTGCCGTGGTACCAAGGAATTGAGCTTTACAACGGTATGCGACGCTTGGGTAAACCGTGTTGGCTATTGAATTACAACGAAGACGACCACAACTTACGAAAAGAACCTTACAAAATGGATTTAAGCATTCGTATGCGCCAGTTTTTTGACCACTATTTGCAAGGAAAACCAATGCCTGTTTGGATGAAATCTGGAATTCCCGCAGTCGAAAAAGGGGAGAAGTTGGGGTATGAAACGGAGGAGGAATAGGGGGGATAGCTTCTGAAAATGTTAAGAACTTTATTAAGGTTAAAATTACTTGTCTTTTCCAAAAATCTTATTTGACCCACGAACCATTTCCCTCCTTGAGGAGGGATTAAGGGAGGTGACTTTTTTAAGTACAAAAAAAACCAAACCATTTCCATTCCCCAGAAACTTTCCTTAAATTTAAGTATGCATTCCAATAATCATTACAACCAAAACCTAAAAGAATTTGCTCGAGAACTTCGAACAGAAACTGTTTCTAAAGCTGAGAAATTATTATGGAATGCAGTTTTATCAAGAAAGCAATCAGGTGAACGATTTTTGCGTCAGCGACCAATTGATAATTTCATAGTTGATTTCTTTGCTCCTGATTTAGGATTGATTATTGAAATTGATGGAAGTTCGCACGCAAACAAAGGAGAGTATGACTTTTATCGCCAACAAAAACTGGAAGGTTTAGGATATGTTATGATTCGATTTTCAGAAGGAGAAGTACTGCAGACTGTTGGTTTGGTCAAAGAAAAGATTGATTATGCGATTGTTTGTTTGAAAAATGGGTAGTTGGGTTTGTTTTAAATGGTCATCCCCCTTAATCCCCCTTCAAAGGGGGAAACCTTAATCTCACTTCGGAGTTGATTGATTTTGAAAAGGTTAAGGACTTTAGTTGAGTTGAAAATTATAGCTTTTCCAGTGGTTTTAGTTTACCCACGAACTATTTCCCTTCCGTCAACAGACGGAGACTAAGGGAGGTGACTTTTAAAATTTAATAATACCAAACTATCCAGCTAATAATGCACTGATTCTTTATTATTTTCGACTAATTTTAGGGATTTAAAAGAGGATTTTCAGACTATGCGGTTAAATAAGTTTATTAGTGAAAGTGGAATGTGTTCGCGACGCGAAGCTGATAAATTTATTGAGCGAGGATTGGTACTTATCAATAATCGAAAAGCTGCAATTGGCGATCAAGTGAAAGCAGGGGATAAAGTTCGTGTGAATGGGCATGAGTTAGAGCCACGCGAAGAAGAAGATATCGTATTTATTGCATTCAATAAACCTGTTGGAGTTACTTCTACCACCGAAGAAAGTGTTCGAGACAATATTGTGCAGTTAGTGAATCATCCTACAAGAATATTTCCAATAGGAAGGCTCGATAAAGATTCACAAGGACTGATATTTTTAACAAACAACGGCGACATTATTAATAAAATTTTACGTGCTGGTAATCAACACGAAAAAGAATACGTGGTAACCGTGAATAAGCCGCTTACCCCAGAAATGATTGCTGCCATGTCGAAAGGTGTTCCGATTTTGGGTGTGAATACAAAAAAATGCAAAGTAGTTCAGGAAGCAACAACTGTTTTTCGAATTACTCTTATTCAAGGTTTGAATCGTCAAATACGCAGAATGTGTGAATATTTTGGCTACGAGGTCGTGAAGTTGGAACGCGTACGAATTATGAACATTGAATTAAAAGGTATGCCACTTGGTGAATGGAGGGATTTATCCGAGAGTGAAATGGAGATTATTCATAATTTACTAAAAAATTCCTCGAATGAGGACGATCGAAAACCAGTAAAAAATCAAGCGAAGCAAAAACCTAAATCCACTACCAATGCTGCAAAACCAGCAAATTCAAACGAGAAGAGAAATAAAACCAGTCATTCGCCAAATAACAAATTGGGTAAAGGACCGAAAATTAGTAAATTTAAAGGTGGGAGTACAAAGAAGAGAAGGTGATAGTAGCTTTAGCTTTTGCAAACTAATTCAGCGAATTAGTTAATTGTATCGCTTGTTGTTGTTTTTAAAGACTACATTTTCTTAAATCGGTTTGCGCCTATGCGATCGGCGCAAATCTTTTAATAAATTATTGAAACGAAGATAAAGTTTTTTAATTCAAATTTAACGTTGTTTCGAAGTAAGAACTTTGCGCTGGCACATGAGTCGCTTTTAGTAGCTAGGCGATTTCTATATTTATTAAGTTATTGGTATTATTAAATTTCATCGTTGTTTTATTTTGTCGTATAACTCACATTGCGTCCGCTTCCTTGTTTTTCAATCAATCCTATATTTAGCAACTAGCAAGGTTGTATCCATTTTCGATATACCATTTATGAACAACATTACATCAATTTCATCTTGGTCAAAATACATCTTCAGAAAGTTTATAAAATAAAATTCCAACATTCAAAAAAAGATAGGAAGCATTAGTAATGAAATCGATTAAACTTAATCAATCGGCAATTTAATGTTACCACAAAATAACCATATCTTAAACTATTAATTAACAATATATTACTAATTTAATTTCGAGTTTTTTCAAGCTAACAATCACTTTATTTTGGGTTTCTTAAAATAAGTGATGAAATTTTTTCAAAAGCCTGTTCTTTTTTTTCTTTGGTCTTTTGCAGCAGCTTTTTTAGCATACGCTTCTATGTATGCGTTTCGAAAACCATTCAATGCAGCAAGTTATACTGGGTTTGAGTTGTTTAATTTACCACTTAAAGATTTGTTGTTGATCAGTCAAATTTTAGGATACATGCTTTCCAAATTCATTGGTATCAAAGTGATTTCTGAAATGACAAAAAGCACTCGTGTTGGATTGATTTTCAAATTGATACTTTTTGCTCACGTGGCTTTATTGCTTTTTGCAATCGTTCCGGTTAATTTCAAGTTTATTTGTTTATTCGCTAATGGTTTACCGCTTGGAATGGTTTGGGGAGTGATTTTTTCATTTCTTGAAGGTCGAAAACTCACTGAACTCTTGGCAACTGGAATCGCTGTCGGAGCAATTATTTCATCTGGAATTGTTAAAAGTATCGCGCTTCACATCATGGACAATTCCTTCTATTCGGTACCTGAATTTTGGATGCCTTTTGTGACAGGATTATTTTTCTTGCCAGTGCTTTTGATTGCTTCTTGGATGTTGAGTGTAATTCCTGAACCTAGTGAAGCTGATAAATTAGCAAAAACGGAGCGAATTCCAATGAACAAAGCACAAAAACGAAGCATCTTAAAAAAGTATCTGCCCGGAATTATCAGTTTAGTAATTCTGTATTTGATGCAAACAATTTTCAGAGATTTCAGAGATAATTTTTCGGTCGAATTGTTTAATCATTATCACTTCACCGATAAATCTCAATTTCTAACGATGGAATTTTCCATAGGTTTTATTGTCATTTTTACCACTTCTTTATTAGTGATTTTTAAAAATAATCTGTGGGGATTTCAAGCATCCTTAATATTATCAGGGTTAGGATTTATAATGATGTTGGTCGCTGAGTTATTATTTGGTTCTGGACAAATCAACTTTTTCTACCTCATGCTATTTTCTGGATTAGGAATGAGCATAGGTTATGTTCCTTTCCAAATTGCACTTTTTGAACGATTTATTGCCGCCTTCCACATCGCTGGAAATGTTGGTTTTTTAATGTATATTTCCGATAGTTTGGGTTATTTGGGAAGCGTTTCCATTTTGTTTTCTAAAAATGCTGGTATAATTTCAATTGATAATATTGCTTTATTTCATATGCTAGTTATTGGATGTGGTTCTGTTGGATTAGTAGCTACTTTTTATTCAATTTTTTATTTTAGTTTTAAATTTAACAAAGAAAAAAAACAAGCATAATTAACATTAAATACATTAGCTTTTAATAAAACTATAACGTTTCAGTTCAACCTTTTTAGTTTTGATATTAGTACTTTTCGGAAATATTTAGAATGCGTTATTTACTACCAATCATAACTGTTTTGTTAATTTGCAACGCGAATTTATCTCAAAACAAAGTCTTAATTATTGGTATTGATGGGTGCAGAGCAGATGCACTTGAAAAAGCGCATACTCCAAATCTTGATTCATTAAGAAAAGCTGGTATTTATTGTCCAACTAGCTGGCAACTAGGTAAAACAAAATCAGGACCTGGTTGGTCGAGTATGTTGACTGGAGTTTGGGATTTCAAACACAATGTTTCGGATAATCAATTTTCAAATCACAATTTTGAGAAATTTCCTTTTTTTCCAAGTTATGTAAAACGCTTAGATGCATCTAAAAAATCGGTACTCGTTGTTGGCTGGAAATCATTATTTAAGGTTTCAAAAAATAAAGGGTGGGATACTTGTATAAAAGGTAAAAATGATAATGATTGTTTATCTAAAACGATTAATCTATTAAAAAATGATTCATTTGATATCAATATGATTCATCTTAATGACGTTGATTTTTCTGGTCACACAACTGGTTTTGAATTAGATAACAAAAAATACATTGAAGCTATCGAAGAAGCAGATCGAAAAATTGGAAAACTACTATATGCAATTAAAAATAGACCAAATTTTAAAAATGAAAATTGGTTGATTTTATCAAGTACAGACCATGGAGGAACAAAAAAACATCACTCTGGTAATTCGGTTGAAGAGCGAAAAGTTTGGTGGATTGCTTCATCAAATCAAATTCAAAAACTTGAAATACGAGCGAATGACCCCGGTTCTTATTTTTATGAAAATATGCCAACCGACACAAGTATTATTAAATTCTATCCAAGTATTGTTGATATTGCAGTAACCGCGATAAACCACCTTTTTCCATCTTTAAATAATTCTGATTTCAAAGCTTGGGGATTGGACGGTAAGTCATGGGTGGATTTTAAGGTGAATGATTCTAGAGAATTAATTTCTGAAAATGACTTTACATTTGATAATGATGAACTATTATTTTACAATAATGAATGTTCAATAGAAATAAAAATTAACGAATTTAAAAAATGAGTAAATCAATAAAAGCTGTTATTTTTGATTGGGCAGGAACGATGATCGATTTTGGATGTATGGCGCCTGTTAAAGCATTCATCGGTGCGTTTGAAGAAAAAAACATTCACATCACCTTAGAAGAAGCGCGCGAACCAATGGGTTTAGCAAAACGAGATCACGTGAAAGCAATTTTAAGTGGAGAAAGGGTAAAAAATGAATGGATTAAATTACATGGATCTCTGCCTACAGAAAGTGATATCGATGAGATTTACCACATTGTTACACCAAAAATGATGTTGGAAATTGAAAATAATTCAGAGCCGATTGAAGGAATTATCGAAATCATTGAAAAATTAAAATCACATGGAATTAAAATTGGTTCAACAACCGGCTACATTGACATAATGATGGAAAAAATTATTCCTGCTGCAGCAGCAAAAGGTTTAATTGTTGATTCTGCTATCAATTCTTCAGATTGCAAAGAAGGAAGACCAAGTCCATTTATGATTTTCAGAAATATGGAAAATCTTGGAATTTATGATGTGTGTGAAGTTTTAAAAGTTGGTGACACAGTTGCTGATGTTGGTGAAGGGGTGAATGCTGGAGCCTGGACAGCTGCTGTTGTTTGTTCTGGAAATGAAATTGGTTTACCTCAATCAAAATTCAATGATTTATCTGAAGATGCTAAAAATCAAATGGTTAATACAGCTTCTGAAAAACTTAAAATCGCAGGAGCAAATTATATAATTAATAATATGGATGAATTATTTTCAGTAATTGAAGATATTAATAACAAATTAAAAGCTTAACTTAAACCTCTATTTATGAAACGATTAATTCTACTTTCTTTAACATTATTTACTACTTCAACGCTTGTTTATTCTCAGTGTGAACCGCTTACTTCTGTAACAAACATATATCAACCAGTTGGATTTATTCCTCTACCAACAGATGGAAAATTAGCTCCAAGTCAATTTTTTTGTTACCCAGGGCAACCTTTCGATGCAATTTTAACAGCATTGGCTCCTCAAACATTCATAATCGACAATCCAATTGGTTTTCCTCCAACAATTAATGTTAACGTAAATTGGATTCGACTAACTGATATACAAAACCTACCATCTTGGGTTTCTTATTCTTGTGGTGGACAATTAGATCCAGCTGATCCATGTAAAATGGCATTCCCAACTTGGAGTTGTGTACGTGCTTTTTCCAATCAACCAGATGGAAAAGTACCTTTGACAGAGGTACCTGGAACAACTTACTCACTTGATGTAATTGTTGACGCAGATGTTAATCCACTTGGAACCCAATCAAATTTTAACGGTGGAAGTATTACATTATTCGTGTTGGAAAATATGTCTTTAACTATTGATTTGGATTCGTGTAACGGTGGTCAAGCTATTGCTAACGCACAAGGTGGATTTGGAGATGCAGCAGCCTACACGTATGAATGGAGTAATGGTGACGATTTACAAGTTTCAAGTGGTTTAAATAATGGTTGGCTTTCTTGTATTGTTACCGATCAAGTTACTGGTTGGACAGCTATTGATAGTGTATTTGTTGAATCGACATTAGCACCTATTATCATAGAGGATGAAATTATAACTCAACCTACTGGTAATAATGGCGCTATCTCAGTGACAGCTTCAGGAGGTCAAGGAAATCTAACTTTTGAATGGACAGGTCCAAATGGATTTACAGCTTCCTCAGCTTCAATTTCAAATTTGGCTGGTGGTCAATATACACTTACAATTACTGATATGAATGGTTGTAGTATAACTGAAATCTATAATTTAAGTACTGCTTCAATCATTGAAATGGTTGATAATTCAATAAGTATTTATCCAAATCCAGCATCAGACTTTGTTATAATAAAAAATGCAAATAACGCACAGACTTTGAAAGTTGAAATCTATTCAATGGATGGGAAAATAGTTCAATCAGAGAAGTTATTCTCAGTAAACTCAGAATATAAATTGATGTTAAATAACTTGTTTTCAGGAAAATACCTTTTAAAAATAGTGACTGGAGATAAAATTGCTTTGCGTCACATTTCTGTAAACTAAAATTTGATGATTTTAGATTCAATTAAGTTGGTGGTTTTAGACATGGCTGGTACAACGGTTAACGATACGTTTTCTGTTCATGATGCTATGATTAAAGCATTTCAAGACCATGATTTAGTTATTGATCGAAAAATTGCTTCGAATGTACTTGCTGTTCCAAAACCAATTGGTATTGAAGGGATTCTTGTGAATAATTTTGAAATTAAAGCTGCTCAATTAGTTGAGAATATCCATGATTCATTCAAATTTCACATGAATTCTTATTATAAAAAGAGTGATTTGGTGGCTGAAACAAAAGACACAGAAAAGTTTTTTTCTTTTTTAAAAGAAAGAAATATTAAAATTGTACTTGATACAGGATTTTCAAAGGAAACAGCGGATTTAATTATTGATCGTTTGCAATGGCATTCAGTTATAGATGGTTTAGTTTGTAGTGATGACCCTTCAATTGGTCGCCCAAAACCAGATATGATACATAAAGCAATGCAAATCTCAGGAGTCAAGGATAGCAAACACGTGATGAAAGTAGGCGACACCCCAAACGATATGTTACAAGGTAAAAATGCGAATTGTAGGTGGACAATTGGAATTATTTCTGGAGCTTTTACTACAATCGATTTACTAAATTCTGGTGCTGATTTTATAGTTGATTATCCATTTGAAATAATTAAGATTAAAGAAATATAACGATGAAAAAATACGATTTAGCTATCGTTGGTGGCGGGGTTTTAGGTACTTTTCATGCGTATCACGCAGCTTTACTTGGACTTAAAGTAATTGTCCTAGAAAAAGATTTATTTCCAATGGAAGCAAGTGTTAGAAATTTTGGACAAGTTGTTCCTTCAGGATTTTCGGTCGGAAGATGGCATCATTACGGGCGTTATTCAACTCAATTGTATAAATCTTTTCAAGAGAAAATCGACATCGGAATCAGAAATAATGGTTCAACTTATATTGCTTCAACTCAAGATGAATTGGATTTATTACATGAGTTAAAAACAAATTTCGAAGCTGCGGATTACCATTCTGTTATACTTTCCAAAGAAGAATTATTAGCTAAATATCCATCTGTTGATTCAAAATATGCGCTTGGTGCTTTGTCTTTTCCGCAAGAAGTTTCTGCAGAATCGAGAGAAATGATTCACAGTCTTCATGCCTTTTTAAGAGAAACGACAACAATCGAGTTCAGCTATGCAACGCCAGTAATTGGAATCGAAGACAAAGAAACGGAGGTTGAATTACAAACTTCTAATCTAGGTAAAATTCTAGCTACAAAAGCAATTGTTTGTAATGGTAAAGACTTTCGTCTGTTGTTCCCCGATTTGTTTTCAAAATCAGCTATTGAAGTGGTAAAATTAGGGATGATGGTTACAAAACCAATGCCTGAAGTTAAACTACCTGGTAATATTTTAACAGGTTTGACAATTCGAAGATACGAGAGTTTTAAAGCACTTGAAGGTTACAAAAACTTAAATTGGGAAAATGTTAATCAAGAAGCTTTAAAATATGGAATTCACATTCTTTTCAAGCAACGTGTAGATGGAAGTATTGTCATTGGCGATAGTCATTTATACGCTGATGCTTCGCAAAATGAAGAATTAGGTTTCGACATTGATATGTCAATCAATCATATTATTTTGGACGAGGCGAAGAAAATTCTAAACCTTAAAAATTGGGATATTCAACATTATTGGAATGGATACTATTCACAAATGAAAGGACATGAGGAGATTTTTGATAGTCAGATTACTCCAAACATTAAAGTTGTTACCGCAATCGGCGGAAAAGGAATGACTGCATCAGCTGGTTTTTCTAAAGAAAGTATTGATAATTTCTTCTTCTAATAAAATAGTTTATGAAGTATTTTAAGTTTATTTTACCAACGCTTATAATAGTTTTTGTTTCTAACTTCATTTTGACACAAACAAGCAGTGTTCAAGGAACTGTTAAAGATAGGAGGGGTGTTATACCAAGTGCAAAAGTTATTATTCAAAATACCGAATTCAAAACGATTTGTGATTTTGATGGAAAGTTCTATTTCAAAGGAATGAATGCTGGTACTTACACGTTAACGATTGACCTTACAGGTTACACTATTTTCGAAAAATCATTTAGTTTAAGTAAGGACGAAAATCTAAATTTAGGAGATTTATTTCTAAAAGAGATTCAAGAATTAAATGAAGTTACTGTTACAACTTATGCTAAAACAAGCGAGAACAAAGCACTTTATTTAGTCAAAAATTCTCCAACAGTTGTAACAGTCGTTTCTTCTGACATCATTGCTAAACTTCCAAATAGAAATGCATCTGATGTTGTAGCGCGAGTTCCGGGAGCATCAATAACAAGAAACAAAGGAGAAGGAAGTAATATTTCATTGCGCGGTACTCCCTTGGATTGGACAGCGACTTTTTTGAATGGCGACCGTTTGCCTGTTGCAGATGAAGAAAATGCAACGCGTTCGTTTGAGTTTGAAATTCTTCCTGCGGACATGATAGAATATGTATTCGTTTCAAAAAGCTCAACTCCAGACATGGAATCCGATCAAATCGGCGGAAGTATTAATTTCCTAGCAAGAAATACAGTCCAAGAAAAAACTTTCAAACTGAATGTTGCTGGTGGTTATAATTTATTGGCAAATAAACCTACAGGTGTTTTTAATTTTTTAGTCGGAAATGTTTCTAAAAACAAGAAATTGAGCTACTTATTAAATGGTTCTGCTTTTGCTCGCTATTACTCTGCTGATGCTTTCAAAATCATTTATGGTAGTAATTTTAATCATAGTTTAAATCGCTATGAGTTAAAAAAATACGATGGAACACGCACCAATATTTCAGCAAACACAGCTATTCAATATAAATTCAGCGATAAGTTCAAAATCGGAACCCACTTTTTGTACAGCTTCATGTTGGATGATAAATACCAAAAAAAACAAAGCTACAACTGGTACGAAGGATCAGGACAAAGAATCCGTTTACAAAATATTCATGGGAAATTAGAACGTCAACTTTTTGGTGGCGACATTTATTCTGAATGGAACATTAACCCTTCGCTGAAATGGTTTTTCAAAGTTGCGAGTTATGATAATAGTTTTCGCTACGGTAAAGTTCCTTTCAACCAAAGAGACCCGCGAAATGGTTATATGATTACAGAATTCATCAGTCCTTTAATGCAGTTTGAAGACCAATCTTACGTTAGTTTGTATGGCGATCAAATCGATATCAACGACCCAAATGGATTTCCAGGGAAGTTAATTGGTCCTGATGACCCGTATGGAAATGGTGACGATCCAAACAATATTCAGCCACAGTATTCAACCATTTTTGGAGCACAAACTTTAAATGCAAGTGACTTTGAATTTTATCAAACCTACACAGAAATAAACGAAACAAGAGAACGTGATTTGCCTGTAATTCAAACAGATTTGGATTATAAACTAAACAATAACTTGAAGTTTAAATTCGGCTCAAAAGCACGTATAAAAAGTGGTTATCGCAATATTTCAAAATACGAATGGTTTAAAGATTATTCGATTCCAGGAAATAATCAACCTTTTACCTTAGATCAATTTCCACATGATCCATACACTGATAATAGAAATGGATTTCTTGCGCCATTAGGTTCAAATTACGATGGACAATTTTATCCCTTTTTAGACCCAAGTATTTTGTCATCTTTCTTGATTGATTCCTCTTATTTGATGCGTGAAAAGGAAATGAATTATTTGAATCAAGAATATAGACAATGGGTGGGTTCAACATATAGTTACAAAGAATTACAATCTGGAACGTATGCAATGGCTGATTACTCCACAGGAAAATGGAGTTTTGTGGGTGGAGCTCGTTTAGAATACACTCGATTTAACCAAGTTTCAGATACCTTGACAGATGAGCTTGCATTTGATACTTTATCTGGAAATCAGTACAATGTTCCGAAAAGTATTGAAGTGGAAAGAGATTATTTATTCTTATTGCCCTCAGTAAATGCAACTTATCGAATGACTGATAACATAAATATTCGTGCGGCTTTTAGTGAATCGATGAAAAGACCAAATTTTGAGCAAACGAAACCAGGATTTGCGATGATAAAATACAACGACCTTGTTTACATTTTTGGAAATCCAAATTTGAAACCAACCTACGCTTTTAATTACGATTTAGCTTTTGAATATTTCTGGCCCGGAAAAGGAATGTTTTCAGTAGTTGGTTTTTACAAAGATGTTTACAATCATATTTTTACAGTGACAACTGCCGATGTTGACCCAGCCTCAGGAATTTTGGTGAAAAAATATGAAAATGCTTCCAATTCAACGGTTTATGGCGCAGAAGTGACTTTGATACGAAAATTTGATTTCCTACCCGGCTTTTTAAGTGGCTTAGGAACCAATTCCAACATCACCATTTCTGACTCAAGAATGGAAATTCCGGGAAGACCAAACAAACAAAAAATGACAGAACAAACGCCATTGATTTATAACTTAGGATTGGTTTATGAATATAAAAAATGGAACGCACGTTTGGCTTTAAATTATATAGGTAAACATTTAAAAGAAGTGAATCTTGCATCATTAGTTGGAATAGGTCTTTTGCATACCGACGATGATTTTGACACCTATGTGAATGAAACTTACAATTTAGATTTTCAGATTTCTTATTCGTGGAACAAAAAAGGAAGTGTTTATTTTGAAGGAATGAATCTATTAAATGCTGCCGAACGAAGATATATTGGTAAAGAATGGCGCCATTTGCGAATGGAATATTATGGGCCACGTTTTCAATTAGGCTTACGTTTGGATATATGAAGCTAATTCTGAGTTTATTGTTAATGGTAAGTTGCTTTCCATTTTTTGGACAAACAAGTTATTCATTTAAAGGACTTGTAAAAGATTCTTTAGTAGTTGAAAATGTGCAATTTAAACTCATTGAATTAAATAAAAAAACACAATCAAATTCCATTGGATTTTTTCAATTTGATAGTTTAGCTGCTGGAAATTATACCGTTGTATGTTTTCATCCTAGTTTTGAACAAGATTCCTTCACTATTCAAATTCCGCAATTGATTGTTCCAGAAATTATCAATTTAAGAACTTCGAAATCTTTAAGTTTCAATACTGTAACTGTTTCAAAAACAAGAAGAAAAAAAACTTCTTTTGAGAAAATGCAAAAAAGCACGAGTATTGTAAACAATGTCAAGAAAAGTGAAATTGACCATCTTCCAACCAAAAACGCAGCTGATTTAGCACAACGATTACCAAGTGTGAGTTTGTTTCGCTCTAAAGGTGAAAGCAATATGGTTTCAATGCGTGGAACTCCTGTTGATTGGACATCGGTATTGGTCAATGGTGACCGATTGCCTGTTGCTTGCGAAGACAATCCAACACGCTCATTTGAATTTGAAGCCTTTCCTTCTGTTTTCGTAGATGAAGTGATTGAAGCCAAAGGAATTACGCCCGATTTAGAATCTGATAATATCGGTGGTGCTTTAAATTTCTTATTTCCTGAATTTTCAGATAGTTCCTCAACGCAATTAGAACTCGCAATTGGACAAAATTTCTATGCAAAATTACCTTATGGAAATATGAATTTTAGCCATTCTAATACCTCCAAAAATAAGAAATTCAGCTATTTGATTTCAGGAACTTACTTCGGAAGAACGTACGCAACACAAGCTAGAAAAACAATTTTTGGAAATAATTTTAACCATGGCATCAATCGTTTAGAACTAAGGAATTATCATGGATTTAGAGGTACAGCGGGCGTTCATGCTGCAATTGCTTATAAACCAACTTCCAAATTAACATTTACGCTTCGTTCGTTTGGTGGACAAATGATTGACGATAAAAACATGGACAAAATTTCCTTTAATTGGTATGAAGACAATTTGAGAAGGGTGCGACTTCAAAATGCAAAGGGTAAATTGGTTCGACAGATTTATGGCTTGACTTTCCAAACGGATGTGAAAATTAATCAGAAAATCAACACCTTTATTCGACTTTCTACTTACAAGAATGAATTCAAACCTCGGAATTTTCCCTACAAAGGAGATGACGCTCGTAACGGTTTTGTATTCTTAGATTTTATGAGTCCAGAAGTAAATTTCTCAGACTATGAGCAAACTGATTTTTATGGTCAAGCAATCGATCCAAATGCCACAGACTTCAGTTTAATAAAGTTGATTGGAAACGATAATCCATATGGAAATGGGGGAGACCCAGCTGCAATTGTTCCAAATTTCACCGACCAGTTAAGTCCTTCTGATTTTGAATTTACGCAAGCATACAGTGAAATAAATCGTATCTCAGAAACAGATCCAATTGTATTTCAAAATGATTGGGAAGTCAAATTTAACGACAAATGGCTTTTCAATGCAGGACTAAAATATCGATACAAATCAGGAAGTAGGTTGATTTCAAAACATAATTGGTTTAAAGATTACAGCGGTGGAAACTCAGAACCAATTTTGATGAGTGATTTTTCTTTGAAACCATTTATGGATAATGGTTCGTTTTTTCAAAACGTAAATGGGGATTTGTATTCAAATTTCAATTATTCGATTTTAGATAAAGAATCCGTTTCTACCTTTTTTAGCGAAAACGGTCAACAATTACGTGAAGTACCAATGAATACTTCCAATTTCGAGTACAATCAATGGGTAGGCGCTTCTTACTCGTACAAAGAACATCAAAGTTCAGGTTTTGCAATGTTAACCTACTCTGGAAAAAAGTTCGATTTCTTAACAGGTTTGCGAATTGAACATACTTATTTGATTGAAACATCAGATACGTTGACCAACGAATTAGCACTTGATACGCTAACAAATACGTATTACAATGTGCCAAAATCAATTACTATTTTCAGACCTTACATTGGATTTTTGCCTTCTTTTCACATTAATTGGTATGTAAGTAAGAAAACGAATTTAAAGTTCGGAATTAGCAGAACAATGCATCGACCAAACTTTGAAGAAACGAAACCTGGACAAGCTGTAATTAAATACAATGAACTTGACTTTACGTTTGGAAATCCCAATTTGAAACCAGTTTTTTCCATAAATTTGGATGTAGATGGTGAATTTTACTTTTCAGAAACCAGTGTTTTAACTGTTGGAGCCTATTTCAAACAAATTTCAAATCATATTTATACCCTTTCAAAACCAAATGTCGATCCAATTTCCGGAGCTACAATGCGTTATTTTGCGAATGCATCCGATTCTTGGGTTGGAGGATTGGAATTGTTTTATGCTCAAAAATTTGGCTGGATTCATACTTCATTAAAAGATGTTGGAATCCGATTAAATGCCTCTTTTAGCGATTCGCGTATGCAAATTGAAGGTCGTCCTGAAAATCAAAAAATGACTAAACAAGTACCATTTTTAGGAGCAATTGAGTTGTTTTATGAAAATGATAAGTTTGAATTACACACCAATCTGAGCTACACTTCTCGCTATTTGAATGAATTAAATTTGGTTTATTTAAACGGTGAATTATTACACAAAGATGATGATTTTGATGTATACACGAATGATTTTATCAACTTGGAAGCATCGTGTTTAGTACAGTTCTCGAGTAAAATAAAAATGAAAGCTGAACTTGGAAATATTCTAAATTACAGTGAATCAAAATCACGTGGGAAAGAATGGAGAAAGCTCAATCAAGAGTATTTTGGAATTAGAGGTGAGATTGGAATTATAGTATCGCTTTAAATTCGAATTAGGTTGTTTTATGCTTTATATAAAAGTATTTCTTTAATTCACAAATATTTGACATTCAGTTAACAATATTAATAATTGTTAAAAGTAGATTTGTAATCGATGTTAAAAATTAAGTATGAAAAGCATTTTTTCTTTTTATTTTCTATTTTTTGTAGTTTCTTTATTTGCTCAAAATAATATTGGATCTGGAAATTGTATAGATTTTTCTGCAAATATCACAAATACTAATCATATAAATTTAGGTGGTCTTACTTGGCTTAATGATAACGATTTTACCGTTGAATGCTGGATGAAAGTGAATTCTGTTTTTGATGACGAAGCATTTTTTAGTAATAAAAATTGGGCAAGTGGAAATAATACGGGAATTGTGTTTGATGTACAAGATAATGGAGCTAACATGAAATTTAACTTCAAGGACAATACAAACCCAAGAAAAGATTTAACAGTTGCTGTCGATGTTTTAAATCGAGATTGGTTTCATTTTGCAGGTACTTTTAAAAGAGGTGGTTATTTTGTAGTTTACATAAATGGATTCCCTTTAGATAGTCTAGATGTTTCATCTTTTAATGCCTCTTTCGCAAGTCAATATACTTATAAACTTGGTCAAGACGGAACAGGTAACTATACTTATAATGGAGCTAATCCAAGATTTGATGGAAAAATTGATGAATTAAGAATTTGGTCAGAAGTTAGAACAAAGCAAGAAATAAGAGACAATATGTGTCATTCCCTTCAAGGAAATGAAGCTGCTCTTTACGCTTACTATAATTTAAACGAACAAAGTGGTTTTTTAATTGATGATTTATCAAGTAATAATAATGATGCAAATATTGTAAATGGTATTCCTACAAATCTTGTTGTTTCTGGTGCTCCAATTGGAAATACATCAGTTAATAAATATGGATCTACTTTAACAAGTGAAACCTTACAGTTAATCTCATCAAATTCAGGAACATTGACGATTAATAATTTTAACGGTATTACTGGTATTCATCTCTATCAAGTTGATAATCAACCAAGTTTGACCATTGGCTTGAATAATTTATCAGGTAATGCTACTTATTTTGGAGCTTTTATATGTGATAATAGTGCAACAGTATCTTATACTATTAAATACGATTACTCTAATTTTTCAAATGCAGTATCAGATGAAAATAATTTAATTCTTTTCAATCGATTTAAAAACGATTATTCACCTTGGACGAATAGTTTATCAATTCAAAATACTTCAGCAAATTATTTTTCAAATCCGAATATTATTTCAAGAAAAGAATGGATATTAGGAACCTCAACTGGTTTAAATTGTCAGAGTATTGACTCAATTTTTGTCGTTAGTGGAACACCAACTTCAGCTTCTATTGGTTGGAACAGCAACGCCACTAATTGGAATATTATTTGGGGTGTTCAGGGATTTGATATCAATCAGGGAACAGCAATAAATAATACCACTTCCAATCCATTTGATTTTACAAATCTTGCATCTGGAGTAGTTTACGAAATGTATGTTCAAGATACGTGTGCTGGTGTTGGTTCTGGTTTATGGATGGGACCATTTTCGTTTACAGCACAGCAATGTCAAAGTCCTACACAATTAAACGCTATTGAAATTTCCTCTAATTCAGCTAAATTAACTTGGACAAATAATGTTTCAAGCTCAAATCTTTTCTCAATTGAATGGGGATTAACTGGTTTTCCTCAAGGTGTTGGTATTCCTGTAAATAATGCACAATTACCACATGTTCTAAGTGGATTATCACCAGCAACTACTTACGATTATTATGTGAAAACTATTTGTGGTCAAAATAGCTCAAGTGCTTGGGCTGGACCTTACACGTTCACTACTTTAAGTAATGTTGGTTTTGAAGAGAATGAGATCGTTGCGACTATTGCTCCAAATCCTTTTAGAGACGAATTTATATTGACTTATCCTAACATCAGCAATGAGGAAATTCAAATTTTAGATTTAATTGGTAGAAATGTTTCTTTTTCAACTAGTTATTTGAATGAAAATCAAGTTAAGATAAAAGTTGAAAATGCTAGAAATCAAGTTTTTTTATTGAAATTAAATAGTATTTCTACTTCAAAAACATTAAAAATTACAAATAAATAATAAATTTAATTAATATCAAATAAAGCTAAACTCATGAAAAAAATTGTATCAATCGGATTTTTGTTTTTTATCACAAGTCTTTGGGCATCTCAACCAAGAAAAGTATTAATCATTGGAATTGACGGTCTTAGAACGGATGCATTACAACAAGCAAACACTCCAAATTTAGATGCATTGATTGCTTCTGGTTTTTATACATATGAATCATGGCATGAGGGAATTACTGTATCTGGACCATCTTGGTCAACTATTATGTGTGGAGTTGAATTTCCAAAACATGGTGTAACAAGTAATTCTTATTCTGGAAGTAATTACAATAATTATCCTTATTTTACTAAAAGAGCAAAAGAATGTTTACCGGATTTGTATCAAGTTCAAATAGTTCAATGGGCTCCAATGAGTGATAATGTTTATAATGATGCATGGGATCAAAAAATTAAAGTATGTGATGGTTGCGGTGCAAACAGTGTTTCAGCAGCACAAACTCAACTTCAAAATGCAAATTTAGATGTTATGTTTGTTTACTTTGATGAGTGTGATTTAACTGGACATTCAACTGGATTTAGTCCATTAAACCCAGCATATATCAATGCAATTCAAACAGTTGATGGTCATGTTGGGTCTATAATGAATGCTTTACAAAGTCGCCCTAACTACGCTCAAGAAGATTGGATTGTTTTAATTACTACGGACCATGGAGGTATTGGAACTGGTCATGGTGGAAACACATCAACTGAGAGAAAAATTTGGTGGATTGGAAGTGGAAATTATCCTGTTGCGAACCAACTAACTGGTGTTTCTGACCCGGGAAGCTATGCAATGGGAAATCATAATGATGTAACTGCACTTGGAAATCCTTCACAAGCAGATATCGCAGTTACAGCATTAGATCATTTGTTTAGAGGTACGGAATGTGACCCTTTTAATCCAATATGGGATTTGGATGGTCAGTCTTGGTTAGATTCGTTGCATGTAGAAGCTCCAGTTGGTATTTCTGAGAATAAACCGAAGGAAATTTCGATTAAATTATTCCCAAATCCTACGACAGATTTTCTTTCTGTTTGGTTTGAAAATGAAAAGAATGAAACAATTATTCCTTTAATTTACGACCAATTAGGTAATCAAGTAATGGACTTCAAGTTTACAAATGTAAATCTTAATAAGTTAAACATTGATATTAACAAGCTTGCAAAGGGTGCTTATTATTTAACTGTAAATATTGGTGGGAATAACATAACTCGATTATTTACTGTTGAATAATGTTTATGAGACTATCGCAATTTTTTGTTTTATTTCTCTGCTCATTTATTGCTAAATCTCAAACATTTCCTGAAAATATTAACTTAGATTTAGCACATTTTCCGTTTACATATGGTGTAACTTCTGGTGACCCAACAATTGATAGAGTTATCATTTGGACAAGAATTGAGTCGAATCAATCGGAATCTGTTACTTGGCAAATGAGTAAGGACAGTTTATTTTCAACCATTGATCAAATAGGAACTTTCCTCACTGATAGTCAACGAGATTGGACCGTGAAAGTTGATGTGGAAAATTTGGAAGCTCAAACTAATTACTACTATCGTTTTATTTCGGAAACAGGTGAATTTTCTGATGTTGGACATGCTAAAACGGCTCCAATAGCTGATTACGATCATAGTCGTCTTGCAATTATGTCGTGCAGTAGTATTTATTCTGGATTTTTCAATGCCTATCAACGAATTGCAGAACGAAAAGATTTAGATTTAATCATTCATGTTGGTGATTATATCTATGATTTTGTTGACGCTGATGAAGAAGTTAGAGTACCAGATCCATATCCAATTGATCCAATAACTTTGGGAGAATGGAGAGAGAGACATCGTTATTATTTAATGGATCCAAATTTAAGGGCTGCTCGAAAAGCACATCCATGGATTGTTTTATGGGATAATCACGACGTTGATGGGCAGCCTGGAAATGAATTTGCACCAATTCAAGCTTTTATGGAGTATATACCTGTTAGATTGCCAAATCCAAACGATTCTTCATTGATTTACAGGAAAATTGAATATGGTTCTTTGATGGATATTTTTGTAACTGATGTGTTATTATACAAAGGGCAAGATACCCTGGTTGATGGATCATTCAGTATGATAGGTAACGCTCAATACGATTGGTTGACACAAAATTTGAGTACTTCTGATGCAAAATGGAAATTATTTCCTATGCAAAATCTAATGGCTGGGTGGAGTATTCAAAACATTCCATCTTTCGTTGGAATTGGGCAAAATGGTGTTTTGGACCCATCTAATTGGGATGGCTACGATGGTGATCGTGACCGACTTCTGAATTACATTTCCTCCAATAATATTGATAA
This sequence comes from Chitinophaga pinensis, assembly GCA_945863605.1. Lineage (GTDB taxonomy): Bacteria > Bacteroidota > Bacteroidia > Flavobacteriales_D > Crocinitomicaceae > UBA952. Next base: position 72,561 of record CAMAZP010000004.1, read on the forward strand.
TGTAGTAGTTTTAAGTGGAGATTCTCATGTTTCAATCGTTGCAGATTTATCAATTAATCCACAAAATAACTCAGTTTATAATTCACAAACTGGACAAGGAAGTGTTGCTGTAGAATTTTTGCCAACTAGTATTACAAGAGGTAATTTTGATGAAATGGGTTTTGGTTGGGCGATAGGAATTGTAACTCCAATAATGGAAGCTGAAAATCCAAATCATATTTTTATGAATTTGATTGATCACGGGTATGGTTTATTAGATGTTAAACAAGATTCTTGTGTGGCTGAATTATGGTATTCTGAAATATTAAATGCTTCAAATACTGAAGATTTTGAAAGGGGTTATGTTGTTAAAGATGGTGAAAATCACTGGAAAAGAAATTATACTACTGAACCTACACCACCAAAATCAGATGAAATAGTTGCGATTAACCAAAGCGAAAAGTTCGATTTTAAACTTTATCCAAATCCTGCAAAAAAAATAATCGAAATCGAAAATAATACGAATCAAAAAATTAAATCAGTTAATTTAATTTCACCTGATGGTAAGGAAAGTAAATCACTAAAATTGAATAATGAAACTTCAAACATTCAAAAATATTCAATAATGGAATTTGTGAAAGGAATATATACGTTGAAAATTGAGACTAATAAAGAAGTTTACCTTTCTAAACTAGTCATAATCGAATAAAAACTATTTATAAATAGATTCGAAATTAGATTATTTGATTACAACATTTGAGAACTTTAATTCAGTAAGTTCATTTGTAATTTTTCCGTTGTGATCCTTTTTAAATACATACAAGCCTTTATTTGCTGCATCTTTTAAAGAACCAGTTATAGTCTCGTTTGGTTTTAATACAAAAGAGAAAGTATACTCGGAATTTGTGCAAGTTGAACAAATACCATCATAATAAGCATCAGTGTGAAACAAAATTGTTTTTTGTTCTGAACTTGTGTTTTTGATTTCTAAAACTTCGTACTCATAACCATATTTTCGATTCGATTTTTCAGTTATTTTTTGCGGAGTAGTTTTGATTAAAATTTCTTCAAATTTATGAGAAGTCTGTCCATAAAAAAAAGATGATAAACTGACAAAAAGGGAGATTGATAGTATTTTGTTCATGTTTTTAGTTTTAGCAAATATAAATATAATTTTATTTGAAGTTGTAGTTTTTTTTAAGATTAAAATACCTAAATATAATTTTAATTGCAAAAAAAAAATCAACATTAGATCAATGCTTCAATAAATTTAAAGCATTTAGAAAAATAATCACTCAATTTCTATCTTGCTGTAGCCTCCTCCTGTATTTGTCAATTTGATTTTTGCTCCGATTCGGTCTTTCAGCTCGCCCACGTGGGAAATAATTCCGATGGATTTGTTGTTTTTGTGCTGCATTTCTTCCAAAATTGTGATTGCCTGATCGAGCGATTCTGGATCGAGGGTTCCAAATCCTTCGTCGATGAATAAAGACTCAATGTTGACGTTTTTCGCTGCCAAATCAGATAATCCAAAAGCTAGTGCCAAGCTCAATTTGAAGGTTTCACCACCTGAAAGCGAACTCACCGAACGTCGTGTATTACCCATGTGCGTATCAATAACTTGTAAGGAAGTAGATTCGTTTCGCTGCGGAATAGCCAATAAATAACGGTCGGAAAAACTTTTCAATCGATCATTTCCAAAAGTAATTAACTGACTCAAAGTTAAATCTTGAACGAAATCGGAGAAGCGTTTACCAGAGCTATCGCCAATCAATTTATTCATTGTCGTCCACAAATCGAGGTCTTTGTTTAGTAATTCTAATGTCGCTAAACTATTTGCTAAACGTGACTTCGCCTCATTATTGGTTTCAATTTGCTTACGATTGGCACCAATAGATTCTGAAATAACTTGGATGTTTTCTTCCAATTCTTTTACCAAAAGTTCGAGTTGCTCCTGGGTTTGCGACAAATCATCTTTCGATTGATTATCAACTAATTCTGAATGAATACGAACTTTTTCTTGTTCTAATTTCGCTTTTTGAATGTCTAGCTGACTTATTTTTGTTCGAATCGCTTCGGCATCATTAACAGTAAGTAGATGCTGTTCAAATTCTTCTAAAGAATGTATTGACTTTATACTTAAATCGGAAAGTAATTTTTCTAAATTCACTTGATGTTCGTTGTTTAAAGTAGATAAATCCTTGTTCTTTGATGTCGTTTCTTCGAGGCAAGTAGTTAAATTCAGTGCGTTTTCCGTCCAATTTTTCAAGTAATTTGCGACTTCCTTTTCAATATTAGAACCAGCATATAATTTGCTTCGTTCAGCTGTAGTCTGTTCCAATTCTTTTTTAAATTGCTCACATTCCATGAGCTGTGAAAGAATTTCTTTCAAAATAGATTGTATCCGTAATTGTCTTTCTAAGCTTTCTAATTCTAACAAACGTGTTGAAATTTGCTCTAGATTTTGCTCCCATACTTTTAACTCCTCCTCAAAATTCCAAGATAATTGCTCGCAAGCGCTTCTAATTTCTTGTTCTATTTTCTCAAACTGAGAACGATTTTCTTGAATTTCTTGTTGTTTAGTTAAAATTGAATTTTGAGCTAATTCTTTAGCAGTGCTGAGTTTAGTTTGTTCGCTTTCAATAGATTTAAGTTCATTTAGTAAATTTTCCAGTTGGGTTTCCAATGCATCCAATAGACGTTCTTCATAAGCAACAGCAAAAGGGTGTTCCAACCCACCACACAAAGGACAAGGTTCGTTTTCGACTAGATGTTTTCGGAGCTCTTCCAAACTTCGCTCTGTTTTTAGTTGATCGACTTCTTTTCTTTTACTTTCTAGCTTAGGTTGTAAATTTTTAAGGCGAGCAATCAAATCTTTTTGTTGCGCATCATTAACTTGCCTCGAAGTTGATAAATCCAAAATTTCTTTCTCTAATTTTTGATTTTGATAAGTTTGTAAATTGTAAATATTTTTATTCTTAATCAGTACATTAACTATGTTTAACTCATCTTTTAATTGATATTTTTTTGAAGCAATTGCAGTTGAATCTGATAAATTTAAGCGCTTTGCAAAAGTGTTAATTTTTGCGATTTCTTGATGAATAAAATCTGTATTTTGGTTTGATTTCTCAATTTCAAATTGTTCATTTTTCAATCTCTGGAGTGCATCAGATAGTTGACGATTGAAATTATCAACTTGATTTTCTAATTGTAATTCTTTGGCCTGAAATGCTAGAATTTGTTGTTTAAAAGCGTTTAATTTCGTTTCAAAATCTTTTTCTAAAATACTATTATTCAATAATTTACTTACACTTACCAAAAGTGATTGTTGTTCTGATTTTAAAGTAATTTCTCGGCCTTGTAAATATTCCAAACGTGATTGAAGTTCCAACTTTGTTTTTTCTTGTAAACGAATCGCTCGGTACTCATTTTGAAAAGGCGCTAATTCAATGTGTTTGTTGAGTTTTTGTTTTTCAGGTTCTATAAGTTCAAGTTTACTTGCAAATTCTATCCATTCTTCTTGATTCTTCAAACTTTCAGCTGTCAGTTTTTGAATTTTCGTTTTAACTTCTAACAAGTTTTTAGAAAGGTCTTGTTCCGCTTTTAACTGTAAGCGTTTAGGTTCGTTATCAGTAATAAACTGTTGTAATTCAAGCTCTTGTTCTTCTGATAAAATTATTATTTCACCCATTTTAAACTTTTGGTCTTCAACTGCTTTTTTGCTTACAACATACCTTTCAAAGACTTTCATTCCAATCGTTCGGTAAATTTCAGAACCCGTGATTTTTTCCAACAATTTATTACGATCGTCTTTTCCAGCGAGTAATAACTTTGAAAATTGACCTTGCGCCAATATTAACGACTGAACAAATTGGTCGTAGCTTAAACCAATTGTTTCTTCGTTTTTAGCTGGAACTGACTCAATTCCATCAAATAAAATTTCACCAGTTTCTTCATTAGTTAACTCTTGCTTTCTTTCATTTAATGCATTATTTCGATTTCGACTTATTGACCAATGCGATCTGTAAATATTATCACCAACTTTATAAGTTACTTCAGAATAACAATCTTCTGTATTCTTGGTCAGAATTATTCCTTCATTCTCAATGACGTTTTTTGTTATTTTCGAATTTCCATTTCTCGGAATGCGGTTGTACAAAGCCAAGGTAATTGCATCTAAAATGGTCGATTTTCCAGAACCAGTTGGACCAGTAATCACAAATAAACCAGCGTCTGCCAAGATTCCATTCGCAAAATCAACCTCGTGTTCGCCTTTAAGCGAGTGGATATTTTTGAGTTTAACTTTCAGTATTTTCATCGTTTCAACCTATTTCGCATCATAAATTTTTTCCATAATTTCCTTGAAGGCATTGACCAAATCCGAACGATTAACAATGTTTTCTTCCAAATCCAAACGTTTTTCAAACAATTGCTCCGGCTTGAAATCGGAAACATTTTCTCCTTCTCCCATAAATGAAGAAGTTCCTAAAATCTTATTGACAAACTCCAATTTTCCTTTAACAATGTCCAATCCATTTTCCGTATCTCGCGAGAGTAAATCGTCTAATTCTCTGATTGTTTGGATATTTTCGTTTTCTTCTTTTACAATCAATTCAGCTAAATCTGTTAAAGGTGATTGATGTTGATAATTGGCAATTTGCTCTTTTACTGCTGCGAGCGTTCCTTCAAAAGTGACCAAACGTCTAAATACCGGAATTTCAAGGGTTTCCGTGTTTAGTTTTCCATTTTGAATGTCTAAAATAACGACTTGCTTGCGGTCCAATCTCTCGCTGAAACTCAATGAAATCGGTGAACCTGAATAGCGAATATGAGGGAAATCAACGATTTGTGGTTTATGAATATGACCCAAGGCAACATAATCAGGTGCTTCGCTAAAAATCGCAGCTTCAATTCCTGCTTGATTTCCAATTTGGATTTCACGCTCACTTTCCGAAGTTAGTGCTCCTTGTGCATATAAATGCGCCATTACCACATAATTAAATTCTTGATAATGTTCTGAATAGTAAATATTTACAGTATCAAAATACGCTTTCAAACCTTCTTTGATTTGTTCCATTTTATCTTCGTAAGATTCTCCTGGGGCAGATTTACGAATGTCTTTATCTCTCAAGAAAGGTACAGCAGCAACAACTACTTTTTCTTCGTTTTTCTCAATAGGAATAAACAATTCAGAAACAGTTTCAGGTGCGCCACCAATCACTTCAATGTCTAAAAAATGCAGTAATTCTTTGGGTGCATTCAAAACGTGTGGTGAATCATGATTTCCACCTGTAATTATAATTTTACAATCCAAAGGAATCATTCGTTTGAGGAACTGGTAATATTGCGTCAAGGCAGCTTGAGACGGATTTGCCTGGTCAAACAAATCGCCCGACATCAATAATATATTTATTGCTTCGCTTTCAATCGTTTGTATTAACCAATTGAAAAACAAATCCATATCTTCATTGAAATCAATTTTTAGTAATTGTTTGCCAATGTGCCAATCGGAAGTGTGTAGAATTTTTAAACTCATATAAATAATACTGTTTTTGTTTTATAACATATCAAATAAAGAAAAAGAATTAGTTAAATCATAACCCAAAAACCTTCTTCAGATGATCATTCAAAAAGACGCCATTTGGATCGTGTTTTGTTCTAACTTGCAAGAAATCATCGAATTTAGGATAGGCTTTTCTGAAGAAAGCAGCGTCACGCGTATGCATTTTTCCCCAATGTGGACGACCACCAAAATCAACGAATAAATCTTCTAAATCTTTGAAATAGCGTTTGTTGTCCATTCCTTTGTAAACATGACTTGCGATGTACGCCGACTTGCGATTATGCGCCGGACTTAAATAAATATCATCTGCTTGAACGAAACGATGCTCTTGTGGAAAACTGATTCTGTAGTTGTTTTTGTCAATCAATTTCAATAGTTCTTTTACCACATCTTGATAGCTTTCATATGGAATATTGTACTCCATTTCTGTGAATTTCACATTGCGAACCGTACTGAAAACCTTGTGACTTTGTTGTATTTTTTTCTCGTTGGAAATAAAGGAACTAATTAGATTAGATATCGTTTTTGAACTCGATGGAATCGTTTTATTGATAGAACACAAAAGTTGTAAAGCCCAGTTTTCCAAAACGATATCGTTGATAAACGCACTGAATTTTGAAGTAGTTCCTGCTTCTTGGCTCACAATATTGGAACGCTTCGTTTGAGACCATTGGGAATTTGGAATTGAGTAAAATTCAAAGTGACGGTTTTCATTCACAATCGCGTCTAAATTTGCCAAGACATCACTCAATTTCTCCTTTCTAATATCTAGTTCGAGGTTGTATGCCTCTTTACATCTTACTTTCATTCGAGTGATAACCCCTAAACTTCCTAGCGATAATTGGGCACATTTAAATTCGTGATAATTATTTTCTTCGTTCAAGGTAACTAATTCTCCCAAACCGTTTATAAAACTGATTTCTTCCACTTGCGTCCCAACGCTTCCAAGCGTGATTCCTGTTCCGTGTGTACCTGTTGAAATCGCTCCTGCCAAACTTTGAACATTAATATCGCCCATATTTTCCAGCGCTAAACCATTTTCAGAAAGTAATACACTTAAACGTTTCAATTTTGTTCCAGCCCAAGCAATAGCACGATTATTTGGTTCTTTTGAAATCAAACCTTGCATATGATTCAAGCTCAACGAAACACTATTTGTTGCTAACAATGGCGTAAACGAATGATGCGAACCCATTGTACGAATAGATTTACCTGAACTTATGGCCTTTTTAATAATCGCTGCAATTTCATCTTCTGTCTTTGGCAACAACACTACTTGTGGAGTCCACTTTACATTTCCAGCCCAATTTTCCATTATAAAAAACATTTATTTTCTCCCCGATACGTTGGGACTATTTGTTCAATTTTATTAGCTCTAACCAAAATAAGTTTGTTGAATCGCTCGCACAATTCACCAGCTTTTGCGTGACGAAAAAACACTAAATCACCAATTTTTAAAGGTTCTTTTCCAAGGTATTCAAAAGGTGTCTGAACTTCACCTGCACCTTCGTTTTTGATCAATTTCATTCCTCTAGGAAGAAAGGGCTGTGGTTGTTTACTAATGTCAGTTGCTCCGGAAGCGATGTACCCACCACCTGAGGCAGTAAAAATGGAATCAGTTGGTTTTCTAACAATTCGCAAGGCATAAAAAAGGGCAGGTTTGTGTTTGAAATTACTATAATTATCAAATAAATGCGATTGATAAAATCCACTTCCGACAGTAATTTCTGTTACACCTTCTTCTTTTAGTGTTGACTCGATACTACCTGTTCCTCCGCCATTTACAAAATCCAAATTGATACTATTATCAGACAAAACCTTTAAGCAGGCAGCTCGTCTTTCAGCAATTTCTTTGATGGATTTTGATTTTAAAACACCTATAATTTTATTCATCACAGCCGTACCTGGAACATTGTCTCCAATACCTGCGATTTGTGCCTCGTAACCCATTAATCCCTTCCATTTAACGTTTGCGAAAGAACTTGAGCTTTGAATCAATGATTTTAAATCAGCAGTGTTTTTAATTGATGAACGATAAACACCAAAGTAAATTCCAGGAAAAGTTGAGCTCATATCTACATCTATACAAAGTTTAGCATGCGCATTGTATTTAATAGCAATTTCATTCAACAACTCAACGTGTTCTAATTTATCCACCATAAAATAAATGGAGGATACGTGTTTTTCATTCGACAAAACTTGTTCAATTAATTCTAATTCGAAGGTAGGATAACCTAAAAGTATATTTGTAAAACCATTTTCAGACAACCAAATTGCTTCTTCTATAGTAAAGGTCATCCAACCAAAATAATTCGGCAAATTCTCAAGTAAATAATTCAATACATATCGGCAACGAATTGATTTTGTTGCAATTCTGATATTTCTACCTTTTGATCGTTTGGCAATTTCTTGGATGTTTTCATCTAAAGCATTCATATCTAAAATCGCAAATGGAGCTTTTAGAGCTTTAAAAATTGAATTTAATACTTTATACTCCATTCGTTTTTATTTTTTGATTGAAGTTACATTTTTTTTCATTCAGTAGACTTGAAAAGATTAAATTCTCAATTCAGTTTTTCTAAAATACGTTGAATATTATACTGAAGATTTCTAAAATTTAAATTTAACTGATTGGAATCCATCTGAACTTCTGAAATCTCTTTAGCTATGTAAGCACTAAATTTCCAAATTTCAATAATTTCAACAGAATTAACATTGAAGGGAGGATACTGAGCATTTGAAGATATCAATGTTAGAGATTTTTTATCAATCAAATTATTATGAACGAATTTGAAAACAATTCCATCAGTTTTAGTTACGATAATACAAGGAGTACCATTTTTAATTCCTGTCCAATCTTGGATGAATTCTCCAATAACGATTGATCCAGAAGGGAGTGGAGGCATTGAATCACCATTAATTGCAAATGCACGATGTTTTCGTTCTTTTGATAAAAAAGGCAAATTTATGCGAGGCAAATCTTGAATAAATTCATGATCGGAATATCCACTAACATATCCTGCACGCGCTTTTTCGGGAATTAATTCGATTAATTCTTCGTTTTGGTTATCGACAACTGTTGTAAGTACACGAAGATTAGATCCTTTAGCGGTATATGTCCAATTATTTTCGAACCGAACCCATTCTTTTTCACTAAATGATTGAAAATCAAGTTTAATTAAATCATCAATTAATAATTCGTGAAATTGACTGAATGCAATTAAATTCTCAATATTTGGAAGTGCAACATCATTTTCATAACCACTGTAAGTTGAGCGATGCATATTTAACGCAGTTGCTACGTCTTCTTGTGAAAATTTTTTACGTTTGCGTAATGCTTTTAAATTACTTCCTACTTTCATAATTTTTTATTTCTAGCAAAAGTAAAATTATTTTAAAATATAAACTAAATTTTGATTGTATTTTAATCAAATAGAAATTTTATAATTTTTTAAAAGCACTATTGATTTCTTTCTGTGGGTTCCCAAACACTAGTTTTAATTCCTTTTAAATACCGAAAAAAGCCAAAGAATAGAGCTATATTCATGGAAGTAAAATGTGTTAGAAAGCGTAAAATTGTTAGATGAATATTAATTTTTTTTAGAAAAAAATCAAATAAAAGAGCAGCTAACATAATTAGTATGAACAAACCGAAGTATGAATAATTGGCTTCGATCTGAAAAAGAAAAGGAAAAACAATTAAAAGATATAAAATGAAGAAAGGGGTAAGCCAACGTAAAACTTTATGTGACAGAAAAGCAAAAGCAGTTCCATTGAATCTAAATAAAATTGGCCAAAATTTTGCTAGATTTTGAAAGTTTCCAGCTGAAATTCTTATTTTACGATTAAATTCTGATTTAAGATTATTAGAAACATCCTCTAGAACAATTGCGTTTTCATCACTTATACATTTTTTTCTTGCTTGGAGAACTTGCATACATGTGTAAAAATCATCCACTAAAAAATTTCTTGGAACGGGTTTGAAATCTTGTTTTCGAATTGCAAAGCAACCGCCAAAAGGTCCCATTAAACTTCCCCAGATTTTACCTTCTGCATACTTGGTATTTACCTCATTAGAAATATAATTACTTTCTTGTACTGAAATTCCATCAGATTTCAAATTTCGATGTTCCATAAAGGAGTCAACTAAACTAATTTCAGGGTTTTTAAAATGTTTTACTAATTCAAAAAGTGTATTTTTTTTGAGAATTACATTTGCATCCGTGAGTAACAAAATTGTACCTATTGATTTTTTAAAAAGAAAATTTACGATTTCAATTTTTCCAGTTCTAATTGAAAATTCATAAAAATGAAATTCTGAATTTTCTTTTGCATAATATTCAATAATTGAATTTGTTCGATCTATTGAACAGTCTGAACCAATTAGAATTTCAATTTTTGATGGAGGATAATCTGAATTTAATATACTTTTAATTTTCTCTTCAATAACTGCTTCTTCATTGTGTGCAGCCATTAAAATACTTAGCATTGGCAAATCCTCATTATTTGTGTAAACAAGCGAATTGTTCTTTCGTTTTCGTCCGTAAAGTTGTGTAAAAAATGGATAAAATATATAACTGTGAGTAATCAATAAAAAAAACGTCCAGAAGAGAATTTCAAGTAGTAGCATTTAGTTTGTTTTCCTTATTGAAACTGAGTTTTAAAAATAATCGGATTATTGTTGGTTTACTTTAATAATTTTCTATTTCTTAAATCTTGAACAAATTGTGTTAATCTGATTATCTCGTTTTCAAGTGCCACAATTCTGTTTTCTTCAGCTGGTGTTTTTGTAATTTTCTTCATCAAATCATTTCGCTCCCTTTTCAAATCAGTCATTCCTTTTTTGAAATTAACTTTAGCTAAATCCATTTTTTTGAGTGAATAATAGGCGTTTGCAAGTTGAATATATTGTGGTGCGTTGTATTTAGTTTTAAAATGTTTTAAGTATTTGAGTTGAATATCAATCAACATTTCATAATCAGACAATGATATAGCGAATCCATTTAGCGAGGAGTAATATGATTCTAATTTTGGTTTTAATTTATAGGTTTTGTCGAAATAAACCACTGCTGAATCAATGTAATTTTTCTTTAAAATTTCTGCACTTGCTCTTAAATCAACCGAAGAAATTGATAAGTTTGATGTAATTAGTTGAATTATTTGTAGACGAAAATCAGTAATGAATTGAATGGTTGGATTTTGTTTTGTTGACAGTAAATTGTTTAAATAAGTAGTTACTTTGTTTGAAAAAGCTAAGTTTTTCAATAATGGATCTAAACTTTCTAAATTTTTAGCATTTATACTTAAAGTACTTACTGAATTTGAATTAACACCCTGTTTTAATAGAGCTATAGCATTTACCTCGAACTGTCGAATTAAACCTAAAGTTCGATATAGTTTGAGATTCCTATAAAGTTGTTCAACCTTTTTACTTTTATTAGTTTTAATTTGAGATACTATTGGTAATACTTTTATAATGTTATCATACCCCTCAGCCATCTTACAATAGGCATTTCCGATATTCAACATCCCTTCGTAGTAGGTTTTATTAAAATCCGTTGAGACTTTGAATGAACGTATAGATAAAACATAATCGAAATAAAATTCATAAAAAAGCGCTCCTCTGTTATTCAAATTCGATTCGTAAGTTGGGTATAAATCCAAAGAGCGATTATAAAAAAGTATTGCTGAATCTACCTTTTGCATCATTTCATTAAAGCGATATATTCCTTCTTTTTTCAATTTATAAGCTTCTGTTTGCATTTCTGAACCTAAAAGCGAATTAGATTTTACTGAGTTTTTTAAATAGTTTGAATCTGCCACATACAAACTTTTCTTAGACTTCCAATCTTTGTTTCTGTTGAGTGTGAAAATTAAAGACGGTAAAGCAATTACAGCGATTGAAGCGTAGATTTTTACATTTTTTTTATTGTCGAAAATATCGAGTTTGAGTAGTTTATAAAGTAATAATACTACAATAAAACAAAATGAAATTGAAGCTGTAAACGAGAAACGTTCGGCAAAAATACCAACCATTGGTGTTAATAAATTTGCCATTCCACCGATTGTAATAAAGAAAAAGAAAATAGCGAATGAATAATAAGATTTTTTGAAAAAACCGTAAATCGCAAACCCAATTAAAGCCAAAACAAAAACTAGACTTAAGTAGAAACGCCAATCACTAAAAGTTACAATTGGTATCATATTGAATCCATAATAATAACCCAAAGGATAAGGAACAAAAAGTTTTTGAATGTATAAGTAATTGGTGTAAATATAAACTGGGATACGCTCCAAGAAACTCATTTCAAACAATGGATTTTCTACGTAATTGAATAAACGCAAATTTTCCTCTTTCAAAGATGAAACTTTGATTAACTTGAAAATTACTTGTGTTAAAATCAAAATACCAAATACAGATCCAATTTTTTTCCAACTTACTTCTCTAAAAAAATAGACCATCATTGGTATAACAAGCACAAAAGGTAGATTTGATTTTTTACTTAAAATGGACAATGTGATAAATCCTAAACCAAGAAAGATTGAGTATAGCTGTCCTTTGTCAACATATTTAAAAGCATGGATTGCAGCTAGTAAAGCAAAAATTAAACTAAACATTTCATCTCTGTTTTTTAAATTGTTAACTACTTCAGAATGAATAGGATGAATCATAAAAAGTAGCACAACAATAGCAGAAAAGTAAGAAGCTCTACCTTGAAAAAGAACATTTATTAATTGAAATAATAAAATCCCACAAATAGCATAAATAAAAACGTTGATGAAGTGAGAAATACTAGCTCTTTCTGGATGATCCGAAAAAAGTGACCATTCGATTGCGTAACTTAAAGTGACAATGGGTCGGTATTCGTAATTTTGTTTACCATCAATGGCATAATTAGAAGTGAAAATATCCTTAATGCCTCCAATTCCTTTTTCAACGTTGAGATGCTGTTTTCTATCCGTTGTCGTAACTAACTCATCATCCAATGAAAAACCATTTGAAATCGAATTTCCATAAAACAAAAAAGCAATCAAAAAAGACAAAATAGCGAAAGTCCGAATTGTAATCGACTTAGATTGAATTGCAATTTTTTGCTCTAATTTTTTCTTTGCCAAAAGATAGTTTTTAACGAATTTAAAAAGAAATTCAATTATCGCTTGTAATTTTTCTCGTAGGTTTCAATCCAATCGATTACGGAAGTCTTTGCAACCAACTCACCAATCAAATCAAAGGGAATTCCTTCTACTTTTTTGAAACGAATACACGATTTACCCATGTCCAATTTCGCTTTACTTCTTTTTCCAAATTCTGTTGTGAACCAGTTCATTAAACTTGGCTCTGCATAAATTCCCATGTGATAAAAGGAAATAAAGTTTTTTTGATTTGCAAAAGCCATGAATGGCAAAGGAAGTTTTGAGTCACAATGATAGCCGCTTGGATAAATAGAATGTGGTACAACATAACCAATCATTCCATAGCTAATACACTCTTCAAAACCAGTTGGTAGGTTTTTTAAAATAGTTTCTCGTAAGGTATTGATTCCTTCCTTTCGATCTTCAGGTACGAGTGCGATATAATCAGTAACGGTCATGTGTGTAAGTTTAAATTTCAGTTCTTCCTGGATAAACTTTCAAGGCTTCGCGTAAGCAAATTACAGCATTTCTTAACGAATCTTGATTCAAAACATACGCAATTCTAGCCTCTTGTTGACCTGCACCTTTTGTGGCATAGAAACCATTTGCAGGTGCCATCATTACTGTTTGCCCTTCAAATTCAAAATCTTCTAATAACCATTGACAGAATTTTTCTGCATCGTCAACAGGGAACTTAGCAACACAATAAAAAGCGCCACTTGGTTTAGGACAGAAAACACCCGGTATTGAATTTAATCCATCAACCATAATATTTCTCCTTTCGACATATTCCGCAACAACATTATCAAAATAAGATTGAGGTGTATTTAATGCTGCTTCAGATGCGATTTGATCGATAGTTGGAGGAGATAGTCGCGCTTGTCCAAATTTCAATGCTGCTGCCATCACTTCTTTATTTTTTGAAATTAAAGCACCAATACGAGCGCCACACATCGAATAACGTTTAGAAACAGAATCAATCATGATGACATTGTCTTCAATTCCGCTAAGATTCATCACTGAAAAAGGAACGGCACCATCGTAGCAAAATTCTCTATAAACTTCGTCAGCATAAAGGAATAAATCGTGTTTTTTAACGATTGCTGCCAATTGCTCCAATTCTTCTTTTGTGTATAAATATCCAGTTGGATTTCCTGGGTTACAAATTACAATTGCTTTCGTTTTAGCAGTGATTTTTTTCTCAATTTCTTCAACAGGAGGAAGCGCAAATCCACTTTCAATTGAAGCAGTGACAGGAACAACATTCAAGCCTGCTGTTACAGCAAAACCATTATAGTTTGCATAAAAAGGTTCAGGGATAATAATTTCATCGCCAGGATTACAGGTTGTCATAAAACCAAAAATCAAAGCTTCCGAACCGCCTGTTGTGATGATAATATCTTCTGGTTGCACATTAATTCCTGTTTTGATATAGTACGCAGACAATCCATTTCTGTAACTTTCAAATCCTGCAGAGTGACTGTATTCAATCACTTTTCTATCCATATTTCTGATAGCACTTAGCGCCACTTCAGGTGTTTCGATATCTGGTTGACCAATATTTAAGTGGTAAACAATTTTCCCTGCTTTTTTTGCTTTTTCAGCGTAAGGAACTAATTTTCTAATAGGTGATGCAGGCATTAAAATGGCCTTTTCAGAAATTTTTGGCATACTTTTTCATTAATAAGGTTAGCAAATTTAAGTAATTATTAGCAACATAGATAAGGAACTATACTATTATGAAATAACTTTTATAAAAATATAGATTTAGAAAATTCTAGTTTTTTAATTTATTCATTTTCAGTTTTTTAAATTAAAATTCTTACGAATTAAAATAAAAAAAGTAATTCATAAAAAATAAATTTTTGAAACGAATAAAGGAATAAAGTTGTTTACCAAAGGATTTAAAGTAAGAATCATTATAATTGATCAGCAATTTGTCTAAAAAGATTCCACCAATTTAATCGCTCAGCTATAATTGCTCTCTCACTATCATTAAACACTATTATCATGAGTTTTTTTTTAGGATTGATATAAATATGTTGTTTATACAATCCAATTGCCATAAAATCTCCATATTCTTTAAGTCCAATATGCCAACAATAATTATAGTTAAAACTACTGCCATTTGAACTATCTCTGCTAATTGATTTATTATACCAACTTTCACTGATTATTTGCTTTCCATCCCACAATCCTTTATTGAGATACAACCTTCCAAACTTAGCATAATCAAATACAGTTGCACCAATGCAACAAAAACTTTTTTCAATTCCATTCTTTTTATCAACAGACCATTTCCCATCTGAACACATTTGAATTGGTTTCCATATTTTATTTTCAAGATAAACTGAGGGCGAAAATCCTGTTGCACGTTTTATTATTAAACCTAGCAACTCAGTATTAATATTGAGATAATGTTGTTTAGTGCCCGGTAAATATTCAAATTTTATTTTATTGAATGCTTTTTTTGAATTTCTTCCGTAATAAATAATTGCATCTATTCCAAGTTTACTTTTGATACCTGATGTATGGTTAAGTAGATGTTCAATTGTTAAATATTTAGCATAAGGTTGATGCTCTAATTCTGGAATAAATGTTGTAACTTTTTGATTTTCATCTTTAATATATCCTTCGTCAATAGCAATACCTATTAATGACGCAGTAAATGATTTCGCAATTGAATAGGAGGAATGAAGGGTTTTATCATTTAATTCTTTTCGATTGTACTCATATTTAATTGTATCATTTTGAATTATTAGAAAACTTCTGATTTTATGTTTGGTTGTAAAAGTATCCAAAAACATAAAAAAGGGAATGTCTTTTGACCAATCATCAATTCTAATTTTTTTTCCTGAGAAAGAATCTTCTTTTTTAAATTCAAAACACTCATTTCCAGCGTGTATAACATTACTATCAAATCTTTCAATATCTTTTTCATCAGGTTTTCCAAGAAATAATGAGTTAGGGGGTAGGCAACTTAAGAGAAAGTTGGATAATAGACAAATGATTAAATAAATCTTTAATTTCATTTTATAAAATAATTCGTGCGTTTTATTTTTGAGATAGTGTTGAAAAGATATGAACTCATTAAATGGTTTATTGGCAAAAATGAGTTTCTAAACAAATAGAATTTTTCAAAGATAAGTCTAAAAAGTATTAATTCGGACTAAATAGGTGTTGACTCATATTCAATCTTGTAATCACCTATATGCTGTTCGCTTTCAAGAATCTTAGATTTCTGTCTTAAATAATTTACAATACCAATTAAAAATAGAACAAATGAGATTAGTATAAAAATGAATTCAATGTAAAGTCCAAATTTCAAACTTGTTAAGTTTTTTATACTAATACCAGCGATTAAAAAATACATTGAAGTTCTGAGAAAAGCTAAAAATGTTGACTGATTTGCTAAAATTGTTCTCTGCAAAGCAAGTTTTTCACGAAGAATTAAATCTTTATTCATTGGGTAAGCAAATTTTGAATGAACCTTTTTTAAAAAATACATCGTCTATATGCCCCATCTTTTTTCTGTCTGATGAAATCAAATGCATGTGTAAAAATGTATCATGGTGTGTGAAAATTGTTTTATGCGCTGTTGAAAAGAAACCAATTATCTCAATTTTTTCATTTCTAAGTTTGAATTTCATTAGCCCTTTGTGCGCTTCATCAGGAGAACTTACTTTTGAACCTTTCGGTAAATTAACAATATGAAATGTCGCCTTTTTTACCTCACCTTTGAGTTTGAACAAAAATGGACTTGTAGAATTTTCTGACTTTTTGTAAAGATATTTTTCAAGTTGATCAATTGTTAGAATACTATCAGGCAAAGATTGTTCAGACCAATTTGAGATGTTTGCGTAACCAAAAAATGGAGCTTTTGTGTTAAATGTTTCTTCGACTTCCATTTTATTGTTGTGAACAACAGTCGATTTATAACACTTTCCATCTATTATAAGAATTTCTCCAGCCAAATATTCAACTGGTCCAAGTCCATATAAATGTTCCTTATTCGCAATGGTGTCAAGATCAATATTTCCGTAAAGTTCTCCTTTCCACATTACATTTTTCATTTGTCCAACGATTTTAACTTCGTTAACAAACTGTTGAGCTGAAAGATAATAACTCATGAACAAAGAAAATGATAGAACTATGGTGTATATTTTATAATTCATTTTGTCTTTTTTTTACAAATTTAAATAATGATTAGTCATTCTAATGTTTACAAGAATTTTATCGGAAATTAATTGTATTAAATTCACACATTTCAACTCCGCTTTTTGAGTCAAAAATGCGAATTATATTAGTCAATTTTAAGTTTATTCTCTACTTCTAAAAAAAATAAATAACTTTGATAAACTTTGAAAAATAAAATATTATGGAAGAAAAAAATGTATTATTTCTAAAATCAAAAATTAATGCTTTACCAGGATTTTTGATTCTTCAAGCTGATGTATTGAAACTAACTGCACATAAACAAACTATAAATTTGGGTGGATTACTTGGTGCTTTTTTAAAGAAGAAAGTAGAGGAAAAAGACCAGGGATTTGAATGGAACGTCAATGACATTGTTTCAATTTCAAAAGGAAAACATGGTGTTCAATCAAATGTACTCGAATTAAAACATAAAAACGGTGAAGAATTTAGAATTCTCGTTAAAAATTATGATGTTTGGCATTCAGCAATTCTAGAGAAAAAAGCACAATAATAAAATTTGGTTTTTTAACTAAATGACTTTAATTGTTATGATTTTTTCTCTTTCTGACAATTCTGAGTTATGATTTTCAACCTCGGACTGTGTCTTTGCAAAGGTCAATTGCGATTACATAGGTAGTATTTTAAATCTAAATTTACCTTCCAGAATTGATATCATACAACTTGTATTTAAGCTGCTTATATATTTATGAAATAAAATGAATAAAATCAAATGTTGAAAATTTGAATAAATTTTAAAATTTGCTCTTTTATAAATGATTTTAATCAGAAAAAGGAGAATTGTTTAGCTCTCAATTCCAAAGTCAACTATTCATCTATAAGGAATTCCGTCCAATTCATCTAAGCTTTGTTTCTCTTTGTTTAATTGCCACGTGTACGTTTCCAACCCATTCGAAATCACAATCAATTTGCAATTAAGTTGGTGTTGGTAGCTGAGTGCTTGTTGAAGGGTATTTGTTCCTAATTTGATGTTAGGGGCTTTGCATTCAACAAGTAGATAGGGCTTGAAATCGCTGTCGAAAACGACTATGTCCCAGCGCTTAGTGAGGCCGTTATATTGAATGGATTTTTCCACTCCAATTAGCGATTCTGGATAATTTAAGTCCTTGATTAGATGTGCAATTATGTGTTGACGCACCCATTCTTCGGGAGTGAGTAAAATTTCCTTGCGGCGGATAAGGCATTTCACAAACACTTTTCCTGATTTACGACTTAAATCAAGATTGGTAGGAGGGAAGTTGAGCGGAACAATGAAATCCATTACATTCCTGGCAAAAGCAAATTGATGTCTTTGAATTTCAGATTGAAAACCCTGCCTAAAACTTCGTTGGTCAGTACTCCTTTGTAAATATAAACTCCATTTCTAAAGCCTTCCTGCGAACGAACTAAGTCTTCAACGCTGCCTTTTTCGCCCATTTCAAGTACTAAAGGCGTGAAAATATTGGATAAAGCAAAAGAAGCTGTTCTTGACACACGCGAAGCTATATTCGGCACACAATAATGGATAACACCATGTTTCACAAAAGTTGGGTCGTTGTGATTCGTTACGCGTGAAGTTTCAAAACATCCGCCTTGATCAATACTCACATCTACTACAACCGAACCAGATTTCATACTTTCAATCATTTCCTCGCTAACCACACACAGTGATCGGCCAATCGGAGAACGCAAAGCACCAATAACCACATCCGCTCGACGAATGGCTTTGGCTAAGACTTTAGGTTGAAGAATGGAAGTATAAACGCGGGTTCCAATATCATTTTGTAAGCGACGTAATTTTGAAAGTGAATTGTCAAACACTTTAACGGATGCGCCCAATCCAAGTGCGGCACGTGTTGCAAATTCTCCAACTGTTCCAGCGCCAATCACAACAACTTCCGTTGGTTGAACACCTGCAATTCCGCCCAGCATCATTCCTTTTCCGGAAGAATAACTGGATAATAACTCACCTGCAACAAGCAAAGAGGTCGTTCCAGCAATTTCTCCTAATGTTCGCACGATTGAAAAAACACCTTCATCGTCTTTGATATAATCCCAAGCAATGGCAGTAATTTTTTTGTTCATTAACTTTTGAAGGATCTCTTTTGGCTGAGTTGAAATTTGCAATGCTGAAATAAAAGTCTGATTTCCAACCATTAAATCTACTTCTTCTTCTGAAGGTGGCGCGACTTTTAAAATGATATCGCATTCATAAATTTCTTTAGTAGCATAGGAGATTTCTGCTCCCGCTTCACTGTAATCGTTATCTGAAAAATTAGCTCCTTCACCCGCTTTTGTTTCAATTCTTACGCGATGTCCATGATTTACTAACAATGAAACTGCCTCTGGTACAAGTGCCACACGTCTTTCTTGAAAACTTGTTTCTTTTGGAATTCCAATAAACAAGGATCCTTTCTTTTTGCGTACCTCCAGCATTTCTTCTTTTGGTGATAAACTTCCTTGTTGAATGAGTGTTTTGAGTAATCCTGGATCTGTAATCATGGTTGAAATGCTATTTCTCTTGATTTATTAATTTCGTTATGACGAATATACACCCAAATTACGTTAGTTGGAAGAATAAAATCAATTTTTTGAGCCCATTCGATAAAGAAGTAAGCTTTTTCGTTTAATAGTTCGTCCATCCCTAAATTTAATATTTCATTGCGTTGTTCAATTCTATAACAATCTAAATGATAGATTTTTAAACCATTTATTTCATATTCATTGATAATGGAATAGGTGGGAGAACCATCAATTTCTTGGATTCCAAATTGCTTTAAAAGATGAGTAATGAAAGTTGTTTTTCCCACGCCCATTTCACCATCAAACGCAAAGATTGTTGGAGTTGGAAAAAGGCTGATAAATTCATTAGCAACCGTCTCTAATTCTTTGATAGCATCAATTTTCCAACGTTTGTCCATGTTTTATTCTGAAATCGTTTTGAAAGGAGAAATTGTATTGTCTTTCCAAGTGAGTAATTCAAAATTCAAATCATCGAATCGACCGAAAGTTTGGTAGTTAATCCATTCTCCGAGATTAAAATAAAGCGCATTTTGAATTTGAAATTTTAAGGGTAAATGACGGTGACCGAAAATGTAATAATCTGCTTTTAATTGGTTGTTATTTTCAGTTATGAAATGGTGTAGCCATTCTTTTTCTGGTCCAACATACAAGGCATCTTCATCGCCGTTTGAAATGCGACTGGTTTTAGAAAAATAACTTGCTAAAGCAATTCCGAAATTGGGATGCAAACGTGCAAATGCCCACTGACAAAACTTATTTCTAAAAATCTTTTTAATAAATTTATATCCTCTATCACCTGGTCCTAATCCATCACCATGAGCTATGAAAAATTTTTTAGAACCAATTTGAATTTGATAATCGTCTCTGTGTAATTCAATTCCCACTTCTTTTTCAAGGTAATCAAACATCCACATATCGTGGTTTCCGCAGAAAAAGTGTACTTTGATTCCCTTGTCTGTTAAGTCGGCAATTTTACCTAAAAAGCGCGTGAATCCTTTTGGAATTGTTAATTTATATTCAAACCAAAAATCAAAAATGTCTCCAACTAAAAATAGTTCTTTCGCTGTTGGTTCAATGTAATTTAGCCATGCAACTATTTTTTTTTCACGCCTTAAACTTTCAGCATCTGTAGGCGCTCCCAAATGAAAATCGGAGGCAAAATAGGTGTATTTTTTATTGAATTCTTCCATTCATTAATGACCAAAGATTTTGGAAAGTTCTTTTTCTAAAGCTTCACCACGAAGGTTAACTTTTATGATTCGTCCTTCTTTGTCGATTAAAACGGTGAAAGGAACACTTCCGACTTCGTACAATCTTCCAACTTTCGAACTCCAACCTTTGAGATCACTTACATGATTTGGCCATGATAAATTATCTTGTTTGATAGCTGCTAACCATTTTGAACGGTCAGTATCTAATGAAACACTCATAATTGTAAATCCATCTTTTTTATATTTTTCATACGTTTTCACCACGTTTGGATTCTCTTTTCGACAAGGTCCACACCATGAAGCCCAGAAGTCGATCAATACAACGTTACCTTTTAAATCGGAAAGTTTCATTTGGTTTTTACCATCAGTTAAAAATTCTTCAAAGTCAGGTGCGAGTTTTCCTTCTGCTACTAATTTTCCATTTTCTAGTTTATTTTTTAATTGCATAAAGTTATCGTAATAAACTTTTACTGTTGGACTTCCCTCAAATGAGTTATTGATTTGTGTTATCAAGGCCTCATATGTTTTAAAGTCTGTCTCTGCATTGATTTGAGAAAGTGCCATTATCAAAGCAGGTGAATTGGGATTATTTGTTACGAATTCTTGTAAACTAGCATTAAAATTTGCATATTGACCTTGCATATATTGATTAATAATTTGTTCCCTAGACGGATCAGCCTTCAATGCATTCATTGCTGAGTCACTTTTTATCGACCAATTTTCTATTGTTACAGCAAAATCATTCATTGCTTTCGATTCATCAGAATTTATTATGTTGCAAAATTCTTTAAGTTTGTTACCATCTCCATAAACTTTTATTTCACTATTGTCTCTTAAAACTAATTGAATGTTTGAATTACCTACTCTTAGTATATAATAATCCATAGATGGTAGTTTTCCCGAAAATGAAAAGTTTCCTTTTTTATCAGGGGTAATTTTATAGTAATCTTTATAGTATTTTCCAAAAAATTGACTTAAATAAAAAGTATCAACTGGCGCATTAAAAATCATTCCTGAGATTTTAACATTGACTTCATTTTGAGCAAAAGTTGTTAATGAAGAGATTAAAAATAAGGTAACAAATAATAATTTTTTCATATATTAGTTTTTAAAAATACGTGTCAATTTTTGTTCCAAAACTTCGCCTCGTAAGTCTTTTCCAATAATATTTCCATCTCTGTTAACTAGAACAGTAAAAGGAATACCTTCAAATCCATATAAAGCTGGCATACTGGATTCCCAACCTTTTAAGTCACTAACATGGTTTTTCCAGATCAATCCATCTTTTTGAATCGCTGCTTTCCACGCATCTGGGTCTTCATCTAACGAAACGGAAAGTACTGTAAATCCTTGTTTTTCATATTTTTTATACAAACGAACCACATTTGGATTTTCTTTACGACAAGGTGCACACCAAGAAGCCCAGAAATCGATGAGTACTATTTTGCCTTTTAAATCAGAAAGTTTTAACAATTTTCCATCAGGAGTGTTCATTGCAATTTCGGGTGCAGCGATTGTCCCACTATTGATTTTTGCATAATCGTTGTATGCAGTTGTAATTTGATTTACTTGCGAACGAAACGTTTCAGCTGCTTGTTGACCTTGGTATTTTTGTTCGTAAGCTTGAGCCACTTCTTCCAACACACTTAAGTTTAGTTCGTTCCATCCATCAAAAGAAGTAGTTGGCAACAAGACCATAGAAAGCACAATGTTGTATGGATTTCCAGGTTGTTGGGTCATTTTTTTGCGAACAAAAGCATCTAATCTTTCTTTAGCTTCATAATATTTAGCGTTCAAATCTTCTTTAGACATTGTTTTTTGAATCGCCATCAAAGAATCTTGTGCATTTTGGAAAGCTTGTAATTGCGCTAAATATTCGTTCATTACTTTCGCCCAATTGGTTCCGCTTGCGTTCGGCTTCAAATTAAATTCCGCTACTTGACAATTGATTTTCAGATTGTTATTTGGTTCAATTGTAACGGGAATCAGGTTGTTTTTATCTTCACCTAATCTTAAAAAATAGTAACCTAATCCAGGAACATTTCCTTCTAATCTAAAAGTTCCATCGGCGTTTATCATAGCATTTGCTACTGGAATCGTACCGCGATCACTGGGTGCTTCAACGTATAATTTTTGCTGTGATGCCCCATTAATTTTCCCTTTAATAGTGAAGTTATTTTCTGGTTTTTCACCTGCTTCATTTTCAGTGTCGTCACAACTTTGCATTAAAAAAGTAAATGCACTAAATAGAAAAAGGAATTTAATGTATTTCATAGGATTTTATGCTTCAAGAAGTTCTCTCAATAATTTATTGGCAATTTTCGGATCTGCTTTTCCGTTTGAAACTTTCATCAATTTTCCCATAAAGAAACCTGTCAATTGCTTTTCACCGTTTCTGTAACGTTCCACTTCTGCTTGATTTTCTTCAAATACTTGTAGAATAAATCCTTTCAATGTGTCTTCACTTGAATCTTGAATCAAGTTTAATTGTTCAGCAATTGCAAGTGGAGAAAGTTCAGATTTCAAAAGTTCAGGGAAAATACGTTGAGAAGCAACAGAATTGGAAACTTTTCCTTCGTCGATGATGGTAATTAAAGCTGCTAAACGTTCAACTGTAATCGGAAACTCGTGAATCTCAAATCCAAATTCATTCAAGTACGATTTCACGTCACCCATCATCCAATTGGCTGCGGCTTTGTAGTTTTTCGTATGTTGAATCAAGGCTTCATAATACAAAGCAATTCCTTTGTTATCTGTTAAATTGTAGGCATCGTAATCCGATAAACCGTACTCTTTTGTATAGCGATTGAACAATTCACGTGGCAAAGCAGGCATTTCACTTTTGATTGCTTCGATGTCTTCTTTCATCACCACTAATGGTTGCAAATCAGGCTCAGGGAAGTAACGGTAATCGTTAGCCGCTTCTTTCGAACGTTGTGAAATCGTAATTCCTTTTAACGCGTCAAAACCACGAGTTTCTTGAACGATTTCTTCACCGTTTTCAATGGCTTCAATTTGTCTTGCAATTTCAAATTCGATAGCGCGTTGTACGTTACGAATCGAGTTCATATTTTTCACTTCGACTTTCGTTCCAAATTCACTTGCACCTTTCAAATTCACAGAAATATTGGCATCGCATCGTAAAGAACCTTCTTCCATGTTTCCGTCACAAATGTCCAAGTAACGCACTAATTTACGCACTTCAGTTACGTAATTGTAAGCCTCTTGTGACGAACGAATGTCAGGTTCAGAAACGATTTCCAATAAGGGAGTACCCGCACGGTTCAAATCCACAAGCGTGTCAAAAACATCAACGTCGTGAATGCTTTTCCCGGCATCTTCCTCCATGTGGATGCGCGTGATTTTTATTTCTTTTCCTTCGCCGTCTTCTGTACGAATGTGAATTGCTCCACCTGTACAAATTGGCGTTTTGTCTTGTGTGATTTGGTATCCTTTCGGTAGATCGGGATAGAAATAATTTTTGCGAGCAAAGTATTGATTTGGAGCAATATCGCTACCACAAGCTAAACCTAGACGTATTGCAAATTCTATCGTTTTTTTATTCATCACTGGTAAAGTTCCAGGATGCCCCAAGGTAATCACACTTACATTTGTATTAGGTTGTGCTCCGTATTCATTGATGTCATTGGAATATGCTTTTGTCTTCGTCAACATTTGCGCATGGACCTCCAAACCAATTACGGCTTCGTATTTATTTCGAATTTCTTCGTTCATATTAAACGCGAGCAATTAATTCTTTCATAATCAATGTCATTTTAGGTTCCTGGCGACTTGCAACATCGATCACGTCTTGTAAACTCACTTTTTTGATTTTTCCTTTAACCCCTAAATCGGTGATGATTGAAATCGCAAAACAAGGAATTTCCATATGGTTTGCAACAATCACTTCTGGAACTGTTGACATTCCAACCGCATCCGCACCTGTGTTGCGAACATATTGGTATTCAGCTGGCGTTTCCAATGTTGGACCTGTTAATCCTGCATAGGTTCCAACAGAAACTTTAATGTTATTTTCAGCTGCAATTTCTTTCGCTAAGGCAATCATTTTGTGATCGTAAGGTTCGCTCATATCAGGGAAACGAGGGCCTAATTCGTCGAAGTTTTTACCAATTAGTGGGTTACCTGGAAATAGATTAATATGATCGTCTTGAATCATGATTTCACCAACTTCAAAATCTGGATTTACACCACCAGAAGCGTTGCTTACAAACAATCGTTCAATTCCTAATAATTTCATTACGCGAACTGGGAATGTAACTTGCTGCAACGAATATCCCTCATAATAATGAAATCGACCTTGCATTGCTACAACTGACTTACCACCTAATTCACCAAAAATTAATTTACCTGAGTGACTTTCCACGGTGGATATTGGGAAATTTGGTATTTCACCATATTGAATTTCGTCAATGATTCTGATTTCTTTTACCAAACCACCCAAACCAGTTCCTAGAATAATTCCGATTGATGGATTTACATTTGTGCGTGTTTTGATGTACGCAACAGACTCTTTAAATTGTGTTAACATATTTATTTATTAGGTTTTTAAATTTCTCTTCTTTGCTTATTCTAACTGTGATTGGCTGATAATACCATGGGTAATTTTTCAAATTCCAAACACTTAAATAATCCTTCAATCGCATGTAATCTTTTTCAGTTGTTAGAATGATTGTATCTTCTTCTGCAAAAGTATCAAATTTTTGATGAATTCTTAGAATATCAGTGCTACTAAAAGCGTGGTGATCATTGAATCTTATTTCCTCAACATCATATTGCTTTGAAATATATTCTTGCAAAGGTTTTGGATTGGCAATTCCAGAGACTAAAATTACTTTTTTAATTTTTTCGATTTTTGCCCCAAAGGGAATCATTGGTGCATAATAAATCTGTGAGAAGAAAATAAATTCCGACTTAAAGTTAAGTGATTGAATGATTTGATTTTTAGTTGTTTCAGTACAATCAGTTGGAGTTTTAGAAACGATAATAATATCCGCTCGATTTTTACCAGACCGACTTTCTCTTAAAGTTCCAACGGGTAATAAATAATCGGTAGTGAATGGTTTTTCGAAATCAGTGATTAAAATATTCAAACCCGCTTTTACAGCTCGATGTTGAAAGGCATCATCTAATATAATCAACTCATTTTTAGGAAACAAAGTTTGAATTTGTTGAACACCTATAGCTCTTTTTTCGCAAACAGCGACGTGGACTTTTTCTCCATAACGATTAGCATAGTACAAAGGTTCGTCGCCAACTTCCGATGCTTTACTATTTGGCTTTACCCACAAAAAACCAGTTGTTTTTCTTCCATAACCTCGACTTAATATCGCTGTTTCAACGGTTTGAGAAAGAAAGTCAACTAAATAACTTACATGCGGTGTTTTGCCAGTTCCACCAACAGATAGATTCCCAACACAAATTGATTTTTTTGGAATAATGTAGGTTTTGAAAATACCAAGTTCATATAGCAAGTTTCTTATGGATGTAATTCCTAGATAGATGAATGCAATTGGAAATAATAGGAATTTAATTAAATTCATTTAACCAAATTAAGTTTAAAAAATTGAATTATAATAATTGACATTGACCTTAAGCTTTAAGTTTTCGAAATCGTTCTTCAAATTGCTTTTTCTGTTTTCGTTTTAACTCCGATAAATCTTGAGGTACTTTTCTTTTCCATCTTTTATGAGACCAAAGCCATTGAGAAGGATTTTTGATGATTTCTTCCTCTAATAATTTGGTGTGAATTTCTGTAATTTCTCCCCAATTCATTGATGTCGCAGCTTTGGTTATTAACTTTAATTCAATTTCGTAATATCCTCTTTTTATTTTATGAACAACGAAAAATACAACAGCAAAGTTGTAATCATTTGCCATGTGTTCAGTCCCAAAAAGTACTGCTGTATCTTGATTTAAAAAATTCATCCAATAGCTTTTAGTGGAATGTGCTGGTGACTGATCTCCTAAAGTTAAAACGGAAAATGGCATCTTTTTAAATGTTCTAAATTTAATTTGATAGTTGGAGGCATTTATTACTTGCATTCCAAAGCGTTCTCGACGTTGATTTACTTTTTTATCCCAAAATTTATTACTCATTGGCATACCAATCCCGAAGGCTTGATGATTGAAAAGAAAATTTTGTGAGCTTATGAGCCATTCCCAATTATTAAAATGACCAGAAACAAGGATTACATTTCTTTTTTCGTCATAAAGTTCTTGCATTAAAGCTGGATTTCGAACCAACATTCTTTTATTAAGTTGTTTTTTTGAGATGCTTAAATTCTTTATTCCTTCAACTAAAATGTCTGTAAAATGTCTGTAAAATTGCTTCAATAATTGTTGTTGTTCTAGTTCACTTTTATCTGGAAAGGAGCGTTGTATGTTTCCAATAATTACTGATTTTCTGTATGGAAAAATACGAGTAAAAATAAAATATAAAAGATCACTAAGCTTGTATAACAACCCCAATGGTAAAAATGAAATTGGGAAGACAATAAGGTAATAAAGTAGTGCACTCATCTATAAATATTTATCATCCCACAAACGCTTTATTGTATTTTCAATTTCTTGCTCTTTGGGACTACTTCCTGCTTGAAAAAAGGAAGTTCCTTTGATTTCCTCTGGCATAAATTCTTGTGCAGCAAAGTTTCCTGGAAAAAGATGACTGTATAAATATCCTTCACCGTACCCTAATTGTTTCATTAATGCCGTTGGAGCATTGCGCAAGGGGAGTGGTACACCCAAATTTCCAGTTTCCCGAACTATAGCTTGTGCATCATTGATTGCGTTGTAGGCAGCATTTCCTTTAGGTGACGATGCAAGGTATAGTGTACATTGTGCCAAAATAATTCTTGATTCAGGCCAACCAACCGTATTTACCGCTTGAAAACAAGAATTTGCCATTAACAATGCATTTGGATTGGCTAAACCAATGTCTTCCGAGGCTGAAATAATCAACCTTCGTGCAATAAATTTTGGGTCTTCACCTCCTTCAACCATTCGTGCAAGCCAATAAACTGCGGCATTTGGGTCACTTCCGCGAATCGATTTTATAAAAGCTGAAATAATATCGTAATGCTGTTCACCATCTTTGTCGTAACGCGAAAGACTTTGTTGTGCATTTTTTAATACAATTTCGTCTGTAATAACAATCTCTTCTTGATTTTGGAAAGTACCGATAATAATTTCAAAAACGTTTAAAAGTTTGCGCGCATCACCACCTGAAATAGTTAGCAAAGCATTGATTTCAAGTAACGTTATCTTCTTAGATGCAAGCTTTTTATCTTCTCTTATCGCACGATTTAGTAATTGCAATAAATCCTCTTTATTATGTTCTTCTAATACATAAACTTGACAACGAGAAAGTAATGCCGAAATGACTTCAAAGGATGGATTTTCAGTTGTTGCACCAATCAAAGTGATTGTGCCTTTTTCAACTGCGCCTAGTAAAGAATCTTGTTGAGCCTTGGAAAAACGGTGAATTTCGTCAATAAATAAAATAGTTCCTTTCGTTTGAAACATACCGTTGCTTTCCACACGAGCGATAACTTCTCGCACATCTTTTACTCCAGAAGAAATAGCAGACAAGGTATGAATCGAACGATTTAAATGACTGGCAATTAATTGTGCAAGCGTAGTTTTCCCAACACCTGGAGGTCCCCAGAAAATCATTGAAGGAATAATACCAGCATCTAAGGCGCGACGAAGAGATGCATCTTTCGCAAGTAAATGTTGCTGACCGATATATTCATCCAAGGATGTTGGACGCATTCGTTCTGCTAATGGCGCCGAATTATTCATAGTCAAAAGTACTATTTTTTACTTTCGTCCATTAATTTTGGATAATCAGTAATCAAACCATCAACGCCTTTTTTAATTAGTTTTTTACAAGTTTTAGCATCGTTAACTGTCCAAGTGAAGACTTTGATGTTTTTTGAATGCGCATAGTTAATCGCAGCTTTTGAAGCAGTGGCGTAAAACATTCCTAAAGCGTAAGGCTGGAAACTGATTTCTTTCAATAATTGCTTTGCTGATTTTGGTTTGTAAGTCAAGTAAACCATTTTATTAGGAACACCTCTTTTGTGTAATTCTTCCAAAATTTCAGGGTCAAAACACATAAAGATTAGATTTTCTTGCATTTTAAAATCTTTAGTTTCGGCTAAAATCAAGTCCACAAATTCTTTCGGGTGAGGTTGTGAAATTCCATATTCCTCTTTCTCTGATTTAATTTCAAAAAGCAACACCTTGTCTTTTAAATCAACTTCTTTGAAAAAGTCACTCAACAAGGGTTTATAAGCTGCAATTTTTTGCTGATCCGGAAATTTTTGATTTCCATTGCTTCCACAATCAAACCTACTAATTTCGGATTGCGTCATTTTATAGATGTTGAACTCTTTTTCGTTTTCGATTGGTTTTTTATTAGGAGTCAAACAGAATTCTTTCTTGAAATAAGGTTCGTGTGATACAACCAATTGTTTTTCACTGTTCACAACAACATCTAGTTCAATTCCGTCAGCTCCCATTTTAAGTGCTTCTTGAAAAGCGATAATTGTGTTTTCAGGAAAATTTCCTCGGCAACCACGATGTCCGTAAATTGGAGTTTTTGTTGATTGAGCTAACATACTTGTCAGTTGAAAAAATGCGAATAGTAAGGCAAAAA
Organism: Chitinophaga pinensis; assembly: GCA_945863605.1. Taxonomy (GTDB): domain Bacteria; phylum Bacteroidota; class Bacteroidia; order Flavobacteriales_D; family Crocinitomicaceae; genus UBA952. The sequence continues at coordinate 101,845 of CAMAZP010000004.1, forward strand.
ATTTCATAGTATATTTAGGTTAATTGATGAATGATTTGGGAATGATTTGGGAATTCTTTCAATAGAAAATCGCGTTCAAAAAGTTCGAAATCAGCAAAATCGAAACCAGGCGCAACAACGCAAGAAACTAAACTATAACCTGTTGAATCGGAAACAGAACTTCCAAAAATAGTATTCTTTGGTACCACGAAATGCGGCTTTTCTCCTTTCGATAAATCAGCACCAATTAATGTTTTGTGATGACCAATTGCATCTAAAGTGTGAACTATCAATGGACTTCCAGCGTGGAAAAACCAATGTTCATCGCTTTTAATTCGATGAAATCGAGAAACATTATCTGAAGTTAATAAAAAATAAATTGATGTAACTAAATGTCTATCAATGTTTTCCAATTTTTCAATTGAACGATAAGTTTCCTTGTAAAAACCTCCTTCAGGGTGAGGAAGTAAATTTAATTCTGAAACAATTTCTTGTACTTTTTTATTCAATAGGTCCATGTGGTTTGTATCTGCCTCCTCCACCAAAATTAGGTAGAAAATATTTAAAGTCTAAAGATAAATAAGTTCCTTCCACTTCACCAAAGGCCGTCAATCGATAGTTTGCATTCCTATATTCTGAAATTAAACCAAATAAAGGTCCAAGGGGTAGCCTTGCAGATCCACCGATGTAGTAAATTCCTGCTTTTTTGGTTCGATATTCAAAACCTATATTTGCATTTAAATCGAGACCAATTTTTTTGTTGACGTCAACTAAACCGATATTGAAAAACTGGTGAACACCGCCAACATTTGTGATTGATCCAATGCTCGAAGGTTTATAAGCTAAGGCCAATCCAAAGGAAGCATTCATATAAAATTCATCAGTAAATTTGATGTAAATTAAAGCATTTATTGGAATATCATATTGGATAAAGCCGAGTTCTTCATTTCCAACAAGGCTAGAATCTTCATGAACCATATTCAATGAAAAATAGCGTTGTGTAAAGTTTATTCCTGATTCAAAAGCAATTAATTCGGTTAATCCAGCACGAACGGTTGCGCCGAAAGAATATCCCATTTTTTGGGTGATTGTAGTTGAAAAGCTTTCATTAGAAATTGTAAGTGCTTTTTCTCCAATAAATTGGGTAGGAAAAATCGTTCTCACTTGAAAACCAAAATAATTTGGATATTTCCCTTGATTTCCTAACTGACTCCAAATGGAAAATAGAAAGAGTACAGAAAACAAGAAAGATAAACCTATTTTATTTGTCATTATTGAGTTCCAAGTTGCTATTAATGCTTTTTTTATCTGCGTTTATTACGTAACCAATTACAGCTAAAGCAATCATGGTAACACCAAAAAGAACGACAAACCATCTAAAAAATTTTCCTGGAATAAGAAATTTTTTATGTTTCGCCTCAACAGCAAAATTGATTTTTTGTGCTTTATTATAATCTGTTTTATGCAATCCGAATAGAATGTAAGTGACTTGTTTTTTAACCTCCTGGCCTTCTTCAAACCAAATTTTTTGTTTTTCTAATTCAGCTTTAAAACTAGCAGCACGATCAGCGTCAACGAAGCGAAATACTACATAATCAGCATTTTCAGGATGCTGTGTGAAGTTCACAAAACCTAAGTCAAAATGTTCTACTGGATTATCCATTTCGTATTATATTCAATTGGTTTTCTGTGTGTATTTGTTGGCCATTCGATTGCTGGATAACCAATATAAAACAAACCTAAGCATTTGTCTTTTTCTTCCAAATTTAAGAATTCGTTCATTTCATCGCTGTAAATTATTTTTGGTGTGGACCAAAAACCACCAATTCCGTATGCTGTACATGTCAAATGCATATTTTGAATTGCACAAGCAACAGCTTCAATTTCTTCGATTTCCATAATTTTCTCTTCAGCTTGTCTTTTCATTGAAACGGCAATAACAGCTGAAGCGAGTAGTGGACGACGAATTAATTTCCCCAATTTCGCATCAATTTGCTGATCTTCAGGTGTTAATTTCAAGTAGGTCGCGCCTAAAAATTGACTTAAAGTAGTTAACCCTTCTTCCATAAAAACATGAAAACGCCAAGGTTGTGTGTTTCCGTGAGTAGGAGCCCACTGTGCGTTGTTGAGCATTACTTCAATTTGTTCTCGATGAACTTTACGTTCTGAAAATTGCTCCGGAAATATTGTTCTTCTGTTGCGAATTAGTTCGTTGATTTCTGAGAGGTTGTAGCGCATTTTTTTTTTGGATATTAGGATATTAGGACTTTAAGATATTAAGACATTAGGACTTTATGAAGCAATGTGTAAATGACAAGTAAGTGAGTGAATGAAAAATGAGTGAATGAGAAATGACTTTAGGATTTTAAGATATTAAGACATTAGGACTTTATGAAGCAATGAGTAAATGACAAATGAGTGAATGAGAAATGACTTTAGGATTTTAGGACTTTAAGATATTAAGACATTAGGACTTTATGATTAAATGACAAATGAGTGAATGAAAAATGAGAGAATTCTATAAATAATAATAATATTGGAGTTGATTTGCAATTTTGACAAACATTTTCATTGATTAAATTTTTGTGAAATCTAGTCAAAAATCAATTCATCCACAAAGACCCACGTTTTATTTCCTTTTCCAAGGTGCCAATTTGGACAGAAACCAGGATTTTTAATAGTATATCGAATAGTTTTGATTGCTTCGTTTTCTATTTTAGTGGTAAAAGCAAACGTTTTTGGATTTTCATCGCTTGGACTTGCAGCTGGAATCAAAATGTTAGGAAGTGCCTTGAAATTTGTTCCATCTGTCGAGATTTCGATTTCGATGGAAGAAGGAAGGAAAATCCAAGATTTTTGATCGCGAATAAAGGAAGCACCAATTTCTTTGATTGTTTTTAGCGAATCAAAAGTGATTTCAGCTTTCACATCTTGACCATTAAATCCCTGCCAATCGCCCGTTCTAAATTCTTTACCTCCCCGAACACCATCAATTAACGCATTTGGACCTGCTGCTGCATATTCGTTTGCGTAGACTGTTTTAAGTTGTAATTTTATACTTGAATCTCTTTTGTGAAAATGAGCTGATACTACAGCACTTTCGTACATATTTCCATCAGCTGTAGTTTTTTGAAGTTTTGTGTAAATCGTAGATGAATTTACAATTACAAATGGACGTTGAAAGTTTAACCAATTTTTAGCATCAAAGCTATATAAAAGGGTATAACTATCACTCTCATCCAATTTTAAGTAAGAAATATCAATTTTTATTGCATCAGTGAATATTGGATTATCATTAGTTATGAAAGGAACAGGGACAAATTCGTTTGGAACTTTTGCCAAAAAGAAATTAGCAGTTTCTAATCTTGGTGCTGGTTTATTCCCCATTTCAAATTCCAAAACACCTCCTTTTAACAATTTTAAATGGCAAATTTCATTGGACTTAAGTAGGTTACCATTCCATTTTATAGATTGAACAAATTTGTTTTCAGGATTATTGTTTTTACATATAATTTCTACAAATTCTCCATTTCCTAAATTCATTTTGACTTTATCGAAAAGCGGTCTTCCAATTTGATAATTCGTATTCCCGGGTGAAATAGGATAGAAGCCTATTGAACTTAGCACGTACCAAGCGCTCATTTGACCACAATCTTCGTTTCCTGAAAGTCCATCTGGCGCGTTGAAATAAAGTTCATTTAATATTTTATCAACGTATAATTGCGTTTTGTGAGGGGATTTTGTGAAATTATACAAGTATGCAGCATGATGAGATGGTTCATTTCCATGCGCATACTGCCCAATTAAACCTGTAATGTCACTTTGAACGCGACCACTTAATTTTTTTTGTGTTGTAAATAATTTATCAAGCCAAATTTCCAATGAATCTTTTCCGCCAAGAAGATTGGTTAATATTTCAATATGTTGAGGCGCATACGTCGAATATTGCCAACTGTTTGCCTCGGTGAAATTGAAGTTTACTTCTGTTGGGTCAAAAGGTCCATACCACATTGCTCCACGTCTAGCGCGTAAAAATTTCGTGCTTGGGTCAAATAGATTGATAAAATTATAGCTTCGTTTATTGTAAACTTGAAAGGCTGAATCGTTTCCTGCTGCTTTTGCCATCGAAGCAATACAGAAATCATCGTAAGCGTATTCGATTGTTTTTGAAGCTGATTCTGGTTCTTCATGAGCACTGATAAATCCTTTTTCACTGTAAGGAATTTTACCGTATTCATCTAGTTGAGTGGTTTTTATCATTGCAGCAAGCGCTTCTTTCGAGTTGTAATCACGCAAACCTTTCATATACGCATCAGTAATAACGGAAACGCTGTGGTAGCCGATCATACATTCTGTTTCATTGCCTGCTAATTCCCAAACTGGTAAATCTCCACTTTCGTTGAATTGTCGTAAAAAAGTTCGGATAAATTCGTTGGTGCGTTTCGGTTGAATAAGTGTGTAAAGCGGATTTGTTCCACGATAAGTATCCCACAAAGAGAAAACGGTGTATTGATTTTCAGATTTTTCGATTTGATGGATTTGATTGTCAAGACCTCGATATCGTCCATCTATATCGCTGAATAAATTGGGAGCAACATAATTGTGATACAAAGCGGTATAAAATATTGTTTTTAATTCTTTATTCTCAGTTGCAATATCGATTTTACCTAATTCTTGATTCCATTTATAAACAGTTATTGCGCGCACTTGATCGAAGTTAGCAGCACCAATTTCAGTTTCTAAGTTATTTTTTGCGCCATTTTCATCAACAGCTGAAATACCGACTTTCAAAATGATTTTAGCAGTCGATTTTGGGTATTCTAACACTAATTTATGTTCTCCATTTTTAATGATTTTTTTCGCTTTAGAGAAGGGAGTTGAACTTGTTAGATAAAAATAGAAGTGCTGATTTTTAGCCCAATCTTTCGAAATTCGATTTCCAGAAACAGCATTTTTTCCAATGACATTAATGGCTGCTGAAAGAACTTCATCGCGGTGGTCTAAATCAATCAGGATAAAACGTTTTTCTTCTTTAGTTTCAAAGGTATATTCGTGAATACCTGCTCGTTCAGATGTTGTAAGTTTAACTCCAATTTTTCCATCTTCTAAAAAAACGTTATAAAAACCAGGGCTTGCTTCTTCTTTTTCGTGCGAAAATCGGGAGCCGTAACCAGTTGGTGATTTATAACCTGGAACTGTGTTTGCTTTTCCTGATTGAGGTACAATCAATAAATCGCAGTAGTCAGGAACGCCTGTACCACTCAAATGGGTGTGACTAAATCCATAAATAATTGAATCTGAATAATGATAGCCCGAGCAACCATCCCATCCTTCATAGCGTGTATCTGGACTTAATTGCATCATTCCAAATGGAGCGGTTGCACCAGGGAAAGTATGTCCGTGTCCGCCTGTTCCAATAAATGGATTGACAAACAAACTTGGTGAACTTGTCGAAACTGAAGGTTTTGATAGTTTGTTTTGTGCTTTATCACTTGCTTCTTGAATACTTGGAACTGTTCCTTGTGCAAGGATACTTTGGAGTTTAACTAGTATTAAAAGGGCAATTAAATAGAAATTTCTCATTTGAATTTTCGTTGATTAAGTGAGGAATATGTTTTGTTTTTTTGAATAAAATAAGCCCACAAAATACTACCATCGTATTTAAAAAAGGATTGTTTATCCGCTTTTAAAGCTAATCGTTTATGATACATTTTACCAAAATTCCGATAGAGTGCCATATGAGCCAAAAACACTTTCCAAGTGAATAGGAAATTACCTTCTGTCAAGAATTTCACTGCTGCAATACCATCTAATGTCATTCGAAAAAACAATTTAGGAAACAACAGACCCTGATGATTTTTAACGAGCATAAACAGGTTGTTTCTGAAATTCAAGTAAATTTTATTGGGAGAATTGTAGGCTAATGTTCCGCCGCCTAAATGATAAACCACACTTTCAGGATTACAAACTAATTGATAACCTTTTCGTTGCAAGCGCAAGCATAAATCAATTTCTTCCATGTGTGCAAAAAAGTCGGCATCAAAACCACCTGCTTGATGTAAAGCTTCCGAACGAATCAACATCGCTGCACCAGAAGTCCAAGTAACTTGCTGTGAATGATTGTATTGTTGGTCGTCTTTTTCCACATTGTCAAAAATTCGACCGCGGCAAAAAGGAAAATAATTTGAATCTATGTGACCACCACAAGCGCCTGCGTGCTCAAAATTACCTTTGTTTAAATAAGCTAAAATTTTAGGTTGGACAGCGACAATTTTTTCATTTTCCAAGCTTTTAATCAAAGGTTCCAACCAATTTGCGGTCACTTCAACATCGCTGTTGAGTAACAAATACGCGTCAAATTCACCTTTTAGTTGTTCAAGCGCATCATTGTAACCTTTAGCATAACCGTGATTTTCAGCGTTGTGAACTAGTCTAAGTTGTGGGTAATTTGTTTTTAAAAAGTCAACAGAATCATCGCTGCTTGCATTATCAGCAATAATAACTGTATGTTTTCCTGTATGTTCCAGAACACTTGGTAAATAAGTTTCCAAATGCTTTTTGCCATTGAAATTTAGAATAACAACTGCAACCTTTAAATCTTTCATTTAATATTGTCTAAAAAGGTCATTGCTGTTTCCACCAAAGTGTTGCTGATAATTTTGGTTTGGATCGTCAACATTACCATTGTTGGTATTACGTTTAGCAAGAATTTGTTGCCAGCCCAAATTTTTCGTTTCGCCCAACATATCTGAATGCAGTAAACGGTAAGCATTATTCACTAAATCAGGATTATAAAAAATAAAGCGCTTGTTACTGAAAGATGCAATTTTATTGTATGTCCAGATTTCAAACGGATACTCGGAAGGCGATGTTTCTTTTGAAACAACTGAACTTGGTGCACCATATTTTAAATACACACGTCCGCGATCAGTTTCAAATCCATCTTGGAAGTTATTTCCATAAATTTCATTCACAAATTGAACTTGGATTTTGTATTTCATCCAAGCTTCATAGCTATTTTGAGGACTTGATTGCACCCAAAATGCCTGTAAATGTTTGCGGATTTTCTCTGAATTTTTAGTTTTTAAAGTTGCAATGATGTTCTTAATTTCTGCAGGTCGAGCGATTGGAATTAAACTAGCTAAATAAAATGAAACGCTATCGTCAGTGATTGATTTTTGAAATGCTGGATCGAGTACCATTTGTTCTGGATTGAAGCTTGCTACCACTTCATTACTGCGTTCAAACGGATAATTTTGTGTAGCTAACACCTCCATTTTTCGATTGACTAATTCAATCACTAACTTGTAAGTTCCTGTTTGTAAAAGTTCTATGTCGTATGTTTTAAAAATTGGAATCACTTTTTCGTTTTTTACACGCGTCATTTTTGTAAATGATTCAATTTCAGAATCCGTTTCTGTATTGACAATTTTTTGAACTACTCCAACTAAAGTATCTTTTAATAAATCAGCATTATAGATTTCAAAATAGGCTGGAATTTTTGTCAAGTTAGAAGAATAAAAGTTTGAAATCCAAGGAATAATGTGATAACCTGATTTTTGGAAATTTGAGGCAACATCTGATCTGTAAGCATATTCAGCAACTTCAATGTCTGAAATGGAGTAGGTTTTCGAATAATCCTCAATAGAAATTGGAACTTCAGCCGCAACCGATGATTTTTCTTTGTTGATATCTACTAAATTCAACTTTAAATTAAAATTCCCTGGAGGCAACATAAAGCGACGAACTTCATAGAAATCATCTTGAACACTGTCTTTTGATAGAGGAGATTCTAAGATATAAACGTCAGAATTGATTTTATTTTCACCTTGGTAAATTTCTATTGAAACAGCAATTTTCGCTTGAATTCCATCTTTTGCAGGAATAAATTTTGCTGTCGATCCATCAAATTGAAGGTAAATTTCAATGTAATTTCCTGTTTCAGGCGCGTAGAATTGTTTTGTATCCAAGTAAGCTTTCAACTTGGAAACTTGCGAAAAGGAATTGAAACTAAGAATTAATGTGAAAAGAATCAGAAAATTTCTCATACTAGATTTTAGTTAAAGGTAGAGATTTCTATTTATTCGTCAATATTTAGGCGAATTTTTTGTGCCAATTGACGATTATAGGTCTCTAACAAAAATTTGAAATAGTTGTCAGTACTTTTGGAAATACATTTGGTGTAGTGCTTAATGCGATGTTCAATATGATCTTGTAAACTTTCTTGTAAAAGTAGAGCGTGGTCTAAATTTTTAGCTGATCCCTCTATTGCTACAAAATGATTTATTAATGAATTTCCTATACAATTTTTACCTTTTTCGCCACGTTCCATACAACGAAAATAGTCTTCTTTGATATTGAAACTTTCAAGTATTTTAGTATCAATTATTTTTTCAAAACCTTTAGGGAATTCAAATTCAATTTCAAACTCCATGTCTTCCAATTCGGAAACACGCGATTCCAAGAAGCGATCTGGAAAACGAAATGCATCTTGCCAATTGATATAATCTTGCCAATAGCCGAATCGTCTAACGTTATTTCCTAAATCAATAATTGAGAATGTGTCTTTTTCAGGTAACTTTCGAGAACCTCGTCCGATCATCTGATGGTAGAGCGTCAGCGAACGTGTAGCACGGTTGATGATAATTGTTTTTACTGTTGGTTCGTCAAAACCAGTTGTCAAAATACCAACAGATGTCAAAATTGCGTTTGGCGTTTCACGAAACCAAGTCAACACTTCTTTTCTGTCTTTATCACTAAAGGTAGAATCGAGGTGACGAATATTGTGTTTTAGCTTTTTAAACGATTCCTCCACACGACGCGAGGTTTCAATTCCAGCATTGAAAATCAACGTTTTCTGTCCATGTGCGATTTCCTCATAAGCAAAAATTAACTTTTCTTGCATGAAGTAATTACTGTAAAGTAAATCAGAACTTCCAACGGTAAAATCCCCATTCGTTCCAATTTTTAAACCATGTAAATTAACATCGTATGAATAGGTTTCAGCATTTGCCAAATAACCATTTTCAATTAAGTTAGAAATGGATTCACCTACCAATAATTTATTGTAATTATCTTTCAGAGGTAGTGCTTTGTTGCTACTTAAGGGAGTTGCAGTTACACCAAGAATATTACTTGTTTCGTAAAATTGAAAAATTTTTCTGAAACTGTTGTAATGGGCTTCATCAACGATAACTAAACCAACATTCTCAATAAAGTTGTCGTTTTCATTTAAGCGATTATTCAACGTTTCTACCATTGCGATGAAACAATTGTAATCCTCTTGGTCGTTTAGATTTTTAACTTCTGAATTAATGATTTTGTTTCGTACTCCAATTGCGTTCAATTGTTTAGAAGTTTGAACAGAGAGTTCGATTCGATGAGTTAAAATCAATACTTTTTTTCCCCATTCCTCAATGTATCTTTTAGTAATATCTGAGAAAATAACTGTTTTCCCACCACCTGTTGGTAGTTGATAAAGTAGATTGAAATTGGCTCCATTTTTACGAAGTTCATCTAAAATATTTGTAACAGTATTTACTTGAAATGGATAAAGCTTTTTTGCTTCGTATAAATCGGTATCAATCATTGGCGTTTGCGAAGTTACAAAGATACGTCTTTATTTGAATTTATGTGGCTTTCAGCTAATTTTGATTATTAATTCGTTAATGTTATTTAAACATTGAAAATCGTTTACTGATTGTCATAATCAATACCTTTTTTGTAAGTAATTGAATATCAATTTATAGGTTGGAACTGAAAATTAATATCCAACTTTATTCTTAACTCTAGATAAAACCTCTTTAGCTATTTTCTTTGCTTTTATTGCTCCTGTTGTAAGTGCATTATCAATTTTAGAAACATCCGCCATCAATTCATTGAATTTTCTTCTTGGCTCAGCAAATTTTATTAGAATCAATTCGTAAAGCGCTTGTTTTGCATGTCCGTAGCCATAATTCCCATTTAAGTAATTTTTTCGCATACTTTCAATTTCCGATTCTGATGCTAACAACTTATAAAGAGCAAAAGTATGGCAAGTGTCTGGGTTTTTGGGTTCTTCTAAGGGAATACTATCAGATACAATTGTCATTATTTGTTTACGTAGCTCTTTTTCAGGTAAGAAAATATCAATGTAATTCCCACGAGATTTACTCATTTTTTCTCCATCTGTTCCAGGAATCAACATGGTTTCCTCTTGAATTTTTTCTTGGGGAGTAACAAGTGTTTCACCGTATTGTAAATTAAAACGTCGAGCAACATCCGCAGCCATTTCTAAGTGTTGTTTTTGATCTTTTCCTACAGGAACAATTTCGGCATCATACAATAAAATATCTGCGGCCATTAATATTGGGTAGGTAAATAAACCACCATTCACGTCCTCTAATCGATCCGCTTTGTCCTTAAAACTATGCGCAAGTGTCATTCGATTGTAAGGATAAAAACAAAGTAAATACCACATTAATTCTGTTACTTCTGTCACGTCACTTTGGCGGTAAAATATAGATTTATCTGTGTCTAAACCAAATGCCAACCAGGTTGCAGCTGTGGCATACGTATTTAAACGAAGTTGTTCACCGTCTTTTATTTGTGTTAAAGAATGTAAATCAGCAATAAACAAAAATGATTCATTTTCAGCTTGTTGAGCTAATTTAATTGCAGGAATTATTGCACCTAGGATATTGCCCAAATGAGGAGTTCCAGTGCTTTGAATTCCAGTTAAAATACGTGCCATTTAATCTTTTTTTCAAAATTAGTGATTTCATTTGAAAGCAAACAAGTAATATTTTTAATGAAATTACTACATTTGACTATGAAGTTATTTTTAGGTGTTGTTGCATTACTATGGAAATTATATATTGCAGTTATTTTTTCTTTTTTTGCAATTTTACTTTATCCTTTTTTCTTCATCATACTTTTTCGGCCACAATGGAAGAAATTTAGTTTTAAACTATTCCTTTTTTGGAGTTGGATGATGCGTATTTTTTGTTTTTATCATGTCAAAAAAGTAAAAAATAACGAGTTGCCAGATGGTCCCTACATAATAGTGGCGAATCATACTTCGTATTTAGACATTTTTTTTATGTACTCTATTTTACCAAAACATCCATTTGTTTTTCTGGGAAAAAGTGAATTATTAACGTATCCAATTATTAGTACTTATTTCAAGAATTTGAATATTCCAGTTTATCGTGGTGATAGAACAAAAGCTGGACAGAGCTATATGCTAGCATCAAAAGCAATTGCTGAAGGTTGGTCCTTAGTTATTTTTCCTGAAGGTGGCATTCCCTCACACCAATGTCCGAAAATGGTTCCTTTTAAAGATGGCGCTTTTAAATTAGCTAAAGCACTAAATGTGCCTATTATTCCTCTAACATTTACCAATAACTATGAACTTTTTTCAGACCCAACAGAAATTCTCGGACCAGCAAGACCCGGAATTGCTAGACTTTATATTAATAAACCCATTTCAATAATGCAAATTCAAGAAATGGATGTGAGTGAATTAAAAAATTTAAGTTTCGAATTAGTAAATGCTCCGATTTTAGAGGAACATCCTCATTTGAAGGAATAATACGTCAATTCTATATTTGAAGTTATTTTTGTATTCCAAATTTAAGTTATGAATATCTTCAGTAAATGTTTAGCATTTTGCTTCTCTATTTTATTTATTAATTGTCAAGGTATTATTGCCCAAAATTTGCAAACCATAAAGGGTACAATTTCTGACAAGCAATCCCAACAAACAATTCCCGGTGCAACGATTCAGATTGTAGAATCGAATCCATTGAAAATTACGCGAACGGATCTTAATGGAAAATACAAATTAACGGATGTTGCTCCCGGAAGATTCGCTTTGAAAATCTCTTATCCGGGCTATCGCGAAGCGAATGTTTCAAACATTATTGTTTCATCAGGAAAGGAAACGATTTTGGATATTCAATTGGAAGAATCGGTTGCTGAAATTGGCGAAGTGACGGTTGTGGGCAAAAAGAATGGTTTAAATAATGAATTGACGAGTGTAAGCGGACGTTCTTTTTCAATGGAAGAAGTGAATCGTTATGCCGGTGGACGCTCCGATCCCGCTCGTTTAGCAGCGAATTTTGCAGGTGTGAGTTCTCCTGACGATACGCGTAATGATTTGGTTATCAGAGGAAATTCTCCCGTTGGGGTTTTATGGCGAATTGAAGGTTTAAATATTTCAAATCCCAATCATTTTTCGACAATTGGCACAACAGGTGGACCCGTTTCAGCGATAAATACCAATTTGTTGCGAAATTCTGATTTTATGACTTCGGCTTTTCCTGCTGAATATGGAAATGCAAACGCAGGAGTTTTTGATTTAGGTTTGCGAAATGGTAACAGTGAAAAACGAGAACATACGTTCCAATTTGGTGTCTTGACAGGTTTAGAATTAGTAACCGAAGGACCACTAAAAAAAGACAATGGTTCGTCGTATTTGGTGGCATATCGCTACGGTTTTTCGAGTGTAGCTCAGTCGATTGGTTTGCCGATTGGAACGGCTGCAACACCTTATTATCAAGATATTTCATTTAAAATAAATACTGGAAACACGAAAATTGGAAAATTTACCTTTTTTGGTATCGGTGCGTTGAGTAGTATTGATTTTACACACGATAAAGTGGATAGTACCGATCTTTTTGCTTTTCCAAATCGCGATAGTTACTTCACTAGTCAAATTGGATTATTGGGTATGAAACACGTTATTCGTATCAATGATAAGTCTTATTTCAATACAGTTGTTGGTGTAAATTATGCAGGTTCCAATTACTTACAAGATAGTTTGAATCCGGTAGAAGAACCCATTCGTACGATTGAAAATTTAACGAAACGAGCTAATTTCACCTTGAATACTTCGTTTAATTCGAAGATTAGCGCAAAACTGTTCTTTAAAACGGGAATTATTGCGGAGCTTTTGTCGATTAAATTGGAGTATAGAAATAGAGAAAATTCAGTGGAATGGCAAGAATTGTGGAATTCAGATGAAAAATCGGGATTGATACAAGCGTATGTTCACTCGAAATATAATTTCACCAATGATTTGACGCTGAATTTAGGTTTACACACACAACTTTTAACGCTGAATAATTCTTACGCCATTGAACCAAGGGTAGGAGTGAAGTACCAATTTTCGAAAACTAGCAACTTAAGTTTTGGCTATGGAATGCACAGTCAAATGCAACCTTTGGATTCTTATTTTTTTCAGTCATTTGATAGTGAAGGAAAGGCGCAACAGTTGAATCGAGGAATGGATTTTTCGCGCAGTCAGCAACTCGTAATAGGTTATGAAATCCTTCCATTTGAAAGTTGGCGTTTTAAAACAGAGATTTATTATCAGTATTTGAGTAGAGTACCAGTTCAAAAAAATCCAACAAGTTATTCCATGTTGAACGCTGGTGCGACATTCTTTCCGAATGATAAAACCGATTTAGTAAACGAGGGAACAGGCGAGAATTATGGTGTTGAATTGACTATTGAACGTTTTTTTAGAAAAGGTTTTTATGGTTTAATAACGGGTTCATTGTACGAATCGAAATATATTGCCTCTGATGGAATTAAACGAAATACAGCATTCAACGGTCGCTATGTATACAATGTGTTAATCGGAAAAGAATTTAAAGTAGGAATGGAAAAACGAAATGTAATTGCATTAGATATAAAATTAACACATGCAGGTGGAAGGTATTATACGCCGATTGATTTAGAATTGTCACAGTTGATTCAATTTCAAGTTAATAAAGGTGATGCATATGCTTATTCAGAAAAATATGATGATTTCTTGCGCTTAGATGTTAAATTAGGCTTTACGATGAATGCTAAAAAACATAAAATTTCTCAATCTTGGTCTTTTGATGTGAATAACGTAACAAATAGAAAAAACATTTTCGCTGAACGTTACAACGCAAGTACAAACAGTATTAACATTGCATATCAAATAGGATTTTTCCCCAATTTTGTTTACCGGATTCAGTTTTAATTTAAATTCAGGACTCGCTGATTCGCAAATTGCAGATTTCACTTTCATTTTTTTCTCATTCTCATTTCTCAATCTCATTTCTCAATCTCATTTCTCATTCTCTCATTCTCTCATTTCTCATTCTCTCATTCTCTCATTCTCATTCTCATTCTCATTCTCATTTCTCATTCCCTACTAAAGTCATAACATCCTAAATCCTTAGTCCAAATATCTTTCTTACTTTTACACCTCAAAAATACTATCAATGTCAGATTTACTGTCAAAATTAGAAGCCATACATTATCGTTTTGTTGAAGTTGGAAAAATGATTACCGACCCCGATATTATTTCAAATATGGAGCGCTATGTCAAGTTGAATAAAGAATACCGAGAATTGGAATCTTTGGATGAAGTTTACAAAGAATATGGAAATTTACTAGCAAACATAAAAAGTTCACGTGAATTATTGGAAACGGAAACGGATCCTGATATGCGTGAAATGGCCAAAATGGAAATCGATGAATTGGAAACGCGTCGTCCAATTTTGGAAGAAGAAATAAAAATGATGCTGATTCCTAAAGATCCCGAAGACGATAAAAATGCCATTATGGAACTTCGTGCTGGAACTGGTGGAGATGAAGCTTGTATTTTCGTGGAAGATATTTTTAGAATGTACACGATGTTTTTCAAGGAAATGGGATGGCAATACGAAATCGTCAATTCATCTGAAGGAACAGTTAAAGGCTACAAAGAGATTTCAATGGAAATTATCGGTTTGGGCTTGTACGGAATGTTGAAGTTTGAATCGGGTGTTCACCGCGTTCAACGTGTACCAGAAACAGAATCTCAAGGTCGTGTACATACATCAGCGATAACAGTTGCCGTGCTTCCAGAGGCAGAAGAAGTAGATTTCAATTTGGATATGAACGACGTTCGAAAAGATACATTTAGAGCTTCTGGTGCAGGTGGGCAGCACATTAATAAAACAGAATCGGCTATTCGTTTGACGCATATTCCAACTGGAACTGTGGTTGAATGTCAAGATGGTCGTTCGCAACATAAAAACTTAGAAAAAGCAATTTCTGTTTTGCGTTCTCGATTATATCAAGCGGAGTTGGATCGTGTTCACAACGAACGAGCTGCTCATCGTAAAACCTTGGTTTCAACTGGTGACCGTTCAGCGAAAATCAGAACTTATAATTATCCACAAGGTCGTATTACCGATCACCGAATTAATAAAACGATTTATAATTTAAGTGCTTTTATGAATGGGGATATGCGCGAAATGATTGATGCCTTGAAAGTGGCTGAAAATGCAGAAAAATTAAAAGGCGAGGAGGTATGACAAAAGCAGAGTTGATTCAACAAATTCGATTAAAAAAATCGTTTTTATGTGTAGGGTTAGATCCAGATTTAGAAAAAATTCCACCGCATTTACTGGAAACAGAAGATCCAATTTTTGAATTCAATAAAGCGATTATCGATGCAACTAAAGATTTTTGTGTCGCCTATAAACCAAACACTGCTTTTTACGAATGTCACGGCGTAAAAGGGTGGAAATCTTTAGAAAAAACGATTAATTACCTACCGAAAGATTGTTTCATAATTGCTGATGCGAAACGCGGTGATATTGGAAATACATCGAGTTATTATGCTCAAACGTTTTACGAAACTTTACCTTGTGATGCAGTTACCGTTACGCCATACATGGGCTCAGATAGTGTGAAACCTTTTTTGGATTTTAAAGGAAAATGGGTGATTTTATTGGCATTAACTTCTAATCAAGGTTCTTTAGATTTTCAATTTACAGATAGCGATGGAACAAAATTATATGAAAAAGTACTGAAAAAAGCACAAGAATGGGGAACAGATGAACAGTTGATGTTTGTGGTTGGAGCAACCCGAGCAGAAGAAATAGCAAAAGTTAGAGCATTAGCTCCGAATAATTTCTTTTTAGTTCCTGGTGTTGGTGCGCAAGGCGGTTCATTAGATGAGGTCGTTAATTATGGAGCTAACGAAGAATGTGGTTTGTTAGTGAACTCTTCTCGAGGAATTATCTACGCAAGTAGGGGAGAAGATTTTGCAATGGCTGCAAAAAATGAAGCGTTTAAAATACAATCTCAGATGGAATTGTATTTTAAACGCTTTAATTGGTAAGTTAATTTATTATTTTGCAGCTAAATCACTAGATTCTGTTTGTTGCGTACTTCCATAAGCATCGCAACTTGCTGTTCTTCCTGATCCACATGATGCTAGTATTAAAGCAACAACAGCCGCTGTAAATACAAGTGTTAATTTTGTTTTCATAACTAAAAGTTTTTGTTGTTTGTGATTACATTAACGAAACTTAACTACCTAAAGTTACAATTTTTTTTAAAATAGTTTGTTTTTATTAAAAAAAATGTTGAAAATATTAGCAAAAAGCAACTTACAAAGTATATATCTTATCTTGATTTTTTGGCTTCAATTTTTCATTCCAACTATCTATGCTCAAATTATTTCAGTTAATTTCAATATCCTAGATTCTATCGAATTATCAACTTCAAAATATTTTAAAAAAGAACAACTAAAATCTACCTTTGAATTAGAAAATTTAATTCGCAAGAAAAGAATTGAATGGATTGACAAAGGATTTTTTCTTGTTTCATTTGAAGCTAAAAAGCAAAATGAAAGTCAATTTACTGTCCAAGTTGAATTGGGGAGAAAGTTTAAAAAAATCAATGTTGAATTAGAAGAAAAAGATCGTTGGCAATTGCGAAAATTCAATGTTCCGCTTGCAAAAAATAAATCAAACTATTCAGCAAGTGAATTTTCACTCCTACTTAAAAACAGTTTAAATGCTTTTTTAAACAATGGCTATCCATTTATAGCAATTTCATTTCAAAACGTAGCGATTTTTGAGGATGAAATTTCAGTGCAACTTTCTTTCAATCGCGGGATGATCTATAAGTGGACTGAAATCAATGTCAAGGGAGATTCAAGTATTTCGTTAAACGCGATTGAAAATATCATTGGCATCAAAAAAGGCGATTATTTCAACGAATCTTTGCTCGAACAGGTTAATAAACGTATTGAACAAGTCTCTTTCTTGAAAAAGATTAAAGCATCAGAATTGCTATTTACCGAAAAGGGCGTGGAACTTTTTGTTTATTTACAAAGTCAAAAAATCAGTTCCATTCAAGGCGCAATCGGACTTCAACCTAATCCTATCACACAAACACTTGTTCTCACAGGTGACTTACAGATGAAATTGGCGAACGTTTTTAAAAAAGCAGAATTGATTGATTTAAGTTGGCGAAGTATTCAACCGCAAACGCAAACCTTGAATTTTAAGTTCATTTATCCTTATCTTTTTAAATCTCCTTTTGGAATCGATGCCCGATTTAATTTATACAAGCGCGACTCTACTTTTCTCGACTTAAAATCATCAATTGGAGTTGTTTACACTTTGAAAAATGGCAGTCAATTCAAAGCTTCCTATCAATTATTGGCGTCCAATTTATTATTTGCTTCGGCAAGTTCGAGCCAATTTACCAACTTAGCGACCGTTCGAACCAATGCTTATGGACTTTCTTATACCCTTCGAAAATTAGACTATGTTCCCAATCCAAGCAAAGGACGGTTTTTAAACATTGAAACGTACATCGGTTCGCGTGTTGCCACTAAAGATTCCATTTCAGATAAAAAAAACGTTGCCAGAGCGAGTATTCAATTTGACAATTATTTTTCGTTGGCAAAGCGCCACGTGTTGAAGTTTAGTACTGCTTTTGAAACGTATTATGCACCGCAAATTTTCCAAAATGAGTTGTACCGATTTGGTGGTTTAAATTCATTGCGTGGTTTTAATGAAGATGAATTATTTGCCTCAACTAAGTTGAACTACACCTTCGAATATCGATTTTTAGTTGACAGAAATTCAAACGCTTTTCTATTTTTTGAGCAAGCAGTTTACGAAAATAATTCCAAAAACTATTCAAAAGACAATCCATTCGGCGTTGGAACAGGTTTTTCGTTTGGAACAAAACTCGGAATTTTCACTATTTCTTATGCCGTTGGAAAACAGTTAACGAATCCGTTCGATTTTCGCTTGAGCAAGATTCATTTTGGATACACAGCTTATTTTTGATTTTTTAGTTAGAATTTCATAAAAACAAAAATAGAGTACTTTTCAAACTAAAATTTTTGTTTCAATTCTTAAATAGTTTCTAAGGTTTGTGAAAACAAATTTATCCAAATTGATAAAGTCTAATGGATGATTTGGATTTCTGAATTGTATTTTTATCTAAGGTTTACTATGCTCAGTAAGGTTGCTGTTTTTCATAACCTTTCAGATTCAATCGATTGTAATTCTTTATTCGGTTGTAATTGTATTTATGATTGTAAATCAATGATTTGTGGAAATATGAATTTTAAAAACAGAACGGAGGTTGACGCAGTATGTAGATTTACGAGTTAGTGTGTCTCCCTATACCCGAAAAATACCCAAAAGTTATTTTAAAATAATACCAATATTTGGTATGTTTGCTAAAACTAGTTGTTACGAGTAAAAACACAACAATTACTTTGGTAGTTGTTTTGATCAATTTATTCAAATTTTGTTCGTAAAATAATTCAGAAAATGTTTAGTTTCGTTGCTACTACGTGGTTTAGACGAACTGCCGTTAGCAACTATTCAAAATAAAACAAATTGAAAGGAATACAATACTCGTTTTACGTTTTACTTATATCGCTTTTGGTATCATACACCAATGCACAAGTAGTCATTTTTGGAACGAATAATTATGTTGAGTATCAAGTTGGAACTCTTCCTTTGGTTATTTCTGTTCCGCATGGCGGCAATTTAGAACCTGGTTCAATACCCAATAGAACCTGTAACAGCCCTGTTTATGCAGTTGACGCCTTTACCATTGAAACTGCCTTAGAAATTAAGAATAAGCTCTTTGCTGCTACGGGGTGCTATCCACATATGGTTATTTCTCATTTAAAGCGAAATAAACTAGACGTCAACCGTAATTTAGCAGATGGAGCTTGTGGCAATCCAGAAGCAATATTAGCATGGGGAGAATTTCATGACTTTATAGCTGATGCACGGAACGCTGCTAATCAACAGTATAATGATCAAACATTTTTCGTGGATTTGCATGGGCATGGTAATCCTATTCAAAGGATTGAATTAGGATATTTGTTGTATGATGATGAGCTTGAATTATCTGATAACACCCTGAATACTCTGCAATATATCAATAACAGCTCTATAAAAAATTTAGCTTTAAACAATGTTAATAATTACACACATGCCGAATTATTAAGAGGACCTCAAGCTTTTGGCACATTTTTAACAAATAATAATTTTCCTTCAGTACCTAGTCAAAGTATACCGTTTCCCGGACTTACTTCAAATTATTATAGTGGAGGTTACATTACAGCGAATCACACGTGTTATAATCCTTCAGTTCCTATAAACGGTCTTCAAATGGAATTAAATTTTAGTAATCTAAGAGATACTCCAGCGAATAGAACTGCATTTGCTAACGCTTTCACTCAATCGATAATTGAATATTTTAATGCTCATTTTAGTCTAGACTGGAACTCATGTAACCCGCTTTCGACAATTAACCCCATCTTAGACACAACCTTTTTTGTCCATCCAAATCCCGTCACGAGAGGTAATCTGATTCATTTTAATTTACCCGAAAATACCTTTTATGAATATCAATTTTTCAACTTGTTAGGACAACTAGTAGTTAGTGGGGAGCTAAATTCTGATAAAACATTGGATTCAGAAAAACTAAATTCAGGTGTTTATATAACAAGAATTCTTAATAAAAGTAGTACTGTGTTAATGACTAATAAAATTATTATTCAATAGAAAAAGTTGCTAACATCATCTAAGAAATCATAGTTTCCCTTCGTGACAGCAACGTTTCTAAGTGCAAACCTTTAGGGGTCATTTAAGCAGACTATAAGAATGAAATTAACAATAGTATTTAATAGTATCATTTTTAAACACAACCACCTTTTTCAAAAAGGTGACTACAAAATTATGCGTTACAGCATGACAAAACTTTCGACTCTTTGAACATAGACGAAAACAACCTCAACTTAAAAATATCGACACTTTGGGAGTTTTTTCTATTAAACTACATATTACGGAATGCTCGAAAGGAAAACAATTTTTAGAAAAATTTAAATCAGTAACGGAAAACCAATATTGACGTGAAGACCAATTAACTTAATTACAAAATACTGTGATAATTCATCGACTGCTATCATTTAACAAAGTATACGAACTAATGAACTTCAAGCTCTAGCTAAAGAATTTTCGTACTGCTAACCTTAACATTTGCAGGCCATACAATAAAACGAAGCATTTCTTCTATCGCTCTTTCAATCAATATTTTAAACCCTAAACTCCCAAAATCTTTAAAAATTAAAAAATTAAACTACCATACTTCCTTAGGATGTATTAACTTTGTTATCCGTAGTTACAAAATTTTTTATGTCCAATTCAACCAAGTATGTTTTTGTAACCGGGGGTGTAACATCTTCTCTGGGAAAAGGAATCATTTCAGCATCGTTAGCAACACTTCTTCAAGCAAGAGGTTATACAACGACCATTCAAAAATTAGATCCGTATATCAATATCGATCCAGGAACTTTAAATCCGTATGAACACGGTGAGTGTTTTGTTACTGATGATGGCGCCGAAACCGACTTAGATTTAGGTCATTATGAACGCTTTTTAAATGTTCCTACTTCTCAAGCTAATAACGTTACAACTGGTAGAATTTATCAATCTGTAATTGAAAAAGAAAGGCGTGGCGAATACCTTGGGAAAACGGTTCAAGTAATTCCTCATATCACCGACGAAATAAAAAATAGAATTCAACTAGTGGCTCAAAAAGGCCAATACGACATTGTAATTACTGAAATTGGTGGAACTGTTGGCGATATTGAGTCACTGCCATACGTAGAAGCTGTACGTCAAATGTTGTGGGAATATGAAAATGATTGTATCGTTATTCACTTAACTCTTGTTCCTTATCTTGCTGCAGCTGGTGAATTAAAAACAAAACCTACTCAACATTCGGTTAAACAAATGATGGAATTAGGAGTACAACCTGATATACTTTGTTGCAGAACAGAACACGAATTGGATTTAAACCTACGTCGAAAAATTGCAAAGTTCTGTAATGTCTCCATGAATGCTGTTATTGAATCGCGTGATGCAGAATCTATATACGACGTTCCTTTATTGATGCAAGCAGAAGAATTGGATAAAGTAGTGCTTGAAAAACTAGGTTTACCTAAAAAATCGTCACCAAATTTGTCACAATGGAAATCATTTTTAGATAGACTAAAAAATCCTGAAAAAGAAGTTAATATCGGTTTGATTGGAAAGTACGTTGAATTGAAAGATTCGTATAAATCAATCAGTGAATCGTTTATCCACGCTGGAGTTGCTAACAATACCAAAGTAAACGTAAAGTGGATTCATTCTGATAAATTGAGCAAGGAAAACATTGAAGAATTGAGCGAATTAGATGGGATTTTAGTTGCGCCAGGTTTTGGTTCACGAGGAATTTCAGGAAAGATTGAAGCCGTACAATACGCTAGAGAAAATAATATTCCTTTTCTAGGAATTTGTCTAGGTATGCAATGTGCTGTAATTGAGTTTGCGCGCAACGTGCTCGTAATGGAAGATGCACACACCACAGAAATTTCAGAAGATACTAAATTTCCCGTTATTTCTATGATGGAAGAACAAAAGAATGTATCTAACTATGGAGGAACAATGCGTTTGGGAGCGTATAAATGTCAATTGAAACCTAAATCAAAAATCGCTAAAGCATACAAAACAGAAAATATTTCAGAACGACACCGCCATCGTTATGAATTTAATTCTGCTTATCTAGAACAATTCGAACAAGCAGGTATGATCGCAACTGGAAGAAATCCAGAGACAGGATTAGTCGAAGTTGTTGAAATTCCTAAACATCCGTGGTTTGTAGGAGTTCAATTTCATCCAGAATATAAAAGTACAGTTGCCAACCCTCACCCTTTATTCGTTGCATTTGTGGATGCAGCATTAACATTTAATTCTACAAAATAATGGATCGTAACACCCTAACCGGCTTGGTTTTAATCGGTTTAATTCTTACTGTTTTTTCTATTTTCAACCAACCTTCCGATGAAGACATTAAGAAAAAAGCGAAAATAGAACAAGTTAATACGAAAGAAAAAGAAGCGTCTAAAAAAGAAACAGCAAAAGCAAAGGTTGCTAATAAAAATACTCAAGTAAAAAAACAAGTAAATGAAAACCTGGACAAAAATGTTGAAGGTGAAATCATCACTTTGGAAAATGATAAACTAATTATTGAATTCAACACTAAAGGAGGTATTATTGCTGCTGTTTACTTGAAGAACTACAAATCATACTTCGATTTCGCTAAGAAAAATGATAAACCTTTATGTCTTTTTAAAAATGGTGATGCTGTAAATCAATTGATTTTAACTTCTAAAAAAGGAAAAATTTATACAAGTAAATATTTATTTGATGTTAAATCAAAATCTAAAAACGCGATAACTTTTGAATTAGAATTAGCAGATGGAAAAATCGCTCAAAGCTATTATCTTAACAAGGAAAAATTTGATCTAGATTACGAAATTGAATTAGATGGATTTGAAAATGTAACAAGAAATAATATTCAATTTAATTGGCAGGCAGCATTCAGAAAATCAGAACGTTTATTTAGTGAACAAAGAAAAGTTACCACGATTTGTTACGAACAAAAAAATGAAGGTTTCTCTTATTTATCTGAAACTTCGTCTGATTACCTAGAAAATGAGGATGATTTGAATTGGGTTGCTTACAAACAAAGTTATTTTTCTTCTTTTTTAAAGCCCAATGAAGGATTTGCTAAAGAAGGTTCTAAAATGATGGTAAAAGTATACAAAGAGGGAGAATCAAAGAATGGATCGCATTTAAAAGATTTTAGCTCTACACTTTCATTGAATTTTAAAAACGATAAAGCAAGTTTCAACTGGTATTTTGGACCTAATGATTACGAATTATTAAAAACTTACGATTCTAACTACGATGATATCTTAAATTTTGGTTGGGGATTATTTAGATGGATTAATTTATATGCCGTTCAACCTATCTTTAATCTATTGGTAAACAGTGGAATGGGAATTGGAATAGCGATTTTGGTTTTGACAATCATCTTAAAGTTAATTTTAATGCCCGTTCAATGGAAAATGTTTCTATCATCTGTTAAAATGCGCATCTTGAAACCAGAAGTGGACGAGTTAAACGCAAAGTATCCTAAACAAGAGGATGCAATGAAAAAACAAATGGAAATGATGTCTTTATACCGCGAATCGGGTGCAAGTCCGCTTGCTGGTTGTGTTCCTATGTTGATTCAAATGCCAATTTTATTAGCTGTATTTCGCTTTTTTCCTGCTGCTTTCGAACTACGTCAACAACCTTTCTTATGGGCTGAAGATTTGTCTTCCTACGATTCAATTTGGGATTTTGGTGTAAATATATGGCCGTATGGTGACCACGTGAGTTTGTTTACTTTATTGATGTCTGTGACCACTTTATTGTACACTTTTATGAATAGTGGTAATATGCAACAACCACAACAACCTGGAATGCCAAACATGAAAGTTATCATGTATATTTTCCCAATAATGATGATTTTCTTCTTTAATAATTATTCAGCAGGTTTAAGTTATTACTATTTCATTTCAACTTTGGTTTCAATTTTAATCATGTTGATTATCAAACAATTCTTTGCTGACGAAGATAAGCTTCGTGCTAAAATGGCCGAGCGAAAGGCAAAAGCAATTGCGAATCCAAAAGAGAAAAAGAAATCTCGTTTCCAAGAAAGATTAGAGGAAATGCAGAAAAAGCAATTAGAAATGAAAAACAAAAAGAAATAACTATGAAGTTTTTTATAGATACTGCAAATTTGGCTGAAATTCGCGAAGCAAACGAACTAGGTATTCTAGACGGTGTAACTACAAATCCATCTTTGATGGCAAAAGAAGGTATCAATGGGACAAATAATATTTTAAAACATTACGTTGATATTTGCAACATTGTTGATGGTCCTGTCAGTGCAGAAGTTATAGCAACTGATTTAGAGGGAATGATACGAGAAGGAGAGCAACTAGCTGAATTACACAAAAATATCGTTGTTAAAATTCCAATGATTCCTGAAGGAATTAAAGCGATTAAATACTTCGATCAAAAAGGTATAAAAACCAATTGCACCTTGATTTTCTCTGCTGGACAAGCTCTTTTGGCAGCAAAAGCTGGCGCAACTTACATTTCTCCATTTTTAGGAAGATTAGATGATGTTTCAACAGATGGTCTGGCTTTGATTGAGCAAATACGATTGATTTATGAAAATTACGCTTTTGACACACAAATCCTTGCTGCTTCTGTTCGACACCCAATGCACATTATTCATTGCGCTGAAATCGGTTCAGATGTAATGACTGGTCCTCTGAGTGCAATTAAAGCATTGGCAAAACATCCATTGACAGATATAGGTTTACAGCAGTTTTTAGCGGATCACGCGAAGGGAAATAAATAAGAATGTTATCTAAAGAAGCGCGAAAAGAACGCAACGAAAAGTTCTGGTCAGGTTTCAAAGAATACATGCGAGGAACCCTATCTTCGAATGGAAAAAGAGTCAATTGGCTGAACTATAAAACGGAAGTTCAAGATACCTACTTGCGTTTAGTTTGCGACGGTAAAACAACAGCAGTTTGTTACGATATTCAATTCAAAGATACCGGCATCAAAGCGATTTTCTGGGAACAACTTGGAGAACTAAAGAAAGTTTTAGAAGCTTCGATGCAACAGGAAACTAGCTGGGAAGAAAATATAACCACCAAAGAAGGACTTTCAATTGACAGAATTTCATGGACTATTGAAAATCTCAACTTCTACAATGATGAAGATTGGAATAAAATCTATCCATTCTTCAAGTCACGTTTACTAGAATTTGATGAGTTCTACCAAGAATTTAAGGATGTTTTGATTGCCCTAGTGGCGTAAAAAAATACGTTTTAATTACAAATAGAAATCATCTAAATCAAGTAATATTCTTTTGATATCTTGGATAAAAAGTAATAAGTGAAAAATCAAATGAAAAATGTCTCATTAACAGTAACTACTTTTTAATTGTTTAAATATTTTTCGATTCTTTAAATTTTAAGATTTTAATAGCTGTCAAAATCTTAACTTTGCACATTTATAAAAACTATGAATTTCAGTCCCCTTAATGCAATTTCACCAATCGATGGTCGTTATTATTCAAAAACCAAATCGTTAATCCCTTTTTTTTCTGAATTTGGATTGATTCGTTATCGCGTTCAAGTTGAAGTCGAATATTTTATCGCTTTAACAAAAATGCCAATTCAAGCTCTGAGTTCTTTTCCAATATCAAAAATTAATGAACTTAAAGCTATTTATAAAGACTTCACTGAGGCTGATGCTCAATGGATTAAGGATTCAGAAAAAATCACCAATCACGATGTAAAAGCTGTTGAATATTTCTTAAAAGATCGAATGAAATCTTTAGGATTAGGCGAATATCTAGAATTTATTCATTTTGGTTTGACTTCGCAAGACATCAATAACACCTCAATTCCATTGTCTTTGAAAGAAGGTATTTTAGGTGTTTATTTACCTATGCTCGATGAAATAATTGCCAAATTGGTTGCTTTCCAAAATGAATGGAAAGATATTCCAATGTTAGCAAAAACACATGGTCAACCGGCTTCACCAACACGTTTAGGAAAAGAGATTCAAGTTTTTTCAGAACGTTTAACCGTTCAACGCAAACAACTTTTAGCGATTCCTTTTTCTGCAAAATTCGGTGGTGCAACAGGAAATTTCAATGCGCATCATATCGCTTTTCCCGAAATCAATTGGGTGGAATTTGCAAACAATTTCGTGAATAAAAATCTTGGTTTAGATAGAAGTCAAACTACAACACAAATCGAACATTACGATAACTTAGCAGCACTTTTTGACTGTTTAAAACGAATCAATACAATTTTGTTGGATTTAGATCGCGATATGTGGACCTATATTTCAATGGATTATTTCAAGCAAAAACTGAAAGAAGGAGAAATTGGTTCTTCTGCAATGCCTCACAAAGTAAATCCGATTGATTTTGAAAACTCAGAAGGAAATATCGGAATTGCGAACGCACTTTTTGAACATTTAGCAGCGAAATTACCTGTTTCAAGATTACAACGCGACTTGACCGATTCAACCGTTTTACGTTCAGTTGGGATGCCTTTAGGTCATACATTGATAGCTTTTCATTCTACATTGAATGGTTTAAATAAATTATTGCTAAATTGTGAAAAATTAGAGGAGGATTTGGAGAATAATTGGGCAGTCGTTGCTGAAGCTATTCAGACTATTTTAAGACGTGAAGGTTTTGAAAAACCTTATGAAGCTCTCAAAGGATTGACGCGGAAAAATGAAAGAGTAACAATGGAATCTGTATATGCATTTATTGATACGCTGGAAGTGAGCGAACAATTAAAATCAGAGTTAAAACAAGTCAAACCAACAACATACCTCGGTATACAATTGGTAAAATAATACATATGAAAGTACTATTTTTTCTATTTTTTTTATTAATTCAAGGAATTGTTTTTGCTCAAAGAGATTTTCCAATATTTTGGGGTGAATTAGAGAGAAGTCAAGGTTCATTATTGGAAATTTTACCAAAAAACTCAACTGATTTTTATAGTTTACGCTATACTGGAAGTTCTTTTGGAACCTATCGAATATCAGAAAATGAGAATCTTTCTTTTCTTCAGCAAAAGCGAATAAAACTCGTGGCAGAAACAGGAATTGCAAATTTTGAAACAGCTTATTACTTTGGAAATCAACTCATTGTTTTTCTTTCTGATAAAAGCAATGGAATGATGACTTTGTATATGCAACCTTATGATGACAACCTTGAGGCAGCTGGGCCATCGCAATTAATTGCAAGTTACTCCAATAATAAATTGGGTGCACAACCTAATTTTAGCATTATACAATCCCAAAATCGAAAATACATTGGTGTAGTTTGGGAAGTACCCGGTAGAAAAGAAATAAGTGATGTTTACGGTTATAAAGTCTTAGATCAAAAATTAATAGAAATACAATCAGGTGAATATGATTTACCTTTCGACGGTAATTTAACAACAATAAATGAGCAACATATATCCAACTCAGGTGATTATTTGGTAAGTATAACTGAACATACAAAACCTAATGATAGATTATTTAGTAGAGATTTTGAAAATTTCAAAGCTCTTCACTTGTTTAAAATTAACAATAATCAACTCAAAGAATTTTCTATTAATGTTGATGGATTACGTGTGGATGATATGCAACTTAACTCCAATGATAGCAGTATTTGTACGCTTTCAGGCTTATATAGTAAGGGTAATCGACAAGGAATTTTAGGGGTATTTATTATTACAATTGATGCTAAAAACGACAGTATTATATCCAAAGGAATCAATCCATTTGATAAAGAAATATCGATGGAAAGTTGGTTGGACAACGATTTATATGACAGACAAGCAACAATCGGGTCTAATCCTAACCTACAAAATCAATTTTATAATTATCGCTTAAGAGAAATTTTTGTTTTGCAAGATGGCTCAATCGTTGGTTCAATGGAACAATATTATGTTTATCGAAGAGCAAATTACGACAATAGAACAGGAATGTCATCCAATGTTTCTTATTATTACTACGATGATATCATTGCTTTCAAAATTGGAAAGTCAGGAACTTTTGATTGGCAAAAAAGAATTTCAAAATCTCAAGTCTCTATCAATGATGGCGGACCTTTTAGTTCGTATTCGAGTTTTACAGATGGAAAAACAATCAATTTTATTTTCAATGATAACCTCCGAAATTACGACGACCTTGGAAATTTCAGAAAAGATTTAAGAAGGGTTTATTCATTTAATTTATCAAAAAGAAAAAATGTAGCTGCAATCACAAGCTTAAATTTGAACGATGGGCAAATCGAACGAAAGAACTTATTTGCTCGCAAAGACATAAAATCGATTGTGGTTCCAAAAATGTTCAAAGTCGATTTAGTGAACAAAGAAATTTTAATGTATTCCATTCTTGGGAACAAAGAACGTTTTGGAGTACTGAATTTTAAATCCAATTGATGCATTTTTTGAGTAAATTTTTAGTCGTTGTTTTATCATTGTATCTCGTTTCTTGTGATACGATACCTAAAGCGCCTGCCACAAAAACAGAGCAACTTGCTGATTCTAGCTATGATGACCATAGTTATTCAAACCTAAAAGAAATTAAAACCACAAATTTAGATTTGGAATTAGAAGTTAATTTCAACAATAAAACGATTTATGGAGTTGCGCGTCACACAATGAAAAACTTCGGAAGTGACACCGCTATTTTTGATATCAAAGGTCTTCAAATTCAAAAGATTACAACAGGAAAAATCAACCAAGAACGCGAGGCAGATTTCGTGATTGGAAATATGGATAAAGATTCCATTTTGGGTCAGCCCTTACTCGTTAGCGTAAGTCCAAAAACGACGCAAATCAATATTTACTACCAAACCACTAAACAATCGGAAGCACTCGATTGGTTGGATTCTAACCTTACAAGTTCAAAGAAATATCCTTTTCTTTACACGCAAGGTCAGGCAATTCTAACTCGAACTTGGATTCCAATTCAAGATTCTCCATCTAATCGTATCACTTATTCCGCTAAAGTGAAAGTTCCGAACGAATTGATGGCGGTAATGAGCGCAAAAAACCAAAAGAAGAAAAACAACGAAGGCATCTATCAATTTGAAATGTCAAAAGCGATTCCTTCGTATTTGATTGCTTTGGCTGTAGGTGATTTAAAATACCACGCATTCAGTAAAAATACAGGCGTTTATTGTGAACCAGAGTTAATGAATGCCTCGAAAAATGAGTTTGTGGATTTACCAAAAATGTTCAATGCTGCCGAACAATTATATGGTAAATACCAATGGGATCAATATGATTTACTTGTTCTTCCATACTCATTTCCCTTTGGTGGAATGGAAAATCCAATGTTGACGTTCGTTAATCCAACTGTTATTACTGGAGATCGTAGTATGGTATCCGTCATTGCTCATGAACTTGCCCATTCTTGGTCAGGGAATTTGGTTACAAACAACACCTGGAATGACTTCTGGTTAAACGAAGGATTTACCGTTTATTTTGAAAACCGAATTATGGAAAAATTGTACGGTAAAGAAATAGCAGATATTTTAGCTATAATCGAATTTCAGGAATTGGAAGATGAAATCGATCAAATAAGAAATTCTGAACATCCCAACGACAGCAAGTTATTCCTTGACTTAAAAAACAGAAATCCCGATGATGGCATGACGGATATTGCTTATGTGAAAGGTGCATTTTTTTTAAAAACATTAGAGGAAAAAGTTGGAAGAAAACAAATGGATAGCTTTCTTAAAAAGTATTTTCAGCAATTTGCTTTTAGAACAATCAATTCAAAGACTTTTATAAATTATTTGAATGAACAACTACTTTCAAAAAACAACATTCAATTCAATACAGAAGAGTGGATTTATAAAAAGGGATTGCCAAAAAATTGTTTGCAACTAAGCTCTTCTAGTTTGGAAAAAATGACCGAAATGGCTGAAAAAACGAATGCGGGCGAAGTTTTATTTGCACCTAAAATCACTTATAAATACTACAAGAAAAAAGGGAAACGCTTACGCCGAATGATTGTGACAAAAATCGAACGTAAAGACTACATTGTTCAAGAATGGCAAACCTTTATTCGAGCTTTGAATCCTACTATTGGTAAACGAAAGATGAAAGAACTCGATCAGTTTTTAGGCTTTTCTACTTGTGGGAATTCTGAAATAATGAACGAGTGGTTTGTGCTTGCTATCAAAAATGATTATACAGAAATTCAACCCGAAATGGAAGCATTTTTAAGTAGAATCGGAAGAAGAAAATACCTTGTTCCAATTTATAAAGCTTTAACAGAAAAACCAGAAAACCTGGCTTGGGCAAAGGAACTATTTAAAAAAGTCTCACCAAATTATCATTCAGTTTCAAGAAATACTATCGAAAAAATACTTTTTTTGAACTAACTAGAAGATTTGAATGATTTAACTTCTCTCATTGAATTAGTAAAAATTACTCCATCATTGTAATTGGATCTTTCGGTCGAAGCAATGGGTTCCATTGAAAACCTTTAATGAATTGCTCTTCTTTACGTATCTGATCCATTGGATAAAATATTCCATCTGGTTTATCGAAATAAGTTATTCCACTGACTTCACCGCTATCTAAATAAATTCTAAGGTCCGAGGCAAATAATCGATTCATTCCCATTCGTTTTTTAGTAAGTAATGAATCTGTTTTTTCTTCATCTTCAGGGTAGAAAATCGTCCAAGCATTTCCTTTAACATCCGATCGAATTAATTCATTATTTAGAAAAAACGCAACCATTTCTCTACCAGCAATTTGATTGTAATATTTTCCAGAATCTAACTCCATCAATGCACTTGAGTTTCCTTTAATGTCAATACGTTCCACTAACGAATCTTTGATTGTAATTTCCATTAAATCTCCTTTCAATTCAGCATTTTGAGCCCAAACCATTGGTCGAGAACGCAAGAAAAGTTTATCTATTTTTGGTTCATAAATAGCACTATCACAAGCAGCCTGAATACTTTTTTGAAAAATGCGAACATGGGAAAAACCATTTATTTTGTCAGTTGCATTTAAGCTATCTTTTGTCAAAATCAAACTATCGGCGTGAATAAAAATTGTGTCTTTATCTTTCACTTTTATACCTAAAGCATGACCAGTTAAATAGGTAATTTTCTTAGCTTCACTGGAATATGCTTTATCTCCAACGAAAATGAAGTTTTGCTCAAAATCTTTGTAGAACACATTTCCTCGACCTTCATATTCTTTGATTTTACCATGATAATACAAAGTGTCACCTTTCATGATGTTGTTCTTTTGAATAATTTGGGCCTTTTTGTAAAGTTTACCTTCTTCCTTTTGTACATTGTACCATCCTTTATTACAGAGAATGGTAACACTATCATTTACAATTTGTGTTGGTCCAAAAAAGTAAGCAGTTTGTTTTTCGTAGGCGAATTGAAGTGTATCTGTCGTCATTGTCAAATCGTCTTTTCGGTAGTTGACATTGCCACTAAAGAAAAAATTCTGTTTTTGAGGGTAGAAATAACCAACCTTGCTTGTAATTCTCTCATTAGAAACTATCGATTCAATTTTACCTTTATTTCTGAAAATCCCTTTTCCTTGTTTGGCATCGTAATCCATTGAATCGGTCGTAATTTTATATTCCCTATCTCTAACTTTTACATGTCCCCATAATTTGGCATATTTTGTTGAACCGTTGTAGCTCAAGGAGTCACAAAAAAGATTGACATCATTTTTTCGAATTTGTACATTCCCAAACGCTTTAACTAATTTTTGTTTTTCTTGGTAATGTGCAGAATCACAATACATTGTATTTCCTTGGTATGTGAAATTTACATTTCCTAATAAACGATGAACTCCAGTTCTTTCATCGTAAATTACTTTTTCAGAACCTGGCAAGAGTTCCAAAATGTTGTTTTGAGCAAATAAATGGGCATGTAAAAAAAATGCGCCTATGAAAAGCGCAAATTTTAATATATGTGAGTTCTGTATCACGCAGGATTTGTTAAAGTTTGTTTACGGTCAGGACCGACAGATACAACGTTGATTGGAACATTTAATTGTTTTTCCAAATAAGTTACATAATCTTTTAGTGCTTGAGGTGCATTTTCATAAGAATCTAATTCCGTCAAATCGCAATTCCAACCTGCTAATTCCTCATAAACTGGAGTGATTTCCACATCATTTACATCATATGGAAAATCTGTTACTTTTTCACCATCAATTAAGTAATGCGTACACACTTTAATCGTATCAAATATGCTAAGAATATCAGCTTTCATCATTGATAATTCTGTGACTCCATTAATCATAATTGCATAGCGCATTTGAACTAAATCAATCCAACCGCAACGACGAGGTCGACCAGTTGTTGCTCCAAATTCTCTTCCTTCTCTTCTGATTTCTTCACCGACTTCATCTAATAATTCAGTAGGGAAGGGGCCACTTCCAACACGTGTACAATAAGCTTTGAATATTCCAATTACGTTACCAATTTTCGTTGGTGCAATTCCAAGTCCTGTGCAGGTTCCGGCAGTTACTGTGTTTGAAGATGTGACAAAAGGATAAGTTCCGAAATCAATATCCAACATCGTTCCCTGAGCTCCTTCAGCTAATACTTTTTTTCCTTCCGAAAGTGCTTTTTGAAGGAAGTGTTCGCTGTCAACAGCAGGTAATTTTTTCAATTCTTCAATTGCTGCTAGCCATGGACCTTCTAAAGTTTCTAAATCATATTCAAAACCATCATAATGTACTAAAATCCCTACGTGTTTTTCAACCAATGCTTTGTACTTTTCTTTAAATTTAGTAGAGAAAATATCACCAACTCTCAAGCCATTTCTGCCTGTTTTATCCATGTAAGTTGGGCCAATTCCTTTTAAGGTTGATCCAATTTTATCTTTTCCTTTTGCAGTTTCAGAGGCAGCATCCAATAAACGATGTGTTGGGAGAATTAAATGTGCTTTTTTTGAAATCAATAGACGATTAGCAAAATCAATATTAAAAGGAGCTAACTTATCTAATTCACCTTTGAAAATTACTGGATCTATTACAACGCCATTACCTACTAAATTAATAACATTTGAGTGGAAAATCCCAGATGGAATAGTGTGAAGAACATGTTTATGTCCTTCAAATTCAAGCGTATGACCAGCATTTGGACCTCCCTGAAAACGAGCGATAATATCGTATTTGGGTGTTAGAACATCTACAATTTTCCCTTTTCCTTCATCTCCCCATTGAAGACCTAACAGAACATCTACTTTCATTTTTATTGCTTAAAGTGATTTTTTGCATTTTCAAGTGTGTCGTATATTGAAAACACTTCATGTATTTTAGTTATTTCGAATAATTTCGCTAAACCACTATTGGGGTTCACTAATACAACGTCACCATTATTAATTCGTGCTCGTGTCATTGATTTTACCATGAAAGCAATACCACTTGAATTGGTGTGTGTAAGTTGTGACAAGTCGAAAATGATATTCCAAACTTTAAGATCTGTAAATAAGTTGTTTGGATCAACTAAGTCAGCGTCACTTAGAATTCTACCTTTTAACTCAAAAATAGAAATGTTATTTTGTTTTTGTAATTCAATAGCTAAACTCATTACTTCTTATGGGATTTTTTTGTTCCGTAAAAATACAAAGTATGGTGATTGATGTCTAAATTGAAAAGTTCTTCGATGGTTGCTTTTATTTGTTGAATGCGTGGATCACAAAATTCAATGACTTCTCCAGTATCAGTTAGGATAACGTGGTCGTGTTGTTTGGAACTGTGTGACTTTTCAAATTGTGCAATGTTTTTACCAAATTGATGTTTTCTGACAAGGTTACAAGCAAGTAATAATTCGATTGTGTTATATAAAGTTGCTCTAGAAACGCGATAATTATGATTTTTCATTTTGATATACAAAGCTTCTATGTCAAAATGTCCTTCGTAATCATAAATTTCAGCGAGTATAGCGTAACGTTCCGGTGTTTTACGGTGACCATTTTGCTCCAAATAGGCAGCAAAAATATCTTTGACTTTTCCTTTTAATTCAGTATTTGTCATAATTGAACACAAATTTAATCAATATATTTTTTTTCAATTACTGATAGTTAGTTTAACTTATAGAGTTATTAACAGCTTATACACGAATGCAAAAAAAAAGAGGTCCGAAGACCCCTTTTATGAATTATAGTTTTGGGAGATTATTCTCCTTTTTCCATTTTTTCTTTTAAAGCAGACAATGCATCAAAATCACCAAGTGTAGATTTTTCTGAACTGTTATTCAAAGCTTTTACAGCTTGATCTGTAGACGATCCTCCACTAGTTGCTGGTTTTTTACCCGCTTTTGGTGCAGCTGGTTTGTCTTCTCCGTCTTCAAATGTTCTTGTATGAGAAACAACGATTTTCTTAGCTTCTTTGTTGAATTCAATCACTTTAAAATCAAGGATTTCTTCAACTTTAGCTTGGCTTCCGTCTTCTTTTTTCAAGTGTTTAGCAGGACAAATTCCTTCAACTCCATAAGGAAGAGAAACGATTCCTGATTTATCTTTCATATCGATAATTGTACCGCTATGAATTGATCCTTCAGCGAATGTTGATTCGAATACATCCCAAGGATTTTCTTCTAGTTGTTTATGACCAAGAGAAATTCTTCTGTTATCGCGATCGATTTCCAAAACAATAACTTCTAATCCTTCACCAACTTTGCAAAATTCTGATGGGTGTTTGATTTTTTTCTGCCATGAAAGGTCAGAGATATGGATTAATCCGTCAACTCCCTCTTCTAATTCAACGAAAACACCAAAGTTTGTAAAATTACGAACTTTCGCATTGTGACGAGAACCAACAGAGTATTTAACTTCGATATCATTCCATGGATCTGGCATCAATTGTTTAATACCTAATGACATTTTTCTTTCATCGCGATCTAAGGTCAGAATAACACCTTCAACTGTATCTCCGATTGCCATGAAATCTTGTGCTGAACGTAAGTGTTGTGACCAACTCATTTCTGAGACATGAATCAAACCTTCAACTCCTGCTGCAATTTCAATGAAAGCGCCATAATCAGCCATAACAACTACTTTCCCAGAAACTTTGTCACCTACATTTAAGTTAGCGTCTAAAGAATCCCATGGATGTGGTTGTAATTGTTTCAAGCCAAGAGCAATACGTTTTTTATCGTCATCGAAGTCAAGAATAACAACATTGATTTTTTGATCCAATTCTAACAATTCTTCTGGATGCGTTACGCGACCCCAAGAAAGGTCTGTTATGTGAATCAAACCGTCAACTCCACCTAAATCGATGAATACACCGTAAGATGTAATGTTTTTTACGATTCCTTCTAATACTTGTCCTTTTTCAAGACCTGAGATAATTTGTTTTTTCTGTTCTTCTAACTCAGCTTCGATAAGCGCTTTATGAGATACAACAACATTTCTGAATTCCTCATTGATTTTAACAACTTTGAATTCCATGTTTTTACCAACGTAAACATCATAATCACGAATTGGTTTAACATCAATTTGTGATCCAGGTAAAAATGCTTCGATACCGAAAACATCTACGATTAATCCACCTTTAGTACGACATTTAACATAACCTGTGATGATTTCACCTGTACGTAATACATCGTTCACACGAATCCATGCAGAGTGCATACGAGCCGTTTTATGAGAAACGATTAATTGTCCTGTTTTATCTTCACGACATTCAACATAAACGTCCACTACATCACCAACTTTTAAGTCTGGATTGTAACGAAACTCATTGGATGCAACAACACCTTCTGATTTGTATCCGATGTTGATAATTACTTCTTTTTTAGTAATCATTGCAACTGTTCCTTGCATTACTTCTTTCTCATTGATAGAAGTTAATGTTTTTTCGTAACGATCAGACATTTCTGAACGTTGAATTTTTGAGTAACCGTCAAGTTGTAACGCTTCCCAATCAAAATCTGCAGTTCCCTGCGGGTCTAAAGAATTTGCCATTTGGCTTTAATGTTTGTATTTCAGCGCTCTATACATCAGAAAGTGGTTAATAAAAATGTACGTTTTATAGAGAAACGTTTTAATTCGAGGGCGCAAAGATATGATTTTCTTTTGATTAAGCTTTTGAAAAGTAAAAAAATATCAATTTAATAT
Organism: Chitinophaga pinensis; assembly: GCA_945863605.1. Classification (GTDB taxonomy): domain Bacteria; phylum Bacteroidota; class Bacteroidia; order Flavobacteriales_D; family Crocinitomicaceae; genus UBA952. Next base: position 137,704 of record CAMAZP010000004.1, read on the forward strand.
CAGATTTGATGAGAATTGAGACTTGGATTAATATTTTGTTAACCTAAGTTCTATCTGTATTTAATATTGAAAGGTTTTCTTAATTGTACCTTTGTATAAATAGTGTTTTTGAAATATGCGATTTTACATACTAGTTATATTCATTTCAATTCCATTAATTTTTATTTCTCAAATTAAATATTACTCACAAGGTTTTGAAAACAATTCAAACATTTGTCCCGATAACTGGTCATATGTAGGAGGTAATCGTAATAATCAACATGCAAGAACAGGTTTACACTCAGTAAGATTGGGTAGGTCTGGAGAAAGTAATACTTTAATATTGAATGCAGTAGATATTTCACAATTAAACAATGCATCTCTTCGGATGAATCATTCTGTATTAGGTGGAACCGGACCTGGTTTAGATACGCGAGAGGGGGCCGTTTTTATGGTTTCTATAAATGGTGGGGCATTTTTTATTATTTCCAGAGTAAGTGGATTTGGAGAT
>CAMAZP010000005.1 GCA_945863605.1 Chitinophaga pinensis
AAGTTTATGATCCAATATTCGTAGGATGTAATGAGAATGAAAGCTTTATTAAAACGTATCCAAATCCAAGTGATGCATCATTCCAAGTTTTGGTAAATGATAAAAGCTTAATAGGAAACGCTACGATTCAATTGATTGATACGAAAGGATTAATTATTAATACCAAAAATATATTAATTAATGAAGGTGTTAATATGTTTATTTTAAATCAAGATCTTGATTCAGGAATCTACTACGTTAAAATTTCAAATGGATTTATAACTTCAAAAATTGTAAAACATATAGTAAAATAAAATTTTTATTATGTTGTCGAGGCTGTTCAAGACAGCCTTTTTTATTTTTAAGTTACTCTAGAAAAATTTATGATCAGACTAAATTCATACCTTTGACTGTATTGTTTAGATTTGTTGTAGATGCCTTCGTATATTGTTAATCTTTTTGGAGAATGTTTGAGGTATTGGATTTGTGATTTAAAAGTTGAAACTTATAAGTACATTTTTAATCACAAAATTGAATTTGACAAATCATGGGAAGAATTGTTTTTTGATCTTGACTTTCTGAATACGATTGGCTTTAATCATTGGTCTGAGCTTTCAAATTACGATGAATTTCGAGGTTTTTTAATTTCAAAAAATAATCGAATCGAAGTCAAGGGCAAAATAAGAAAGACATTGAAACTAAATGCAATCGAACTGCTCAATCAAAATACGTTGTTTCCGCTTTATCAAGTTTCAATGATTGATTCAAATTTTCCTTTGAATGGCTACAAACGATTTATTTTGCTGAATTATGAAATTGGACAATTCGCAAAATATAGTTTTGAAAGCGATTCATTTAATGTTGATAAACTTGAATTTAAATTGATAACATGTCCAATGATAAATTTAGATTTTATTTTAGCAGGCATTGACTATGAAGGTGTTAATTTGATCAATATAGATGAAGAAACGTTAGTAAAAAAAATGCTTGTAATCGACATAACTTGATGATAATATCTTAACTATTTTTACAGGAAACAATTTATATTTTTTTAGTGATTGAAATTAATGATTTTATACTTGAAGAATTCTACAAACTCATAACTCCTAATAAAGTTGAAATGTTTGATAGAATTGCCGCCAATCGAACCAAATACCTAACAGTGGCATTAGAAAATATTTATCAAGAACATAATGCCTCGGCAGTTTTACGTTCTTGTGATTGTTTTGGTTTACAGCAATTACATGTAATAGAACATAGTAATTCATTTGCTATTCAACGAGATATCGCACTAGGTGCAGGTAGGTGGGTAGATATTTTTAATTATTCAATAAGTGAAAGAACAACAGATGATTGTATATTAAATCTTCAAAATCAAGGATATAAAATTGTTGCAACAACGCCTCATACAGATAGCTACACTATACATAACTTACCATTAGAAGAACCTATTGCATTTTTTTTCGGAACTGAACGACAAGGATTAACAGAAGAGGTTATCAATAGAGCAGATTATAGTGTGAAAATCCCAATGTATGGTTTTACAGAGAGTTTTAATATTTCAGTTTCTGTGGCAATTCTTCTGCAAACAATCAGACAAAGACTCGAAGTAAGTCCGATTGATTGGAAATTATCAATAAATGAACAAAGAAATTTAAAAATTGATTGGTGTAAAAAAATATTAAATGGAGGTGATGCATTAGAACAGGAATTTATTAAGAAATATAAAAAAGAATTTTAACTTTGTAAATAATAATCACCAACTAAACAAAATTATCATGGGAAGAGGAGATAAAAAAACAGCAAAAGGAAAAAGAACAATTGGTTCTTATGGAAATACACGTAAGAGAAAAGTGAATAAAGTAGCTGCAATAATTGAAAAAGTTGAAAAAGTTGAAAAGGTTGAAAAACCTACTACAAAAAAATCGACGAAAAAAGAAACCGCAAAGTAAAAATTAAAGCTGCCAAATTGGCGGCTTTTTTTAATTTTATAATTATCATTTATTCAACAAATTAATAAATATAGTATGAAACATAATTTTGGTGCAGGTCCCTGTATATTACCTCAAGAGGTTTTTCAAAAAGCTGCTGATTCTGTTCTTGATTTTAATGGACTCTCTATTCTAGAAATTTCTCATCGTCACAAAGATTTTGTAGCTGTAATGGATGAGGCAATTGATTTAGTTAAAAAAGCGTTGAATGTTCCTGATGGATATTCGATTGCTTTTTTACAAGGTGGAGCTACTTTAGGCTTCACAATAGCAGCACTAACAATGATGCGTGATAATAAAAAAGCGGGATACATTAATACGGGTACTTGGGCTTCTGGTGCAATTAAAGAAGCAAAAAAAGTAGGTCTAGACGTTGATGTTTTAGCATCATCTGAAGATAAAAAGTTTGCTTATATCCCAAAAGAATATTCAGTTCCAACAGATTTAGATTACATTCATTTTACGTCAAATAATACGATTTTTGGAACTCAGTTTAGTGAATTCCCAAAATCTGACTTACCATTAGTTTGTGATATGTCATCAGATATTTTCTCTAAAGAAATAAACGTTGCTGATTTTGACTTAATTTATGCTGGTGCGCAGAAAAATTTGGGTCCAGCTGGTGCAACATTATTTATAGTGAAAGATAGTGCTTTGGGAAAATCAACTTCCACATTCTTGCCCACTTACTTGGACTTAAAACAGCATGTTGATAAAGAATCGATGTTAAATACACCACCAGTATTTTCAGTTTATGTAGCAATGTTAAACTTAAGAAATCTAATTGCAAACGGCGGAGTTAAAGCAATGGAAGCAAGGAATAATGCCAAAGCGGAATTACTTTACAATGAAATTGATGCAAACCCAGCTTTTATTGGAACAGTAGCAAAAGAAGATCGCTCGAAAATGAACGTTACTTTCACACTTGCTGATGAAAGTCGCGCAGCTGAATTTGATGCACTTTGGAAAGGCGCTGGAATTGTTGGTTTACCTGGACATCGATCAACTGGAGGATATAGAGCATCAATGTATAATGCACTACCCATTGAAAGCGTTCAAGTTTTGGTGGATGTAATGAAAACGTTTGGGAAATAATTGTAAGAATTGAAAATGTAGAATCTAAAATTGCAGATTAGTTTGCATTTCTCATTCTCTCATTTTTCATTCCCTCATTCTTCATTTAATCATAATATCTTAAAGTCTTAACATCCTAAAGTCCTAATATCTTAAAGTCTTAAATAAAATGAAAATACTAGCAAACGACGGAATTTCCGCAGTAGGAAAAAAATTACTTGAAGCAGCAGGCTACACTGTTATCACTGATAAGGTAGCTCAAGAAGAATTGGCAAATGCTGTGAACGAACATGGTATCGAAATGATATTAGTACGAAGCGCAACAACTGTTCGTAAAGAAGTTATTGATGCTTGTCCAAACTTAAAATTAATTGGTAGAGGTGGAGTTGGAATGGATAATATTGATGTTGCTTACGCCCGTGAGAAGGGTGTAACAGTAATCAATACGCCAGCATCCTCATCTCAATCTGTTGCAGAATTAGTCATGGGTCATCTTTTCTCTTTATCACGGTTTTTACATGACTCCTACAAGCATATGGAAGTTGGTGATTTTTCAACATTAAAGAAAAACTATGCGAAAGGCGTAGAATTAAGAGGTAAAACAATTGGAATTATCGGTTTCGGTCGAATTGGCCAAAGTTTAGCTTCTTACGCTTTAGGTGTTGGAATGAACATAATTGCAGTAGATCAAAAAGAGTATGATGCAGAAATAAAAATCTCGGTTGGAGGAAATGATGTTGTTGTGATCATAAAAACAGTAACTGATTTAAAAAGTGTGCTCGGTCAAATGGATTATATTTCAATTCATGTTCCAAAACAAACAGACGGAAGTGCAGTTATTACTTCTAGCGAGTTTGCATTGATGAAAAAAAATGTTCGAATTATAAATGCTTCTCGAGGTGGTGTAGTTGATGAAACTGATCTAATTGAAGCTTTAGATAATGGAGTTATTGCCGGGATTGCATTAGATGTTTTTGAAAATGAACCAAATCCCAAAAAACAGTTATTATCTCATTCCAAAATTGCATGTACACCGCATATTGGGGCCGCTACATCAGAAGCTCAAGATAGAATCGGGGAAGAGTTGGCACAATTAATAATTGGGCAATTTGGTGTAAAAATCTAAACTGAAATGAATTTTTTAGTTTTTGGTTAAAAATACTGAATAATATTTTTTTTTAAAAAAATGTGATAGCTTTTAATCCTAGTTATGTCCATCCACTTCCTGTAAATCATCGATTTCCAATGGAAAAATATGATTTGTTAAAACATCAATTAGTTCATGAGGGGGTAGCTGAAATTGAAGATTTTTTTGAACCTAATTTGATTTTAACAGAACACCTTTCAAATGTTCATGATGATAAATATCTAAAGCGTTTAAAAAATTTAGAAATATCACCTCGTGAGCAACGAATTTCTGGCTTTATCCACACAAAACAATTGATTGAGCGAGAATTTCTAATCATGGAAGGTACGAGAAAAGCTACAGAAATCGCCCTTAACAAAGGGTATGGTTTTAATATAGCAGGTGGTACTCATCATTCATTTTATGATAAAGGAGAAGGTTTTTGTCTACTTAACGATCAAGTTATTGCAGCAAAATGGTTGTTGAAAAATTCTGATATAAAAAATATTTTAGTTATTGATTTAGATGTGCATCAAGGTAACGGTACAGCTTCTTTATTGAAAAATGAGCAAAATATATTTACTTTCAGTATGCATGGAAAGGGTAATTATCCTATAAAGAAAGAATTATCAGATCTAGATGTTGAATTAGAGGATGGTACAAAAGATGAAGTGTATTTATATATTTTAAAATCTAAATTAGAACAAATATTAAGTAAATTTAAACCACAATTTATTTTTTATCAAAGTGGAGTCGATATTCTAGAAAGCGATAAGTTAGGTAGACTTTCTGTAAGTCAAAACGGTTGCTATCAGAGAGATTTATATGTTTATCAAATAGTTAAACAATTAGGAGTATCCGTTGTAACTACGATGGGCGGAGGCTATAGTCCCCATATAAAAGATATTGTAAACGCACATTGTAATACTTTTAAGGCGGCGTTTGATGTCTTGACTTAAACATTAAAAACTTTACAACATCATTGTAAAAATACCATTCAAGATTAGTTTTCTTTTTATTACTAACTTTACTAAGCCAATATTAAAAGATGTTTAAAATACAATTTTTTGGATTAATTTATTTTATAGTTAAAGCATACTATTAAAAATGAATGCATCGATAATTCCTAAAAAGATTAGTTTTGATAATTTATCATTGGTATCGTTGTTATTTATTTCATATCTAGATTTTGCACCATTTTTTTACATTTTTTTAGTCATTCAAATAATAGTATTTTTGATTAAAAAAAATAATTTAAAATTCTCTTTACATTTTTTTATTATTTCTTTTCCGTTCATTATTGCATTGTTTGGGTTAATAAACACCTCAAATTTTAATCAAGCTTTTGAAGATATTGGTCGATTACTACCTTTCATTATTTTCCCTTTTTACTTATTACTAAAAAGTAAGGAACAATGGATTGAGCAAAAATTAATTATGTTTATTTTTTTTATAATTGGTTTAATTATTCATTTTTTAATTGATATAATTTCAAGTTGTAATTTGTTTCTTGTGACGAAAAATATAAATTCTTTTTTCTACACAAATTTCGATAAAGACACAAATATTTTATCGGTAATTGTTGCATGTTCAAGTCTTATATTGGCTGAATTTTGTATTCAAGAAAAAAACAAGCACAGGTTCATCTTTTACTTTATTTCAATGTTATTATTGATTATTTTTTTAATGTTTTTACAGAGTAAGGTAGCACAAATCTCTCTTTTTTTAGGCTTATTTTTATTAATTATTTTCAATCGTTCAAATAAAAAAATAGCATATGTTCTATTCCCAATTTCATTAATGATAATCATTTTTTTTATGCCAGGTTTTAATTCAAGATTCCAAACCGCAATAAATAATTCTCAAGTTATCAAGCTCAATAAAATTCAGAAAAAGGTCCCTAAGGATTTATCAGTTGAGGATTACGATTTTTCGGAAAACATGAGAAAAATTGCAATCGAAGGATCAATTTCTGTAATTAAAAATAATATATTGATAGGAGTTGGAACAGGAGACTGGAGAGATGAATTAACGGAATGGTATAAATTAAATAATCACATAAAAAGTTACAAAGATCGAACAGCACCCCATAACCAATATATACGAATTGCGTTAAAACATGGAATCGTTGGATTACTTTACATGGGAGTATTTATTTTTTATGGAATAAAACAAGCAAGGAAAACAAAAAATCCTGGTATGTTCTCTATACTATTTATATTGATTATTACATCATTAGGATATGATATTTTAGATGTAGGTACCGGTGCACCCTCAATAGCTTTTTTACTTAGTCTTTTTTTTATAAATCCAAATAATTTAATTAAAATAAAATGATATTACCTGCAAAAATACAAGTTAGATTTTCGGACATTGATGTTATGGGACATGTAAATAATGCTGTTTATTTAAGCTATTTTGAAATGACGCGCGTTCATTATTTTAAAGAACTTTTGGGTCAAGATTGGGACTGGAAATCACATGGTATTTTGTTAGTTCGTAATGAAATTGATTACATCAAACCCATTCTAATTCAACATACCCCCGAAATTCATATGTACTTTGATGAAGCAGGTTCTAAAAGTATAAAATTGAGCTATGAAATAAAAGTAAAAGGAGAAATATATACGAAAGGAGTTTCTGTATTAGTGAGTTATGATTCTAGAATCGGAAAAACAATAACTATACCTGACGAAATGAAAGTTGCACTAGAAAAATTAAAAAAATGAATAAAATGAAAAATCTAATTTTAATATTGTTTGTGATAATTTACAGCAATACAGTTTTTACGCAAGTACCTGTTAAAAGTACAACAGATGTTCCTTGTTACAAAAAGAAAAAGATATGTAACTATAAGCTTGTTTCAAATTGTTATGATTTGGTAGCTTTTGATGATCGTACAAATACCTATTTATCTAAGTCAGATTACAAAACGCTCTACACCGGTAAATGCTCGGCATGCTACAGAAATGGGGTTTTACAAGAACAAATAAATGTTGTTGATGGGAAGAGAGATAGCGAGAGTGATTCTGCTTATTATGAATCTGGATGCCTACAATCAAGACAAACTTTTATTCTTGGTAAATTGAATGGAACTAGTGTATTTTACTACGATAGTACAGGAAGAAAAGAAATCGAAGTTTCTCACAATTTAGACAAACTAGATGGAAAATATATTTTATTTGAAAACAACGTAAATAGCGATACATTAAAATTGATAACATATAAAAATAACGTCTATGATGGACCGCAAAAAGAATATTTTTCCAATTCTGTTTTGGCTAAAGTTGTGTACTATAAAAATGGAGTTTTAAATGGTAAACATCAAACATTTAACGAAGATGGAAAATTAGAAATAGACATCAATTATCAAGAAGGGAAAAAACATGGTTGTTGGAAGTTCTTCTATCCAAATGGAGCGATAGCACACATTGAAAATTGGAATTTGAATTTGAAAAATGGTGAGTTTAAAACCTTGAATGAAAAAGGTGAGTTAGTGTCACAAGAGTTTTTCAAAAAAGGTATTCCAGATGGTACTCATACATTTAATTTTCCGAATGCTAAACCAAAACATATTACTGTTTATGAAAAAGGAGAAATTGTCGAAGAAACGGAATTCGAAGAATTGACGGGCGCAAAACATGTTATAAAAGAGCGCATTGATAAAAAAGCCGAAAAAGAAAAAGCGAAGGCTGCAAAAAACGCTGTTGCAACAGACGACGATCCTGAATTATTAGATAGTCAACCAAAAAAATCTAAAAAACCAAAAAAAAAGAAAAAAGGATAGTTTAGCACTCATCTAATAATATACCCGATTGAAATGTATGTGCATTGTTGTAAAGATAAGTTTTATCAATAAAAAATTGATTTTTTTTGGTATCTTAGTAATTCAAAAAACAAATAATGAAATTTTATTTTAGTTTACTACTAACAATTTTATGTTTTACATACAATATAAATGCGCAAATCTCAAAAGGAGTTAAGCAATTAAATAATCAAAGTCATCTAGGTAAAACTTTAATTGAAAATAAAGGTCAGTGGCCAAATGGAGTTGTTTTTCGCGCTAACATGGATGGAGGAAAATTATGGATGCTTGAAAATAAAATGATTTTTCATTTGCAAGATTATTCTTCGATGCACAAAGCACATGCTATGAGTACTCCTGGCTATACAGGAGAAACAATTAAAGAAACATTGGTCCATTTAAATTTTGTTGGCTCAAAAAAAGCAATTGAAATAAAAAAAAATAACCCAACTGATTTTTATTATAATTATTTTATAGGTTCAGATCAAAGCAAATGGGCATCTGATGTACATGGTTTTGAGTCAGCTGTATTCAAAGAGTTTTATTCTGGAATTGATTTTAAAATTACAGGACAAGGCGATGAGGTTAAATATGAATTTGTTGTTCATCCAAAAAATAATCCATCAGTAATAAAATTAAATTATGCAGGTCATAATGGACTTAGAGTTGATAAAAAAGGTAATTTAGTTATCGATACCGATTTAGGTAAAATCATAGAAAATAAGCCTTATGCTTATCAAATTATCGAAGGAAAAAAAAAGGAAGTAACTTGTAAATTTAATATCGAGGGAGACAATGTCACTTTTGATTTAGGTAAATTCAATATAAATTTCGAATTAGTAATCGATCCTGTTTTAGTTTTCTCAACATATAATGGAGCTAGTTCTGATAATTTTGGAATGACAGCAACCTATGGACATGATGGTTCAGCTTATTCAGGGGGTATTGTTTACGGAAATAATTTCCCTATTCCTGATTCATTGACCTATGATATTACATCTAACTTCAATGTTATAGCTGGTTCGTATGGTGTAACAGATGTATTTATCACTAAATTTAATGCAACAGGTACACAAATGCTATGGAGTACGTTTATTGGAGGTGGAGACAATATTGAGGGAACTGAAACAGTCCATAGTATGATTTGCGATTTGAATGATAATCTTTATTTTTTCGGTGCAACATCAAGTATTGATTTCCCTACAACTGCAAATTCTTTTAATCAAACTCACAACGGAGGTAGTATTGCTCAATTCTTTTTTAATGGTGTATACTATTCTAATCAAGGTACCGATATTTTTGTTTCAAAATTAAGTACTGATGGTTATAATTTGTTAGGTTCAACATTAGTAGGTGGTTCAGGAAATGATGGGGTTAATTATACAGATGCTTCTCTTCCCTATAATTCTGTAAATGCTTATAGTGGATTAATCTCAAATTATGGTGATCAATTTAGAGGTGAAATTATGCTCGATCAAAATAATAATATATTGATTGCATCCTGTACTAAATCAAATGATTTTCCAACAGCTAATGCTGTACAAGGTACAAACGGGGGACAACAAGATGGAGTTGTTTTTAAGTTAGCCGCTAATTTTCAAAGTTTACTTTTCTCAAGTTATTATGGCGGAACAGATGATGATGCTTGTTATTCATTAAAAGTTGATGGTTTTGATAATATAATTTTTGCGGGTGGTACAAAATCGAATAATCTAATAGCAACAACAGGAGGTTGGCAATCAACATTTGCAGGAGGAACTACAGATGGTTTTGTTGTTAAACTTCCACCAACCGGAAATAATATCACACAAGCAAGTTATATTGGTAGAAATCAATATGATCAAGTTTTTTTTGTTGAAGTAGATAGAGATGATAACATATTTTTGTTAGGACAATCAGTTGGTGGTACTTTCCCAGTTGTTAACGCACCATTTTCAAACGGTAATAGCAGTAATTTTATTATAAAATTAAATCCATCTTTAAATACAAATATGGCTTCAACAAGATTTGGAAATGGAAGCACATCAATACACATCTCTCCTGCTGCATTTCTTGTTGATGTATGTGGAAATATTTATGTTTCCGCATGGGGTGCAAATATCTTACAAAGCACTGGTTTAAATGGAATGCCAGTAACTCCTGATGCTTTTCGTCTTACACCACCAAATGGATTTGATTTTTACTTATTGGTAATTGAGCGTAATTTTGGAGGAATTCTTTATGGTACATACATTGGCGGCAATCAATCACAAGAACATGTTGATGGAGGTACCTCAAGATTTGATAAAAATGGAATTGTATATCAATCGGTTTGTGCTGGTTGTGGTAGTTATGATGATTTCCCCACTACTCCTGGAGCATGGTCAGCAATCAACAATAGCTCTAATTGTAATAATGCAATATATAAATTCGATACTGGTGTAATACCCAATGCTGAATTTACAACCGATCAAGTTATTGGATGTCAAAATTTCACCGTAAACTTCAATAATATTTCCTCGGAAGACGACACCTTTATTTGGGATTTTGGGAATGGTGTAGTTGATTCCATAACCTTTAATCCAACGGTTACATTCGAAATACCTGGAACTTATCAAGTTAATCTATATGTTAAAGATAGTTTTTGTCTGATAGTAGATACAGCTCAAATTACTATAACAGTAATAGATTCAATAATAATTGATTTGCCTGATACATTAAAATTATGCAATTCTTTACCATCTCAATTAACTGTAAATAGTTATGGAACAGGTGATTATTTTATTTGGTCCTCTTCTCCAAATTTTACAAATCCTTTAAATATTCCAACTGATTCTTCAATCATAGTCTCTCCACCAGAAGCAAAGTATTACATAAAAGTGGGAAATCAATATTGTGACAAAATTGATAGTGTCGTAGTTGTTTTTGATGTTCCACCAATTGCAGAAATAACACTAAATAATCAACAGGGATGCTCACCATTGACTATCACACTCACCAATTCCTCCGTACAAACAAGTTATTTCTTATGGGATTTTGATAATGGGTCTTTAGATTCTATAAATGTAACAACTTCAGTAACTTATTCGGTACCGGGAAACTATCAAATAATTCTAACTATTGTTGATGACGATTGTTTAGTAAATGACTCAGATACAGTTACAATTGATGTTTTTCCAAGTATTGTAATAAGTTTAGTAGATACCATTTCTTTATGTACATCAGTACCAATTAATTTTAACCCAACTATTAGTGGTGGAGCCTCTGAATTTATTTGGTCAACTTCCAATCAATTCAATGACACATTAAATAATGATTTGTCACAAGCAGAGATAACAATTAATGACCCCGTGACTGGTTACTATTATATTCATGCTACAAATGGAAATTGTGAAAATATTGATAGTGTTTATGTTGAATTTACAAGTGCTAGTTTGTCGTTAATTGGAGACAATTTGATCTGCCTAGGTGAAACAACAAATATAATAGCAACTAGTAATGACCCTAACATTACTTTTATACATTCGTGGTCACCATCAAGTATTATTGTTAACCCAACCACTAATAATATTGTACAAGTAAATCCAAGTACATCACAATACCTGTATTTAGATGCAAATTCATCAAATGGTTGTTTTATTCAAGATTCAATTTATATTTCAGTTTCAACAATAGATCCTGCAAATGTTGTTGCAAGTACTTCACAAACAATAGTATCTCCAGGAACAACGGTTGTTTTAAGTGGTAATCCTTCAGGAATGAATTCTTATTCTTGGACACCAACACTAGGTTTAGCGACTCCAAACACTCAATCAACCAATGCTTTGGTGAATGAAACAACAATTTTCACCTTGACTGTTTCTGATGGAATATGTGATGTCTCAGATACGGTTGAAGTTAAGGTTTACACAATCATTTGTGAAGATCCCTATGTTTTTATTCCAAATGCATTTACACCAAATGGTGACAATTACAACGATGTATTGTATGTTAGAGGAATATGGATTGAAAAAATGATTTTCAGGGTTTTTGATCGCTGGGGAGAAATGGTATTTGAATCTACAGATCCCAATATTGGTTGGGACGGTGTTTTTAGAGGGAAAAAATTAGATCCAGATGTTTACGATTATTATTTAGATGTTACGTGTATTGGAGGTTTGCAGTCCATCACGAAAGGAAATGTTACGTTAATGAAATAACTTTTAAAATTAAAAATGAAGAAAATTATCACCCCAAAATCAGAAAAATTTTTAGAAAACTACTTGAATAATGCAAGTCCAACAGGTTTTGAATCAGAAGGTCAGAAAATGTGGTTGGATTATGTAAGACCTTATATCGATGAGTATTTTGTCGATAATTACGGTTCCGTTGCTGCAATCATCAACCCAGGAATGGATTACAAAGTAGTGATTGAAGCACATGCTGACGAAATTTCTTGGTTTGTGCATTACATCACAAAAGATGGCTTTATTTACTTGAAACGAAATGGTGGTTCTGATCACATGATTGCTCCTTCAAAACGAGTGAATATTCACACTGACAAAGGAATTGTGAGAGCTGTTTTTGGTTGGCCGGCAATTCACATGCGTCATACAAAAGAAGAAACACCAAGTATGAAAAATATTTTTTTAGACTGTGGTTGTGCTTCAAAAGAAGAAGTGGAAGCTTTGGGAGTTCACGTAGGTTGCGTCGCGACTTTCGAAGATGAATTTATGATTTTAAATAAAAATAAATACGTTGGTCGCGCTTTAGATAATAGAGTAGGAGGGTTTATGATTGCTGAAGTCGTACGTTTATTGAAAGAATCAAAAACGAAATTGCCTTTTAGTTTATACGTTGTGAATGCAGTTCAAGAAGAAATTGGTTTGCGAGGAGCAGAAATGATTGCGCATAAAATTAAGCCTGATGTTGCTTTAATCACAGATGTTTGTCACGACACAGCGACACCAATGGTTGATAAAATTGAAAATGGCGACCAACAATCAGGAAAAGGTCCAGTGTTAACTTACGGTCCTGCCGTACAAAATAATTTCTTGAAATTAATTATTAAAGCTGCTGATAAAAATAAAATACCATTTCAACGTGCTGCTGTTTCTCGATCTACAGGAACAGACACAGATGCCTTTGCTTATTCAAATGATGGAGTAACTAGCGCACTTATTTCATTGCCATTGCGTTATATGCACACAACAGTAGAAATGGTTCAAAAAGAAGACGTTGAAAATTGCATCCGATTGATTTTTGAAACTTTAAAAACTATAAAAGATGGACAGGATTTTAGGTATCTGAAATGATGATTTAAATAAAAAGTAATTTTAAAACTGAAAATAAATAAACTCTTTTTCCTTTTTAGATTTCTGATACTTTTCAAAACAACCATACTTTTTAGCTCGCTTTTTTGTGTTGATAATTAGCTCTTTATCAGCTTCGAAATCTTCAATTTTACCTTCAATTCGATACCAAGTCCAAAGTTCTTTCGTTTCATTATAGTACATTTTCATAAAATTTTCACTTTCAAAGTTGATATGCGCCTTTCGCTCCGCAATAGAATCCTTGAAAGTGTAATTATCCTCATATTTTAAGGTGTCGCCATTGAACTCAAATGGAAACGGACAGGTAACAAAACTATCAATGGATGAATATTTAAGTGTTTGATTTTTAATGTGTAATTCAACATAAAACCCTTCTTCTGAACAAGCGTACCAACTACCAGTAAAACGATTTTGTATTTGGCAGAAATTAAATCTATGACAAAGCAATAAAATAACCACAATTAGAAAAGACTTCATGCTATCTTCTTTTGGAAAATTAAATTAATAATTTTGTTGTAATTATCTGATTTTGATAAGCAATTCACTCAATGTTGCTTGCTGAATGTCGTGTTTTCCCTCGAAATGGATGGTGTTGAAACCAATCTCTTTGTAAGCAGCGATTTCAGAAAGTTGTTGTACTTCAGAATAATATTCATCTTGATCTCCTAAAACAAAGTAATTCTTACAATTGATTTCAAGTGCTGGTTTTTCTAAATCAGGAGGGAAAACAGAAGCCCACAAGATTAAATGATTAAATTGGGCAGCATTAGAAAAATACCATCTAGCTGCGGTTGCGCCTCCTTGAGAAAAACCTAACAGAATAATTTTTGAAAATTGCTTTTCATTTTTGACTTTTTCAAGTAGCATTTTTAATGCTATTGTATTCTCTTCAATGTCTAGTTCTCGAGCTTCTTTCGTCATCCAAGAGGCACCAACACGACCGTTATTTCCTTGTAAATAAAAACGATGCATTCCTTCAGGAGCAAGGATTAAATAGTTTTCAGGTAGAAAATCAAACTTTTTAATGAAGAATTTTGACAATTGTCCAAAACCATGTAAAGCAATTAATAAGGTGTCCGCTTTTTCAACATTACCTAAGGTGTAATAGCGCATTTTCTTGGTAACGCTTATTCCAAATTCTTGAATTTCTATCATTTCTATTTGGATTCAGTAACGTATTTCCCTTGGCTTGGGAGGTAGAAAAAAATGCGTTCTAGATTAGTTGTTTTTGTTATTTCAGGAACGTAAGTATTTAAGTCAGCATCTATAGGAATTAATCCAATTTTTGCTTTGTGAATAACAATATTTTTCGCCGCATTCACTTTTCCAGGTTCGTAAGAGAAAGAAAATGCAACGGCATCAGACGTTCCTAAACCATCAAAGTTCTTCCACTGAAAAATACGTGTTGGGCTATGATTTTTCACAAAATAATAGTCGCGATAGCTTGCAGTTCTGATCCTAAAGTCAACAATTATATCTAGATAATCGCTTGAACTAACATTTTCGAAAGAAACTTTCAAAGGTAAAAGGGGAGAAGAAGGTATGGCGATAGGAGGAGAAATCAAATCCAAGCCACCATCAAAATAAAAAATATAGTTGAAATTACCCATATAAGCAACTTCTGCTCGCTTGGCAGGATATTCTGTTAGAGCTGCTTCATTGATTGCAAATTGCAATCGATTTACGGCAATAATTGCATCTAATTTGTCGTCACCATCTATGTTTGCTTTGTAAATTTTGAGTTGATATTTCTCTGAGGGCCCGATCTTTAAAGTCGATTCAACGTGTCTTTTTGCGAAGGCAGCAAGGGACTGTGGTTTGTCAGGTAATTCATCTTCTGAGATAATATTTTTGGGTTTTTCATTGTTTTCACATGAAAAAAGTAAAATTGGGAATACAAAGAGGAGTAATTTATTCATGATGCAAATTTAGATTTTTTTCAAATGAGAAGCTTTTCATTTTGAAAGTAGTTTAGTGGAATTGTTTTGGTTAATAATTAATAAACGAATTAAATGCCATTGAGGAGATTTAAAAGCAATCAAATGCTTAACTTCGTGCATCAAAATTTAATCTATGTCAAAAGAAGTTTATATTATTTCTGCTGTTAGGACTCCAATGGGTTCTTTTATGGGTGCATTTTCTGCAGTTCCAGCAACGGTTTTAGGTGCAACAGCAATAAAAGGTGCTCTTGAAAAAGGAAACGTTGATGCGTCAATAATTGATGAGGTATTTATGGGTAACGTTCTTCAGGCTGGAGTTGGTCAAGCGCCTGCTCGACAAGCTGCATTGGGAGCTGGTTTAGGTCAAAATGTACCTTGTACTACTGTAAATAAAGTTTGTGCTTCTGGAATGAAAGCGATTATGTTTGGTGCTCAATCAATTATTGCTGGTGATAATCACTTAGTTGTTGTTGGTGGAATGGAAAATATGTCAATGACTCCACATTATGTTGCTGGTAGAAACGGTACTAAATTCGGAAACATTACCATGTTAGACGGAATCACAAAAGATGGTTTGTTAGACGTATACAGCAAGGTACCAATGGGGAATTGTGCTGAGTTATGCGCAAAAGAGCACAATATTACACGTGAAGACCAAGACAATTTTGCAATTACGTCTTATACGCGTTCTGCAGAAGCATGGAAAGCAGGTCGTTTTGATAATGAAATCGTACCAGTTGCTGTGCCTCAAAGAAAAGGAGATCCTGTTATGGTTTCAGAAGATGAAGAATACAAAAACGTTTTTCTAGATAAAATCCCAGGATTGAAACCAGCATTTGACAAAGAAGGAACAATCACTGCGGCAAATGCTTCAACAATAAATGATGGTGCATCTGCTTTGATTTTAGCGTCTAAAGAAGCGGTAGAAAAATATGGTTTGTCGCCAATTGCAAAAATCGTTTCCTATGCTGATGCGGCCCAAGCACCAGAATGGTTCACAACTGCACCTTCTTTAGCTGTTCCAAAAGCATTAGCGAAAGCAGGTTTACAAACTTCTGATGTGGAATATTGGGAATTGAACCAAGCGTTTTCTGTGGTTGGATTAGCAAATATGAAATTATTAGGTTTAGATCCTTCTAAAGTTGACGTGAACGGAGGAGCAGTTGCTTTAGGTCACCCACTTGGAAACTCAGGTTCTAGAGTAATTGTAACATTAATTAATGTATTGAAACAAAACAATGCTAAAATTGGTGGTGCAGCGATTTGTAACGGTGGAGGTGGAGCATCAGCAATGATTATCGAAAGCATCTAATCAAAACAACATAATTTGAAAGGACTGGAGTTATTCAGTCCTTTTTTATTAAACAGAAATGTCAAATTAAAAAAACATGCATTCGATTTCGATTTCCTACTTTTGAATATGAGTAATTTACCTCAAGATTTTTTAAACAGGATTGTTTCAAACCCACTTTTTGGAACTGATTTAGTGAAAGCATTGGATGAAATTCCCCCAATTTCAGTCAGAAATAATCCGTTTAAATTGCTAAATAAATTCGATGTTTGCGAGCAGATTTCTTGGTGTGAAAATGCTTTTTATTTGAGTGAACGACCAAGTTTTACTTTGGATCCGCTTTTTCATGCAGGGTGTTATTACCCACAAGAAGCTGGTTCAATGTACATCGATGCAGTTTTAAAATCAATAGAATTGCCAGATGAACCGGTTTGCTTGGATTTGTGTGCAGCTCCAGGTGGAAAAAGTACACTTATTGCGAGTTTCTTAGAAAATAAAGGCGTTATAGTTGCAAATGAAATTGTTAGAACTAGAGCTCATATTTTAGCAGAAAACCTAACGAAATGGGGAAATTCTAACGTTTTAGTTTCTTGCAATGATCCAAAAGAATTCAATAAATTTCAGCAGCTTTTCGATTTTGTATTGATTGATGCTCCCTGCTCTGGCGAAGGAATGTTTCGAAAAGATTTGAATGCAAGGGAAGAATGGAGTGTTGAAAGTGCTGGGTTTTGCGCCATACGCCAACAGAAAATTATTGCTGATGTTTGGGAAAGTGTAAAAGAGGATGGCTATATATTATATTCAACATGCACATTCAATCCTGCTGAAAACGAAGAAAATATTCAGTGGATTTTAGATAATTACGAATGTGAAGTGTGTGAATTACCTGAATTTGAAGGAATTGAAAAAGATGTGAATGGTTTTGGAAATTATTTTATTCCAGGAAAAACGAAAACAGAGGGATTTTACTGTTGTTTACTTCAAAAGAAAGAAAAATATTATTCTAACAAGAAAAATAAACAAGTTAGAAGAAATCAAATTTCTAGAAACTTTTTCGAAAATCAGTTTTCAGAAAAAACGGAGCTTATTAGTTTTGAAGAAAATCAGGAATATTTTGCATGTACACCAACAACATTTGAGCTTTTGAATACTATTGACAAAGATTTATATTGGATTAAAAAAGGAATTAATATCGGTAATATCCAAAAAAAAGGGCTTCAACCTGCGATTGATTTGGCATTGTGTACCGATTTAGATTTAAACTATCCAAAAATTGAACTTTCAAAACCAGCAGCTTTAGCTTATTTACATGGCGACACTTTTCAAATAGATGGTGTATTGGGTTATAACATACTAACTTATAATGGATTCAATTTAGGGTTTGTCAAACATTTAGGAAATAGATTTAATAATTTATATACCAAAGAATGGAGAATTCGAATGAACATTCCAAATGAATTTAAGATATAAAACTAATAGCTGTGAATGAGGATAAAGCAAGAAGTCAATTAATTAATTACATTAACGAAAAAATTGACTTAAATCAGTTAGAGCAACAAAAAGTTGCAAATGCATATTATTTGAAACAAATTTACAAAAAAGATTTTTTTCTAAAAGAAGGTCACCTTTGCAACTTTCAAGGTTTTGTTGTTGGTGGAACATTTCGTGTTTATTACACTGATAAAAAAAGTTTGGAACATGTGCTTTACTTTGCTTTTAAAGATTGGTGGATTGGGGATATTGCATCATTTTTTGATGATGTACCAACTAAATTAAACGCTCAAGCAATGGATGACAGTTGGATTTTAGTAATTGAAAAAGAAGATATGGAACAATTGTTTCAAGAGGTTCCCAAATTGGAACGGTTGTTTAGAATAATTACATCTCGAACTTTGTCAGTACTTCAAAATAGATTTTTTCTTACTGTTAGTGCGAATGCAGAAGAACGTTACGAGGAATTAGTTCATAGACATGCTGGAATAGAACAACTCGTGCCTCAACATCAAATTGCATCCTATCTTGGGATTTTACCAGAATCATTAAGCAGAATGAAAAAACAATTGATGGAACGCAAAAAGAATAAATAGTATGTATCTCCTATGTGATAGTAATAAAAAAATGTTGTTTCATTACCTTATTATTATCTCAATTCAATAATCCGCGCGCCATTCGAAAGTGATTGTTTGTTTTCCACCCAAGGCATTGCTATATCGTTTTGGGAAATTTGATTTTTATTCGAGTAGTGAATGGTGTATTTCGTTGAATCAATCGCTAAAATCCTACCTTGTTTTGTTTTTGTAATACTTAATTCTTGACCGTCAATTTTCAAATTGGCATTTTTCTTATGAATAGAAACGTATTTAACTTCGCCAGGATAATTTTTCAAATAAGAGGAAACCGTAAACTTGACTTTATCTAATTTTTCAACCGGTGTGTCATAAAAACAAACGATTTGAGATTTATTTTTGACAGCAATGAGTAACTGATTATTATTAAAAATACATACATGTTTTACTTCGAGATTTTCATAACGTTGGTAAACAATGAATCCCAAAATTAGAAGAAATGTAAGTGCACTTGCTTTCCAAATTTTTGTTCTAGGTAATTGATTTACAACTAGAAATAAAACAAAAGTGATGAGCATAGTTGTCAAAAACGAAAAGCTAAAACCATAAGCAACAGCTCCAGGAAGTTGTTCAATCCAAACCAAAAATTGGAACATTAAGTAAATACTTAGAAACAGCACAAAACCAATGAAGGCGTTTACAATCGGAATGAAACTAAAGGCGAAAAGTGCAATTCCAGCTCCTAAAATGACACCTGAAAACAACATTATTCCAAGATTGGCAAGTGCAAAATAATTTGGAAATTGATGAAAATAATAAAGTGAAAGCGGTACTGTCATAAATTGAGCAGATAAACCAACTGCTGTTCCTTCCCAGAAAAATTTGAGAATTTTATTTTTGGTTTGTACCCAATTAGAAACCTTTTTGTTGAAGGTAAAAATCCCAAGCATTGCAATGTACGAAAGCTGAAATCCAATATCAAAAAGATATAAAGGTTGAACTATCAATAAAACAAATGCAGTAAAAAACAAGGTATTAATTGGGTTGTAGCTTCTTCCCATAATTTGAGCAAGGGCAAGTACAGAAAACATAAAAACAGCGCGAATCACACTTGGCGAAAAGCCAGTCATTAGTGCATAAATCCAAAGAATGAAGATTACAATTATAACTGCTTTTTTTCGACTGATATACCTGCTGAAAAGTTTGAAAAAACCGAGAAATATCGGTAAGATAATACCAACGTGCAAACCAGAAACAGCAAGCGCATGCATAGCTCCTGTTGCCGTGAAAGCATTTCTTATTTCTGCATCCAAAAAAGATTTGTCTCCAAGTATTAATGCTGTTCCAATAGCTAATTCATCACCGTCTAAATAGGTGTCAAGAATTTTAGTAAAAGTGACATTGAGCTCAGCAATAAAGTCAAAAAGGGAATTGTTTGGTACTTTATCAAGAAATTGAAAATCAACTTCTTGAAAAAAACACATTTCTTTAATCCCTTTACTTTTCCAAAATAATTGTAAATCAAAGTCTCCAGGATTTTTTTTGTTTTCAATTGGAAATAAACTTGTTGCTAATTGAATAACATCGTATTTATTGATTTCTTGGTTCGTTTGTGCATAGAAAACGATTCGTTTATTGCTTGCTTTTAATAGATTATTTTCCAAACGACAAACTTGTGCTACTCCTTTTGACCACGTTTCTTTTTTCTGAAATTCATCAACGCGAAGAACTAAAACTCCCTGTGATTTTGTTTCGTCAAAATGAGTCGTGTTATACGTTTCTAAAGCGGAATAACCGATTGTAATAAAAGCAACGGCTATAAAAACTATAAAATAGCGCTGAAGGAATTTTCTTAAAACAAAGAAAATCAAGCCTGTGAAAATAGCCAAGCTTGGTAACAAAAAACTCAATTCTTTACTTGCATAGAAAAAATTGAAAATAATCCCCATCATCAAAAAGCTACTCAAATAGGCAAAAGGATATCTGTAAAAGGCTGGGAATTTGATCATTACTCTGCACTATAATTTCCATTTTGATAGCGGACTCTTTCTTCTTTAACAAGTTTCCGAAGCATATTTTTTAATTCGTCTTCGTCGCTTCTGAAGTACCCTTTAACTTCTTGAATATTAGTTGGTTTTTGAAGCAAATTTAGCAGTTCATTTTCGTTTAAAATTTTGTTTTTTTGCTTTTTCAAGCACGCGTCGCATTTACCACATTCTTTCGTTTCTTGTCCTAAATAGCCAATTAATAATTGTGCTCGGCATTTTTCTCCTTCACAAAAAAGCAACATATATTTTGCCTTGTCGATAGCTGTAATCTTTCTGTCGTGATAAATTACAGGGTCTAGTTTAAAGTCGGCATCTGCAAGTCGTTCACTCACAAAAGTTAAAAGCGGTAAACTTGTCTTCCAATTAACATCTAAAATTCCAAATTTTTGAATTTCATCAATTTGTTTCTTGAATTCTTGTTCATTTATTTTCAGTCGTTTACAAATTTCTGCTTCGTGAATTGCTTGATAAACATCAAAAATACCGGCATATGAACGTGTTAAAATCGAAGTGATCGGATAATATTTTTCGTGACTAATTTGAAAATTGTATAAATCTCTGTTTTCAACTGTAAATTTTAATTTAGATGGATTATAAAATCCTTCTGAAAGTAGTAGGTTTCCGTTTGATTCAAGAAGTTTAAGTACATTGTACAAAACAGCGTATTCTAAATTGAATTGCTTACATACATATTTTAAATCAATCGGATAGTTTTCATCTTTTCCAGACCCAATAGCAATTTTTAAATGATTACAAATCGCTCGATAACAGTGCATAACGATTTCTTTATCTGGATATTTCTTTTCAATTTGCTCCAATAAATTTTTACCATCATTCGGCGCATAATAGGCAATCGCAATCGATTCTTTTCCATCGCGACCTCCACGTCCAGCTTCTTGAAAATATGCTTCTGGCGAGGCAGGAATTTCATAATGAAGTACAAATCGCACATTCGGTTTGTCAATACCCATTCCAAAAGCGTTGGTTGCAACAATAATTTTAATCTGTTCTTTCAACCAAAAATTCAACATTTGATTACGTTCCTCAGCGTTCATTCCACCGTGATAAACACCGCAATTAATTCCATTAGCGATTAGTATTTTAGCTACGTCCTTAACGCTTTTTCGAGTTTGACAATATACAATTCCGACTTCGTTCTTTTTTTTACAAAAATCTATAATGTTTTGTATTTTATTTTCTGTAGAAGAAAGTGTGTATGTTAGATTTTTTCGTTCAAATGATGATTCGTGAATTTTAGGTTTAGAAAGTTTTAATTTATTAATTATATCTAATCGAACTTTTTCATTTGCTGTTGCTGTTAGTGCAAGGATTGGAACTTCAGGATGAATACTTCTTAAATCAGAAATTTTCATAAACGCAGGTCGAAAATCATGACCCCATTCCGAGATACAATGTGCTTCATCGACCACAATTAGTCCAACTTGCATACGTTTAAATCGTTCTATGAATAAAGTTGTTTGCAAACGTTCGGGAGATGTATAAAGAAAATCTAAACCTCCAAAACGTGCGTTATCTAAAGTGATGTCAATATCTCTATATGACATGCCACTTGTAATTGCCTTAGCTCTAATACCTACCTTTTCTAAGTTTAAAACTTGGTCCTGCATCAAAGCTATTAAAGGAGAAATTACGATTGTAAGACCCTCACGTGCTAAACCAGGAACTTGAAAACAAATTGATTTTCCACCACCAGTAGGTAATAATGCAAGAACATCATATCCATTTATTGAATCATCAACAATTTCTTCTTGCATAGGTCGAAAGGAATCAAATCCCCAATATTTCGATAATAACTCAATGCTTTTTTTCACGTTAATGATTTGAATAATATTATAATTAGTTAACTATAAAAATAGCTATAGAACTTAAAAAACGCAAAAAAAGAACTCATTAATTTTTCAAGAAAAATATAAAGTTATTTTTTGATTTTTTTATGAATTGGATAATCCCATTTGTTTAAAATAGTATTAAAATATTTAGATGTGTATTCTGCCACAAAAGTTCCAATTATTGATCCTGCCAAAATATCTTGAAAAAAATGCTGCGAAAGGTAAACCCTAGTAAATGAAATAAGTAATGCAGAAAATAGAAATATTATCTGAAATAGTTTATTATTTGAAGAGAAGATCGCAAGAAGCGTGAACAAAGCAAAACAACTTGTTGCATGACCCGATGGAAAACTGTTATTAAAATGGTAAGTGAAATTTTCAATTTTGTGAAAGTTTACATCATTTTGAAAAAAATGCATTGGTCGCATTACATTTGGAAATACGCCCCTTTTTAAAAATTGAGTTATACCAGCAGTAACAATAAAAGTTATGAATAATAGGAGACTTTTTTTTAATGAAAATAATAGGGAAAAAACAATTATGAGTATAAAAAACAAACCATCACCTATATGAGTTATATTTTTTGCGATACTATCTAAAACTTTAGTGTGATATAAATTTATTAAACGATGTAATTCTAATCTCTGAAACAAAAAAGTAATTGTAAATCCAAAAATCCAAAAAATTCGGATACCAATTTGATAGATAGTGTAATTATAAATCATGAGTTTTTAATTATAAATGCAAAAAAAATAAATTAATTATTTTCAAATGCATCATATAATTTTTTTAATAAAATTGAAAAATTTAAAGGGTACATATTTAAAAGGAACATCAATAAGTGTAGGAGAGCTTACATATGTTTTTTCATTGCTAAAAGCAAGAAAACTTTTATGTCCATGATAAGAACCCATACCGCTATTTCCAACACCACCAAATGGTAAATTATGGTTTGCAATATGCATTAATCCATCGTTAATACATGCACCACCTGAACTAGTCTTTAGAAGTACTTCTTTGGCAATCTTCGAATTTGAATAAATATACAACGCTAATGGTTTTTCATTTTTGTTTATAAAATCAATACTTTCTTGTATATTTTTAAAAGTAATTACAGGAAGTAATGGTCCAAAAATTTCTTCTTTCATAATTGGAAAGTCTTCCTCTATATTATCAATGATTGTTGGAGAAATATATTTGTCACTTTCATCAATTTCTCCTCCAAATCGAATTGTACCATTTAGCATCAGTTTTTTTAATCGTTCTATTGCTTTTTGGTTAACAATGCGAGGATAAAACTTACTTTCCTGACAATTTACACCGAACATTTCTTTAAATTCTATTTCAATTTTATATATGAGTTTTTCTTTAATTGATTCATGAACAAGAAGATAATCAGGAGCAATACACGTTTGACCAGCATTAATTGACTTTGACCAAGCTATTCGTTTGGCTGTAATTTCAATGTTTGCAGATTCATCAACGATACAAGGACTTTTACCACCAAGTTCTAAAATTACTGGTGTTAGGTATTCTGCGGCAGCTCGCATTACAACTTTTCCAAGGGAAGGACTACCCGTAAAGAAAATAATATCGAATCTATTTTTAAGTAATAATTCATTTTCATCTTTGCCACCATGAACGATTGCTACATAATTTTCGTCGAAAGTTTCTTTAATCATCTTATCCATCAAACTAGCAATTGAAGGTGTGTAAGGTGATGGTTTTAAAATTGTTGTACAGCCAGAAGAAATTGATCCAATTAATGGATTAAATAACAATTGAAAAGGATAATTCCAAGGTGCAATTATTAGTGCTAAACCCAAAGGTTCGTATTGTATTCTACTTTTTGAGGGAAGTAAATGAATAGGAGTGTATACTCTTTTTATTTGTGACCATTCTCTTAAATTTGAAATATGGTAATCAATTTCCTGTTTTACAATGCTAATTTCAGTTAAATATGCTTCTTGTTCAGATTTCCTCAAATCTTTAAAAAGTGCTTTCGAAATAGCAGGTTCATTCGATATTATAACTGATTTTAATTTCTTTAATTGGTTTATTCTAAAATCTACACTTTTAGTTGTGTGTGTAGCAAAAAAAACTTTTTGTTTACTTAAAATTGAATGAAGTTTGTTTTCTGTAAGATTTTCCACAATTTTTAATTTGGTACTAATTTAAGTTATTTCTGAAAATGAAAAAAAAATAAATTACAATCTGTATGTTATTTATCAAAAAGCTTATCCTATGTCAACATATATTTAGTATAAATAATTATAGATTTGTATTTAAAAGAATAATGAAAGATATAGAGCGCAGAAGTTTTTTAAGTAAAATAACCTTAGGTATTTCGTCTTTGGCAGTTTTACCATTATTTAGTTGGATAATTAATACAGAAAAAAAATTGGAAAATAAAAAAACAATTAAAAAAATAAGAGCATTAGGTTTTCAATGGGAAACATCAGATCCGTTTTTATTTTGTGTGCATCACGAAGATTTTTTTCCTAAAGGAAATATTGAAATGGGACCAGAAAAAGACTATTTAAACGGTCGTCACTTGGGTCAAGATTTTATTGTAAAAGATGGTTTTAGAATGTATCACGGAATGACTGTTGCTGGTTTTCCTGGACATCCACATCGAGGTTTCGAAACGATTACCGTTGTTAGAACAGGTTTAGTTGATCATGCAGACTCTACAGGTGCAGCTGGAAGATATGGAAACGGAGATGTGCAGTGGATGACAGCGGGAAAAGGAGTACAACATTCTGAAATGTTTCCACTTTTAAATCAAGACCATGAAAATCCGTTGGAGTTATTTCAAATTTGGTTAAATCTTCCCCAAAAAAGTAAAATGGTTGAACCAAATTTTAAAATGATTTGGTCAGAAGAAGTTCCAAAATACACAGAGATAGATTCAAATGGTAAAGAAATAAATGTAGAGGTACTTGTTGGAAAATTGGGAATTCATTCTGCTTCGACACCACCGCCAAATTCTTGGGCAGCCGATGAAAATAATGCGGTAGCAATTTATAATGTCCAGTTGGAACCTAATTCAGAATGGACACTACCTGCAACATTGGAAGGAATCAATAGAACTGTTTTTTATTACGAAGGAAACAACCTCGAAATTGATGGAGTAAAAATACCACATTATCATGCAGTCGAAGTCGAAGAAAATGCTTCTTTGAAAATTAAAAACAATACTGAAATATCAAAGCTTTTAGTATTACAAGGTAGACCTATTAATGAACCTGTTGTTCAACATGGACCTTTCGTAATGAATACCAAACAGGAAATTTATCAAGCTTTTGAAGATTATCAAAATACACAATTTGGAGGTTGGCCATGGCCTAAATATGACTATGTTCACGACAGAAGTTTTGGCCGTTTTGCTAAACATTCTGACGGAAAGCTAGAAACAAAATCGTAAATATTAACTGCTTGTTAACTCAAAGTTGCAAAATTAGGTTTGTACTATAATTCTATAGATTCAGCGCATTAATAGTTTTCAAAAACCAAAATTATTAAATCCATTTTTCGCTAACTCTTGATATTTTTCTTCATTAAATTTGTATAGCTCTGATGGTTTATGTGGGACATATTCTTGTTTTTCAAACAACCGTTTCAGTAAATTCATTTTTTGCACTTTTCTTCTAAAATTTCGCTTATCAAGTTCTTTATCCAATATACTCTCATATAATTTGTGTAGTTGACTTAATGTGAATTTTTCGGGTAAAAGATTAAAACCTATCGGATGTATTTTAATTTTTTCTTTTAACTTAATTTTTGCAGCTTGTAAAATTTCAAAATGATCGAATGCTAATTTTTCAATTTCTTTAACAGGAATCCAAATCGCTTTTTTCGCAAAAGAAGAGGCTTTTAGGGGGTAATCTTCCATTTTAACTAATGAAAAATACGCAATTGTTACAACTCGCGCCTCAGGATTATCTCTTATAGATTCTAACCAAAGTCGATCCTCTTCTTTGCTAATTCTATTCGGATCGCCAAATGCTCCTATTTGCTCAAGGTATATATTTTTCAAACCCGTTAGTTCTTCCAAAACCCTATATGCCGCTTGGTGCAAATTTTCATTGTTATAAATCAAATCTCCAGGAAGAGCCAAACTATTATTACTTACAAATTGACTTTCACCTCTATCAATTAGTAAAATATTTAACTTTTCAAGATCAAATCCAAATACAACACAATCAACAGATATATTTGGATTTAGCTCAAAAACTTTTTTTTTTGGCATAATTAATCTTCATTAATGATAATACTTATATTTGAAAGTGTAATAATGACACTCAGATAATTAAAACTTGTATAAACTTATGTATTTTGTAGCAGAAAGTGGATCAACAAAATGTGACTGGATTTTAATCGATAACAAAAATAACGAAAGTTTTTGTTCGACTATGGGGTTCAATCCATTTTTTCATTCTTCAGAATTAATTGAAACGGAATTAAAGAAAGTAGATAAGATTATTAATATTGCTCCTGAAATAAATGGGGTATACTTTTATGGTGCAGGTTGCTCAAGTGATGAGTTAAATGCAATCGTTATTGAAGGATTACAAAAAGTATTTGAAAATGCTAAAATTAATGTAGATCACGATTTATTAGCATCTGCATATGCAACTTATAATGGAAAACCTCAAATATCTTGCATTATTGGTACAGGATCAAATTCATGTTTCTTTGATGGTGAAAAATTAATTGAAGAAGTTCCTGCTCTTGGTTACATTCTAGGTGATGAGGGTAGTGGAAGTTATTACGGGAAAAAATTAATTGCAAATTTTTTATATCACCGATTGCCAAAGGAAATTGAGAATGATTTTATTAAAGAATACAATTTAACGAAAGATGACTTAATTGAGCAAGTTTATATGAAACCAAACGCTAATGTATTCATAGCTTCTTTTATGCCTTTTATCGTAAAGCATAAAGAAAATAGTTATTTTAAAAATATGATACGTGAGGGTTTTAAACAATTCATAGATGTTCATGTGACTTGTTATAAAAATTACCAAGATTTAGAGATTAATTTTGTTGGATCCATAGCGCATATTTTTGAAGAACAATTGAAAGAAGCTGCTGAGGCCTATACTATTAAAATTGGTTCAATAATTAAAAGACCTGCAAATGCATTAGTTGAATATCATCTCAATCATATACTGAACAAATAATTCGTAAGTTAGTCATTTGAGTTTTTTATCTCATTTTTAGTGAATAATTTAATAGCTAAATTCAATTAAACGAATGGAAAATCGAACGATTTTGTTTTACGATGGAGATTGTGGAGTTTGTAGTAGGACTGTTCGATTCATACTTAAAAACGAGCGTTATAATAAGTTGTTTTTTAGTTCTTTACAAGGTGAATTTGCTGTTCGTTTTTTGGCTGAATTCGGAATTGAAAGTGTAAGTTCAAATACAATTTATCTATTTGAAAACGGAAAACTCTATCATAAATCACGCGCTGCAATGAAGTTGATTCCTTATTTGAGAAGACCTTTTGGCTTGCTAAAAATACTTTATATTTTTCCTCGACTTTTCCGCGATTTTGTCTACGACCGAATTGCTGCTAATCGAAAAGTATTTTTCAAAGATGTTTGCGAGTTAATTAGCTTAGATAAAAATCGATTTTTGTGATTTGGAATTCTATTTTTGTTAAAATTCATCACTTATGCGTTTACTCGTTTTCTTTTTATTAGCTGCTCACGTTTCTCTCTCTCAATTTTCTAAAGCTGATTCATTGCGTGGAGGTTATGGTGAATCTCGCAATTGGTGGGATTTGATACATTATGATTTAAGCGTTGAATTTCAAACTGCTACCCAAACAATTAAGGGTTCAAATTGTGTAACTTACAGCGATTTAAAAAATGTAAAATCAGGAAAAAAAATCATTCAAATTGATTTGCAAGACCCCCTGATTTTAGATAGTATAATTTTTGAAGCGCAGCTTTTACCAAGAACAGCTATTCGAAAAGAAGGAAATGCGTATTTCTTTGAGACGGCAGACATAAAAACAAAAGAAAATTCAACGTTAAGTTTTACTATCTATTATCATGGAAAACCTCGAAGAGCAGTGAGAGCTCCTTGGGATGGTGGTGTGATTTGGAAAAAAGATGAAAATGGATTGCCTTGGATTACGGTTGCTTGTCAAGGATTGGGATCTAGTGTTTGGTTTCCTTGCAAGGACTCCCAATATGACGAGCCTGACAGTGTAGATATGCATTATACGTGTCCGAGTAATTTAAAATGTGTGAGCAACGGGCGTTTGGTGGGGGTAGAAAAACTGAATGAATCACAGAGTACCTATTCTTGGAAAGTTGTGAATCCAATAAATAATTATTGTATGATTCCCTACATTGGTGATTATGTTACTTTTCACGAAGATTTTATGGGAGAAAAGGGGAAATTAGACCTCGATTATTGGGTATTGAAAGGTAATTTAGAAAAAGCGAAAAAGCAATTTCAAGATGTTCCTAGAACCATAAAAGCTTTTGAATATTGGTTTGGTCCTTATCCATTTTATGAAGATGGTTATAAATTAGTGGAAGCTCCACATTTAGGAATGGAACATCAAAGTGCCGTTGCATATGGTAATGGTTTTAAAAATGGTTATCTAGGAACCGATTTAAGTGGTACAGGCGAGGGCTTGAAATGGGATTATATCATCGTTCATGAAACTGGTCATGAATGGTTTGGAAACAATATCACAACTAAAGATATTGCAGATATGTGGATTCATGAAGGTTTCACCGATTATTCAGAATCTTTGTTCATAGATTATTGGTACGGAAAAGACGCAGCAAGTAAATATTGCATTGGTTTGAGACAAAATATTCTAAACGACAATCCAATAATCGGATCCTATCTTGTTCAAAATGAGGGTAGTGGTGATATGTACTATAAAGGAGCTAATCTCTTACATACGATTCGAACTTTAGTAAATAACGATACGTTATTCCGAATGACTTTACGAAAAATGAATCAAGAATTTTATCATCAAACGGTAACTTCTGCTGAAATTGAAAGCTTTATGTCTATTGAATTAAAAATGGATTTGACAAAGATTTTTAATCAGTATTTACGTCAAAGAAGACCTCCAACATTGGAAGTCGTGAGAAAGAAAAATACGATTGTTTATCGTTGGACAAATTGCATCGATGGTTTTGACATGGACGTTATTTTTAATAACAAACGATTTACTTGCTCAACTAATTGGAGCACGATTAAAACATCAAAGAAGGTTATTTTCAATAAGAATTTGTATGTTTTGAGAAAGTTTAATGAAATTTAAATACTCTTATTTTTTTAAAAATAATTAGTATTCATCTTCATTGAAAAGGAAATCCTCTCTTGAGGGGTAATCTGGCCAAATTTCTTCGATGCTTTCATACATGTCTCCTTCATCTTCCAAATCTTGTAAATTCTCCACAACTTCTAAAGGTGCACCCGTTCTAATAGCAAAGTCGATTAATTCCTCTTTAGTTGCTGGCCAAGGTGCGTCTTCTAAATAAGATGCTAATTCTAATGTCCAATACATATTTTATAATTTTATCAGTACTAATTTTCGGCAAAAGTATTCTTTATTTGATATATTGCAAATAAAAATTAATTCCTTAACAAAAGTTTTATCAACACTTTTCATTTTCAAGTATTTAATTTGTCGAATCATAACCTAAAAATCTAGGTTTATACCTTTTTTGATAAAATTTAATCAAATCAATGAATGTAAAAAAGTTCAATTGTAACCTATTTTAGTATATGTCGTAAAGTGCTCATAATTAATCTATAAATTATGACTGCTTATATTCAAACTTTACGTAACAAGTCGGTTCAATCTGCTCAAAATAAATTATCTAAACACAGAGAGTTAGGTGTCAAAACTGATTTAAATGTTTTCGAAGTTGCTGAACTAATGGATACCTTGAAGTTTTCTAATTCCCAAGAAGAATCTAAAGCTTCAGTTTTCTTTTCTTTAAATTTAAACTAATACTTAATAATAGCTGAACCAATTAGCTCATTATTTAAGTACCAAGCAGCAAACTGACCTGGTGTAATTCCTTTTTGTTTGCTATCGAATAATATATAAAATTGGGAATTTTTTTCAATTAAAATACCTTTCTGTAGTGGCTGACGATATCGTATTCTAAAATAAGCCCGTAATCCATTCTTTAAATCAAATTGATGCTTTGATTGAATCCAGTTAAAGCTATTATTTTCAAGTAGAAGCGCATGTCTATTTAATCCAGGGTGTGTTTCTTTTTGTCCTGAAAACACAATATTTTTTTCTGTGTCAATGCCAATTACAAAACTTGGTTCAGGTCTTCCTCCAATGTGTAAACCTTTTCGCTGACCAATTGTAAAATAATGTGCTCCTTGATGTTGTTGTACCTCATTACCTTGCTCTATATTAAACACAAAAGGTTCAGCTAATTCCTCTATATTTTCAAGAGTTGGAATAATAGAATTGTATTTATTAAAAATATCTAATTCATCTGGAATTTCAATTATGCTTCCTTGTTTAGGTTTTAATTGTTGTTGTAAAAAAGTTGGTAAGCTTATTTTTCCAACAAAACATAAACCTTGTGAATCTTTTTTATCAGCTGTAATTAGACCAACTTCAGTAGCAATTTTTCGAACTTCTGATTTTTCAATACCTCCAATAGGAAAAAGCGCTTTCGAAAGTTGTTCTTGTGAAACTTGGCACAAAAAATAAGATTGATCTTTATTTTTATCAGCTCCTGCAAGTAAACCAAACGTTCCATCTTCATGTTGGATTTTTTGACAATAATGACCTGTAGCAACATAATCAGCACCCAGCTCAAGTGCAGCTTTCAAAAACACGTCAAATTTTATTTCTTTGTTACAAAGTACATCGGGATTTGGAGTGCGTCCTTGTTTATATTCACCGAACATATAATCTACAATTCGATTTTTATACTCAGCACTTAAATCAATTACTTGAAACGGAATTCCTAATTGTTGAGCAATAATTAAGGCATCATTAGAATCGTCAATCCAGGGACATTCATCAGAAATAGTTACTGATTCATCATGCCAATTGCGCATAAACATTCCAATAACTTCATATCCTTCTTGAATTAATAAATGTGCAGCAACACTTGAGTCAACTCCACCAGATAAGCCTATTACAACTCGTTTCATGGTGTAAAAGTAAACATTTGATTAACGAACAAGAGTAATAAATCCGTGTTTTTCGCCTTGTTCAGATATAAAATGATAGAAATAAGTTCCTTCAATCAATTCTTTACCTGTCTCATCAAACCCCTTAAATGAATCTGCTGATGAGTTCATCGTATAAACTAAGCTTCCCCATCGATTGAATAATTTTAATTCGTATTCAAAACACTCTTCAAATACAGCATTTATTTTAATTTCATCATTAATGCCGTCATTATTTGCTGTAATTATGTTTGGAATAATTAGTTCTGGTAGTTCTACTTTAGGGGTTACAAAGAAATAAAAAGTGGTATCATAAACACAACCATTTTGCCCTGAAATTGTATAATTTCCAACGTAATTACCGCCATTAGAAAATGTTAGATTAAAACTATTTTGATAGACAATTGGATAACCTGTAATATACCATTCAATTGAATTTATTTGAAAATTACCTAATTGATTGTTTGCTTCGAAACTCATATTTTGACCACAAGATTCTGTGAGATTTATTGTATTTTCAGGAATCGAGTAAACAGTAATCTCTTTTGTAATTGTATCAGTACAATTATTTGTACTTGTAGCTATTAAAGTTGTAAAATATGTTCCAGTTGAATTGTAAATATGTGAAGAATTAGGATCAGTAGAGTTTGTATTATCTCCGAAAATTAGTTGATAACTTAAATTGTCTAATGTATTTGGTGTACCGCTCCAAATTGTATTATTTGTAAAAAGAATTGTTTCTCCATCACAAATATCAGTGAAGTTAAAATCGGCTATTGGACTAGGATTGAAAGTAATTTGAAAAGTATCAACTGAAAAACATCCATTTTCACTAATTACTTCAACTTTAAAAGTTTCAACACTAAAAGGTATAGAATTAGAATTTACAGAATTATATGGATTCCCACTTCCAATTGCTGTATTAGATGGTAATCTAAACCAGTTTACATTACTTACAGTATCATTTATATTTTCTATAATTGAAGCTTCAAAATCAATTATTGAACCACACGTTGATAGTTCTCCATTATAATTTACTTCAGGATTATTCAAAACCTCAGTACTTAAAGTTGCTATGTTAGAAATACATCCGTTAAAATTACTCGTAAGATTTATTGTGAAAGTTCCATTTGGAATAAAAACATATATTGAATCATTAGTTTGTAGTGTATCTCCATTAATATTTGTCCATGTATATGTATTTGATATTGGTAAAGTGTGCCAAAAGACTAAAGAATCTCCTTCACAAACTGGCCCGTTTGAATTTATTTGTGGTGCTTGAGGTGAAGGAATAACTGTAACTTGAATTGTATCAGGTAGTAACAAACATGCATCAGGTAGATTACCCGAAACGATATATTGTCCAGAATTACCTATTTGAGCATTAGGAATTGATATTATTGCACCTGAACTTGAAAAATTAGGCCCTGACCAATTATAGGTTGCACCTGGTAAAGTATTTGTGGCTAAATCAATTGTTTGGCCTTCGCAAATTGTTTGATCATCAGATTGTATATCATATTGTAGTTTCGCAAAATCACTGAAATAACCATACCTACAACCACCTCCAGCACTACCATGTATGATTCCCATGTGAAAATAATTGGTTGAGTTGCTTACAATTCCAGTTGCAGTTGCTGCGACTTCTGAAGTTGGAATTGTAATTTGTGCAAACATCCATTGATTGTTAGTTCCGGGAACAAAATTAAAATTTCCAGCATTGATTGTACCCGTAGTACCGTTTAATAAAAAGTTACCTTCACCACCTGCTTCAACTAGAAGAATTAGAAATAAACTTTCAGCAGTAGAACGAGCAAAGGAAACATTTTTTGAACCGGTACAAATAATTGGAGGTAAAACACTTAATCCAATTTCACAGCCAAAACCTGACATTTGAAGAACATAAACAGGGTCAGAGGCAACTATGTATGCTGAATTTGCAGTACCGATAGAATAGGTGTAGCTTTGACCGGCATTTAATGAAGTTACAACAGTACCATTAATCGAAATTGTAGTATTGTTTTGTGTAGCTAATATAAACACTTGATCGTAAGGCGCATTTAGAAATCCCCTAACAATAATATATTCTTTACCAATAATTGATAATGGTATGCTCTGATCACCTCCCAAATCTGCACAACCTCCAAATGGTGTGCCAGCTAATAAATCATCTTTAATTGTAATTGCAATCGGGAAATTAGATGTTACCCTACTTCCTGATAAATGCTGATTTGCTAAAGTTGAAGTGGCTGTAGCAGAATAGGTTTCACCTTTGTTGAGTGTAATATTATATGGTACATTTGCCATGTGTCCAACAATGTTTTGACTTGGTGTAATAGTAACCACTGTATTATTTTCTGTGGCAACTATATCAAATGAATTGTAGGGAACAGGTGAATAATTAGACCCATTATTAAGAAAGTTTTGAGACGGTATAAAAAAATCAGTTCCTAATGCATTTTGCCCCTTTAGTGCAAATATTTCTGGGTTACAATTACAAGTGAAACTTGCTACTTCATAATAAATAGTAACTGGTGCGCTTGATCTTACTCGCAATCCGTAATTTAATATTTGATTAGGTGGTTTAATTTCAATTTGATTAATCCATTGAGTTAAGTCTACAGTTTGCGTATTAGTAGCAGCAACTGTTAAGTTTATTGGAATAAAAGTTGGATTTGCTGGTTGGTCAATTGTAACATTACTAGCTTGATTTAACGAGGAAATTCTTAGCAAAATAGGTCGGTCAAAATTATTATTTATTGAAACCTCTGGTGCTGCAAACCAAAATAAAGTATCTAGTTGTCCCATCAAATTTGATGAGGTTATCAAGAATAAGTAAAAAAGTAATTTATTTATTTTAAATTTCATCTTACTATAGTTATAAATCCATGTTTTTCGCCCTGCTCAGATTCTAGAATATAAAAATATGTTCCTTCAATCAATTCATTTCCTGTTTCATCTAAACCTTTAAATGCATCAGCTGATGTGTTCATCGTGTAAACCAAGCTTCCCCATCGATTGAATAATTTTAATTCATATTCAAAACATTCTTCAAAGACAGAATTAATGATTATTTCATCATTAATACCGTCGTTGTTTGCTGTAATTATGTTTGGAATAATAAGTTCTGGTAATTCTACTTTTGGAGTAATAGTGAAATTAAAAGGATACTCATATTCACATCCATTATTTGTTGTTAATATGAGGTCCCCATTGTAAATTCCTCCAGATTGAAAAGTATAATCAAAATTTGATTGATTATTTTGAAATAAATTAGGTAAAACTGTCCATTCATAGGAAGAAATAAGAGAATTTCCGTTGGTTATAACATTTGAAAAGTTCGCAGTTTGTCCACAAGATTCTTCTACAGTAATTATACAATCAGGAATAGGTAGAATTTGAATAGATTTTGCAATTGAATCAGTACACCCTGATTCAGTTGATACAACAAGGGATATTATATAATTGCCAGGGTTTGCATAGTTGTGTGTTGGATTTTCCAACTGAGATGTAGTATTATCTCCAAGAATAAAATTAAAATTAAAATAGTCACTAGAATTTGGAGTTCCATTCCATGTTGTCGTATTTGTAATGTTAATGTTAGAACCATCACAAAAATCAGTATAATTAAAGTTTGCTATTGGTTTTGGATGGAAAGTAATATCAAATGTGTCGTAACCTACGCAACCATTATTACTGGTAACTTCAACAAGATAGGATTCTAAAGAATATGGATTAAAACTAGAATAAACATTTTGCAAAGATGATCCATTACCAATAGTTTCATTATTTGGAATTTTATACCAAGTTATCTCAGAAACAGGGTCATTTATAGTAGGATTTGTAGTTGCAGTAAAATCTATTTCATTCCCACAAACTGAATTTAAACCAGTGTAAACAATGGTAGGATTATCAATAACGTTTGCTGTAAATGATAGAGTATCTGATAAACATCCTTGTAAAATAGAAAACAATTGGATAGTAATCGTTCCAACTGGTTCATTCATAAAAGATATTGTATCATTGTTTTGTAAGTTATTACCCAGTGAATCAAGCCAAATATACGTTTGATTACTTGTTTCATTATACCAAAAAGAAACGGTATCGTTAAAGCAAATTGGACTGTTTGAATAAATTATTGGATTTACTGGTGAAGGTATAACAGTTATTGTTATTGTATCAGGTAACAAGTCACAAGCATCTGGATGATTACCAGCAATTTGATATTGGCCAGAATTTATAAGTTGAGCACTTTGAATTGTTAATGTTGAACCTTGGAAGGATAAATTATTTGGTCCAGTCCATGTGTAAGTTGCTCCGGGTAAATCATTAGCTTGAAGAATTATTGAATCTCCTTGACAGAATGTTTCGTCATTTGTTTGAATTTCATATCGCAAAGTTGCAAAATCACTAAAGTAACCATAACGACAACCAGAACTAGAACCTCCATGAATTAATCCCATGTGAAATTTATAATTTGCATTTTCAATTCTACTACTTTGTAAAGCAGTTGTAAATGAAGATGCGTCAATTTGGGCATATTTCCATTGATTGTTAGTACCAGGAACAAAATTAAAACTTGCTGGATTTATCGTTCCCGGGTTTCCGTTATATAAGAAAGAGTTTTCTCCTCCTGCAGGTACCAATAAATTTACTGCAAAAAATTCATTTGTAGATCGAACAAATGCTACAGTATTTGATCCTGTACAAACAATAGGTGGAAGAATTGCTTCACCAACCTCACAACCAAATCCAGATTGATGAAGAACATAAGCTGGAAAAGAAGTTTCAATGTAGGCAGCTGGATTGTTTAGTGTATGAACGTATGTTTGAGCAGCGTTTATTGTTGTTACTAAAACCCCATCAATTAGTAGTTGTGTGCCATTTGTTACACCAACAATATATAATTTATCTGGACCATTTAAGTAGCCTTTAATTGCTATGTATTCTTTTCCAATGATATTGGTTGGAATCAATTGATCACCCATTAGATCAGCACATCCACCGTATGGAGTACCTTGTGCTGTATCGTCTGATAGTGTAACTGCAACGGGTTTATCAGCTATTATTGATGAACCGCTCAAATGTTGGTTTGCATTTACACTTACTGCCTCAGCATAATAGGTTTCTCCTGCGTTTAATACAATTGTAAATGGAATATTAGCGACATGTCCAATAATATTTTGTGTGGGATTTATTACAATAGTTGTATTATTCTCTGTTGCTACAATATTAAACCCAGATCGGGCATAACTTGCATTGCTCAAGTAATTTTGAAATGGTGTAATAAATGAAGTGCCTAAAGAGTTTTTTCCTTTCAAAGCAAATATGTCAGGATTACAGTTGCAAGAAGGATTTACTTCATAATATGCAGTGATTTTTGCTGTTGAAAGTATCTTAAATCCATAATTTAATACAGTATTTGCTGGCTTGTTTTCAACCATATCGATCCATGGTGTTAAATCGAGTGTTTGAGCAGCGTTTGCAGCAAGATTGATTGTTTGGATTGGGAAATTAGGATTTGCAGGTTGAGATATAGTAACTGTAGCAGGTGTTGCAAGTGAAGCAAATCGAAATACAATAGGTCTATCTCCGTGATTTTGCGCAACCTCTGGAGCTACAAACCAAAATAGAGAATCTAGTTGGGAATATGCTTTAAATGATGTGATTACAACTACAATTATCAAAAGTATAATTTTCATAAGTCAATTCTAAGTGTCTGAGCTAGTTTTGACATTAAATTTAAAGGTATAGTTGCATCATTTTCAAAAAAATGAGTTAAATTAATAATAATTAAATCTTTACTTTACGTTGAGATAAATTACGTGTTAACTTAACTAATCATCACCTTTATTTTTTGAACTTATAAATTTCATTGAAGTGGAATTTACGCAATGTCGAGTGTTCTTGTCAGTAAGTCGTTCACCATGAAAAACATGTCCAAGATGACCGTCACATTTAGAACAAACAATTTCAATTCGCTGTCCATCAGCATCTTTAATTTTTTTTACGGCACCTTTTATCTCATCATCAAAACTTGGCCAACCGCAATTGGAATGGAATTTATCATCAGAGCGATAAAGAGGTGCGTTACATTGACGACAGATGTATGTTCCTGCCTCAAATTTATCGGTAAATTCACCTGTATAGGGTCTATCAGTGCCTTTTTCGATTATTATTCTTTTCTCGTATTCGGTTAATTGGTTTAATTTCATGTTCTTGTTGTTTAGTGAATTAGACTTGTTTTTTGAATTGTATGCTTGTCCTTGACAACTTATTGTTAACACAACTAAAATAAATAATGATGTTATTTTGAATATTCTCTCCATTTTCTTTTTTAGTATAACATTCGTAATTAAAAATCGTTCATGTTTTTTTTAGTTTATAAAACAAAAAACATTCTAAAATATTAGATTTTATTAAAAACTGAAGTAACGAATGTACTATTTTTATTTTTTTTTCGTTCAAGGATTGTGAAAACTAAGTTAAATTTACTATTACTATTCTCTTTATTAAAGTTGAACCTTTGTGCGCAACAACCTAATTTCTTTTCAAAATCAGAAATTGGAGTCCATCTAGGGACTATGTATTACATTGGAGATCTTAATCAATTTAAGCCATTTTATCAAAATAAATTAGCTGGTGGATTTATGTATCGATTTACTGTCCATTCTCGACTTTCTTTACGTGTTAATTATACAGTAGGTAATGTAGAAGCGTATGATAGTGATTCCAAAAAAGCAACCAATTTAAATAGAAATTTAGATTTCAATTCTCGAATTCGTGAATTGTCAGGTGGAATTGAGTTTAATTATTTCCCTTTTCAATTTGGTAGTAGTCGCTATCCTGGAACTGCTTATCTTATTACTCAAGTTGGTTGTTTTTATATGGAACCAAAGACTACAATTAATGGTCAAGAGGTTAAATTACAAGATATTGGTACTGAAGGTCAAGGAAGCGCTTTAGGTAGAAAAAGAAATTACAGCAATTTTCAACTTTGTATCCCTTTAGGTTTAGGTGCAAAAGTTACACTTGGAAAACGAGCGACTTTTAATGTTGATATTGCAATTCGAAAGACATTTACTGATTACATTGATGATGTTGGTGCTGATTTTTATCTTGATCCAACTGCATTAGCAGCTGCAAATGGTCAATTAGCTGCTGATTTAAATAATCGAAGTCTTGATGGGAACCGCTACGGAAGAAGAGGAAATTCATCAACAAAAGATTGGTATGTATATGCTGGTGGAATGTTGACATTTAGATTAGGTACAGGTAATATTTGTCCGAAATTGAGGTAAATTCTCCTTATATTCAAGTCGATATTTATTCTCTGTATTTTGATAGTAATTGTGAGCTGTCGGACAATAAATGAGACGAATTTTAATACAGGAATAGATAAATTACAAATAAATCAAAATAAAATTATTCTTTTTGATAGTGCAAGAAATCGGAAAATTCCAATTGTAATTTATTATCCAAAAATTAAAGTTTCTAATCAAATTTCTTATTTAGTTTTATTAAGTCATGGTTATGGATTCAATGAAGGTAATCCTTATTTAGGTTATTCATTTATTGCCGAAAATCTTGCCAAAAAAGGATGCTACGTTGTAAGTATTCAACATGAACTACCGACTGATGAATTATTAGCTATGAGTGGAGAATTAAGGATTACTAGAAAACCAAATTGGGAAAAAGGGGGCAATAATATTAATTATGTTAAAAATCAACTAATTGAATTGTATCCATTTCTTGTTAATTCAAATTT
The DNA here is from genome assembly GCA_945863605.1 of Chitinophaga pinensis. Classification (GTDB taxonomy): domain Bacteria; phylum Bacteroidota; class Bacteroidia; order Flavobacteriales_D; family Crocinitomicaceae; genus UBA952. Next base: position 39,422 of record CAMAZP010000005.1, read on the forward strand.
AGTACTAATTGGTCATTCAAATGGCGGTGATATGTCTGTTTTATTTGCTGAGAAATTTCCAAATATTGTTCATAAAGTTTTTACGTTAGATCATCGTAGAATGCCAATTCCAAGAATTCATTATCCAAAATTTTTCTCACTTCGCTCAAGCGATCAAGTTGCAGATGAGGGGGTTCTCCCAGATAAAGAGGAACTAAAATTGTTAAATCATATTGTTTTGCAAACAACTATCAAACACAATGACATGTGTAACAGTGCCTCTAAAAAGGAAAAAAGAATTATCCTTTGGTTTATAGAACAAAATTTAGGTTTTAAATCTAAGTGAGTAGGTAAGAAATGAAAATCGAGCTATTATACAGCGGTTTTGTATTTTTCAAAGAATTCTTGTAAATCGTAAATTCCACTTTTTTTCTTTATTTTTTCTTTAAGTCTACCAATATGTACATCCACATGTGATTCATTCATTCTTTTACTAATGTAATTCGACGGTTTGCCATAAAAGTATTTCATTTTTAGAATTAAAGCATCTCGTTTAGTAAGTAAATTTAATAGATCAGCCATCGCTTTATGAAGATCTTTGGAATTTTGTAAATCATAAAGTGTAGAACTTTCCATATATTCATCTGCGAAATGAAGTCGGATAACCTCTGATTTTTCCTCAGAAATAAATTTAATTTGTTTTTTTCCGTTTCTTCTTCTTAATTCGGAGATACAAAAGTTATTTGTAACTGTTCTAATCCAAGCTTTAGTGTCAAAAAGATTTGCAGATTCTGAATAAAACTTCCCTATTTGTTGAAAAAGGAAAATTGAAAACTCTTGATACATATCTTTAATGTCTTCCCCCTCAAATTTTTCGCGAATCAACATATAAATGAATTTGCTGTAACGATTCATTACTTCATTAAAAACTGCTTCTTGTAGTTGTTTATCCATCGATTAGATTTACCTTTTTTTTACAAATCAAAAATTCCACGCCATCCATTTTTTCAATTAATTCATAAATTTCAGAAGTCTTAAAAATTAAATAAAAAGATTTTAAAATTTCGTCAGATTCATTTATTGGTTTTCTTAATAAAAGCACAGGTATCTCATTTTTTTTAAGTTCAAAAATGAATTGGGAAAGCTCTTTACGAATATCTAAACTAGTCATTCCCATAGGATAAAGCCAAAGATGTATTTCTTGGTAATCTTGTTGTATGTATAGTTGAGCTTCCATTAAGGCACTGCAAAATGCTTGATAAATAAGTTCTGAAGGATCACCAACAATGAGTTTGAATGAAGAAGGTAATTTGTTTGAATGTATCAATGAAACAAAATGATCCTTTAAACACTCAAATTCATATTCACAAGCTGTCTCAAACTCTAGTTTATTGTAAACTATTAAGTTATTAAGTTCTGAAAAAGGATTTGCTGGTTTATATGTTATATAATTAGCTTTAAAATGATCGTCATCAGAAGATTTAAAGACATTTGCTGCTCTATTGCCAAGAAAAAGTATTTGATTTATTTTGGAAGAATTCATGTTTTATTTTTAAAAACGTAATTTCAAACGTGAAAATAACAATTATTATCTCCGAAATGAATTATAATTAGTTAAATTTTTCTTTTTCGTAAAATGTCTAGTCTCATTTTAAATCATCTTTTTGCGTCAAATATTTCTTTTTTTTGTAATAGAATAATACAAATTAAATTAACTTTAAATTAAAATTTGAAACTATGATAATGCCATTTAATTTGCAACAGTGGATTGATGATAATCGAGATTTGTTGAAACCACCTATTGGAAATAAAAATTTGTATGTAGAAGCTGGTGATTTTATCGTTATGATAGTTGGCGGACCTAATGCTCGCAAGGATTATCATTATAATGAAAGTGAAGAGTTATTTTATCAAATTGAAGGTGAAATCACGGTAAGGATCCAACTAGATGGTAAAGCTCAAGACATAAAAATTAAACAAGGTGAACTTTTTTTACTTCCAGGGAATATTCCACATTCACCAATTAGAGGTGAAAATACTGTCGGCTTGGTGATTGAAAAAGTTCGAAAAGGAACTAATTTAATGGATGGCTTGTTGTGGTTTTGCGACAATTGTAATACGAAATTAAAAGAGTATAAATTTCCACTTGAAAATATAGAGAAAGATTTTTTACCTCGATTTAAAGAGTTTTACAATTCAACAGAAATGAGAACATGTAAGAATTGTAATTATGAAATGGAAATAGATAAACGTTTTGTATAATAAGCTATTTAGAATATTACATATTGATAGGTGTTCGTAACACCAATTGACGTAAATTTCTCTTCTAATTTTAATCTTTTTCTTCTCAATTCCTTAATAGTATATACATGAACAGGTTCCTCATCTTCACCTTGGTATAAGAAAATTTGACCTTTATTATCCTCAAATTGCCATGTTCCATTTTCATAAACCCCTTGAAATTGTCCAGTGTAGTTTGCAACCGTAGACATGGAGTAAGTACCATCTTTGTCAAATACTAATTTAATAGTTTTAGTTTCATCCGTTTTATCTGTTTCATTTCTGAAGTAAGATTCTAAAATCCAATCATTGCAAAGTCTGGCTTTTCTTGATGTGAAAGAAATACCTGGTCCATCACTGTATTTACTACAAGATGTAATTGTTAAGAAAGAAATTGCTAATAAACTAAGAACGAATAATTTCATTTTGTATTTTTTTTCAAATTTAGTATAATTTTTTTCAAAACAAAAAAAAAAGCTACCCAAATAGGTAGCTTAAATCTCATATTATTGAATTATTGAGGTTCGTAAGAAGAAATTATTACATCAGAACCATCAACTTCTTTTAATTTTAATTCTTTAGAAGCTAATTTAAGGATGATTAAATTAGTTGATGTTGATTCACCTGTTTCTGTAAATAGAACTTGTGTTTTATCGTCATTGAATTCCCATTTACCATCTGAATCGAAAGAAATTGGTATTCCAAACGTTGTGTAAGTTACATTCATTTTGTAGGATCCGTCGTCTTTTATTGAAGCAGTACTGGAATAATTTGTTAAATCTGCATCTGTTCCATTTTCACTTAATTTTACCAATTTCCATTCTCCGACTAAACGCGATTTTTTTGATGATAAAGCAAAATTTGGACCTTCTTCGTATTTACTACAAGAAGTAACAGATGCTCCTAACATAAATAATGCAAAGCTGTAAATCATTAATTTTTTCATAATTATTTTTTTTTGGCAAAATTAGACAAACATTATTTCTTTAACTCCTTTAAAACGTTAATTTTGTACAACAAAAATCAGATTAATGAAACGAATTATAGCATATGCTTTACTACTAGGTCTTTTTTCTTGTTCGGATTCAAGTTTGAAAAATGAAGATAAAAAGGAACAAGTTGCTGTTTCGAACGAAACACTTGTAACTGAAGTAGAAGGAATGGTTTGTTCAATGGGTTGTGGTGGTTCTATTCGTAAGGAGTTGAAAAGTACTGGAGCTGTGAGTAGAGTAGAAGTGGATTTCGATGAGGAAAAAGAAAAGCAAATTGTAAAAATCACTTACGATAATCGCTTGATTTCAAAGAAAGAAATTGTAGATAGAATCGAGAAATTAAATAAAGGACAGTTTTCTGTTAGCATAATTGGAAGTTCTTATATCGAAAGTTCTAAAGATGAAGATAATTCTTCTGATAAACCAAAAGTAAGTGTTACAGAAACAAGCTTTGAAGTTCCAAGTTTATTAGACATCCTTTCTTCAATTGTAGTACAATAATCAATGAAACTCGCTTATAAAGAATTCGGTGAAGGAAAACCTTTAGTTATTCTTCACGGACTTTTTGGATTTTCTGATAATTGGGTAACCCACGCTAAAAAAATCTCAACATATTTTCGTGTAATCATCGTTGATTTAAGAAATCACGGTTACTCTCCTTGGTCAGATGATTTTTCATATCAATTAATGGTTGATGATGTGAAAGAATTAATTGATGATCTTGAAATCAATAAATGTATTTTACTTGGTCATTCTATGGGTGGGAAAACAGCGATGCTTTTCGCTCAACAATTCCCAATAATGTTAGAAAAGTTAGTTGTTGTTGATATGGGCGTTAAATCCTATCCGTTGCATCATCAACATATCTTAGATTCATTTAAAAACATCGACTTAAGCAAGTTGTCTGCAAGAAGTGAAGCTGAAAAATTACTAGCTCAATTTGTTGAATCGAATGGTGTTCGTCAATTCTTACTCAAAAATTTATATTGGAAAGACAAAGGAAAACTTGCTTGGCGAGTGAATTTTCCAGTTTTAGAAAGAGAAATGAATGAAATTTTGGGTGCATTGCCTTTTCAAGAGGTGATGGTTCCAACTTTATTTGTTCGTGGTGCTTTATCTAATTACATTGAGGATGACGATTTTGAGCAAATTGAGACCTATTTTCCAGATTCACAGATAGAAACGGTTGCAAACTCAGGTCATTGGGTGCATGCAGAAGCTCCAGAAGATTTTTTTGAAGTGGTTTTGGGATTTTGCATTCGATAATACAGATATTAAGTATTTATAGTCAGATGAGTAAAATAACCCTGGCTTTAAAATCAAGTTTTTTAATCGAAGTGGGGACTAATTAGCAAATAGTAGCGGACATAATCGGCCTTGGATTTCTAGGTTTTAGCTACTGAACTGAAACTGTTAATTTTTAAAATTTCTGCAAGAATATTTTTAAAAAATTTCAGTTTCAGAAAGGAGTTAAAATTGTTCGTATCGAGTTGTAAATGTTGCAAAAAAAAGATTTGCGAACAAAAAGAAATTCAGAGCCTTGACTTTTTTGTTTCTTTTTTTGTCAAGAAAAAAAGAAAGGCAAATAAATTATAAACTTAAATTGGCGCTTTACATACAAATGTTAAATGTGATCCGAATTTTTAGTAAGTGGTAAGAAATCAATCACCAAAATTCAAATTACATTTTTAAGGAACATAAACATACCTCACTTTTGTCCTCCAACCACTGATTTGTAAATCTGTTTCAACATCTCGCATTTTTTCAACCGTTAATTCTCGAATATTTACTACTAAAGTTCGGTGTTTAATCTCTTGGCAAGTATCAGCGATAGGCTTGAATTGAAGTTTAACTTGTCGAACAGGAGGATAAATTTGATCATTAAACCGTTCCAATCCTACACATTCAAAAACTTCTTCTTTATCGCAGGCGCCTTCATATTCTATTGTGAAAAACAAAACATTAGAATCGATTCTTACATCTTTAATTAAAATCATTGGGCAAGATTCAAACGCTCCAATTTTAGCAATTACATCGTACTGTTCAAGTGATTTACCCGATAACATCGCAGCATCAAAAGTTGATTTTTTTGAACAAGATGACAAAGCAAAAACAGTCAAACAAGAAAGTAAAAAGATAAAAAATGAGATTCTTGTCATATTAAATCAAGTGTTTCACGAAAGTAGCGTAATTTTGCAACCAATGAAAACAAAAACGCTCAAAAAAAATAAGGTAAACGTAGTTACTTTAGGTTGCTCAAAAAATATATTTGATTCCGAAGTGATGATGGCTCAATTAAAAGCAAATGCTTTTGATGTTGAACATGAATCAATGGATGACGATGCCTCAATAGTAATTATCAATACATGTGGATTTATTGATAATGCAAAACAAGAATCGATAGATACAATTATTCGTTACGCTGATGCTAAAGCAGAAGGTTTGGTTGATAAAGTATATGTAACGGGTTGTCTTTCTGAGCGCTACAAAGATGATTTGGAAAAAGAAATTCCAGAAGTAGATGCATTTTTTGGAACAAGAGATTTACCTCGCCTTTTGAAAACCTTAAAAGCAGATTACAAACATGAATTAGTTGGGGAACGTTTATTGACAACTCCAAATCATTACGCTTACTTTAAAATCGCTGAAGGTTGTGATCGTCCTTGTTCGTTTTGTGCGATTCCGATTATGCGCGGAAAACATATTTCAACTCCAATAGAAGATTTGGTTATTCAAGCTAAAAGTTTGGCTGCGAAAGGAGTTAAAGAATTAATGTTGATTGCTCAAGACTTAACTTATTACGGATTAGACATCTATAAAAAACGTGCACTTTCTGATTTGATTAAACGTTTGTCAGACATTGAAGGAATTGAATGGATTCGTTTGCATTATGCCTTTCCTTCTGGTTTCCCGATGGATGTTTTAGACGTAATGAATGAAAGAAGCAATGTTTGTAAATACTTGGATATGCCTTTACAGCACGGGTCAACAAAAATTTTGCAAGCAATGCGCCGTGGTATTACACGTGAAAAAACGGAAGAATTAGTGGCTCAAATTAGAGCTAAAGTTCCAGGAATTGCGTTGCGAACTACTTTAATAGCTGGTTACCCAGGCGAAACGGCTGCTGATTTTCAAGAAATGTATGATTTTGTTGAAAGAAGTCGTTTTGACCGATTAGGAATTTTTACTTACTCGCACGAGGAGAATACACATGCTTATGAGTTTAAAGATGATGTTTCTGCAAAAACGAAGAAAAAACGCGCGGATTTAATTATGGAATTACAGTCTGGAATTAGTCACGATTTGAACCAATTGAAAATTGGAAATAGTTACAAAGTTTTGTTTGATAGAGTAGAAGGAGATTATTTCATTGGACGAACAGAATTTGACTCACCTGAAGTTGATAACGAAGTTTTAGTAATGAAAACAGCAGATAATTATATTCGTTTAGGAGATTTTTCCACCATTAAAATCACAAGTGCAGATCATTACGATTTGTATGGAGATTTGATATAATAATTCTTTCAATTCACTTCAATTGCTCCAATATCTGGTGGATTATTTCTTGGATTCCCAAAGATATCAGTAACTACAGAACTTACAATTCCATTTGCGTTTAGAATAGAATTAGTTTCAAAGCTGAAATCGAATTCAGGAATATCAATGAAATTGGGATTACTGTTCCACAAATTATTTTGATAAAAAACATCTGTTTGAATTTCTTTCGACTTAATAAGGCAATTTTGAAAGTTGAAATTCAAGGTTACTCCAGCCAAAATCAAAGTGTCAATAGCTAATTCAGTTTCTAAATTCCCTGTTAAAATACAATTGGTCATCGTTCCTTCGTTGATAGAACCAACAGTTGTGACATTCGTAAATCCATTTTCATAATAATTACTTATTCCAACCGCTGGCGAAGTTGAACTTCCATAACCCAATAAATTGCAGTGATTAAAATTAAAATCACCTCCTTCAAGGACGAGTAAAGCGTGCGTTCCTGATTTTGAGATGATACAGTTTTCAGCTTTTACTTTTGCTCCCGAGTAAATAAAAACACCGTATCGCGCTTGATTTTGAATAATGGAATTGGTCAAGGTGAGTGTATATCCCGTATTAGCAGCATCTTCAGAGAACAGGTGAATTCCTGCTGTACCATTTTTTATGATGGCATAATCAATTGTGCTAGGTTTTGCCTCCTGGAAGTAAATTCCGTAGTATTGTCCAGCCACATCATCGTAATCTGCTTCTAATCGATCACCTTGAAAAACAACTTCATTGCCGAGTGTTCCTTGAATATTTAAAGTAGATTTATATACATAGAAAATGGCGTTTTTGTGCATGTGAACTTGGGTTCCAGCAGGAATCGTCAATGTTTTCGCAGAATCAACAGCAGCGTAGCCATAAACAACATGCGGTTTATCATTTGGCCAAATTCCTTCATTCAAATCTTTGTAGTGAAAATAGGCATCTTGTCCCCAAACAGCAAGTTTTACATATTGGTCTACACCATTTGTGCGAAAACGAATTGAATCTTCCACAATCATTGGAAGATTTTGTGCATTCACATTTAAGGTAACCTCCACAAATACAAAAAGTGAATCTTTTCCTTCCAAGTCAATATCAGTTATTTTTGTTCCTTTAATACCATCTACGTTCATTCTAAAAGGAGAGCTTTCACCGCCAACGAGTTCAATTTCTTCAATATTTACCGTTCGATTTTCGTTGTTGTAGATTTTAAATTGCTTTGTTGTCGAGCCAATTGTAGTGAAAACGGTATCAAAAACCAAGGTGTCAACTGAAAAAGATAGGTTCTTTTTGGATAAAAATTGTTTCTTGCCACAGTTTGTAAATGTCAATAGTAACAAAGAGGTTAGGAGGGAAGTGATGAAAAATCGATTTATCATATTTAAGTCAACGCAAAAAGCTAAATTTTATTGATGATATTAATTTATTGAATAGATTTAATCTTGATATTTAGTTATTCGATTACTTCACCAGTTTCTGAGTCCCAACGAGTAACGCGCTGTACTCCGTCAATTTCCTCAAATTTCCCTGTTAATTGCTCTAAATGTTCAGTATCATACACCATTACTTTTATATGTCCTTCAAAAATACCATCATCTGTTTCAAAAGAGATACTTTTCATGTTTACATTATTTTGATTGGAGATGATTTCTGTTAATTTATTAACTAAACCTATTTGGTCAATTCCAACGATTTTTATCGCAGCAACTCTTTCCACTAATTTATTTGATTTCCATCGTGCTTTGATACATCGGTATGCATATTTTGACATTAAATGTACAGCATTAGGGCAGTTGTTTCTGTGTATTTTAATTCCATCTGTAATAGTTATGAACCCAAAAACTTTATCTCCAGGAATTGGATTACAACATTTAGCCATTTGATAATCGAAACCTTTAAAGTCATCTCCAATTAATATAGTATCAGCATTCGTGTCGATACCAACTATTTTTTCATCTTCATTACTTTTTTTCTTTTTTTGTAAATCTTTTTTAATTAATTGAATTGAACCAGCAACTACTTCTAATTCTCGTAATTTTGATAAATTAACTTTTCCTTTAGCAATTCTGAAATACAATTCCGTTGCAGAGTGTGCGTTAAAATATTTTTCTAAAAAGTTAATATTTTCAGAGCTCATTCGCACATTAAATTGTTTGAATTTTCGTTCTAAAATTTCTTTTCCATCCATCGCAATTAGCTTGCGTTCCTCGTTCAATGATGATTTTATTTTTTGTTTAGCTCTTGCTGATACTACAAATTTTAGCCATTCTTCATTTGGTTTTTGTTTGGAAGATGTAATAATTTCTAATTGGTCACCATTTTTTAATTGGTAACTTAATGGCATTAGTCTATTATTTACTTTTGCTCCAATGCAAGTATTTCCAATGTCGGAATGTATGTCATAAGCAAAATCTAGTATTGTTGAGCCAATTGGTAGTACACGTAATTCACCTCTGGGTGTAAATACATAAATTTCATCATTGAATAAATTAAGTTTAAAATCATTTACGAATTCCAAAGCACTTGCTTCAGGATTATCCAATAAATCTCTTATTTCTGCAATCCAGCGATCTAGTTTGCTATCTTCCCCTTTTGATTCTTTGTATTTATAATGTGCTGCTAATCCAATCTCTGCTATTTCATCCATTCTTTTAGAACGAATTTGAACTTCTACCCAACGTCCTTGAGGAGACATTACAGTAGTGTGTAAAGATTCGTAACCATTTGCTCGTGGCGTCGAAACCCAATCTCGTAGACGATCTGGACTCGGTTGATAGAAATCAGTAACAATTGAATAAATGCGCCAACAATCTGGTTTTTCGAGTTCTACGGGTGTTTCAACGATTATTCGAATAGCAAAAACATCAAAAACTTCTTCAAAAGGAATGTCTTTGGTTTGCATTTTTCGCCAAATCGAAGAAATAGATTTTGTTCTAGCTTTAATGTCAAAAATATAGCCTTCGTGTAAAAGCGTTTCACGGATGGGTGACATAAATCTTCGAATAAATCGATTACGAACGTCAGCCGTACTTTTTAATTTTGTTTCAATTTCACTGTAAATTTTAGGTTCACAGTACATCATTGATAAATCTTCTAATTCCGTTTTAATAGAATACAATCCCAAACGATGGGCGAGAGGTGCGTATAAAAATTTAGTTTCAGATGCGATTTTCAATTGTTTATCTACACGCATACTTCCAAGCGTACGCATGTTATGCAATCGATCTGCTAATTTTATCAAGACCACTCTTAAATCATCTGAAATGGTCAAAATCATCTTTCGGAAATTCTCTGCTTGAATGGATGCATTTTCGTCAAAAACTTCCGGTATTTTGGTTAGCCCATCAATTATTAAACGTACTCTTGGACCAAATAAATCTTCAATATCTTCTAATGTAATATGAGTATCTTCAACAGTGTCGTGTATCAATGCACAAACTACAGCTGTTGCTCCCAAACCCATTTCCTCCGCGCAAATTCTTGCTACGGTGATAGGGTGGTAAATATATGGCTCGCCGGATTTTCTTCGCATATCCTTGTGAGCATCTAAAGCCATATCAAAAGCTTTTCGTATCAAGGAAGTATCCTCGCGTGTTCTATTTTTTAATGCACGTAATAAACCTTTAAAAGCATTTAGAATATCTTTTCGTTCTTGCTCTAAATCGATTTTATTTTCAGGTTTATATTCCAACATAGTTTATTTAGCAGCTAATAATTTTGCTTTCACTTCTCCAAATCCGATGCGAACTCCATTTGCTTCGCAGTAACCACGCATGATTACAGTGTCACCATCTAAAATAAATCGACGTTCAGTGCCATCGTTCATTTTCAAAGGCTTAGTTCCTTTCCAACATAATTCTAACATGGAACCATACGAATCTTCAGTAGGCCCTGAAATCGTTCCAGACCCCATTAAATCTCCAGTTCGAATATTACAACCATTTACAGTATGATGTGCCAATTGTTGCGCCATGTTCCAATACATATACTTGAAATTGGAATTAGAAATCACTGTTTCAGCTGTGTTTTCGGGTTGAATTGCAACTTGTAAATTAATATCGAATGATTTTTTTCCTTCAAATTCTAAATAAGAAAGTACTTTCGGCTCTTGATTTGGTGTTTCAACAGCGTATGGTTGTAAAGCATCCAACGTCACAATCCAAGCAGACATTGATGAAGCAAAGTTTTTAGCTAAGAATGGTCCTAATGGAACATATTCCCATTTTTGAATGTCACGTGCCGACCAATCGTTGAACAAACACAAACCAAAAATATAGTCATCAGCTTCAGAAGTCGAAATTGAATCACCAAGCGGTTTTCCATCGAATGTAATGAATCCCATTTCTAACTCAAAATCTACTTGTCGTGAAGGCGAAAAAATTGGATCTTCATTATCGTTTGGTTTAATTTGACCTTTTGGACGATGAATGTCTTGTCCAGAAAGAATCACAGACGAGGCGCGACCGTGATACCCAACAGGAATCCACAACCAATTTGGTAATAAGGCATTTGCTGGGTCGCGGAACATAATTCCAACGTTTGTTGCGTGTTCCTTGCTTGAATAGAAATCAGTATAATCGCCAATTTGAACTGGCATACACATTTCAACGTTATTCACATCAAGTAATACTTGGTCAACATGATGTTGATTTTTTTGTAAATCAGTAAAATTAGTATCTAGCAATTTAGAAATACGATTGCGTAATTGACGCACAGCCAACTTTCCTTTTTTCATCATTGGATTCAAATATTCACAGTCGAAATCACTTAATTCAAAAGGTAAATTCTCTAAATATCCGAGAACAAATAATGTCTTCAAATCCAAAACACTTTCGCCTATTCTCACTCCAACTCGTGGGGTTAAACCAGCCGTTTTAAAAATACCAAAAGGTAAATTTTGTATGGAAAAATCACTATTTTCAGGTACTGCTACCCAAGACTTTAATGCGGGGTTGTTTGCTACTATCATATTAATTGCGAATTATTTTATTTCGAATTGCGGATTAAAAAGTGCCTTTGCCAATTCGCAATACGCAATTTTTAATTCGCAATTATTTATTAAACGTTAAACCTAAAGTGCATAATATCACCATCTTCCACAACGTATTCTTTTCCTTCGACTTTGAATTTTCCAGCTTCTTTAACCGCAGCTTCAGAACCGAAAGTGATATAATCGTTGTATTTCATTACTTCTGCACGAATGAATCCTTTTTCAAAATCGGAGTGAATAACACCAGCTGCTTGTGGCGCTGTCATTCCTTTGCGAATTGTCCATGCACGCACTTCTTTTACACCTGCTGTAAAATAGGTTGACAAATTCAATAAACTGTATGATTGACGAATCAAGCGATTTACTCCAGGCTCGTCTAACCCTAATTCATCTAAGAACATTTTACGCTCATCGTAAGTTTCTAATTCTGTAATGTCAGCTTCTATTTTTGCACCAATTACTAATACTTCAGCATTTTCGTGTGCAACAGCAGCTTTCACTTCATCCACGTAATGATTTCCAGTTTTTACAGAATCTTCATCCACGTTGCAAATATACATTACTGGTTTCGAAGTGATTAAATTAAATCTATGGATAATATCTCTTTCTTCTTGCGTAAAATCAAGGCCACGAGCAGAAATTCCTTTTTCAAGCCCGTCTTTGATTTTTACTGCCAAATCATTTTCTTTTACTGCGTCTTTATCTCCAGATTTAAGAACGCGCGCCAAACTTGCAATTTTCTTTTCTATTGTGTCTAAGTCTTTCAATTGCAATTCGATATCGATAATTTCTTTGTCTCGAATTGGGTTTACACTTCCGTCAACGTGAATGATATTTCCATCGTCGAAGCAACGCAACACGTGAAGAATAGCATCCGTTTCGCGAATATTTGCTAAAAATTGATTCCCAAGACCTTCACCTTTTGAAGCGCCTTTCACCAAACCTGCGATGTCCACAATCTCCATTGTAGTTGGCATCACACGCTCTGGATTAACAAGTGCTTCTAATTTTTCCAATCTTGGATCGGGAACAGAAATCGTCCCTATGTTGGGTTCAATCGTACAAAAAGGAAAGTTTGCAGACTGCGCTTTCGCATTCGACAAACAGTTAAATAAAGTTGATTTCCCCACGTTTGGTAATCCAACAATTCCACATTTTAAAGCCATCTAATTCGTTTTTCTTACAAAGATAATAGAAAGCTTAATTTTTAGTCTTTTTGTGTGAAATTAGAATTTTGTTTGATTTTTTTAAAATGCTAAGATAGTATTGCTATTGAAAGTATTTTTTCTCTTATTGTTCAAGTATTTTTTTAATTTTTGATTTTTTAAATTAGATTGAATTAAAACAAAATAAAATATGTAATTATTAATCTTAGTAAAATTCCAAAAAAAACTTATTTTTGCAAACTAATATTTAATTATGATAGAAGAATTAAGCATTGACAACTTAAAATCAAAGTTCAATAATGATAAAAGGTTTAAAATAGGAACATATCTAATAGGTGGTGTCTTAGTTTTAATTTTATTATTTTTCTTATACAGACAGTTTATTTGGATGCCAAGTAATGAAAAATCGAATGACGGATGGTGGGTAGCTATGAATTACATCGAAAAAGATTCAACAGATCAAGCGATTAAATCATTAGAGCCTTTTGTTAAATCCTATGACGGAAAAACTGGTGGAGAGATTGGTCAATATTTATTGGCAACTCAATATATGAAAAAAGGAGAGTTCCAAAAAGCATTGGATAATTTAGAAGGTGTAGATTTAGATGATACTTATATAAGCGTTTTTGCTATCGGTTTACAAGGAGATTGTCATTCAGAAATGAAAAATTATGAGAAAGCAATTGAAAAATACATTGAAGCTGCAGATGCAAATGATAATGAAATGACAACTCCTATGTACCTTTTCAAAGCTGGTTTACATGCTGAAAAGCTAAAGATGTTTGAAGAGGCTACTTCTTATTACACAAGAATACAAGATGATTATCCATCTTTTTCTTCACAGAAAACTATTGAAAAATACATTGCAAGAGCTAGCAGTACAAAAGTGAAATAAGATGGCGACAGCCCTTAAAAATCTCTCAGAATATAATAAGGAACTTGTTCCTAATGGTGCCGATTTTAAAGTCGGCATTGTTGTTTCTGAATGGAATGACCAAATAACTTACAACCTTCTTAAAGGTGCTCAACAAGCGCTCTTAGAAAACGGAGTAAAAGAAGAAAATATCCATTTGCAATTTATTACTGGGGCATTCGAGCTTCCTTTAGGTTCCCAATATTTCTTTGAACAAGGATTCGTTGACGGAGTTATTGCAATTGGTGTTGTAATTCAAGGTGAAACAAAACATTTTGATTTCGTCTGCGCAGGTACAACTCAAGGAATTATGGATGTAATGTTGAAATACAACAAACCTGTTGCTTTTTGTTTGTTGACAGACAACCACATTCAACAATCAATAGACCGATCGGGAGGAAAACATGGAAATAAAGGAATAGAAGCTGCAATTGCTTGTATGAAAATGATTGCAAATAAAAAAGAACTACTTCTAAATAAATAATCATGACTTTAATAAAATCAATTTCAGGAATCCGAGGAACTATAGGAGGAAAGGTAGATCATGCACTTACGCCAATCGACGCAGTTAAATTTGCCGCAGCTTATGGAACATGGTTAAAGGATAAAAATCCGAACCAACGATTAAAAGTAGTTATTGGTCGAGATGCTCGAATTTCAGGACAAATGATTTCTGATCTTGTTGTTTCAACTTTAGTTGGACTTGGAATTGATGTAGTTAATTTGAATCTATCAACGACTCCAACTGTTGAAGTCGCTGTTCCAATGGAAAATGCTCAAGGTGGAATAATTCTTACTGCTAGTCACAATCCAAAACAATGGAACGCATTGAAACTATTAAATGAAAAAGGGGAATTCATTTCAGGTAAAGATGGAGAAACAATTTTGCAAATAGCCGCTAATGAAAGCTACAATTTTGCTGAAGTTGACGACTTAGGTGTTGTGAGAAATGATGAGAGTTATATGCAAAAACACATTGATGCGATTTTAGCGTTGCCATTAGTAGATAAAAATGCAATCGAATCTGCCAATTTTAATATTGTGGTAGATGCTGTAAATTCAACTGGTGGTGTTTTTGTTCCAGCTTTATTGAAACAATTAGGTGTGACTCAAATTACAGAAATGTATTGTGAACCAACTGGTCATTTTCCACATAATCCGGAGCCTTTACCTGAACATTTAACTGATTTGTCTGCAAAAATTAAAGAAATTGGTGCACAAGTTGGAATCACTGTTGATCCAGATGTTGATCGTTTGGCACTTGTTTGTGAGGATGGTTCGATGTTTGGAGAAGAATATACTTTGGTTGCTTGTGCAGATTATGTATTAAAACACACACCAGGAGCTACTGTTTCTAATTTATCGTCAACTCGGGCTTTACGTGATATAACGGAAGAAGCTGGTCAATTATACGCTGCATCAGCAGTCGGTGAAGTAAACGTGGTTGTGAAAATGAAAGAACTCGGTGCGGTTATAGGTGGAGAAGGAAACGGTGGAATCATCTATCCTGAATTGCATTACGGACGTGATTCGTTAGTTGGAATTGCTTTGTTTTTAAGTCATTTGGCACACGAGAAAAAGACACTAACAGAATTGAGAGATTCGTATCCAAAATATGTTATTTCCAAGAATAAGATTGAATTGACTCCAGCAATTAATGTTGATGATGTTCTCGAAAAAATGGTTGTTAAATATGCCAAAGAGGAAGTCGATACAACAGATGGTGTTAAAATTTATATAGGAAAAGAATGGGTGCATTTACGCAAAAGCAATACCGAGCCAATCATCCGAATTTATTCTGAAAGTAGAAGTGCTGAGGCGGCAGATGCTTTAGCTGGTCGAATTATTGAAGATATTAAAAGTATAATCGGATAGTTTATTTTCTTCATTTAAAAGTTTAAACACTTATTTTCACTGAAATAATTTCTTTTGAACACGCTGTTGCTATTGCTCTTCGATCGATGCATAAATTTAGACAAGCTAGAATTTTTTCTTCATCAATAATAACCAATTGATTTTCTCGAAGATGATTAGGAATTTTTGCATCTGTAATTACGTCAGAAATTAACTTTGAACCTTTTATTCCGATTGGAAAAATCCGATCTGCAATTTGCCATTTTCGAATGGAGATTTCACCTATAATTTTTGATTCATCAAGGAAAATAATAGATTTAGAAAAAGTTGAAGGTAAATAAGTCGTTTTTTCAATTTCAATTTTAGGAAGTTTGAATTCTTTGTTATTCGTAATAAATTGAAAATAATCGTTTTCTCGAATTACAAGCTTTTGCATTAGATCTGTATTCCACTGAATTTTTGCTCCTTTTTGTGCTTGAGCTAATTTATTAAATGCATCGAATAAATAAGTTGGAATTGCTAATTTTTTCAATAATTCAATTTTTTCAATCGATTGAAGTTTATTCCAGGTTACTACTTTTAAATAATTTAACTTTTCAATTTCCAGATGAATTTCATTGATTTTTTGATTGGTTTCTAAAAGATTTCCCTGAAATATTTCTTGTAATAATAGAATTGAATTTTCTAGACTTGGTATTTCGTACCTTAAATAGGGGATAATTTCATTTCTCAATCGATTTCGATTATAATCATTCTCTGCATTGCTTTTATCCTCTCTCCAACTAATTTTCCGATCGATTGCTAAAGAATAGATTTCTTCTTTCTTAAAATTCAATAATGGACGAAGGAACTTATTATTTACAGGTTTCATTCCTGAAAGTCCTGCTATTCCTGATTTTCTTAGTAATTGAAGGAAAAATGTTTCTAATTGATCATTAAGGTGATGTGCTAAAACTAGTTTTGAATTTGATACTTTATTCAATTCTTTTTGGAAGAAATGATAGCGTACTTTTCGTGCTTCATTTTGTAAATTCCCACCATTGGCAACCAATTTTCCCTTAAGATACATCGATTCAATAGTCAAAGGAATCTTGTTTGATTCACAATAGTTTCTAACTAAATGTTCATCTTTCTCGCTTTCAACTCCCCTCAAATTATAATTGACATGAAGTACATGAATCGGTAATTTTTCTTGAAACATCAATTCCAAAAGTAGCATAGAATCGACACCTCCACTTACTGCAACAAAATATAAATCAGCAGGATAGGATGAAAAAAAAGTCTTAAAATGTTCAACGGATTTATTCATCGTGTAAACCATCCATTATTTTTTTGACTTTAATTTGACACTCTTCAAATTCTGCTTCTGGATCTGACTGAATAGTTATTGCTCCACCTACGGCACACGATAAATAGTTTGTTTTACGGTTATAAATTAAGCTACGAATTACCACATTGAAATCAAAATCTCCGTTTGGTGAAATGTAACCAATTGAACCTGAATATAGCCCGCGTTTAAAATCTTCGTGTTTTTCAATTAGTTCCATTGCACTTACTTTGGGCGCACCTGTCATAGAACCCATTGGGAAAGTTGCTCGAATTATATCTGTAAAACTAGTTGAATCTTTTGGCTCACAAGCAATGGTCGAAATCATTTGATGAACTGTAGCGAAACTATAAACTTTGCAGAGTTCTTCAACGTTCACACTTCCTTTTTGAGCTATTTTAGAAAAGTCATTTCGAACTAAATCAACAATCATAACATTTTCAGAGCGTTCTTTTGAGCTGTTTTCCAATGCTAATTTATTTTGCGCATCAATTTTTAGATCTTCGTTTCTAGCTGCAGTTCCTTTGATAGGTTGTGAAATTAATTTATTTTCCTTTTTTTGAATATAACGCTCTGGGCTACCACAAAACACAAGGTAATCCTCTAATTGTAAAAAACTAGAAAATGGTGCTTTAGAAATATTGTTTAATTTGAAATAAGTATCTAGTGGATATTTAATTTCCACATTTTCGGCAAAAAACTCTTGACAATAATTCACTTCATATATATCACCTCTTTGTATGTATTCCTTTAAATTATTTACGTTTTGTAGATATTTTTCTTTAGAGGTTCTCGCTTGAAATTGAACTTCAAATTTATGAAAGTTGGCATCTGTTTCTTCTTCGAGAAAATAGTTTAAGAAATCGAATATTTCTGAATTCTTTTCGCCTTGGAGAAAGCTAAAGTTCTCTTTTTGAAGTTGTACTACGTTTTTAGGTTTCCAAAAATATAAATCAGGAAATTCTAATCCATCAAAGTTCGATGAGTTAAGGTTTTCAACATCATTTTTTAAATCATAACTTAAACAACCAAAAACATAAGAATCTTTGTTTTCATTTAGAAATGATTGTAGTTTTTCAACACTATTTATTCCAGTTGTTTTAATTTCAGTTTCTATGCCAAAAGCCAATATTCCAGTACCATCATTACTATTGAGGTAACAAATGTTTTCCATATTTCAGTTCTTAAATTGACTTTAAAGGTACAAGTAAATTGAAGTTTTATATTGCGTTTAAGCAAAAAAAAACCGCCCATTTCTGAGCGGTTTATATTTCTAAGGTTGAAATTATTTTTTGATCACAACTTTTTGAGTTGAAGTAGTATTACCTATTGTAACATTTACAAAGTAAACTCCACTGTTTAAACCAGCAGTTGATACGCTTGTAGAAACACCAACAGTAGATGTTGTGTTAACTACTTTTCCTGCTAAGTCAGAGATAGTAATAACTGCGCTAGTAACATTGTTTAATTTAACATTGATAACATCGCTAGCTGGATTTGGAGATACAGTAAAGTTAGAAACTTCAGCTAATTCATTTGTATTTAAAGTAGCATCATCAGTCAAACGAACCATGATTGCATTTGGAGAAGTTAATTGGAAAGCAGATCCATCACCTAAATATCCTAATACAGTACCTTCATATGTATTTTGAGCAAGTCCAAATCTAACTTCAGATTGGCCTCCATTATGGCAAGCTACAAGTAGAATATCATCTCCAGCAGTTAAATTTAATTTTCCATCAACTAATTCACCATCAATCCATTTTAATTTTGACCATGTTGCAGCAGTACCTGCTATTGTTTTTCTTTCAGTTTCAGCAGTGTAAACATAATCAGTTCCATCAAACTTATAAACTTCTGCCCAATATTCAGCACCAGCAGCACCAGCAGCTTGTGTGTTTAATCTAACAACCGCTCCAGTTGTAATCCAATCATTGAATACATCCATGATGTTACCAATTTTCAAAGGATTACCAGTATTCGTAGTTGTGTTACTAATAGATCCAGTTGAAACACCATTATCACGAGAAAATTCTTGTGTAGTTAATTCCATTCCTAAGTTTACCGTATTATTTGCAGGTGCAGAATCAGTACCTGCTAAAACTGTTGTTAAAGTAATTGTTTTTACTCCAACACCAGTAGGCATGTATGGTGAAGTTACAGCAACACTATCAGTCGCTCCTGAGTTTAAAGAAATTGAAGTTCCTGTTTGGTCATAACCTCCAGTTGCTGTCGCTTTAAGTGATACACTTGCTTGTGTTTGAGCTCCGTTATTATTAACCAAAGCTCCAAATGTTAAACCTGGAAAACTTGTTTGAGAATTATCAATCGTATAGTAATCTAAACCTTGAGTTGTAACAACATCAGTTGCAGCATACCAGTTATTGATTTTCACGTCATTATCCCATGCTTCAACGATTTTTACGTCATCAACACCCCAGAACCAGTCATATGCACCCACATAGTGAAAACGAACTTTAACTTGGTTTGTCCATGTTCCTGCACCTATAGCAGGTGTTATGTTTAAAACTTCAACTTCTCCATTAATAGAATTAGTATTTACAGGTACTTCAGTTTCTGGATTCACTTCAAAAATAGTCCATGTTGTTCCTCCATCAATAGAAACTTCAACAGATGTAGTTTCAAGATAGTTTCTGTAGTATTCTGAGAAAGTTAAGTACAACGCAGCTGATCCAGCAGCAGATAAATCTATATTTGCTGCAGTTTCAAAATAAGCATCTTGTGTTCCATTTGCTCCAGCTCCATCAGAATTGATGAATGCAAAATTTCCAGTAGCTCCAGAAAATGTTGCAGGCCATTGGTATCCAGCTTGTTGAGCGGTGATTCCAGCAGGAATTGCAGTTAAAATCTCCCATCCTGGGTTACTTCCTGTGTTAGTACTTTGCCCAGTTCCTAATGTTTGAATCCATTCACCAGAAGTTTCAAAGCCATTCATCCAAAGTGTGTCTCCTTCAGCTTTGAGAATATCTTGGTTTGTTTTTTTAGCTTTAGAAACGAAAGTTCGTTCAGGGCTAAATCCTTCTTTTTTTGCAGGCATTTTTTGAGCAACTGCGCTTAGAGAAGCAATTAATGCTAATGATAAGTAAATCTTTTTCATAATTTAATTTTTTGATTTGATACTGCGAATATAGTTATTTGTTTATTAATACTATACTATTTTAATATTCTCTTTTTTGTAAAATTTTGAACAATGTTAAAATGTTATCTTTTGAGTTATTAATATTTAAATCATTCAATGATTTTTGGGCTTTGTTGTAATATTCATTCATTATTAAGATACATTTTTCTTTTACTTCCAGCAAATCGAATAAATCCAGAGTTCTCTTGATTTTTTTATCATTATCAATTTCATTTTGTATAGATCTTAGTTCATTCAATTGTCCATTATCAGCATTTGATTTAGCTAGAATTGATAAAATAGTTTTTTTGTTAGCAAGTACATCTCCTCCTTTTTGTTTTCCAACTTTGTCAGATTCGCCATATAAATCTAATAGATCATCTTGTATTTGAAATGCTATTCCAAGGTTGACACCAAAAGAATAAATACAATTTATATTTTCTTCAGATGCTTCTCCTATTATTGCACCCATTTCAAAGGCAGCACCTAGTAAAACAGATG
The DNA here is from genome assembly GCA_945863605.1 of Chitinophaga pinensis. Lineage (GTDB taxonomy): Bacteria > Bacteroidota > Bacteroidia > Flavobacteriales_D > Crocinitomicaceae > UBA952. Next base: position 60,088 of record CAMAZP010000005.1, read on the forward strand.
TTTTTAATCGAATCATATTGATATAATCATCAAGACTTACATTATCACGATTTTCAAAGTCCATATCTAGTTGTTGTCCTTCGCATACTTCTATAGCAGTTCTATTAAAGCATTTTAGTAATTCCCCTAAGTATTTGATGTCATTTTTAGCTAGCATTTCATATGCTTTAACAAACAAAACATCTCCAGATAAAATTGCGATATTATCGTTCCATTTTTGATGAACAGTTTCTTTTCCTCTTCTCAAAGGGGCTTTATCCATAATATCATCATGGATTAACGAAAAGTTATGAAATAGTTCGACTGCTAAAGCTGCATATTTTGTGTTTTCAATACTAACGCCGAATAAATCACCTGCTATTAATGTAGCCATTGGACGCATTCTTTTTCCACCTAATGTTAAAAAATAGGATAAAGGGTCGTATAGGTTAGCTGGTGTAGAGGGGAATTTTATATTCTCAATTTCTATCTCCAGAAATAAGTTGTACTCTTTGATAAAATCCATTAATCATTTATTAAATTCATCAAATAAGAACCATATCCACTTTTGACAAGCGGTGCTGCTAATTGTTTTAATTGTTCTTTGTTAATAAAGCCATTTCTGAATGCAACCTCTTCAATCGAGCCAATTTTAAGACCTTGTCTTTCCTCTATTACTTGAACAAATTGACCAGCTTGCATTAGTGATGTAAATGTACCTGTATCTAACCATGCGGTTCCCCTATCAAGCACAGCAACTTTCAATTTTCCATTTCTTAAATATTCTGCATTTACATCTGTTATTTCGTATTCTCCACGTGCAGATGGTTTTAACTTTTTAGCAATTTCAACAACAGAATTGTCATAGAAGTATAATCCTGGAACTGCAAAGTTAGATTTTGGATGCATTGGTTTTTCTTCAATTGATATAGCATTCATTTTATCGTCAAACTCAACTACACCGTATCTTTCTGGATCGCTAACATGATAAGCATAAACTACTCCACCACTTGGGTCATTGTTTTCTTTTAGTAGTGTATCCATCCCAACACCGTAAAATATATTATCGCCAAGAATTAATGCTACCTTTTCGTTTCCAATAAATTCTTCACCAATTACAAATGCTTGAGCTAGCCCATTTGGAACATGTTGTATTGCATATGAAAAGGAGCAACCCAAACTTTTCCCATCTCCAAGTAATTTTTCAAAATGAGGTAAATCATGAGGTGTTGAAATTATTAAAATCTCTCTTATTCCTGCACTCATTAAAATTGACAAAGGATAGTATATCATTGGTTTGTCATAAATTGGCATTAGTTGTTTACTAACTGCTAATGTCAATGGATGTAAGCGTGTGCCTGATCCTCCGGCTAAAATAATTCCTTTCATTCCTATTTATTTTAATAATTAATTTTGGTTATTTTTTTCATTATCATTTTCAGAACTAATTTGTAATTCACTCCAGTCTATGTCGCTGTATTCGGTGTAGGCATCAAAATAAGGTTCTTTAAATGATTTTGTCATTATGAATTTATTTAATGTCAAAAGTAATGATGGAAGTAGGATTAAGTTCGTAATCATTGCAATTAATAAAGTAATTGAAATTAACAATCCTAAAGCTTGTGTTCCTCCAAATTGTGAAAACATAAATACAGAGAATCCACAGAATAGAATAATAGAAGTATAAAACATTCCAAGTCCAGATTCTCGAATCGCTATTATAACGCATTCTCGTATGTCCCATTCTTTATTTTTAAGTTCTTGTCGGTATTTAGCTAAGAAGTGAATAGTATCATCAACTGAAATACCAAATGCTATACTAAAGACTAGTAGGGTTGATGGTTTCAATGGAATACCAAAGAATCCCATTATGCCACCAGTGAATACAAGTGGAACTAGATTTGGTAACATTGAAATTAACACCATTCTCCAAGATCTGAATAAGATGGCCATTAATGTCCCTATAGATAGTATAGCAAATGCTAAACTTGAAAATAAATTATTGACCAAATATTGTGTCCCCTCTGATGCAACTACAGATGTACCTGTAAAGGTTACGTCAAAATACTCATTGTCGATTGCTTTTCTAAGTTTAGGTAAAAAATCTTTTTTTCCGTAATAAGATTTTACAAACTCTGGATCTGAATCAAATTTTACTTGTAGAGAGTTATTGTTTTTTGCCAGTATTTCAGTTAAACTATTATAAACATTTGAGTAGGAATAAAGAATAGAGTCGACATATTTTTTATTATTCTCAGCCTTTTTAAAATATATTTCAATTTGCTTTTTATCTGGATTTAAAATATTATCCACTTTATTTTTCAGTAAAGCAACTTTATCAGCAACTTCATATGAACCCAAATCTTTCATTTGAGATCGAATACGAATGGTACATGTATTTGTATCCAGTAATTCTTTTAAAGAAAGTCCTCCACCATTTGCGTTTGTCATTGAGAAATTATCAATGTATTTTTTTAATCTTAGTTTGTCACGGCTAGAAATTAAAGTATACTTATCAGGATTATTTCCATAATAAGACATGTTAACAACTTTGACAAAATCAACTGGGGATATACTTCGTGAGAATAAAGTGTCTTTCTCAAATTCTTTTTGAACTAATTCTATTCTTTCTAAAGTTGTGTTTTTGAAAAGTCTGCCAGGTTCTTTGTATGAAACCATAATTTCAAATGGAATTGAACCACCAAAGTGTTTTTCCATGAATTTTACATCCAATAATATTTGATCATTTTTTGGTAAGTCACCTGTAATATTCCCTGTTGCTTTAATTTTGGTCAAACCATATATACTTATCGCTATAATAACACCCGAAACAATAAAAATTGCTGGTCTATTGTACTGACTGATTTTGACAATAAAATTAATTAATCCGTTTGCAAATTTTCGATCTAAATGTTTTAAGTGTCTTTGTTTCGGTGGTTTTGAAAAAGAAGCGAAAATTGGCAAAATACACAATGATAATATGAAAACCATCATAATATTTACCGAAGCTGCTATTCCAAATTCCATTAATTTTTCGGAATTTGTGAATGCAAACGTAATAAAGCCGAGAGCAGTAGTGAAGTTGGTTAAAAAGGTTGCAGTTCCAATTTTTTGAATCACTCGTGAGAGTGCCTTTACTTTGTTTCCATGCTCCTTGACTTCTTGATGGAATTTTGTCATTAGGAAAATACAATTCGGAATGCCAATCACAATCATAAGTGGAGGGATTAATGCAATCAAAATTGTGAGTTTATAGCCTGCAAAGGCAATGCTACCCATCGCCCAAATTACTGCTACTATTACAACGGAATTACAAATCGCAACAACTCTAAATGATCGAAAGAAGAAATAGAGTAGGAGTGAAGTGACCAATAAAGAGAAACCAATAAATAAGAACATTTCACTCTGAATCCTTTTAGCAATTACAACCCGTAGGTGAGGAAGACCTGCATAATGCATTTTACCTAATTTTTTTTCATAGGATGCAACGAGTTTCTCAATATCTAAAACAACTTTTGATTTTACTTTGTCGGTTAGAAACTTTTCATTTATTCCAATCATCATCAAGGAAACATCTCCTTTTTCGCTGTATAGTAAACCTTTGTAAATTGGATTATTCTTGATTTCTCGTTTTATCGAATCAATGCTTTTTTCTTGAAAGGTAATATCTGAAAATACTCGGTGAATCTCAAACTTGTTTTCAACACGATTGTTTTTAATAGTAAAAAGTGTTGCTTCAGAAATGATTGATTCTACTCCATCAATTTGTAAAATTGAATCACCTAATTGTTTCCATAATAGGAAATTACGTTCAGTGTAAAGTGAGTCAGATTCAACACCTATAACTAGTGCACCTCCATCTTCACCAAAGAGTTTTTTGAACTTTTTATAATTTTCTGTTGTTGGGGAATCTTTGGGTAGAACAATACCGTATTTGTTATCGAGATTTAGGGCTGTAATTGCATAATAGCCAAAAAAAACGGTCATTAATGTAATTATTCCAAGTATAAAGAATCTATTTCTTAGTATAAAATTTGCTATTGCCTGCCACATATTAAAAAATTACCTTTAGAGGTAGAATGCAAAAATAACGAAATACCTCGTAAAAGAAAGTGTTTTACGAGCGAATGTAAACTATAACCATCTGAATAAGTCATCAAAAATTCGTTTTCCCCATGGTGTATTCCCATATTCTTTCTCTAATTTTTGACGTAATTCAAGTAAAGTAAAGACTTTGTTTTTACCAATTTCTAAATTCAAATCTGAACTTGTTGGTTGGGAAATATCTACTTTTTTTGCGAAGTAAATTACACTTCCATCCTCAGAAGCGACTCCTAGAATTGTTCCTGGTAATCCACAAAAACCTTCCGGGCCAACAGATGGGATTAAAGCTGGAGAATACCAAGCGTAAATTCGCGTAGTGTCATTTTTTTGATAAATTGCTTTTCGACATTCGTAACCTGCAATTGTTCTTTTGTTATCAGTCACTTTCCAATTTCGAGAGGGTAATGAATCATTTACGTAAACATCTTGACCGAAAAGTGCTAAAATTGAAATTTGCCTTTTTGAATTAAGGTTTTGTAAGTACGAATTTTTAGTGGTCATCCAAGACATCATTCCGTCGGTTTTTTCGACAGGAACTGGCTTGAAAATAGATATTGAATCATTGAAAGTCAGTGTGAAAGATTCATTTCTGATTTTGTTATCATCATTTATCATTCTTCGCATGCGTTGATCTGTGTATCGTTTTTCTAAATTCGTTCTGCGCTCGTAAGTTATTTTTCCACTTGTTATATATTGCGCCGAAAAACTGCCACAAAGTAAAAGTGAAAAAACAAAGAATAGTCTAGTGCCAGCCGTTAAAATCATCTTCTTTGGTTTTATTGTTGTTGAATTTATAGGTCATTTTTAATAGAAAATAACGAGAAATAATTTGCGTGAAATTATCAGTAATAATATTTCCATTTACTTGTCTTTGGACATTTATATTTTGATTGAAAATATCGTTGGCATTAAAAGCAATAATTAAGTTTTCAGTTTGAAAAAATGCTTTACTAATTTCGGCATTTAAAACAAAAATATTTCGGTTGAATCCTTCTGCTCTTCTTGAATTAATTGTGTAATCTCCATTTAATTTTAATTTAATGTGAAAAGGAAGTTGGTAGTCAATTCGTAAATTATAGTTTTGAGAAGTAAATGGAAGATTTGATACACTTGAAAGCGAACTTACGGGATTTGTATAAGTGAAGTCATTTTCTAAACTAATTTCCAAAGAATCTAGGTTAAATTTTATTTCAAAACCACTACTAACAGAGGTGTTTTGTGTAACATTCAATTCATTATTGATGTAGTTTTGGTATCTGAAATAGCTACCATTTGCTTTAGGAGAAATTTCTATTTTTCTGTTAAATAGTGGTATTCCACCACCAATCCAAAAGGATGTATTAAAGTTTCCATTTACGTTTATCGTTTTACTAATCGTTCTTCCAAATGAATCATATGTTGTTTGATTTGCAAAATCATTGTTGGTTAATGATGCACTAACACCACTCCAAATATATCTTCCTGAAAGGGCTTGCCATGAGTTAAAATTCATTTCAAGTAAGTGAATGTAATTCGGTTTCAAATCGGGATTTCCTTCTTGAATTCTATTCGGGTTAGTGTTATCAGGAATTGGTTGTAAATCATTTACAGAAGGGGGATTTGAATATGTCGAATAGTCGATATTCAATCTTTTACTCATACTAGGCTTATATTTGTATGAAAAATTAGGCAAGAAATTATTAATACTTTGATCTACATTTGTCCCTGTTACTAAGTTTTTATTTTCAATAGTAATGTTTCTGTAACCTAAACCACCCCTTAAGGTATTTTTTCCTTTTTCAAATATTAAGGAGGCTGTACCACGATTTTGGAAGCGTTTATTGTCGAAATTATTGGTTAAAAGACTAACAATTTCTGTGTAACTTCCATCTCCACGATTAAACGTTTTTTTATCTTGATTTGAATTTCCACGTTCAAACAAGTATTCTAATTCAATTTTAAAAAGCTTATGAATTGGCTCAGTGAAAGTTGCAATCCCATAATTGGTAACACTTGAGTTATCATTTCCTTTTAATTGGTTAATTGTATCAATATTAATTCCAAAAGTGGAATAAGAATATAAGTTTCCGTTGGTTTTATTGTTGCTGTAATCAAGAATATATTTTAATTCTAATTCTCTCTTAGGTTTTTTGAACTTTCTTCGAATAATTGCCTCTGAGTTACTAGACATTCCTTTCGATTCATTTATATTTTGAATACTTGTAGTTAGATACTCCGAAAACTTTACGTCTCTAAAACTACTTGTGTTTAGATTATTTGTTGTAGCAGCATCGAATTTAATATTGGGTTTAATTTCTATGTATGTAAGGGAATCAATATTTGTTTTGTAATTAAAATTCAAATTATGTGACTCGTTTTTTGAGTAGTTACTGGAAGAATCTTTTGTGTAATAAGAACTATCAGACAAGAAATATTGCGATTGACTGCTAGAATAAGCATCTAATTTATTGTTGTAATAGGAATAATTAAATCCAATTTTCCCTGTTTTCCCTATTTTATCTGAATAATAGATTCCAGCTTTCAATGTCTGAGGTATTCCACTTGTGTTCGTACCTTGATTTCTATCCCAAAAATTACCACCGCCTTCATTTTCTAGGCCAAATTTATTCATATCACCCCAGCCGAAATTTGAACGTGGTGTGTTTGAAGTAAGTAAGAAAACTGAAATCTTTTGTTTTTGATTGAATTTATTCACTAGTACTTCCCCTTCATAGAAAGGGGAAATTTGCATTAATCCAAAATCACTAGCACCTGAAATTTTACCAAAATAACCTTTTTTTGCATCGGCTTTCAGTTTTAGATCTAAGACTTGAATTTTATCATCTTCACCTGCTCTAGCATCCTCGTTTGTTTTTTCATAAACCTGAACAGATTCAACGCCTTTTGCTGCAAGGTTTTTTGTTGCAATTGTTGGATCAGAACCAAAAAATTCATCACCATCCACTAAAACTTGACTGATTTCTTTTCCTTGAGAGGTAATCTGACCATTTTCATCAATTTTAAGTCCAGGCAATTTTTTTAATAAATCTTCTACCACTGCATTTTGACCAACTTTGAAGGAATCAGCCACATAAACTAGGGTGTCACCTCTATAAAAAATTGGATTTTTATTCGCAAAAATGACAACTTCATCTAAGTTTTTGGTTTTCATATTCATTTTTATTAAAGGAATATTTATTTCGTTGTTGCCTTCGTTTCCAAAAATGAAATAGGATTTTGGTTCTAATTCTGGGTGTTCGACGATTAAAGTAAAAGTATCCACTTTAAAATTGGTTAGAATAAAATCACCGTCAGTATTTGTACGAGTGTATTTTAAGAGAAGTGAATCCTTGATCCTAACTGCTAAAATAGAAACATTAGCTAAAGGTCTTTTCCAAGTTGTGTCGACTACATGACCTGATACTTTCATATTCTGAGCCGATACATTGGTCAGAAATAAAAGTGAAAAGAAGAGGAAAATAATTATATAATTTGGACGCATAGTTTAACTTTTTTATTAAAATTAGATAATAGAATTAACTTCATTTTTTAAAATAGGTTGAATGGTAATATCGCTTTAAGGACGTTCAATTAGTTAAATTAATTTAATGTCTAGTAGAGCTTGATAGGAAAATCCATCTAATTCTGTTGCCTCTTTAAACTCGATTTTAAGAGCTTTATTTAAATAGTTACTTTCGTTATTTTTTATTGTTTTTAGAATTCCTCTATAGCCTGGAATCACAACGGTTGAATTGTAATATTCAGTTCCAATTATTAGAAAAATTTTACCGCGTGATTCGTTGAAACCTAGAAAGTTTGTTTGAAATTTTCCTTTTTGGTTAATTATTTCTAATGCTTTGGATGGATCATGTAAACGTTTTTCAACTTTTGAATAAGCGGATTTGGTGATGTTATTTTCTCCAGCAGCTTTTCGTTCAGCAGTGTAAACAACTTCATTTTGAGAGTTATAATACGTTTTAACTTCTCTTGAAAAAGAAGATTTTTCTGTGTAGCGTCTGATGGTTTGAACACTAGAAAATAGTTGATTTCCTTTAAAATAAAAATGAGTTTCTACTTGTCTACCGTCTGTTTCTGTTAAGTAATGAATCAACTTCGAGAATTGATATGTAGAGTCGATTAAAGCCGTAACACTTTCAATATTTCCATCATTATCCATGTAACTTAAGCTTTTCGCTTCAAATAAATCTTTATCAGAATCAATCGTTTGAATTTGCTTTTCATAACTATCGGCCTTTGAATAAGCTGGAATTAATTGATCTAATCGTTCTCGTTTTTCTGTTTTTATACTAGCTTGTACTTCGTCTTTACAAGCTGTTAAAATCAATGAAATACAATAAATTGCAATTAGTAATCGATTCATGCGGTTGTTTTAGCTATGGCAAAATTAAAAGAACATAAAGACAATTCTATTTTTTTAAAAATTTAATAACAAAAAAAGCAACTTATTCTTGTTAGTTATTAGTTTAAGTTGCTCTTTGTTAATTAATTAGTTTTTTTTTAGAAATTACTTTTTACTTTCCAGTTGAATAGTCCATATAACCAAACTTTGAATTGGAAAATTAACAAGTAAAACGATGGAATGATTACCAATGTTAAGAAAGTTGCGAAAGTTAAACCGTAAATAATTGTCCATGACATTGGTCCAAAGAAACTATTGTTATCACCTCCAAAGTAAATATTTGCATCGTATTCGGAGAACAAAGTAAAGAAGTCAATATTGAAGCCAATTGCTAAAGGAAACAAACCAAGTACGGTTGTGATAGCTGTTAAAAGTACCGGACGTAAACGTGTTTTTCCACCTTTAACTGAAATTTGAATTAGTTCATCAACTGATAATGTTTCATCTTCTTTCAAACCTAACTCTTCACGGCGTTCTTTTTGAAGCATATTGGTGTAGTCAATTAATACAATGGCATTATTTACTACAACACCTGCTAGGGAAATGATTCCAATCATCGTCATAATGATTACGAAATTTTGCCCTGAAATTACCAAACCAAGGAAAACCCCGATTAAAGAAAGTACAACTGAGAACATAATTACCGCTGGAGCAGAGTAGGAGTTGAATTGCGCAACAATGATTAGCAAAACTAAAAACACTGCAACCAATAACGCGTTACTCAAGAAAGCCATTTCTTTTGCTTGTTCATCTTGTTGACCAGCGAAACGGTATTGAACTGCATCAGGAAGATTTCCCTCTTTTTCAAATTTCTCCATTTTTTTCTTCAAAATTGCAACAACTTCATTAGCATTTGCTCCTTCTGTAATGTTTGAAGTAATGGCAACCAATGGAATTTGATCTTTACGGATTACAGCGGAATAAGAAGAAATTTCCTCTGGGTTTTTAATTACCGAACGAATCGGAATATTCATCAATTGTCCTTTGTTATTTCTGAAAATCAAACGTTGCTCCAAGATTGCATCGATATTGTCACGGCTTTCTTCGTTGAAACGCACCACGATATCATACGATTCTTCATCTTTTGTGTAAGTTGAAATGTCTTGTCCTAGCAAGGATTTACGAATCGCCATTCCGACTTGATAAGTAGAAGCATTTAGTTTTCTGATTTGGTCTCTATCCACTTGAATTGGAATTTCAGGACGATTTGATTCAACGTTTAATTTCAATTTTTCCAAGCCTGGAACATTTTGACGGTCAAGGTAGTTTTTGATTTTTTCAGCTTCAACCAATAAATCGCGGTATTCGCCTCTTCCTGTAACTTCAATATTAATTGGCGCACCTTGTGGTGGACCTTGTGAATTTTTCGCAACTGAAATTTCAACGTCAGCATTGTATTTCCCTTTCAATCCGTCTTGAATTTTCTTCATAATTTCAGAAGTATTGTAGTCACCGCGGTATTGGAATTCAAGGAAATTAACCGTAATCCTCGCTTTATGTGGCGTGCTTCCCATCGTTACACCTTGCGCTGGATCGCTTGTTCCTTCTCCAACTTGCGAAATAATCGACTTGATGATACGCATATTTTCAGGAATTCCTGTGGTATCGTCTTCATCCATATATTCCGCCAAGATTTTATTGATGTCTTTCTCAACTTGAAGCGTTGTTTGGTTTGTTACTTTAATATCAGTTCCAATCGGGTGGGAAATGAAAATATTCACATACCCAGGGTCATTATCAGGGAAGAACTCAACTTTAGGAGGGAAAATACCCATTAATGCAATTGAAAAAAACAATAATCCTACAGTTCCAAGTAAGAATTTTATCGGTCTTCTTCCTGTTAAAGCATATGTTAAAAATCGTTCGTAAGCATTATCCAATCTTGGTAAGAATTTTTCTTGGAATGCCACTGTTCCTGGATAAAGGATGAATAGATTCACTAAAACCATTATTCCGAAGAAAACAAGCAAGTTGCCAAAAGAAATAAAACCAAACAATAAGAATAAAGCACCAACAACCGATAATGCTATGGAAGCAATAAATGCGTTTCTTTTGATAGGTTTACTTTGTCCCATTTTCATATACGTAACCGCCAAAACTGGATTGATTACCAAAGCAACAAATAGGGAGGAGGCTAATACAATCATTAAGGTCAAAGGCAAGAATTTCATAAACTCACCGATGATTCCAGGCCATAAAGCTAGAGGAACGAATGCCGCAACAGTTGTAGCTGTCGAAGAAATAATCGGCCAAGCAACTTCACCAACTCCTTCAATTACAGCTTTTTTTGCACTGTATCCTTCATCCATTAAGCGATAAATATTTTCAACGATTACGATTCCATTATCCACCAACATTCCCAATGCGAGAACCAAGGAGAATAATACCATTGTATTCAAGGTAACGCCCATTAAATTCAAAATCATAAAGGACATTAACATTGAGAGAGGAATCGCTACACCAACGAAAAGAGCATTGCGCAATCCAAGGAAGAACAAAAGGACACCAACCACCAAGATAATCCCGAAAATGATTGAGTTTTCCAAGTTGGAAACCATATCGCGCGTACTATTTGATTGGTCATTTGTTAAAGAAACTTCTACACTTTTTGGAATAGTTCCATCTTTTTTAGCGGTTTCAATCAACTCATTGATTTTATCAGAAGCAACTAAAAGGTTCTCTCCACCTTGTTTTTTTATGTCGAGCATAACGACTGATTGACCGAATTCACGAGCGTAAGAAGTTGTATCTGCATTACCGAAGTAAACCTCAGCGACATCCTCTAAATATACCGGAAGAAATTCATCTTGTTTAACAATGATTCTTTTCAATTCGTCAGCATCTTTAAATTCTCCTTCGATTCGTATCGTTTTACGCATCCCATCCATTAGAATTTCACCTCCAGGTATCGTTTGGTGTTCTGAATTTACAGCATTTTCGATGTCATCTAATGTAACGTTTACCGCTTGCGCTTTAATTGGATCAACTTCGATACGCATTTCTTGCTCTTGAATTCCGCGAATGTCAACCTCACTAATCTCAGGTAATTCTTCAAGGGATTTTTCAAGGGTTTCAGCAATTTCTTTCAATACAACCGAATTATCGCCTCTTAAGTTGATATTCAAAATTGGCATTTTAGAGGGATCGAGCTCAAAGATATTTGGTTCCACAGGAAGCTTCGGGAAGTCTGTTTTAGTTCGTGCTTTATCGACAGCATCTTTCACTTTTTGTAAAGCCTCATCTACTGGCATTTTAAAATCGAATTTCACGCGAATTGTAGTGTAACCGTGAACTGAATTGGAATTGATTTCGTCCACAAATTTGATTCCACCAATTTCTTTTTCAATCGATTGCGTGATTTTTTTGGACATATATTCAGGTGAAGAACCTGGCTTTGCAATTCCAACATAAATTTCAGGAATTTTCAGCTCCGGAAAGTTTTCTTTAGGCATCGAAGTGTAGGCAATTAAACCGCCGACTAAAATGATGAAAGTAATAAGGAATATAGTTTTGGTATTATTAACCGAGAAGGTGGTTAGCCCAAAACTTTTTGAGTTGTTTTCCATTCGTCTGTAATTATTTAATTCTAACTAAATCTTTTTCTGTGATTCCTCTTGCTCCTTCGACGATGATTTTTGTTCCGTCCACAATGTTTGCATTTTTCTCAATCAATGCTTTTCCATCTTGTTTTTCAATCAAAGTAACATTGACTTTTTTCACTGAATAGTTTCCCTTTGAACTTGGGGTTGCAATGAAAATATAGTCTTCGTTGTTTTGTGATTTCAAGATACTTTTAGACGGAATAACTAATCCATTTTCAACTTCCATATCTGTAATTCTAACTTCAGCCAACATATTTGGAAGCAAATCAGAATTGTTATTTACAGCTGCAGTAATTTTAAAGGTACGATTTGTTGATTCAATGTAATTTCCAACATTTGTGATTTTTAAGTTAAGTTCTTTTCCGCTAAAATTTGGGAAAGTAACATTGATTGGAGTTCCAATTTTAATCGCTTTTAAGTGTTTTTCGGAAATGTCTGCAACGATGTCAACCGAGTTATTATTCACCAATCGCATCAAAGGAGATGCAGGTCCAGCCATTTGTCCTTGTTTTGCCATCACAACATCAATTGTACCTGAAAATGGAGCTTTGATGAAAGATTTACTTTTTTGGGTATTCAATGAATTCAAGCGCGATTTCAAAGATTTCACTTGATTTTTAGCGGTTTCATAATCGAATTCAGAACCAACACCTCTTGTTTTAAGTTCTTCTTGTTTTTTCAACATATATTCAGCAAATTCCAATTGTGTTTGGATTTCTTCTGCATTTGAACTTAAAATCGCAACGTCCAAGGAAACTAAAGTTTGTCCAGTTGTAACTCGGTCGCCTGCTTTAACGTGCACTTTTGTGATTAAACCACCCATTTCGGCATTAACCATCACATCTTGATCGGTTGTAACGTTTCCTTGAGCTGATATTTGGTGAGTGAATTTCATTACTGATGCCTCTTCTAGCTGAACCATTGGTAATACATTGACTTCTTTTTCTTTCTTGACTTCTTCTTTCGAGCCACAAGAGCTAATAAATAGACCTATGGAGGTCATTAAAAGGAACATTGAAATTGATTTCATTTTATTATTTGTTTAAGATTTGGTTATATAATTTATCGAGTGTTATTTTGGATTGAAAAACATCAACTAGTGATGCAACATATTGACTTTGCGCAATCATCAGCTGATTGTATTTTTGAGTTACATTGATGCTATTTTCTTTACCAATTTGTTGTTTTAAAATTGAATTATCGTAGATTTTTCCTGCTAGAAGAATATTTTCTTGTTGCAATTGCATTTTTTGTTGAGCTCCCAACAAATTGTTTATGGCTTGGATTTCTTGCATTTTCAATGCATTTTCAGCGATTTTGTAGTTATTCTCATCTTGAAGCACAACAATTTTTGCCTGATCTACTTGTGCTTTTCGTTGGCCACTTGAGAAAACAGGAATACTTAATTGCAAACCCCAAACTGTTTGCGAGAACCAAGGTTTGTCACTAAAAAAATCAAACTCATTTCTGAACGCGTTATAGCTTTGTTGAAAATAACCTCCAAAACTTGGTAAGTAAGCAGATTTTTTATTTTTAAGGTTCAAAGCATCAATTTCAATTTGTTGTTGTAACAAAATCAAATTAGTGTTTGCTGCAATGTTACCACTGTTTTTTAGAGAAGCTTTAGCCAATAAATCGGTAGCTGATTCTTTTAAATCAATCGGTTGATCCAATGGATAAAACATCGCCATTTTCAACAATGTTAATGCATTATTGAGTTGAATTGTTGCACTTGCTTGTGCGTTTTTAGCAGAAAGCAATGAATAATTGATTTGGTCGATATCCTCTTGGGTAATCATTCCTAATTCAAGGTAATTTTTTTGTTTTTCAACTAATTTTTCAGTGATGATAACCATTGAATCCACAAATAGTTGACTTTCTTTCGCTACAGCAGCTAAGTGATAAGCTTGTGTTACATCAAAAACAACATCTTCTTTTGATTTTGAAACCAATGTTTCTTGTAACTTAACTAACAATTTAGAAGCTTCTAAACCAACGAAGTACGAACCATTGAAAATCAATTGATTCACTTGAAGATTAGCGCTCGAGTTGTATTTTGTACCTGCGCGAAAAGAAATTGTTTCTCCATCAGCCGCTGCCGGGTTGAAGAATTTCGCATCCAAAACTTGAACTGGAAGATTTATGAAATTATTGAAAGTGCCATTAATAGAGGCTTGCGGTAAACCGATTGCAAGGTATTCTTTCTTTAAATGTTCCGCTTTGGTGACATCTAAATTGGCATTTTTAACACTTAAATGGTTGTTCAAGGCATAATCCTGAGCTTCGAGCAAAGAATAGGAACTTGAAACTTGACCATAAGTTGCGCTTGAAACAAGCAACAGTAGGTAGACGATTTTATTCATTTGTTTCTCTTTTTATACGTTCTTTTAAATAGTTAATTCCTTCATCGCTTGCCATTCCGCGAATGTGAAAACGAAATGTTTCCAAAAAGACTTTTCCATATTCATATTCAGGCCAAGGATAAACCTCACCAGCCATTATCAAATCTGTTGATGCTACATACATGCGTGCAATGATTTCTGGATTCATATTTTCACGGTAAAGTCCTTCTTGTATACCACGTTTAATATTTTCTAAAAACATCTTGAAAACAAAATCCCATTTGTGATTTGACATTTTTTGCCAAGCTTCTGGATAATGTTTTTTTAAATCAAAAAATACAGTTGGACTAACAGCTGAAAAGTTTTCAACTACAGATTTACTAATGAGAAACATAGAGTCAATTGCATTTTCTCCTTGTTCAATACCAATTTCACAAACCGTGCGGTCTTGTGCAAGTTTTTGATCTATAATTTGATTAATTAAATCTGATTTGTCTTGAAAATAAACATACAGCGTCTTTTTTGACACTCCGATTTCACGTGCTAAATCATCCATTGTTACACTTCTCACGCCAAGTCTTAAAAAAACACCTGCACATCGCAACAACAATTCGTTCTTTTTATCTTCCACGCCGCAAAATTAGTCACATTTTAAACTTTGGAAACTATTTTTATTTAAAAAGTTTCCAAATTATCATTATTTAACTTTTGTTAAGATTATACTAGTCGGAGAGTGTATAAAAAATATGATTTAAACCAGTCAAACTAGGTAATAGAGACTAATCCATTTCATCTTTCAACTATTATTCAACTTTAATAACTATTATTTTGGTAATTTTAAACTCGTTTTTTAAAATAATAAATATGACACGATTTAAAAGTACACTGGTTGCCATCGCCTTATTTGTTGGCTTTTTCGTCCGAGCAGATGAAGGAATGTGGTTTTTAATGTTCATCGAACGTTTGAATCACCGCGACATGCAAAAAATGGGTCTTCAGCTTACTACTGATGAAATTTACAGTATTAACAATTCAAGTTTAAAGGATGCAGTTGTGCAATTCAATGGTGGATGTACGGCTGAATTAATTTCAAAAGAAGGTTTATTATTAACCAACCACCACTGTGGATACGATGCAATTGCTGAATTATCTACTCCAGAAAAAGATTATTTAACAAATGGTTTTTGGGCTGCAACGAAAAAAGATGAGTTAAAACCTAAATCTTTATATGTTCGTTTCTTTGTTCGCATGGACGATTGTACCAAACGAATTCTTGCAAAGTTAAATGATGGAATGTCAGAAGCTGAACGCGATAAAGCGATTAAAGAAGAAACAACTGCTATTGAAAAGGAAAATAGCGATAATGGAAAATACACAGTTAGTGTACGTTCATTTTTTCAAGGAAATGAATTTTACTACTTTGTTTATCAAGACTATAAAGATGTTCGACTAGTTGGTACACCTCCTGAAAATATTGGGAAATTCGGTGGAGATACCGATAACTGGGAATGGCCACGTCACACAGGAGATTTCTCAATGTTCCGTGTTTATGCTGATGCAAATGGAAATCCAGCAGAATATTCAACAAGTAATGTTCCTTTAAAACCAAAACATCACTTACCTGTGAACATAAAAGGAGTAAAAGAAGGTGATTTCGCAATGATTTTAGGATATCCAGGAAGAACAAACCGTTGGTTGCCTGCTGGTGGAATTGAGCAAAATATAAAATTTGCTTATCCAGCTTGGGTAGAGGCTTCTAAAACAAGTATGGATGCAATGCAAAAATACATGGACAAAGATGATGCTGTTCGTTTAAATTATGCGTCTAAATATGCAGGAATCGCTAATTATTGGAAAAACCGTCAAGGAATGATTGATGCGTTGACAAAATTTGGAACGTCAACTTCGAAAGCAGCAAACGAAGCAAAATTCAATACGTGGGCGAATAAAAAAGAAAACAAAGAGAAATATGGAACTGTGGTTGCTACAATCAATAGTTATTACTCTGCGACAAATGATAAATCTCGCCATGATAACTATTTGCAAATTATGTTCAGAGGTTCTGAGTATGCAAAAATCGCAAGAACTTTAGGACCACAATTAGAAGCTTATGCAAAAGCAGATGAAGCAACTAAAGCACAAATGTTACCAGATTTAAAAGTAGGAATTGAAGATTTTTTTGCTGGAATCTATATTCCGGCCGAAAGAGATATCATGATTGACGGTTTAAATTTATATGCCAAAAAAGCAGGATACAAATTGGTTCCGTCTATAGAAAAGGCGTTCAAAAAAGGTAATGGCGACATGACAAGTTTGGTAAATGCCTTGTTTGAAATGAGTATTCTTACTTCAAAAGAGAAAATGATGGCATTTTTGGAGGTTCCTTCTGAAGGTTTAATTGCTAATGACCCATTGATGAAATTATCAAATGAAATGATTGCACATTTAAATACAAGAACTGACGAGTTAACAAAATTGCAAAATGATTTTGGTAAGGCTTACCGTTTATTAGTGGATGGAATGCGTCAATCTAACCTAAGTCCCGTTAAGTATCCAGATGCAAATAGTACTTTACGTTTAACTTATGGTAAAGTAAGTGCTTTGCCTGCAGACAAACGAAATGATGCTAAAATCAATAACTACACAACGTTACAAGGTACTATCAACAAGTACAAACCAAATGACAAAGAATTCGATTTACCCAAAAGATTAATTGAATTGAATGACAAAAAAGATTTTGGAGAATACGCTGATAAAGCTGGTTATATGCCTGTAAACTTCTTGACAAATAACGATATCACAGGTGGAAACTCTGGTTCTCCAGTGTTAAATGGTAAAGGAGAATTAATCGGTTTGGCATTTGATGGAAATATCGAAGCGATGGCTGGTGATGTTATTTTTGATGCGAAATTGCAAAAAACAATCAACGTTGACATTCGTTATGTGTTGTTCATCATCGACAAATACGCTAGTGCAAAACACATTGTAAACGAAATGACAATTATCAGATAGTATAATTAAAAATAAATTTAAAGCCTCAACTATAATTAATATAAGTTGGGGCTTTTATTTTAATCGGAATTATTTATTAATCCAATTTCTTCAATCTTTTTTATTAGATATCAAATTGAGAAAAATGATGATCTATATGCTTATAAAACATATTATTCCATCCCTCGGATGTAAGTACACCAAAGTTTAAATTTTCTTTGTTTTCAAAAAAAGTAGAACCTAACTCCTGCGTTTTGTCAAGATACGCAATTAATCGAGCTTTTTCTACATCAAAATTTTTCTCACTATTAATTATAAAAGCAGGTGCTGTAGGTCCATTTTTGGAATAAACAGAATCGTCAATAATTTTTTTCTTAACGAAATTTTTTAAAACAAACCTAAGTAAAAAATTAGGTTTCTTGTGATTACTTTCATATACCATTTCATAAGCCACATTTAAATGAGCTAACATTTGAGAGGAGTTCATTTTGCCCCAAAGTTGAGGAGTTGAAGGTGTCAGTTTTTCTAGTCTCACTAGTATTTCTTCAACAACTTGTTTATCATAAATGTTCTTAATCATAAAAGTAGTGTTAAAATTTTAGTCAAAAATACATCAAACTTTCTATCAAAATAATTCAGACATCAATATTTTATGTAATTCATCACATCGTATAAAATCCTGCTAATTAAAGAGTTATTTTTAACTTTGGGAAAAATTGAAAATATGGGATTGTTAACTAATAAAATTGTTTTAATAACAGGTGCTTCTCGTGGAATCGGGAAAGCAATTGCGGAAGAATGTGTCAACCAAGGAGCAACAGTAGCATTTACTTACCTTTCATCGGAAGAAAAAGCACGTGCATTGGAGGAAGAATTGACTGCAAATGGAGGAAAAGCTAAAGGCTTTCGTTCAGATGCATCTAAATTTGACGATGCTCAAAAATTAGTAGATGATGTTGTTGCAGAATTTGGAACAATTGACGTTTTAGTAAATAATGCAGGAATTACACGCGATAATTTATTGATGCGTATGACGGAAGAAATGTGGGATGAAGTTATCAATACCAATTTAAAATCAGCATTTAACTTAACGAAAGCAGTTCAACGTCCTATGTTGAAAGCTCGTAAAGGTTCAATCATCAATATGTCTTCAGTAGTTGGTGTGAAAGGTAACGCAGGACAAGCAAATTACGCGGCTTCAAAAGCTGGTTTAATTGGTTTCACAAAATCTATCGCTGCTGAATTAGGTTCAAGAAACATTCGTTGCAACGCGATTGCACCAGGATTTATCGAAACAGAAATGACCGAAGCCTTAGACCAAAAAGTTGTGGAAGAATGGAGAAATGGTATTCCCTTGAAACGTGGCGGTCAACCAATCGACGTGGCAAATGCTACCGTTTTCTTAGCATCAGATATGTCAGCTTACATTACAGGGCAAACACTACACGTGTGTGGTGGAATGTTGATGTAATGAAATATTACAGGTTATAAACAAAAAGATTCCTCACTTATGTTCGGAATGACTTTTTGAAGGGTTAGAATATGAAAATGCAAAGCATTTTCACTATGAATCCCCGGAATTAGTCATTTCGACTGAAAGGAGAAATCCTTTAGATTGCTAAAACGAATAAAATAATTCAATTTAATAAAAAGCATAATTAATGAATATTCGTCCGCGAAGAAATCGCAAGTCTGTTGCCATTCGTAATATGGTGGAAGAAACAAAATTGGGCGTTGAAAACCTGATTTATCCTATCTTTTTGAAAGATGGAAAAAATATTAAAGACGAAGTTTTATCGCTTCCGAATAATTTCCGTTGGTCAGTTGATCGCCTTTTGCCAGAGATTGAAGAATGCATGAATCTAGGGATTTATACCTTTGATATTTTTCCAGCTGTGGATGAGGATTTGAAAGATAAAATCGCATCTTATAGTTACGCTGATGATAATTTTTACTTGGATGCTATTCGTCAAATCAAGGAACGGTTTCCAGAATCCGTTGTGATGAGTGACGTAGCGATGGATCCTTATTCTTCTGACGGACACGATGGTTATGTCGAAGATGGTAAAATCTTGAATGACGAAACATTACCAATTTTGGCTCGTATGGCAATCGCGCAAGCGCAAGCTGGTGTTGATATCATCGGACCTTCAGACATGATGGACGGTCGAGTAGGAGTTTTGCGTCAAGCTTTGGACGAAGAAGGATTTACAGATGTGAGTATCATGTCGTATTCTGCTAAATATGCGAGCGCTTTTTACGGTCCTTTCCGTGATGCCTTGAATTCGGCACCGAAATTAGGTGACAAGAAAACGTATCAGATGAATTCAGCAAATAAACGTGAAGCACTTTTGGAAGCACAATTAGACTTTGAAGAAGGTGCGGATATGTTGATGGTGAAGCCCGCTTTGTGTTATTTGGATGTCATTCATTTATTGCGTGAAAGTTTTTCAATTCCAATCACAGCTTACAATGTGAGTGGTGAATGTGCGATGGTGATTGCTGCAGCAAGAAATGGTTGGTTGGATTACGACCGAGCAGTTTTTGAAATGTTATTAAGTATCAAACGCGCTGGAGCTGATGGGATTTTGACGTATTTCGCTAAAGATTTTGCTAAAATGGTGAAAAAATAAGATTTAAAGTATGATTAATTATATAGTTGATAATCAACATATTTCATTTGAAGAATTAGAACAAATTCTAGTATTAGGTGCAAAAGTTGAATTAAGTGAATCAACCAGAAAGTCTATTTTACATTGCCGAGCTTATTTGGACAAGAAAGTAGAGCAATCGGATGGTTTGATTTATGGAATCAATACTGGTTTTGGTTCGTTGTGTAACACAGCCATTTCGAAAGAAGATTTATCACAATTACAACGCAATTTGGTGCTTTCTCATTCGTGTGGAATGGGGGAGGAAGTGCCTCAAGAAATTGTGAAACGCATGTTGTTGTTGAAAGTATTGGGTTTGTCAAAAGGAAATTCCGGAGTTCAATTAGAAACGATTGAACGGTTGTTATTTTACTACAACGAAAACATTTTTCCAGTGGTTTATCAACAAGGAAGTTTAGGCGCATCAGGAGATTTAGCCCCGTTGGCTCATTTGTGTTTACCGCTTTTAGGTGAAGGCGAAGTCGATTACAATGGAAATCGAATTTCTGGTAAAGAACTAAACGAAATTTTTGGTTTAGAAGCAATAGTATTGCAATCAAAAGAAGGTTTGGCTTTGTTGAATGG
This sequence comes from Chitinophaga pinensis, assembly GCA_945863605.1. Classification (GTDB taxonomy): domain Bacteria; phylum Bacteroidota; class Bacteroidia; order Flavobacteriales_D; family Crocinitomicaceae; genus UBA952. Next base: position 80,741 of record CAMAZP010000005.1, read on the forward strand.
AACGCAATTCATGAGTGCTTATGCGAGTTATTGTTTGTCTCACAGTCAAAAGCTTTGGATGAAATTCAACGAGGTAGCGGCTTTGTCTTTAGAAGCTTACTATGGTAGAATCAATCCGTTTCAAGCAAACGTAAATGTAATTCGAAATCATCCTGGACAAATAGAAACTGCTGAAATTTTTAGAAATTTATTGGTTGGAAGTGAGATCGTTGCACAAGAAAAAGCACACGTTCAAGATCCTTATTCGTTCCGTTGCATTCCACAAGTTCATGGTGCGACAAGAGATACATTAAACCATTGTCAAAACGTTATTGAGCGAGAAATCAATGCGGTTACTGACAATCCCACAATTTTTCCAGATGAAGACGATGTTGTTTCTGCAGGGAATTTCCACGGACAACCTTTGGCTTTAATTTTGGATTTTATGGCAATTGCGATGGCAGAAATGGGAAGTATTTCTGAGCGTCGCATTTACAAATTGATTTCTGGAACGCGTGGATTACCTCCGTTTTTGGTGGCAAATCCTGGTTTAAACTCAGGATTGATGATTGCACAATATACATGTGCATCAATTGTAAGTCAAAACAAACAATTATGTACACCAGCATCCGTTGACACCATCGATTCCAGCAATGGACAAGAAGATCACGTAAGTATGGGCGCCAATGCTGCAACGAAATTATATCGAGTGATACAAAATTGTTACTCAATCATTGGAATTGAATTATTGAACGCTGCGCAAGCATTTGACTTCAGAAGACCTTTGAAAAGTTCAGAAAAAGTAGAAGCATTATATGAATCATTTAGAAAAGAAGTTAACTTTATCGAAACAGATTTGAATACGTCAGTGGAGATGAAGAAAGCGGTAGAGTTTGTGAAGAGAATGTAGAATGAAAAATGAGATTACAGATTTGAAGATTACAATTTGCAAATTAAAATTTTTCATTCTCTTATTTTTCATAAAGTCCTAATATCCTAAAGTCAAAAAAAATATGGAATACAATCAATTAGAAAACAATCAAGAGGTTGCTAAAAGACCTACCTTTTTATTAGTGCTTTGCATTTTAACTTTTGTAAATACTGGTTTTACAATATTAAGTGGACTCTCCGGAGTTTTTTCAGGGCCACCTTCTGCTCAGGACATCAAAGAGTCAAATGTTCAAATGGCAGAGTCAATTTCTCAGTTAGAGAAGGTAAATTTAGATTATTGGGTTGATGTAATTAAACGAATTCAACTCATGACTGAAGCTATTTACGCCAATTTTATAGCATATAATGTAGTTTCAATTGTCGTGGCAATGGTAGGAGTTGCAGCTGCTGCGTTAATGTTAAAAGGAAAAAAAATAGGTTTTCACGTCTATATTGGTTATAGTTTTTTATATGTTTTGCAAGGATATTTATTTATTTCTGCTGCTGTCATACCCTCTTTTATTGTGATAATTAATTTATTAATTGCAAGTTTATTTGTTTTGTTATATTCTCGTAATTTGAGTTGGATGAATAAGTAAATTTCATTTTTTTTCAATAGCGAGTTTTACAAAATTCTCAAACAATAAACTGCCATGATTTCCTGAAACTTCAGGATGAAATTGAACTCCAAAAAAAGGATTTTTTTTATGTTGCATCATTTCATTTACACATGCATCTGATGAGGCAATTAACTCAAATCCAGGAGGAACAGAAATACTCTCACAATGGTCTTCCATCATCTTAAAAACCGGTGGAAATTTATCCAAAAGTGGAGAATCGATGTAGTTTTCAATTTCTTGCCAATCGCGGTCTTCTTTCATTCTTGATCCAAAAGCACCATAAACCAATCCAAGTAATTGATGTCCGAAGCAAATACCAAGAATTGGTTTTTCATAATCCTTTATCCAACTTACGTGATTCGTGAATTTTTCCATGTCGATTTCAGTGATCAATATAGGAGCTCCAGAGAAAATTATTCCACTGGCATCTTGAGCCATTTCAAGTGTTAAATCAAAAAAAGGTATTGTTTTAAAATCACAATATTCATCTACCATTTGCTCTATGTAGGGCACTTTTGAACTTCCACAATCGACAATTAAAATCATATCAAATTTCTAAAATTCCTAATCCTTGACGCACAATTTCAGGTGCTACTTGTGTACAATCTACTATCGTGGACACATCTAATTTTCCATAACCGCCATCAATAATCATTGCAACATCGTCTTGATAATTCTGATAAATTTCATATGGGTCAGCATAATATTCTTGAATATTACCTTTTTTGTTGTGCAACGATGTTGTTGCGATTGGATTTCCTAATTGACGTACTATTTCCAAAATGATTTCATTGTCGGGAATACGAATCCCTATCTCTTTTTTATTCGAATCGAAGATTTTTGGAATGTCGTTGTTCGCAGGTAAGATAAAGGTAAATGGTCCGGGTAAATGATGTTTTAATAACTTGAAAGTCGACCGATCAATCTGCTTTGAATACAATGACAAATTTGATAAATCGTGACAGATTATTGCAAAATTGACTTTATTGAGTTTGTTTCCTTTTAATCTTGCCAATTCTAGTAATGCTTTTTTATTCATTAAATCGCACCCAATTGCATATACAGTATCGGTTGGAAAAATTACTATTCCTCCTTTTTTTAAACATTCAACAGTTTGTTTTATCAAGCGGATATCAATATTGTATGGATTTATTTCAATAAACATTATTTGGAAATTTTACAAGAAATAGCGCGGTGATCACTTAATTCTTCTTCTTGAATTTTAAATTCATACGAGGATAGTTCAGGCGAATGAAAAATATAATCTATTCTACCTGCAGGTAATTTGCCTATATAAGTAGAACCGATTCCTATTGATGTATTTCTAAAAGCGTCGGTTAATGTGCGATTAAATTGATTGTAAGTGTATGAAAGTGGTGTATCGTTAAAATCTCCACAAATTATCGTAGGATAAGGTGATGTTCTTGCATGTTCAGAAACTCTTCGCGCTTGATCAGCTCTTTTTTGATAGGCAATATGTAATTTTTTGAACATATATTTTAATGTAGTTTCATCAGTAAGATTTTCAATTGGACTCCCTCTCTTCACTTGATAATAATCAGATTGTAGTTTAATTGATTGTAAATGAACATTGTAAAATCTAAAAGTGTCGGAATCTTTAACAATATCAGCATATATACAATAATTAAAATCTTCGCTACTTTGAGCATCAAACATTACATCACCTTTTGCAATCATTGGGTATTTTGAGAATAAAGCTATACCAAAATTTTGATGAGCATGTCTTTTGTATGCACTTCTTTCGTGGTAAATCGTTGTCCCCATAATTGAATAAATGGAATCAATTGTTGGGAAATTAGTTGGATGGTCTTGTCGATAAAATTCTTGAACGCATAATACATCAGGATTTTCACTTCTTATATAACTAAATATTTTATTTCTAGTAGCTTCTGCGCCTTCTCGAGAAGGATTGTAAATGTCAAAAAGTCGAACGTTATAAGAAAGGACTTTCACTTCATTTTGTTTTTTGGCGTCTTCAAAAAGTGTAAATGCAAAAGCTCTGAAATGTATTTTTCCTCCTACTAAGATTACCACCAATGAAACAAGTGCCCATTTAGAACGAAAAATTAACCAAACAATAAAAATTAGCACATTGATAACTAGAATTATAGGGTATGCTAGTCCTAAAAAGGGAAGTATAAAAATCGTGTCTGGGTGAATAAGAGGTGAAAGGTAACATGTCAATAAAGTCAAAAAACTTATAACTGAACAAATTTTGAAAAGAAATGGAATTCCGAAAAAGTGAATTTTACCCATTTTTACTTTGATTAAAAAGAAAATCTTTTTCCTCTTTTGTTAGCGATTCATAACCTGCTTTCGAGATTTTATCAAGAATTGCATCTGTTTTCTCTTGGTGTTTTTTCTTTTCTACATTGTAATCTTCATCTTTTTTAAAACCTCCTCTAGTGGTAGTGAATTTTGTTGTTTTGGGTTTATTAAATGAAAAAACATTTTTAATACTTCCAAAAAATCGATACAAAACATTAATAATATTGTTCTTTGAATACATATTTTGAATTGAAATTAAACCAAAGATTGCTCCACCTATATGTGCAAAATGTGCAATATTATCGTCACTCCCAAGTCCAATAAAATCTTTTAAAAGAAAGAAAATAGCGATAACATATAATCTTACGGGAAACAATCCAAACAAAAGTACTTTTGTATTTGGACTATAAAAAGCAAGTGCTGTAAAAATAGCCATTACTGAGCCAGAAGCGCCGACGACAATATTATGACTTTCTTGCAAAGCTGGAAAAATAAAATGAGATAAAATCTCTAGTAATCCACCAGCGATTCCTCCGAAAATATAGGTGTAAAGTAATCGTTTACCATTAAAAATCGATTCAAAAAATTGACCTGCGAAATAAAGGAAAAGCATATTGAACAAGATATGAAAAAGCCCAAAATGCGAGAAAATACTCGTAATGATGCCCCAAGGTTTTATTATAAATCCAAGAAAATTAGTGTCTAGTGTAAAAATAACTTCAGCAATAGACCAACTTGTATCTAAAAGCAAAAGCCGGTTAGTTACAATTATTAGCTGAATTATGATAAAAACGAAAACGTTTGCAACTATCAATTTCGTTGTTACGCTACCATGACGTAATTGAAACTGTAATTCTTCAACAAGATTTCTTGAGTTATTCATGGTTTACCAAAAATTAGTTTTATCTGTTTTTCTCCAAATTAATACAATAATTGCTCCGACAATTGCACCACCTATGTGTGCTAAATGTGCTACATTATCTCCAGCCTTATCTTGATATGCTAAATACATTTCCAATAATAAGTAACCTCCAACCAAGAATTTCGCTTTGATTGGAAACATAAAGTAGATCATAAATTCAGTATTGGGAAATAGAATTGCAAAGGCAGCTAATATTCCAAAAACAGCACCAGAAGCACCAACCATTGGAGTGTAGGAGTTTACCACATAGTCATGATATACTTTGTTACTAGAAAAATAAACTCTATCGTATTCTCCATTTTGAATCATGTAATTAATTTCATTTAAGTCAAAACCTTGTCCAGTCAATTGATTTTTAAGATTTTCTAATTCATATACTCCAATTATATTGTATAAACCAAAAGCTCCTAAGGCTGCAGCAATGTAAAAAATAAAAAATCGTTTTGGACCCCATATTCTCTCTAAGTAGGAACCAAGCATAACGAATAACCACATATTGAAGAAAATATGAAGAATACTTCCATGCATAAAAAAATGAGTGACAATTTGGAAAGGTTGGAATAAGGTTGAATTAACATAATGTGCTCCAAATTGAGAAACAAGATCTATTTTCTGTGTTTCTAAAATAAAGGTAGCAACAAAAAACATGATATTTAAAATCAAGATGTTTTTGGTTACTTGCGGAATATTATTTAACATATTAAAATTTTTGTGCTATTTCTTCAAAGGTTAAAGTGCTTATTATTTTCTTTCCAGTTGGAGAAAAACTGTGGTTTTCACATTGGAATAGTTGGTCAATTATTTTCTTTCCGTGATCAATTGTAGCTATTTTTAACGTTCTACTCGCTGATTTGGCAATATCTGAAATCAATTTATGTGCTAAATCCGATTTTTCAATTTCGCGATGCATAAGCGTTTCTAACATATTTTCTAATACGTCATTTATATGTTCATCAGAAAGAAAGGAAGGAATTGCATTAATTAGTAGATTCTCATTTTGTATTTCACCAATGAACCCCAATTGATTAAACAAAGATGTATTATTCGACCATTGTAGTGCTTCTTGTTTACTGATATTTTTCTCATAAGGAAACAATAATTGTTGTGCTGCTATCGGTGAATGAATAAAATTAGATTGCAATTCATCGTAAACGATCCGTTCATTCGCTCGTTTGTAGTCAATTACTAATAATCCTGATTTACAATTTGTTATAAGGTACTTTCCGCGGATAAGTAAATTATCTGTTTGTTCAACGACCGTGTCTTCAATTGCTTCTTCAAAATCTAATTTTTGAGTTTCAACAGGCGTTTCTTCTTCCTTAATTTTATAGAAATTTTCCCAATCTAAAGTACTCGGTGCATCGTTTCCGAATCCTACATTTTTCATAGCTGTTGAAAACCCACTTGAACCTCCTTTAGAATTAGAATTTGGGCTTGAACTAGTTAATTGAAACGGATTGAAATTTGGATTTACTTCAATATATGGTGCAACAGGATCTGATTTTCTAACCGAGTTCGGTACATCAAAACTTGTTTCTTGTTCAAAATCAAGAGTAGGGTAGATGTTGTATTTTCCAAGCGCTTGTTTAACTGAACTTAATAGAATTGAATAGATAAACCGATCTTCTTCAAATTTAATTTCAGTTTTTGTTGGGTGAATATTGACATCAATTTTAGATGGATCAATTTCAAAAAAAATAAAATAGGTTGGGTAGGTTTTATCAGCAATTAAACCTTCGTAGGCTTTTGTTATTGCGTGGTTAAAGTAACTATCCTTAAAAAATCGATTATTGACAAAAAGATATTGTTCTCCTCTTGATTTCCTTGAAGCGTCAGGTTTTCCGATGTATCCGTGAATTTTTACAATATTCGTTTCTTCTTCAATTGGAACTAATTTTTCTTGAATTGATTTTCCAAAAACATCCACAATTCTTTTTCTTAAAATCGCACTTTGAAGTTCATAAATTGCTTGTCCATTGTGGAATAAAGAAAATTGTACGTTAGGATGAGCAAAAATAATTCGTTCCATTTCTTCACGAATATGGTTGAATTCAACTGCGTCTGATTTCAAGAAATTTCTTCTCGCAGGAACATTGTAAAACAAATTCTTTACTTCAAACGAACTTCCTTTAGAACAAACAACTCGCTCATTAATTTTGATTGTACTTCCTTCAACCTCGATTTTAACACCGAGTTCCGCTTCGTCTTTGTGCTTTGTTTTTAGAGTAACATGAGCAATTGCAGCGATTGAAGCCAATGCCTCTCCTCTAAACCCTTTAGTTTGTATTTGAAATAAATCATCAGCTGTTTTTAGCTTACTTGTGGCGTGTCGTTCAAAACACAGAACAGCATCTTTTTCATTCATTCCATATCCATCGTCAATGATTTGAATGAGTGTTCTTCCTGCATCTTTAATAATTACTTTTATACTTGTTGCTCCTGCATCAACTGCATTTTCAACCATTTCTTTAATAACAGAAGCAGGTCGTTGAATAACTTCTCCAGCAGCAATTTGATTGGCAATATGATCAGGCAATAATTGAATGATACTCATTACTTCATGATTTTTTGAATCACTTGTTCGATATCGTCTAATCCATTGAAAATGAAATAACCAAGAAGGACAATAACACCAATTAAGATTAGAATTCTAAAATTCGCTTGATAATTAGCTTGTTGTCTAACCCTTCCGTGTGACCAATTATCTTTTAATTGTTCGCGCATTGCAGCAGTTCGTTCAGAATCGCTAAGGTTTTCATTTTCTTGATATTGTTTTCTTTTTAACTCCAAACGTTCTTTGCGCTCATCGTAATAACGAGGCATAAAATCGAAACGTTTGTGATGTATCTTAGTATTAAATAATTTTAGTGCCATTTTTTACTGAATAAACAAAAATAGGGATTAATATTTTAAAATTAATCCCTATTAACAAAACTTGTAAAAGCAAAAGGCAACAAGAAAATTAGATTCTGGTTATCGTTCCTTTATATTCAGATTTTTCACCAACTTCAGGTGATTTGATGGAAACTTTCCATATATAAACTTTGTTAGAATTTACTAATTTTCCATCTCTTCTATCAATACCATCCCAAGGTTGAGATGCATCTGAAGTTTCAAAAACAATACCTCCATCAGTAGGATCTAAAATTATCATTTCAAAAGGGGATGTTCTGTTTTGAAGTGCAACAGGTAAAAATGTTGTTTTACGATTATCGTTTGAAAATGGGTCAAAAGCATTGTAAGCAAGTAAGTTATATTCATCTTTAACTTGAATTATTTTGCTTTCAGTTGATTTACAACCTTGCTCATTAGTTACTGTGATACTAAGTTCATAAGCTCCTTTTTTGAAAGCATAAATTAAGGCATTTTTACCAGTAAAATCAAGAGTTTTGTTATTTAATATCCACTTAACTTTATTGTCATCGCTTTCTAAATTAGCTTTTAAAATAGGTAAACCATTTTCATAAGTTAATTCAGAATCAAAACTTAAAGAAATGGAAGGTGAGTTAATTACACTGAAAGTATTCAATTCAATTAAATATCCTTTTTCATCAATGGAATTAAGTGAGTAAGTCCCAATTTGATTTAAGTTAGTTTTTAGTACACTTTTAGATTGAATTACTTCTAGTTTTCCTGAAGGAGATTTTAATACAATCGATTTCGAATTTTCATTTTCGAATTCAAGTGTTTCTCCTTGACATTTCGTGGAAACAGCTGGTATTTTGAAGTTAGAGTTTGATTTCTTATTTTCAGCAGTCGAATTAACAATAGTGGTTTGGTCGTTTGTATTATTCTGAGTCACACCATTTTCTGTATCTTTAATAAATTGGTGAGCAGTATTTTCATAATTACTTCTTACTTGATTTTGTTCAATATTTATTGTTGAATTGAATGAGTTTCCTGATGATTTTTTTTGTAATTGTTTATTATTTTTTATTTTTTCAGTTACAAATTCAGATTTTGTTGGGATTGTTTTTTTAGTTAAACGCGATTGCTTTTCAACATGATTCGGTTTATTATTCTCTATTAAGTTTGTTTGTTTTTCCTCAGAATTTAGAACTACAAAAACAGAAATTGATAATGCAGCTACTGCGAATCCAATCAATCCCCACTTTGTAAAATTAATAGATTTACCAATTCTAGCTTGAGGTAATTTAGATTCTAAATTTTTCCAAGCAGCGGCATCATAAGGTAACTCATGATTTTCTAAAGAATCTTTAAATAGTTTTTCTATATCTTTCATCTAATCGATGTTTTTATACTTTTCTTTTAATATGCGTTGCAAATTCATTTTTGCTTTTGCCAAATTGGATTTTGATGTTCCTTCATTGATACCTAAAATACCTGCAATTTCTTTGTGAGAGTAGTCTTCCATTACATAAAGATTAAATACAGTTCGATAAGCTGGAGAGAGTTTGGATACCGCTTCTAATGCTACTTCAGCTTTTAAATTTATGGTATCAAAAATTTCTTTTTCAACCATTTCATCTACTGCATCTTGCTTAAAATCAGTATCTTTTTCACTTAAAAAAGGGCTTCGTTTGTTCTTCCGAATAGTATCTATTGCAGTATTAGCAATAATTCTACGTATCCAACCATCGAACGAACCTTTAAAATCAAAATGATCCAATTTGTCAAAGACCTTAATGAAACCTTCTTGAAGAACTTCTTGAGCTGTATCTCTATCAGAAATATATCTTAAGCAAACAGATAACATTTTTCCATAAAATTGTTTGAATAAAGCCTCTTGCGAACGTCTTTCACCTTTGAGGCAACCCTCAACAATTTCTTTTAAATTATCTTTTTTCTCCAATTTTTCAACACGTTATTAACGACCTTCAAAGATAATAGTTGCCTTTTAAATTAAACAAATATTATTTTATTTTTCAAAAACACATTTTTTTGGTCAAATTACTTAAATTCGCGACACTATAAATAGTACTAATTTAATAAGGTTCAAATATGAAAGTAACAGTAGTAGGAGCTGGAAATGTAGGCGCAACGTGTGCAGATGTTTTAGCTCATCGTGAAATTGCTAACGAAATTGTTTTGTTAGATATCAAAGAGGGATTTGCAGAAGGAAAAGCATTAGACATTTGGCAAACTTCACCAATTAATTTGTATGATTCAAGAACTATTGGATCTACGAATGATTATTCAAAAACAGCTGATTCTGACGTAGTTGTTATTACATCGGGTTTACCAAGAAAACCAGGAATGTCTCGTGACGATCTTATTGCTACCAATGCTGGTATCGTTAAGACAGTGACAGAGAACGTTGTAAAGTATTCTCCGAATGCAATTATCATTATCGTTTCGAATCCATTAGATGTCATGACATACTGTGCTTACTTAAGTGCAAAAACTGATTCAAGAAAAGTTTTTGGTATGGCTGGGGTGTTAGATACTGCTCGTTACAGAGCGTTTTTAGCAACAGAGTTGAATGTTTCACCAAAAGATATTCAAGCTGTATTGATGGGTGGACATGGTGACACAATGGTTCCACTTCCTCGCTATACAACAGTTGGTGGTATTCCTGTAACTGAATTGATTGAAGAGTCAAAATTGAATGAAATCATCGAAAGAACTAAATTCGGAGGAGGAGAAATTGTTAAGTTACTAGGAACTTCAGCTTGGTATGCTCCAGGTGCTGCAGCCGCTCAAATGGTTGAAGCAATCGTTCGTGACCAAAAACGTATCTTCCCGGTTTGTGCTTGGTTGAATGGCGAATACGGAATGAAAGATATTTATTTAGGTGTACCTGTAGTTTTAGGTAAAAACGGTATTGAAAAAATCATAGAACTACAATTAAACGAAGATGAAAAAGCACTTTTAGTAGAATCTGCTGAAGCAGTAAAAAGCGTTATGGATGTTCTTGATACAATGAATGCAAACGCATAAATAGAAATTTTAAACACAAAAAAACCTTCATTCAATAAGAGTGAAGGTTTTTTATTGCAAAAAACATTTACATTAATCTTTTATTACTGGGTAACCAGGATATTTCTTTTTATCAAATACAAATTTAGCATCATCCACATCTAGATTGGAAGTAAACTTACTTAAAGTATAAGTCATTGTAGTTCCATCTTTCGCTTTCATCGTTGCTTTTTTCAATTCATTGTCTGATTTGGCAATGTATAAAATTATAGTGTGGAAATCACTTTTCGAAGGGTTTTTAGGAAATAAACTAATTACACTTACTGTTTCTCCACCTAACTTATCTTCCTTGTCGAATTTACTTTTGAAACCTGTTTCCCAAATAGTCATTAATTTTTTTGGATTCATGCTTTCTTCGTCATCTTCTGATGCATCGGATTCGTAAACTGATTTTTCTTCTTTTACAACTGTCCAAGTTTTAACGCCGTTACTGATGATGGTGTTTTCACCATATGAAGCATAAAATTTATTACCTTTTACCCAACCCTTTCCAGTTTCGTTATCATTTTGACCGCTGTCAGCATTTTTAATATTTGCACTGAATTCAATATAAAAAGATTTCATTCCTTTCATTTTTGAAGAAAGTTTATCTAAAATCCCCTGTGATTTGGCGTCTTGTCCTAAGGCAACTGTTGTTCCTAAAACTACAAGACAAATACTTAAAATTAATTTCATTTGTTTTATTTTCTGTGCAAATATCTAAAATTATGCCAAAAGAGAAATGTATCTTCATTCAAATTTTACAAACAAGCCCAATTTTACTCCTTTGCTTTTTAATTAACTACAATAGCATCACTCACTTTATCAGTCATCAATGCGATTTTCAGTACCTCTTTCATTTTGCTAACATAGTTGATTTTTAAACCTTTTAAATAGTCGGGATTTATTTCAGCTACATCTTGTTCGTTTTTATCACACAAAATCAATTCTTTAATACCTGCTCTTTTCGCTGCAAGAATTTTTTCCTTTATTCCACCAACTGGTAGTACGTCACCACGTAAGGTAATTTCTCCTGTCATTGCTAGGTTATTTTTCACTTTTCTCTGAGTAAACAAGGATGCAATAGAAGTTAACATAGTGATACCAGCACTAGGTCCGTCTTTTGGTGTTGCTCCCTCAGGAACGTGAATATGTACATTATGACTATCAAAAACAGATTGATCTAAATCTAACCAGGAGCTATGCGCTTTTAAAAACTCAAGTGCGATGATGGCTGACTCTTTCATTACATCACCTAAATTTCCAGTTAAAGTAAGTTTACCTTTTCCTTTAGTGATGCTTGATTCAATGAATAAAATATCACCTCCTACGCTTGTCCAAGCAAGTCCAGTTACAACGCCTGCAACCTCATTGTTATCGTATTTTGTACGTTTTCTACCCGCACCCAGAAAAGTAAATAAATCGTTTTCTGTGATTTTAACTTCAAAGCTTTCTTCCATTGCAATTTGACGTGCACGATTACGAACCAATTTTGCTGTTAATTTATCCAATCCACGAACACCAGATTCATTGGAATATTCCTCAATTAACTTCTCCCAAATCTTTTTATCTACAGAAATATCTTTCTTTGTGATTCCGTGTTCAATTATTTGTTTCGGTAATAAATGACGTTTAGCGATTTCAATTTTTTCTTCAATTGTGTATCCATTAACTTCAATTATTTCCATTCGATCTCTTAATGGTCCTTGAATTTCAGCTAAACTATTAGCTGTAGCAATAAACATAACACGAGAAAGGTCGAATTCAGTCTCAACATAATTGTCGTAAAAAGCACTGTTTTGTTCTGGATCTAAAACTTCCAAAAGGGCAGAGGAGGGGTCGCCATGATTACTTCTTCCCAATTTATCAATTTCATCTAAAACAAATACTGGATTTGCAGATTCTCCTTTTTTCAGGTTTTGCATAATTCTTCCTGGCATGGCTCCAATATATGTTTTACGATGTCCTCGAATTTCAGATTCGTCATGTAAACCTCCTAGTGACATTCTTATGTATTTTCTTCCTAAGGCTTCTGCAATTGATTTTCCAAGAGAAGTTTTTCCAACTCCTGGAGGACCATAAAAGCAAAGAATAGGTGATTTCATATTGCCTTTAAGTTTCAGTACAGCTAAGTATTCTAAGATGCGTTCTTTTACTTTTTCCATTCCGAAATGATCGCGTTCAAGTATTTTTCGTGCTCGCTCCAAATCTAAATTGTCTTTCGTGTATTCTCCCCATGGAAGATCTAATAATAAATCCAAATAATTCATTTGAACCGTATATTCTGCACCTTGCGGATTCATACGTTGCATTTTTTCTAATTCTTTGGTAAACAATTTTTCAACTGTTTTATTCCATTTCTTAGCTTTTGCACGTTCCTGAAAATCTCTAACATCTTGAAATTGTGGGTTATCTCCTAGTTCATCTTGAATGGTGCGCATTTGTTGATGCAAGAAATATTCGCGTTGTTGTTTGTCTAAATCTTTGCGAACACGATTGTGGATTTCGTTTTGCATTTCTAACATTTGAACCTCCAAAGTCAAATGCTCTAAAACTTTAATAACGCGTTTTTCCATTTCCAATTCTTCTAACATTTCTTGTTTTTTAGAAACGTCAGCATTCATATTGGAAGAAATGAAATTTACTAGAAAAGTCGGACTATCAATATTTCCGATTGCAAATTGGGCTTCAGAAGGAATATTTGGACTATCGCGAATAATTTGAAGAGCCAAATCTTTGATGGTTTTAAACATCATTTCTAGTTCCTTATTCTTTTTGTCAACTGTTTTTTCTTTCAATACATTGACAATTGCACGCATGTAAGGCTCATTTTGAAGTGGTTCAACAATTTCAAAGCGTCGCTTTCCTTGTATGATAACTGTTGAGCTTCCATCAGGCATTTTTAGCAAGCGGATGATTTGAGCAACTGTACCCATTTTATGTAAGTCATCAAAACCAGGTGTTTCTTCATCTTGATTTTTTTGAGAAACTACACCAATAATTTTGTTTCCTTTATTTGCTTCTTGAATTAATTTAATGGATTTGTCGCGACCAACCGTAATTGGAATAACAACACCAGGAAATAATACGTTATTTCTTAAGGGTAAAATTGGTAAATCTTTTGGGAAAACTTGTTTATTAACGTTGTCTTCCTCCTCTGCGGTAATCAAGGGTATAAACTCCGCATCCGTATCCATTCCAGATAAACCAAAGAAATCATTTTCAAATAGTGTACTCATATATTTTTTTAAAGCGACAGTTTGTCAGTTGTAATTATCAAAAATTCTATAATGCAAGCATTTCCAAAAGCTATGATGTTTGTCAATACCTATGCCAAATCGCGTTTAACTGAAAAAATGGCTTTGAAATTTATTTAAAATTTATTTATGTTCAACTTTTTCTAATTTAACAAAGTCAACATGGATAAACTTAATAAATCTAGTAATGCGTTTAAAATAAGTAAAAATGTTAGCGAATTTTGAGGTTTTTGGTAAAAAACATAAATAGCAAATAAAGGAAAACTGATGTATGATAGCCAATAGTATGCCTCTAAAAACCCACCAAAATGTATTACTATTAAAACGAATGGAACAACAACTTTATATTTTAGTTTTTCAACATAACTCCAAGAATAAAACGTAAATAAAATTAAAGAGAGATAGATTAACTTTAAACTATCTAATATCAATGTTTCATTGAATATTGCCAAATCTTTATCGTCAAGAATGATACTCCAAAGAATTTGATTAGTTGATAATTTAACTAAAATTGCAAGAAAATAAATATAGAAATACCACTTTCTTAAAGTCAATATATCTCTCCAATTCCATAATGAAAATTGAATTGAAACTATAAATAAAATGAAATCAAATATAGGAAAGGGAAGTATGAACGAACCATGGTCCATGAAAATTGAGAATCCATAAGCTGATAAAGTAAGAACTACGAGTAAAAGCGTTCTTTTTTCTCTAATCATTTATAATTTTAGTGCCTCGTAAATATAATCAAAAGTGGATAATATTTCGGGTTTTCCATCTATTACAGCTACATTATGCTCAAAATGTGCACTTGGCATGCCATCAGCTGTTGAAATCGTCCATTTATCCTCTAAAGTAATAACTTTTTCAGAACCCAAATTAATCATTGGTTCAATTGCAATTGTTAAACCATTTTGAATTCTTTTTCCTTTACCTCGTCTACCGAAATTTGGAACTTGTGGCTCCTCATGTAAGTTTTTTCCTAAACCATGCCCTACTAAATCTCTTACAACACCGTAGCCGTTTTTTTCAGCATGTTGTTGAATTGCCCAACCAATATCCTCAATTCGATTTGCTGTGTTACACTGTTCAATACCTAAGTATAAACATTCCTTAGTAACTTCACATAATTTTTTCACTTCAGGTTTTACATCACCTATTTCAAAGGTATAAGCATGGTCACCATAATAACCTTTATAAAGTGACCCACAATCTACTGAAACAATATCTCCTTCTTTGAAGGGGCGATCTGTTGGTAAACCATGTACGACTTGCTCATTGACAGAAATTAAAAGTGTACTCGGACAACCATACAACCCTAAAAATCCGGGAACTGCATTTTGAGAACGAATGTATGCCTCAGCAATTACATCTAATTCTTTTGGAGTGGTGCCCGGATGCATTTTTTTTGCAACTAAACCTAATGTACGACTAACAATTTGTGCTGCTTCACGCATTACAGCAATTTCTTCTAATGTTTTATAACGAATCATGAATTTTCCCAAAAGTGACATAGAAAGCAAAAGTAATCATTCCAAATGAATATTACCGAAGGCAAATTCTTACTTGATTTTATTTGAAAATATTAAAACTATTTATTTTTTTTTGAATTTTTAACTTTTGTTCTATCTTTGAAAAAAATATAAATAATGAAGAAAATAGTAATGATGGTTGCAGCAGTTGCTTTTTTAGTAGCGTGTAACGGTAGTAAAAAAGGAGCTTGGTCTGAGGAAGACAAACAAAAAGCTAAAGATGAAGTGAAAAAAGTTGAAGCATCATTAGATGTTTTAGGTGATAAAAAACAAGATTATATTGATTGTTATTTAGAAAAAATAGAAGATAATTACGATAATTTTGATGCAGCGAACAAAGATCAAAAAGGATGTGAAAAATATGCTATGGATTGCGTTCAAGATATTTTTAAAGGAAAATAATTCAAAAGGTTCCAAAACTCTTTAAATAATAGAAGACCGTTTCGTATGATTCGGTCTTTTTTATTTAAAAGTATTTTTAACCACTAACTCTAAAAGAAATATTTATATGTATTGAAATTTTGCATATTTTGATTCAACCAAAGTTTTAGCTTCGTAATTTCTTTTAATTTTGTGACGTGCGACTTATAAAACAAATTCCTCACGAACGTTATTTAATTCAATTACATCAATATAATGGAAAATATATTGTAAAAATTGAGTTGGGACAATTTGAGCAATTATTTAAAATCAGCGAAACGGATATAACTAATCTAGATGATTTAGAAAAAATGATACAAGGTGAATTTCTTTCCAATTGTTTAAAACGCTTTATTGAGATGCGTTCAGACTGGCAAGAAGTATTAAATAAATTACAAAATCAAGGTCAATAACATGAAAAAAATGATTTCTTTACTATTGCTCCCAACAGCAATTTTATTTTCTTGTGGTTCAAAAGAAAAGGTAAAAAAAGACTCTACTCCAAAAGTTCAAGCTCGAGATATGAATGGGTTGGTAATTGCCTATTATAGTAACGATAGTATCAAAGAAAACTTTGAGTATTATAAAAGAGAGGATGCAGCAGTAACAAAAAAACAAAAAGCATTTCAGGCTGAAGTACAGCGTCGTACAACAGAATATCAAAACTTTTTACAGCGAAAAGACCAAGAGGCTAGAGGCGGTTTGTTGTCTCAAAATGAAATTGCTCAAGCTCAGCAAAAAGCACAACAAATGGAAGCTGCTATTATGCAATATCAACAAACTGAAGGTGCTCGTTTAGAGGAAGAAACTCTTAAAAAATTGGAAGATATCAGTAAAAAAATTGAAGCTTTAGGTAAAAAATACTGTGAAAAACATAAAATTGACATTTTGTTAATTCATGGTGAAGGAGGTCAGTTGAATTATATCAATCCTTCAATGGAAGTTACGACTGAATTCATCAACTTCTTAAATGAGAATCAAAATCAGATTGAAAAAGATTTAAAATAATGTTAATAGCCCTTCAAAAGCAAAAAGAAAATATTGCTGAGTATTTATTGTATATGTTTCAAATTGAAGACATTATACGCTCTTTTCAATTAGATTTAGATAAAATAATGTCTCATTTTGTTGAGCCAAACATACCAAACATTTCATATTTGAGTCAATATCGTGATTGGTATTCAATATTAATAAATCAGATGAAAGTTCGCGGATTAGAAAAAGAAGGGCATACGGAAACTGTTAATGAAGTTATTGTAGAGTTAGCTTACTTACACAATACCTTACTAACAATTGTAAAAAATGAAAAATATATAACTTTAGTTGAGCAAGCTGCTAATTATTTGAAAGAGTTTAAAGCAAAAGCAAATATGACTCAACGCAATGATATAGAAGTGCTTTTACATGCAATGTATATGAAATTACAATTGAAAATACGTAAACAAGATATTAGCGCTGAAACAGAGGAGGCGATGGACAAATTGCGCATTCAGTTAGCTTTTTTAGCACGTGAATACAGTAGAATGAAAAATGGAGAATGGAATTTAGAAGAGCATTAATTCCGATTGAACTACTTAATCATTGACTTTTTCATTTTTCTTATAATTTTATTTAGATTACATTTATTTACAACATGACTCTGGAAGATTTTAAAAATACCCACGAGAATGACGATACTCCTGGTTGGAAAGCGATTGACAATCAACTCTTTTCCGTTTATGGTGATTTAGAACCACGACATTATGGACCATTGTGTGGTTTACATTATGTTGCTGGAGGATCAGATCCAATTGACGGTGTTAGTATTTATGACTCTAATAATCAAATTTTTCACAGACATTTGATTAGTTATGGAATGTCTGAGTTATATTATAATGAAGATCGTGTTGGTAGTCATTTTAGTAAATGGGGATTTGAATTCACAATGCGACTTACCCCATTTCATGAAGATAAAGGTGATCCAATTTGGGCTATACAAGTTATGAATAACCTTGCGCGATATGTTTATTCCTCTGGAAATTGGTTTGAAGAAAATCATTTTGTATCTGCAAAAGGTCCGATTCGTTCAAATTCAGATACCGAAATTACAGCGTTAATTTTTACAATTGATCCAGAACTTGGAAAAATAATTACTCCCTATGGAGAGGTAACCTTTTTACAAATAGTTGGTATAAGTTCGGATGAAGAAAAAGCGTTAGGTAGTAATCCTACAATTGGGCAAATTGAAGATTTATTGAATAAAATGAGAAGAAACAATCCATTGCTTATCACCAATTTAAATAAAAAATAGTAGTTAGTAATTTTCGAGGATCACAATTACTTATTTCTTCTTTAATTAATAATACAAACATAAACAAGAAGAGTAAAAAAATGTTATTATTGTATTTAAATAAATCCAATGATACCATTAAATTGAACAAAATTTTACAATTAAAAGAACAAACTTTATTAACCAAAATATTTATTTTTCAAACTAATTATTAATGAAATGAACAATAACGTTAAAATATTTCTTGCCGAAGATCATAAACTTGTTCGCGATGCTTGGAAAATGACAATCGAAAACAATCCTTCATTTACGATAGTTGGGGAATCAGATTCTGGTATAGATGCTTTAAATTTTTGTTCTAAAAACAAAGTTGATGTCATAATTATGGACATCAACTTAAAAGATGGAACATCTATACAATTTATAAAAAAAATGATAGATACTATACCAAATGTAAATATCGTTGTAGTCTCTATGTTGAATGTCTATTCAATAATTAAGGACTTGTACAATTCAGGTGTAAATGCTTTTTTAACTAAAAACTCAAGTAAAGAGCAACTTATTGAAGCAATAAACAAAGCATATAACAATGAAAAATATTACAGCGAGGAAATATCTAAACTATTATTGGAAAGAGATAATGAAACCATCAATACTTTAAATACTAAAGAAATAAAAGTTATACAGTTTATATGTGAAGGTTTATCAAACAGGGAAATCAGTATGAATATGAAAATGTCTGAAAAAACAATTGAAGGCTATAAAACAAAAATTTTTAAAAAATTGAAAGTATTTAATAATCTTGGTATTTATAGTTTTGCACAAAAAAATGGTTTAATAAATTCACAATGATTTCATGATAAATTAGATACACAACAATTAACTTTTAACAATTACAGTAGAAAAAACTTACAATTTATTTTAAAAACACACATACAATTATTTAATTTATAATGATTTATGTTATGTTGGAACATACATATTTAATAATCATTCAAAAATAATTTTTATTCAAGAATAAATAGTTTAAAACTAAATTTAAGTATTATGTATGGACTTGTAAATAAGGCAATTAAAGATCTAATTGTTAACAATCATGGTGAAAATATTTGGAAACAAATATGCAATATGTCCAATTTTCAAGATGAAGAATTTATTGGTATGAATTCATATCCTGATAGATTAACTTTTGATTTAGTTAAAAATGCATCAATTGTATTAAAAGAAGATTCTTCTAATATTCTGGAAGCTTTTGGTGAGTATTGGATACTCTATACAGCTGATGAAGGATATGGCGAATTAATGGACTTGACAGGATCAAATTTTGTTGAATTTTTAAGTAATCTTGACATGCTTCATTATCGAATTAGTAATATCATGCCGCATTTAGCACCACCACAGTTTACTACCAAAAATGAAATGGAAAATTCAGTGGAATTAGAGTATAGATCAACAAGAGATGGACTTGTTCCAATGCTTTTTGGATTAATTAAAGGTTTAGGTAAACGTTTCAAATTACAATTAAGTATTGAGCAAATACAGGAGAAAAATGAAAATAGTGATTGTTATGTTTTTCTTATTAAGTGGTAATTTTATAAATGAATAATACATCATCAAACGAAATATATCATCAAAAATCATTGAATAGTTATAAGTTATTCGACCCATTATTTGAAAAAGATTTTGATGGAATTACCTCATTAGCTGCTCAAATTTGTTGCTCTGAAATTGCAACTATTTGTATTAAAGATCAAAATAATTGGTTTGTTTCAAAAAATGATCTCGATTTATGGCAATTTCAATGGGTTTGGGATTTTTGTAATTATTCATTAAAAAATACCGCTCATCCATTAATTATTGAAGATGCTCGTATTCATAATCAATTTAAAATTAATTCGTTTGAAAATGATAAATTGAATATTGTTTTTTTAGTTGGAATTCCATTAGTAACTGAAGAAGGCGATACTTTAGGTACACTTTGTGTTTATGATTCTAACCCAAAAAAAATGAGTGATGTTCAAATAGCAGGTTTACAAACACTAGCAAAAAGTGCAATAAACCTGTTTGATTTGAGAAATAAAAAAATAGAATTAATTAATTATAACAAGAATTTATATGATTCTATAGAGTTTAATAACCCATTTTTTCTTATAGTTTCAAAAGATGCAAATTTTATTAGAATAGGAGAAAAGTTAACTAAAGTTGAGCCACTTTTAAAGCCAGGAGTGTGTTTCTTTAGTTTTTTTGAATTTATTGTACCATTTGATTGGAATTATTGGATTACAAATGAAACTCCTGTACAAAATCGTGTTTTCTTTTTTCAGTCGATAGATGGAAATCAACGTTTTAAATTTTCAATAAAACAGCACGGACAACATTTAATTCTATCTGCTCTTCCTGTAATTAATGCTAATTTTAGTCTAAAAAATTATCGGTTATCCTTAAATGATTTTTCAAAGCATGACTATATAGCAGAATTTTTATTCCTTCAACAATCTACTAATCGATCGCTTGAGGACGCAAAAATATTAATTAATAAACTACAAGATAAAAATAATCAATTACTCATTAAACAGCATCAAATTGATGTACTTGCTCGTTTTCCAAGTGAAAATCCAAATCCAATAATTAGATTTAATAGGGATTTCTCCCTTTCATATGTGAACGATGCGGCAAAAAAATCTTTTATTTCTGATTTTCAAATTAATGAAAAGAACTTTTACGATTCAGAGTTAAGTAATTATTTGGAAGATTTAATTGTTACTGAAAAAGAAGTCATAAATTTCATAACTAAAAGAAATAATAGTCATTACAATATTTTCATTCGTAATGTAAAAGATCAAGAATATATCAATGTTTATGCTACAGATATTACAGATTTTATAAATGAAGTAAATAAAAAGGAACAAGAACTAATAGAGCTAACAAATAAGATTAGTGAACAAAAAGAATTTTATGAGTTTATATTGAACGAGATACCATCAGATATTGCTGTTTTTTCTTCTGATCAGAAATATTTATTTGTAAATCCTCAAGGAATTAAAGATACAGCGATTCGAAATTTTATGATTGGCAAAGATGATTATGATTACTGTCGATTGAAAGGTATTTCATACGATCTTGCTGATGGTAGAAAAAAAGTTTTTAATGAGGTCATGGAAACTGGTGAGTATAAAGCATGGATTGATGATTTTATTGATAAAAATGGGAATAGGAAAGTTATTTATAGAAGAATGGGTCCATTAAATGACAAGAAGGGCGAAATAAAATATGTTGTTGGCTACGGTATTGAAATAACCGAAAGAAAAATAGCAGAGGAAAAATCAGAAAAACGTAAAGAAATTGCTGAATTACTTGTTGAATCAAAAGAAAAAAGTAAAGAAGAATTATACAATGATCTGCATGATGGTGTAAATCAATTGTTGTTTATTTCTAAATTGAGCATTGAAAATGCAAACATAAAAGACAATAAATATCTTAATCAGGCATTGGAATATTTAAGTTCTGCTATTGAAGAAATTCGAAAAATTGCTCTTGAATCTACATCTCAATTCATTTTTAACGAATGCTTTGTTACAGCAATTACTGATTATTTTCTAAAAATGAATACGTTCACTAAAATCAAATTCTTAATTGATAATAAGGTTACGGAGGATTTGAATCTCTATCCAAATATTAGAAAAAATATCTTTCGTATTTGTCAAGAGCTAGCTCAAAATGCAATTAAACATTCTCAAGGTTCAAAAATGACTTTTCGTTTTGTTCACAATAATGGATATTTTATAGTAATCGCAAAAGATAATGGAGTTGGCATTAATGTCACAACTAAAGAGGGAATAGGTTTAAAAAGTATAAAGGATAGAGTTTATCTTTTAGATGGTAAAATACGAGTTTTTAACAACTTATTTCATGGACTAACAGTATTTATTGAAGTTAAAATGTAAATTTTAAATTATTGTTTAAAATCTAAAAATGCACTAATTTCAATAGCTTAATTCCTTTTTCAGAATGAATTTCAACCAAGTATGTACCATTGCCAAAAGCCCTTAAATCAATTTGTTCGCTTGGTGAAATGGTTCTCGAAAGTACTTTTTGACCATTCATTTGATATACTTCAACAAGTGATTTTTTCTCTAAATTTTCGATACTAAAAATCCCATTATTAGGATTTGGAACGATTTTAAGCTCATTAGTAGTCTGAATTTCATATAAGTTGATGGTGTTGTCTAAAGTGATTGATCCGACCTTGTTCACGACCCAATTTTTAGGATCTATTCCCATATTTCCTGCTACTATACCAAAGTTTGGTATTATAAATAATTCCTCATTATCTGCAATCTCAAATCGAATGGTAGTATCTGTTTGCCCTTGTCGGAAAATACGCACATCAATTGGATTAGTAAAAGTTGCTGTAACACTTGGTTTTGATGCTGTATGACTTATTTGCAACACTAAATCATTTGCAACTTGTTTGTAGCGAATCGAATAGGTAGGATAACCTTCACCAAAATACCATTGCTCGAAAAACGGTGTCAAATTCAAACCTGTTGTTTCCATAAATTTATTACGAACATCAATTCCAGCTGCAACACTATCTGCAAAATCAGTTTGGAAAGCTCTTAAAGTATTGAAAAATAGTGTGTCGTTGTTTACTAAGTAACGTAAACTGTGAATAATTGCAGCACCTTTGTCATACGTCAGTCTTCCACTAAATATTCGATTCGTATTTAGTGAATCAGCAAACCAAACACTTCCTCCAACTTGAGTCATTACGTTATTGTGAACATCTGTCATGTGTTGAATTTTCTCATTTGGATACAAATCTTCTAGCATCAAATATTCGCTGTAAGAAGCAAATCCTTCGTTTACCCAAATATCTGACCATGAAGCACAAGTTACATTATTTCCCCACCATTGATGCCCAAGTTCATGAGCTGTTAATGTTTTCTCAAAGAATCCTTGTGTTGTCATTGTTTGGTGTTCCATACCTCCTGATAATGGCGCCATACAGTGACCATATTTCTCATCTTCAAAAGGATAAGGACCATACAATTCGTAGAAAAGTTCGATAAAATCAGCTGTTTCGTTTATTTCATCTAAGAAATTCGGTAAGGTTTGAGGATTATCGTAAATATAGTTTTGAATTAATATGGGAGCCGGCGCGCCAACAGGATTAGCATATAAACTATGTTCAACGTATTTAGCTACAGCAACAGAAATCAAATAATAATCAATTGGATGTCTGTGTTTCCATTCATAGCGCGTGAATCCATTTCCAAGATTTACAATATTTTCCAATATACCATTTGAGCCAGCTTTACAAGAATCAGGAACGGTAATTTTTACGGAGCAACTATCAATCTTATCGCGTAAACTTTGTTTCACAGGAAACCATTCGTAAGCAGAAAATGGCTCTGATAGCGACCAAACAACATGATTTCCCCATGAAGGTGAAGTGTCATAAGTCATTCCACCACCACCTAAAGGATTTGTTGCTGCATCTGGTGGAGTTCCAGAATAGTCAGTTTCAATTAGAAAAACTTCGTTTGCACTTGCATTCACAGGAACTTTAATTGCAGAATTGGAACGCGAATAATTTACGGGTTGTCCATTTACACGAATTTCCGAAATAGTAAAAGTCGAAAAAAGTTCAAAAAGAGCTGAGTCTAAGGCAACTCTTGCTTTTGCTTGCATTTCAACTGTTCCCGCGAGATATGTGGAAGTGTTGGTCATCGAAATATCTAAACCATAATAGTTGACATCATATTTTTCACTTTCTGAAATTTGAGCAACAGATAAAGTTGCACTTTTCAACGAATGTTCGTGTTTTGTTCGTTTGGAACAGGTTGTGCTTGTTTCTTGCGCTTGGATAGAAAACGTTGTAAAACAAAGAAAAAAGAAGAGTTGTTTTAGCATTATAATAAGAGTTTATTGTTTTAATTTGAGACAGTTTTGGGGTTGTAGAAATAATTTAGACACAATTTGAATTATTATTCTATTTGTAATCTGCGAAAATTTTATTCAACCATTTTAGCATTAAAAACATAAGTAGAGAAGCTGCGCAAAGGAGTACTACATTGACATAGAAGAAATTAGCTTTGTCTTCGTAACCATCCCAAAGCGAACTTAGAACCCCTGACATTTTATTACCAATTGAAGTGGCCAAAAACCATCCTCCCATCATTAAAGAGGTTAAACGTGGTGGACTTAATTTTGAAACGAGTGAAAGTCCCATAGGGCTCAGGAAAAGTTCCCCAATTGTAATGACAGCATAGGAACTAATGAACCACCAAGCTGATGATTTAATTAAACCGTTATTGCTCGCATAAACAGCACCAACCATCACGAAGCAAGATAAACCAGAAATTAAAAGTCCAAAAGCGATTTTTGTTGGGGTGGAAGGTTCCAATCCTTTTCTGTTTAAAAATCCAAAAAAGGCAAGTACTAAAGGTGTAAGGGCTATTACCCAAAATGGATTAACGGATTGGAAAATATTAGTATTAAAAGCATAAATTGTTTCACCTTCATTTGGTAGTTTTTCTGCAGGCACATTTTTAAAATAAGCAGGATAATTCCATTCTTTCAACGTTTTGTCCTTTACACGAAATTGATCATCCATAACAACAACGGAGTCTTTTGTGTATTTAATTTTTTCTGCAAGAAATAATCCAGACATCGCTGGTTGAATTGCTGTAGGAACTTCTCTATCTGTAAAGCGATCTGCCCACGTATTTAAAGTGGAACCGTTTTGTTTGAAAACAGCCCAAAAGGTTATAACAACTGCAAAAATTGCCAACATTGCAGCAATCGGTCGTTTTTCCTCAGCTGGAGATTTGTACAATAATCGTCCATAAAAGAAAATGACAGGAATACAGCCAAAAAGAAAGGCGTCGGTTGTTTTTGAGCCCACTAAAGGTTCAGGTAGCAACAAAGCTAATAAACCAAATCCTACAGCAGGTAAGAGAATTACACCAAAAATACTCAATAAGCTCATATCATTTTCAGATTTTGGTTTGATGACATCCACGTGTTTGAAGTGTTTAGTTCCAAGCCAAAATATTACAATTCCAATAAACATTCCGACACCTGCAGCTAAAAAGGCTGCATACCAACCATAAATGTTATAAAGAGCAGCACCAAAGAAATTACAAACAAACGCACCGATATTGATTCCCATGTAGAAGATATTGTAACCTGCGTCTTTTTTCGCTTTATATTTTTCTTCGTTGTAAACGTTACCAAGCAATGCTGAAATATTGGGTTTAAAGAAACCATTACCAAAAATAACAAGCAACATGGCAATGTAAAGTGCATTTTTATCGTGGACAGCCATCAAACAATAACCCAAGCCCATCATGATACCTCCAATGGTAATGGAACGACGATAACCTAAAATTCGGTCGGCTAAAAGTCCTCCTATAAATGGAGTTAGGAATACAAACGCAATAAAAGTTCCATATAAGTCAGAAGCCTCTGTTTCGTTCATCCCAAAACCTTTCTCTGCATCTTTCAGGTAAAGCGTGAAAATTCCTATCATCAAATAATAACCGAATCGTTCCCACATTTCAGAGAAAAATAAATAGGGAAGAGCCTTCGGATGTTGTCTTTCTTTCATTGTTTGTTGTTTTAAAATAAAAAAGGCTATCAATCAATGTCGATAGCCTTTAGATTTAGAATAAAATTATTAATTTATACCATGCATCCATTTTTTAATGGGTTTACCTAAAGCAAATAATAGAATACCACAAGCTATTGCAACCCAACCAAGTAACCCAAAAACAGCAAGGCCTTTATTTAATGATTCATTTTTAACGACACTAACTACTTTATTAGCAGGTGATTTATCCATTATTTTATTTAGCTCCGCAGCAGTTTCAACTGTATCAGTGATTTGCTCAGTAGAAATAAATGACACAGTTGCTTTTTTCATCATTTTCGCTTCTTTAGTTCCACTAAATTTCTTTGCTTCATTGATGAACTCATTAACTGTGATTTGCGAAACATAATAATTGGTATCTCCTTTTGTCAAGGTATTTAATTGAGACAAAAATGAAGAATCAATCATAACACTTTCAACAGAACCTTCTTCGAGTTGTGCTTTAAACTCTTTTTTAGATAAAAGATTTATGAAGTTTTTATCAAGTTTTGAACTTTGAAAAGCACTACTTTCTACAATTGTTTTTTCATTAACTGTTGTCAATTTTGCAATGTGTTTTCCTCCTTGATGCGCAATGGAAGATGAAAGAAACCATATCCCCATTAAAAAGCCTACCATTTGTTTTGGTGATAATTTTGTCACTAAAGAGAGACCAACTGGTGATAGTGCTAATTCTCCAATTGTATGTAATAAATATAAAAGAACCATGAATATTGCAGGCACCATTCCCGCAGAAGAGGATGCGCCACCTAATTGTAAAGCTAAGAATCCTAATCCTAATAGTAAAAGGCCAAAACCAAATTTATAAGGAGCGGCTGGCTCTCTGTTTTTCTTTGCTAATGTGATCCAAATCCAAGAAAAAATTGGAGCTAATGCCATTATAAATAATGGATTGAAAGATTGGAAAAATGTTGTATTAATACTAACCCCAAATAATGTTCTGTCAACATTTCTTGCAGTAAATAAACTTAAAGCTGAGCCTGCTAATTCAAAGAAAGTCCAGAAAATAGTTGTAAACAATAGTAAAATTACAATTACCCAAATTCGTTGTTTAGAAGAAACATCCATTTTACTAGCTTGGAAAAGTAAATACCCGATTACAGCGAGTGCCAATATAACAAGTAAAATATCAACTATATCATTGTATGTAATAAGTAGCATAGCTAGACCAATTATTACTGCTGATGTGACATAAGGTAATAATGAATTAGGAATAAAGGAAATAACGTTTTTTTCAACCATGGAATCTGGACCTTTTCCAATTTCTTCATAAGTTCCTGTATATTCTCCCCATTTAAAAACTAAAAATCCAATTATCATTCCAATTCCTGCTGCTAAAAATCCATATTGCCAACCTTCATTTTCACCAATTGCACCACAAGTTAAAGGAGCAAGGAAAGCACCCATGTTAATCCCCATGTAAAAAAGTGTAAATGCACCATCTCTCCTGTTATCGTCTTGTTTGTAGAATCTACCAACCATACTAGAAATATTTGGTTTGAAAAATCCATTTCCTACGACTAAAATTGCTAAACCTAAATAAAAAGTTACATCATTGTTTAAAAATAGTGTGAACTGTCCCAAAGACATTAAGATTGCACCTATTGTAATTGCCTTTCTAAATCCAATTAATTTGTCTGCAAAATATCCACCAATTAACGGTGTAAGATAAACTAGAGCACCATAAGCTCCGTAAATTCCATAAGCTTCTGCATCAGTTAAGTTAAAGCCACCATCAATTATGTTAGAGGTCATATATAGAATTAACAAAGCTCTCATTCCGTAGTAGCTGAATCTTTCCCACAATTCAACCATAAACAATGTAAACAAAGCCTTTGGATGAACTTTTCTATTTGATAAAATAACAAAAGTTACCCATACAGCCACACCAATCCACGCATACAACATTATCTGATAATCAGGATTCATAATTAGATTTTTAAGTTAATTAATATATTTTTTCATGCCGAATTTAATAAAAAATGTTAACATAGACTTAATTTACACTGAACATAATCAAATATTATAAAATTCATTTGTGATTCAATCAAAATTGATAATTCTTTTGTTGGAATATTTTTTGAGAAAATGATAATTGATTTACACAATTGGTAAAAGAGTAAATGATTAAAAGAAATTAGAATAAGTTTGGTTCGAAAATATTGAAAAACAACTTAACAGAATTAATTAATCAGCCTTTTTATAACATTCAATTTATGAGTCAACAATTTCATATCCTCGTTCCAAATTCCTTCCTCTTTAAGTTCGTCGATGCGTACGCGACCAGAAGCGTGAATGATTTCGGGGTTTTCACCAATGATACCAACGTGAATGATTTTACCCTCAACATTAGAAAAATAAGCCAAGTCACCTGATTGACAGTCTTTAAAATCGATAAGTTCACCAAGTAAAACTTGCTCCTTGGAATCACGAGGAAGATTGATGCCATGAAACCTAAAAACAGCTTGTGAAAAACCAGAACAGTCAATACCAAACATACTTTTTCCACCCCATAAATAGGAGGTATTCAAGTAATCTAAAGCACTTTCCCATAAGTTCGTTGAAGTAGGTAGGTGAGAAGCTTGTAGTTCAAAATCAAAATCACCAATTTTAAATTGCTCCATTTCACCAATCAAACTTCCTTTCGAGATCAGTTGTTTTCCCCAAGGTGTTTTTAAAAACGCCAAAGGAGCTGTCATGTAGATTTTATTTTCGATCCATTTTTTTAATTCTTTTGGTGTCAATGGCAAAATGTGCTTACCATCAATGTAGCCCTCATATCCATCTAAATAGGATTGAATTTTCACCCATTGATTTTCAAAATTCTTAATTTCAATTGGTTCGCCGAAAATTAGCTGCGAAACAATTTCAGATTTATCACTCGGTGTAATTCGAATAGGTGAAACTGCAACTAGGCAAAAACCATATCGATGCTTGGAAGTTATTAATTTTATTTTGTTCATATTAGTTTTCAAATTTAATAAATGAAAAACGGAATATAGTTATTTTAGCCACAAACTATGAAAAAAGAACATTTAATTTTAGTTACAAACGACGATAGTGTCAATGCAAAAGGTATTCATGCACTCGTTGAAGTTGCCAAACAATTTGGTGAAGTTGTGGTGGTTGCTCCTGATAAACCTCAGTCCGGAATGGGACATGCCATTACTATCCACGATCCTTTACGCATAAAAAAAACTAATCTTTTCGAACATATTGTTGCTTATTCCTGTTCAGGAACACCCGTTGATTGTGTAAAGTTGGCTATATATGAAATTATGCACCGTAAACCTGATTTGATACTTTCTGGCTTTAATCACGGAGAAAATTCATCCACCAATGTCCTATATTCTGGTACAATGTCTGCAGCGATAGAAGGAGCAATGGAAGGGATTCCATCGATTGGTTTTTCTCTTGCTGATTATTCAGCAGATGCAGATTTTGAACCAGCGAAATTTTTTGCAACAAAAATCGTAATGCAAGTTTTAAAGTCAAAAATGGAGAAAGGAATTTGCTTGAATGTTAATATTCCGAAGCTTTCTATTTCAGCTATTAAAGGTATTAAAGTTTGTAGCCAGGCGCATGCATTTTGGGCAGATCGTTTTGAAAAAAGATTAGATCAATTTGGTCAACCATATTATTGGCTTACAGGAGAATTTTCGGATTCTGACAAACGTTCCGATACAGATTTACACGCTCTCAAGCACGGATTTGTGAGTGTAGTTCCAACTCAATATGACTTGACATGTTATAGTGCAATTGAAAAATATAAATCATTAGAAAATGAGAATTAACATTTCAAAAGAAAATATTATAGGTTTTTTTATAGGGCTTATTTCACCGCTTATTTTTCTCCCAGTTGTCTTTTTATTTCTTTCGTTTGTTCAGGACACAAGTGCATATTATTTATGGGAACAATTCAAAATTTCAGATGTACATCGAAGTAAAGACCTTTCTTTAGGCTTGATTTCCAATTTGATTTGGTTTTATTTATTTTTGAATACAGACAAGTATCCTTACGTGCGCGGTATATTATTAAGCATGTTTTTTTATGTTCCGTATATGATTTACGTTAACATGATAAAATAATTTACGTGACAAAAAAGTTTTTCATTATTTCAGGAGAAGCATCTGGTGATTTACATGCAGCAAATTTGGTGCATGAAATGAAGCGTATTCAACCAAAATTTGAGTTTCAGGGTTGGGGAGGAGATCGTCTGCAGAATGAAGGAGTAATTATTAAAAAACACATTCGTGAATTGGCATTTATGGGTTTTTTGGAAGTTGTTATGAATTTGAAAACAATTCTTAAAAATTTTAAAATCTGTAAAAAAGAAATCCTTGATTTTGAACCAGATATTTTGATATTAGTTGATTATCCGGGTTTTAATTTGAGAATAGCTGAATGGGCAAAGCAGCATAACATTCGCGTATTTTATTATATTTCGCCTCAGATTTGGGCTTGGAAAAAGAACCGTGTGTTTAAAATCAAAAAGTCAGTTGAGCGCATGTATTGTATTCTTCCTTTTGAGAAAGATTTTTACAAACACTACGAGATTGATGTGAATTACCTGGGGCATCCACTTTTAGATGAGGTTCAGCATTTTAGAACGCAACATCAAGAAGATTTGCCTACATATCAAAAACCCATTTTAGCTATTCTACCAGGAAGTCGCAAGCAAGAAATTGAGCGAAAATTACCAATAATGCTTGAAGCAGCAAAACACTTTTCTACCTACCATATATTGGTAGCTTGTGCGCCAAATCTTGATCGCTCGTATTACGATAAGTTCAAAGTAGATGGTGTTGATTTTATTGAAAGTAAAACATATTCTATTCTCAATGTTGCAAATTTGGCTATAGTTACTTCAGGAACTGCAACTTTAGAAACAGCATTATTTCGAATACCGCAAGTAGTTTGTTATAAAAGTTCGCCCGTTTCATATTGGATTGCTCGTAGTTTGATTCATATTAAATATATCTCTTTAGTGAATTTAATTTTAGATAAATCGGCTGTAAAAGAATTGATTCAGGCTGATTGTACAGTTCAAAAAATTGTTTCAGAATTAAATAAACTTGAAATAGGAACAGTGGGTAGATTGAAACTTATTGAAGATTATAACAGTTTGGTTCAACTTTTGGGTGATAAAGGAGCAAGCATTCGAATTGCTGAAAATATTTTACAAAATTTATAGAATTTACAAATGCGTTTTTTAATTGTTTTGATGTTTTTTTTATTGTATTTTAAAAGTTTTACACAATCTTTTCGAATCAGTATTTTTACAGAAAGCACGATCAAATCGATTACTCTACAACCTGGTTTAGGTACTTATTTTTTAATGAATGATACGGGTTTTGTGCGCAAAATTGTTCCTTCTGATTTTATTACAGTAAACCTTGGGATTTCCAATAAACTCGATGTTAAATTGAATAATAATTATTTGTTTTCATCGATTAAAGTTTATCTTTTTCACGAAAAATCAGAAAATAATCTCAAGTTAAAACCTGTGACTCCTTCTTTTAAAGAACGAAGTTATGAAGGCGATTTTGAATTGTTAAATAAAGGTGGTAAAATTCAGATAATCAATTTAATAGATATTGATCAATACTTGGAGGGAGTCGTGGAATCAGAGTCAGGTTTAGGGCAAAACTTAGAATATTATAAAGTTCAAACTGTAATAAGTAGAACTTATGCTTTGAAGTATAAAAATAAACATTTAAGCGATGGTTTTAATCTTTGTGACCGTGTTCATTGTCAAGCATATCAGCATCGAAGACTAAGCGCAACTGTCATTGATTCTGCTGTGCGACAAACAAAAGATTTGATTATGTTGGATGAAAAAAAAAAATTGTATGCTACTTATTTTCATGCAAATTGTGGAGGACAAACCTGTCAACCTGATTACGTATGGAATGAAAAATTAGAAGGATTTGATAGTTTTAAAGATACTTTTTGTATTCGAACTAAACAGGCAAGATGGGAAAAGAGAATACCTATCAATGAGTGGAAAGCATTTATGGTAAATAAGTACGATTTTCCAATTTGGGATAGCTTGAGTAACTATCAACTTTATAATTTTCAACAATCAGAACGTCATGCATTTTTCATTCATCCATTTTATGGAATTCCATTGCGTGATTTACGTGAAACATTCCAATTAAAATCAACATTTTTTAGTTGTAGTATAGAGGGTGAGAGTGTTCTATTGAAAGGAAGAGGATTTGGACATGGTGTTGGATTGTGTCAAGAAGGCGCAATGAATATGTCTCGTAAAGGATATGATTACCAACAAATTTTACTCTTTTACTATCCCAAAATGCAGTTGTATATTCAAACCGATAGATTGAATAGAAAAATGTAGTCAGGTTTTTTATAAAAGATTTTATTAAACATTAATTCAATACTATTTCTAGTTTGGATGGTAATCTTTTATTTATGATTTTAGTTCATCAGTAATTTAAAATGAATAATCGATAAATGTCAATGAATGTTCATTTAATTAATACAAATGTTCATTAGTATGAAACTTTTTTCATTTTATGCGTCTTTTAATGTAGTGTTGTTTATTTGACAAATTAAATACTATTCTAAAAATCTATACACAATGAGACAATTAAAAATTGCTAAACAGGTTACTAACCGCGAAACAGCTTCATTGGATAAATATCTTCAAGAAATTGGTAGAGTTGATTTAATTAGTGCCGATGAAGAAGTTGAATTAGCTAGAAGAATTAGAAATGGTGATAGAGTAGCATTAGAACGCCTAACAAAAGCAAATTTAAGATTTGTTGTTTCTGTCTCTAAACAATATCAAAATCAAGGGTTAGCTTTACCTGACTTAATTAATGAAGGTAATTTGGGGTTAATTAAAGCGGCGGAACGATTTGATGAAACAAGAGGGTTTAAGTTTATATCTTATGCTGTTTGGTGGATTCGTCAATCAATACTTCAAGCATTGGCTGAACAAGCTAGAATTGTACGTTTACCTTTAAATAAAATTGGGAATATTAATCGTATTAATAAAGCGTTTTCTGAGTTAGAACAACGTTTTGAACGACCACCCTCTGCTGATGAGTTAGCTGAATTTTTAGATTGTACTATTGAAGAAATAAAGCAGTCATTATCTCAAAATGGTAGACACGTTTCAATGGATGCACCTTTAATTGATGGTGATGAGTCATCATCAAGCATGTACGATGTTATTACTGGTGATTCATTACCAAATCCCGATTCAGGTTTGGTTTTAGAATCGTTGAGAAAAGATATTCATACTTCCTTAAAATCATTAACACAACGAGAAAGTGAAATTATTTCAATGTTTTACGGTTTAGATGGTAAAATACCAATGTCGCTTGAAGAAATTGGATCTAAATTTGATCTTACACGCGAAAGAGTAAGACAAATCAAAGAAAAAGCTATAAGAAGATTGAAACATACTTCAAAAAATAAAACTTTGAAAACATATTTAGGATAAGTCAAAGTTGGTTGACATTACCACCACCACAAACCACATGTTAATCAATTTTGAGTTGTTTGCGAAAGTCAGAAAACCGATCGGTTTTCTGACTTTTTTAATTTTCATAATTACAACATTGTAAAATGGTTTTATTAAATAATTATTTGGTGCAAAAAAACACTTTTAATATTAAATTATGTTTTACATATTGAGAAATTTAAATCGTTAATGATTAATTTAAAAATACAGTTCAATAAAAAAATAATAAATTTGCTCAACTAATTATTTAATTCAACATAGTATGCAACTGTGGAATACATTAAATAAGGAGGAATTAGAAGCTCATTTGCGATTAATAGGACATAAGTATGTCACTATATCATTTTATCAATATGCAAAAATTGCTCATCCTCGCTTATTCAGAGATCATTTGTTTTTAATGTGGTCAAAGCTTGACATCGTTGGAAGAACTTACGTTGCTAAAGAAGGAATCAATGCTCAAATTGCAATCCCAACAGAAAATTTAAGTCAATTTAGAGAAGAATTATATCAAATCGATTTTCTAAATGGAATTCGTCTCAATTTTGCTATTGATGACTCGGAAGCAGAATTTCCTTTTTTGAAGTTGAAAATCAAAGTACGCGACAAAATTCTAGCGGATGGTTTAAACGACGAAACTTTTGATGTTACGAATAAAGGTAAGCATTTGAATGCTGAGGAATTTAATAAATTGACCGATCAACCTGATACCATACTTATTGATTTTAGAAATCATTATGAATCAGAAGTTGGATATTTTAAAGGTGCGATTCTACCTGATGTAGATACTTTTAGAGAGTCTCTACCTTATATTGAGGAAGAATATTTGAAAGGAAACGAAGATAAAAACATAGTGATGTATTGTACTGGTGGTGTACGCTGTGAGAAAGCTTCAGCTTGGTTCAAACACCGAGGTTTCAAAAATGTACATCAATTAGAAGGTGGAATTATCAAATATGCTAATGATGTCAATGAAAAAGGCTTAGAAAATAAATTCATTGGAAAGAACTTTGTGTTTGATGAACGCCGCGGTGAGCGAATTTCTGAGGATATAATTGCTGTTTGTCATCAGTGTGGAGAATCAGCAGACACGCATACAAATTGTGTAAATGATGCTTGTCATTTATTATTTATTCAATGTGAAAGTTGTAAAATCAAAATGAAAAACACTTGTTCAGATGAATGTTTACAGATAATTCAACTTTCTGCTGAAGAACAAAGAGAATTGAGAAAAGGTATAGAAAACAGCAATAAAATTTTCAAAAAAGGTCGTTCTGAAAAATTAAAATTTAAAGTTAATACAGAAAAACCTATTTCACTAAATAAATAGTAAAATAGGTTTGCTTATTAAATACAAAGTTTTCTTTTAGGTTTTATAGATTGATTTGTTTGTCTTTGTTGTGTTTTACTTTGAAATTATAATCAAATAATTTGGATTCTTTAGGTTTTAAAGTAAAACTCCATTCCATTAAACCAGTTGTCTCATCTAAGTTTCCGCCTTTACCTAAATCTGATTTTTCAATGGTGATATCTGCATTTTGAGTAATTGGAATTTGATCTTGAATCACGATTTCAACCGGAATTGATTTCATATTTTTCACTTCAATTGAATAGGCAAAACTGCGTTCTCTCTTTTCGGCGATGATTTTATCTTTCGAGTCTTTTTTCAAAAGGGTGCGTTTTACCATAATGTTTGGATCTTTCCCTAGCGATAAATTCAAAGTATCATCCATGCTTGTAGGGTCTATGTAGGTCTCACCAATGTACGAACCATCAAAGTAAATATTTGCTCTTGCGGGAACCAATTGTAATTCATCTAATTTTGTCATTTGAGCTACAAGATAAACGCCTTTATCCATCTTTGGAACACTGTAATACTTGAATTTTGTGTCCAAATCGGTTTGTTTAATCAAAACCATATGTTGCTCGTTGTTTGACTTAATTGTGTAAGGCAAGTCAATTTTAAATTCTGCTGCAATCAATTGTTGAACAACCGTTGTGAATTGATTCGCTGTTAAAGCTACTTTATCTTCAAAAGCATTGGAACTAAACGTGTAACCCATATTAAAAGCTTCTGTTTGTACTGATGCTGGTTGGTTATAATCTAAGTTTCTTTTTCTAGTAGCTTCTACACGATAAGCTGTGTAATCAATATACCAAGGTTGTAATTCAGGTTTTGTTTTATTGGCATACGGATTATTGGTAGAAATATTCAATCTTACATCATTCCAATCTAAACCTGTGTTTTGATAAACTTGTGCTTTATAAGTAAGGTTTATTTTACCAGTTAAAGCTTCACTGCGCAAATCATAAAACGGTGTCCAGCCAGCATTTGAAACGAAGTAAGATAAATTCATTTTTCCTGAAACGGGTTCCGTTGACGAAACAGTCACAATAATTCGTGGAATAGGATTGTTGTTTTTTTGATTAAAACCACTTCCATTTTGGTAGTTTCTTAAGTTCACCAAACGTTCTTCCATTTCTTTTCGCTTATCTATTTTATCATTTTTACGTTTATTAAGTGCCAAAATCTTTTTGTTGATTTCTGTTACTTTAAGAGTATAAAATTCAACTGCTTGTTTCAAGAAATTAAGTGAATCATTCACTCGTCCTTGACTTTTCATTGCCCCATTGTTCATTACAATAGATTTAGTTGTATTTAAAACATCTATCTCATCTTGAATTTCTTGAATGTCGTAGCCCATATTTCTAATTGAATCTTCCAAAAGTGAGATGTCTTTTTTGATTTTTACTGGAATGCCATCTTCTGTCAATGGACCTGGTTGCGGGTAATAAAGCGAGTAACGACTATCTAAGATAACCACATTTCCTACTGCTTTCACTTGAATACTTTTTGCATCTATAAAAGAACTAATTCCTTCAACAATGATTTCGGTTACTCCTGTTTTTACAGTATAATTAGCTTTATGATGTAATTGTGCACCTTGTGAGTAAACAGTTACTTCATTTAAAGTTGCTTTTACGATTTCTTTCTCTCCTGCTTGAACTCGGAAAATACTTCCAAGTAAAAAAGTCAATATAATTTTTTTAGTCATAGTTATTATTTTGAAGGATTACAACTTGTAAATAGATTGGTTCATTTTAAATTATTTATTACTATCTCAAAAATAAAATATGTTTATAATGTATTGATTATAAATTATTTAAAATAATAAAAAAAAAAATAGTTAGTTTGAATATTGATAATTACAAATTTGAATCATTAGAATACTCAATAAATTCTAATAATTTTCCTAACTCATCAGTACGATTAATTTTTAATTCGATTATGTCTAATGCATAATAACTAACTGTTGGATTTGATTCTAACCATGAGGTTTTTAATAATTCTATTCGATTTAATTCTTGAACTTGATTAAATTTTATTGTCTCAGGGCTGCTATTTTGTTTTTCTAATTCATCTATTATCAATTCTTTTGGTAATATTAATTCTATGAAAAGATAGCTGTAACAACTTGGAAGTATACTTAATATTTGACTTGGTAAAAAAACAAGTGGAGTTAAATCTGAATCGTTCTCCAGGCTGTTTTTTATTTTCAAATCAATAGTCCCATCTGTGATAATTTTAAACTTATTATTTTCTAAAAGTTGGAATAGTTCTGAATAATCGTATTCATTAATTCCGTTTAAGATAATAATTTTTCCTTTTTTATTTTCTTTGATAAATTTTTTACTTTTCTCAGCTAATTGGTGATTTATTATATGTTCTGAATATATTTTAATTAACCATTCATGTGGTTTAATCATTTTTGGAGCAATCTTTAGCGATACTTCAAATGCTTTTGATGCATCTTCATAATTGCAAATTTTGAAGAGGGTTTCACCTAAATGATAATGTGCTCTTGGAAAATAGAAATTTGTTTCAATTGCTATTAAAAATTCTTCAATTGCCTCTTCAAATTTATTTTGTCTCAAAAAAGATAATCCTAAACCATGATGTGCATTTGTATTTTGATCATCAATTGCAAGGCATTGAATGAAATATTTTTCTGCTGTACTATATTTCTTTCTTTCCAAATAGATTAATGCAATATTTAATAAAACATGAAAATTTATTGGGTTTTTTTCTAGGATTTTTTCTAAAATTGGTAGTGATTTTCGTAGTCTATTTATTGCTAAAAAATACAAACCCTCCAAGTATTCCAAATACATTGGCTCTTCAATATTTACTGGATATTCTGCTTTATTCTCATATTTTGTTTTTTTCAAATCCTCAATTAACTCTTTACAATGTTGGTAGCGGCGTTTACTAAGGTAACACATTGCTAAGCGTTGACCATAGCGATGAACTTTAGATTCGTTATAGATTTCCTCTAATATTTCAATTGCTTTTATAGTTTTACCCCCATTGATTAAATTTCGAGCAATGTAATATTGACTTTCACGTTTAGAGTTGATTATTTGTTTTGAAATATCTTCTTTGGGTGCATCGATGTATCCAAGTTCAACTAGTTGATTCATAGCTTCTTGTGCAGCCCAAGGGTCTTCTCTTAATAGCTCATTATGTTGCCCTGAATCTCCTGATTTATTTTCCCATGAATCAACAAATTTAGCTTCGGTAGGGTTTTCAAAACATTGATACAGAATTTTACCTTCCATATCTTTTCCAACTTCTAGGCCAGAATAATAGAGTAGAGTAGGAGTAATATCAATAACAGATGCACCTGAAATTCGTTGATTTTGTTTTATTCCTGGACCTGCCATAAGAAAAATACCATATGGACTATGTTCAACCGCCGGTCCTGATGGTTCATGTGGTATTGAAAGAGGGCGTTGATGGTCGGAATAAAAGCCATGGTCTGAAATTAAAAGAATAGTTGTATTATCATCAATTAGTTCAAGAATTCGATGCAACATCAAATCATGAAAACGATAACCAGCTTCGACTATATCTTTAAAATCCCCAAATTCTTCCTTATTGACTTCATTTCTGTAAGGAGGATAAAATCGCATTCCAACATGACAAAAGTGATCGATAGCATCATGGTAAATAGCCATAAAATCCCATTCAGTTTCTTGCATCAAATAGGTTGATACTGCGTGAATAGAGGCTGCATTTGCAATAGTTTTGATGACATTTGCAGTTCTTTTATCGCTTCTTAATTCAATATTTGTATTTATATGAGGAATAAATGGGCTTACCATAGGAACGGTAATCTCGTGTGGATGTACTCTAAATTCTTGTAAAGTTTCAATTAAACTTGTTGGGTGTATTGTCCCATTTGGCATAATCCATGGCTCAGATAGTGGTTTATTTGCAACTTGAAAAAAATTGGAAACCATTACACCATTGATAGGTTCGACTGGATTACTTGGCCACCAACCAACCACATTGCTTTTCCAACCTTCTTGGTTGTAAATATTCCAAATTGCTTTAACTTTTCGAGATGTCGATGTTACAGGTCTCAATCCATCACCAGTTGGTGTAGGTTCTATAAATCCTGTTATTCCATGCTTATCAGCTCGAAATCCTGTTGCAATACTTGTCCATAACATTGGTGAAAGGGGAGGATCAAGAGTTTTTAAATTACCTCGTACTCCTTTTTTAATCAAACCCTGTAAAGAAGGCATTTTCCCCTCATTTATCAGTTTATCAATCACTTTCCAGTCTGCTGCATCCCAACCGAGTAAAAGAATTTTATTTTTTTTCATCCTTCTTTATACTTGCGTTGGTTTCTTTTGATTCTACCTTTTTTTTATTGTTAATAGCTTCTCGCCATTTTCTAACACCAATGTGCCCAAGTGCTAAAAGACCAAGTGAACCTTGAACTGTAACAATATATTCTTTTTTTTCCATAAATTAAAAATACAAAAAAAAAGCTGCCTAAAAGACAGCTTTTAAAAAGTTAAAAGTGAAAAATTAGTTTTTCACGAAGTTTCCTTTAGCAACTTTTCCAGAAACACCTGTGATTGTATATAAATACATTCCTGTGTTTAACGCTGAAATATTAATTGAAGTAGAATTTTCTGTAGCAACTGTTTTACCATCTAATGCAGTGATAACAACAGAAGCAACTTCTTCATTCATTTTAATGTTTAAAATATCTGAAGCTGGGTTAGGGTAAACAGAAGCAGAGATAACTTCATTTTCCTCAAGTCCAACAAATCCAGTTGTAATGTTATCTAACCATAAAGTTGTACCTGGTGTAGGTAGCGCATTGTTAGAAGAAACGGCAACAAAATAAAACTGATTAACAGTACCAGTAGCTCCAGATATAGCAGCAACAGGAATTGTCATGGTTCCCCAAGCACTTGTTGTAGCTGTAAATTCAGCAAAACCTTGATATAAAACTACGTCATCTGCATCTCCAGCTAATAGCGTATCATACAGATTTACAATAACTACTCCAGTATCTGAGGCAACCCGTGTGAATTTATATGCGAAAGAAATAGAAAGGTTTTGAGGATTAGTAATTGCACCATTTTTGACTTGGATTGCAAACCCAGGTATTGTATCAGAAGGAGATTGAATTTGTCCAGCCACATTAGCGTTTACAATTGTTGATAATTTTAAAGATTGAGTACCAGCATATGCACCTGTAGTTTCCATAGTGTATAAACCTGTTCCCCAACCTAAAGTTTGAGTTGCTATTCCAGGAATTAATGGAGTAGCTGCTGCTTCAAAATCACCATTAACGATAATTTGAGCATTTGATACAAAAGATGCTGCTATTAAAGCAACTGAAAGTAAAAGTTTTTTCATAGTATTATT
This sequence comes from Chitinophaga pinensis, assembly GCA_945863605.1. Taxonomy (GTDB): domain Bacteria; phylum Bacteroidota; class Bacteroidia; order Flavobacteriales_D; family Crocinitomicaceae; genus UBA952. The sequence continues at coordinate 120,764 of CAMAZP010000005.1, forward strand.
TTTTAAAAATTTTATTGCAAATATAGAATTATTATTCAACTTCATAATCAAATTAATAGCACTAAAAAATTAAAGTTTAACAACTCTGTGCGATTCAACTTTACCTTCATTTGTTTTCACAAATAAGTAATATGTTCCAGCATACATTTTGTCTAAATCAACTTTTATCTCTTGAGAGTTATCAAATTTTTGGTTAAGTACTTCTTTTCCTAGTGCATTATAAACAATAATTTTTCCGCTGTTTGATGTTTTATCTAATTTAACTTTTACAAAATTCTTAGTTGGATTTGGTGAAACAGAGGAGAATGATATTGAATTTTCATTTAAACCATTGGTTTCATTTGCGATTACGATATTGTTTCCATTTGCTGGATTCCACAACACAACGTTTGATGGTAATTCTTTTCCTAAATCATCACTCGTATTTGCTGTTACGTTGTCAACATTATCAAATTTAACACACTGAATTGTTGTTTGATTTGAGTTTACACGAATGTAGAAGAAGTTATCGAATACTTCTTGATCACGAATGTAAGGCTTAGCGTTGTTTCCTGTAAAATCTAATGTTCTATGAGGTGCACCCCAGTTTCCTTCTCCAATGTATACAATTCCATCTGGATCTGGGACAAAGTCAGTTTCTGAAGAGTTTTTCTTACATGGTAAAGTCCATTTTGTAATGTGCGTATGTGATTCCATACATAATTTCACGCCATATTGCTCGAATAAATTTACCCAGCAACTCATTTGGTCAGAAACTAATCCGTAACCATTACCCATTGCAAAAGTTGGAATGTGGTATTGTACAAATTTCCATTTTGGAGGGTTTGCAGTATTCGTATAATTTTGTAAATCTGTTGTAAACCAGTTTAATTGAGCTGTATTTGAACACGCATTTAATTCTGAGTTCAACATGTATAATCTTAATAATCCGTTATTTACATTTATTGCATAATATTCTTCCATTGGGACATCAAATAAATTGTATACATCTTGATTATCTTCATGATTTCCTTGTGTAAACGTCATTGGATACATTCTACCATCAGATGATATTGTTAATTGCCAGTCATTCAACCATTCATTCCATTCAGCAGTAGTATTTGAAGTAACTTGATTCATAATGAAATCACCATTAAATGCAATAAAATCAGGTCGGATTTTTGCGACTAATTTATTCCCTTTTCTTTTTTGCTCTAAGCAATTTCCACTTGGGCAACTTTCAACATACGAACCAAAAACTTTAAATCCATCACGCGTATCACCACCAGAAATAAAAGCAATTGGATCGTTTGGATTATCAGATAAGGTTTTGAATTTGAAACGAGCACTTACTGCGCCTCCAGCATCTCTTACTACAAAATAATAAAGTGTGTTTGGAGTTAAACCTGATAATCTTGCAAATTTTCGATTAATACCATGAGCAGAGGCAGTTCTGTCTACTGTTTTTGAGTTTGGGTAAGAGCCAAATGCTGTTCCGAAATCCGTTGTTCCATAATGAACAGTTGCATTATCTCCACTCCATCCAACTACGATTGAATTTGAAGGGTCATCTCTAAACGAAAGTGTGTACTGGCTAGTTGCAGCATTCAAGTTCAAACCTAATAATAAGGCAAAAACAAACATTAAATTGGTGATTTTCATTATATTGAAATTTAAAATTTATATTGTAAGCGAATTAAAACGACTTCATCCTTCACATCAGTTAGAAATCCTGAGTGTGGGTATTTACCATTACCTATTTGTGTACTATCTAGAGGATCTAATTTAGTTTTTTCATTAATAGGCTTCTCAAAAGAAACCATTAAACTTAGATTTTCATTGACTTCATATCTATAAGTAAACAAATGTGTGGTGAATGCCACATCAGCAACTGAAAGTCCGGAAGAACCAACAGGGTTTCCTGCTAAATCATACAGATTTAAAGTAATTTGATCGCCCTCCACATCAGTATTTGGATCATATACATCTATTCGATAAATTAGATAATGCTTACTTTTTCCTAGTTGTTTGTTCAAATATAAATACCAACCTCTAAAATTGCGAACAAATGTATGAGATGGCTTTAGTTGTGTTGAAACTGTTGCTGGATTGTAAGGCTGTGGACTATCGTATTTTGGCCAGGTAACACTACTAAAAGGACCAGTAGGGCTTGTACTACTAAAAACATAAGGATTGCCTAATGTTCCCTCCAAAGAAACTTGTTGTCCAAATATATATTCCCCGCGAATAGTAGTATTCCCCCAATTTTTATTTTTTATTTTCCCATTCCAAGTAAATTCACCATGAAACGAATAGTAGTTGCGTTGTACGTTTTTGTTATAAGTAGCCCTAGCGATAGATGGATCACTCAGAATAACGGCTAAGTCAGAGGCTAAAATATCTTGATTCATAATTGTAAAACTTTGGTCAATTCCATTGATGTTTAATATGGTATCGATTGTTCTCCAAATAGTTCTGTAATTCGCAGCACTTCCATCAATATCATAGCGATGATTTACAAGACCACGATAAATTGAACTAGCTAGTTTGAATTTGATTTTTTCAGTTTTAAATGGATTGTCAATTACAATTCTACCTGTAATATCTTTAAAGTTATCAGCTTCTAAATTTCCACTTGTACCATGAAAAATTCCTGCATCTAATTTTAAAAAGTGTAGTTTTTTGTTTTTGGGCATTCTAAATTCTAAATTCATTCCCAGATCTCTTATGCCAGGAAATAGATGTTGAATTACAGAACTACGTTCAGGAACTTCGCGATCTTGAGAAGAAATTTCAATTTCCTGACCAAATTTTCTAGCAAAAACTCCTGTCGTCAATGTAAATGCGTTTAGTTTTGGATCTTTCAGTGATATCCAAGAGTCTTTCATTCTGAAACCCGTTTCAGTCAAATCAAAAGAGAATTGAGAATTGACTAATTTTTTTTCGTATTGTAACTGAAAACGTCCACGTCTTATTGAGAATCGATTACTGCTGAAACGGTCAAATCTTCCACCATTAACTGAATTTAAAGATAAAGAATCTGCTTTATTAGTGTAGGAATATTGAAATTGAAAATACCCATCAATTTTAAAATCATCGTACCATTTATGCTCATTTACTTGCAATGTTTGAGCAAAAAATAATGAGTTTATTGAAATCAATAAAAAAAGGAGTGTCTTTTTTAAATTTAAATGCCAATGGCGATAAAGTTTATGCATTGAATTTTATTGTTAATCAAAAGTAATTGATACAAAATCGCTTAGAGTAAAATCAACTTTATTAAGATTTTAATTTTATTTAAAGTTAATATTAAGTTATACGATATTATTGAAGCTAATATCTATTTTTTTACAACAGTCATTTTAATAATTTTTTCATTTTTAACTTCATAAATCATTATTAATTCAAGAATATCTTTAGAACCTTTTCTCCCAACAATGCTTTCGTGGTCGATTACTTTATTGTCAAAAACAATGCGCTTCAAAATGGTTGAATTTAAATTCGGAGATGCAGCAAATAACTCTTTGTATAATTTTTCAATTGCTGGTTTTCCACTTGCAATCAATTTCATTTCACTAAAACTATAAAGCTCAACATCTTCAGAAAACCAAGACATAAATTTTTCTATATCTCGATTATTGTATGCTTCTAAATTACTTTGAACTACTTGTTCTACAGTCAGGTTTTGAGCAAAATTCATCGTAATAAAATTAAGGAATAAAAAGAGGAGAATGTATTTCATAGTTGGAAATTTAAATCAAGAATGTTCAGTTTCGTTCATTAAAATTAAGCGTTTTTAGCGATTGCGATTGAAATAATTTATCGAGTAATTAAGGAATGGATTTATTCTTTTGTTTTCTAAAGTATCTCTGACAAGTTTTGAGCTAGAATTTCTTCTGGAGATGTTCGACTTTTTGTCAATTCAGCTGGATTTAAGTGCAAAGGGAAAAATTTTTAAATATTACTATACATTTCAACCTCTTTATTTCCTGGGTAAAGACCAGGGAAAATCATTGGCGAGTATTTCACAGAATAATTAACGTAATACATCATCGATATACTTTCTTTTTTAGAAGTAAGTAATCCCATTTCTGTTAATTTATCAATCGTAATTTTCAATGTTTTATCAGAGGTATTGGTGATTCGCATCGCTTCAATCTTGCTTATTTTTCCCTTTAAGAAAAGATCACTCAATATAAATTCAGCCTCTGGACGTAAATCTCCTTTGTTTACCATCAATTTTGTAAAACTTTTAAGATGAGCAAGGATGTTTCTAGTATCTATGATTTTAAACATAAATTCCGTTTGATCAATTGCAGTTTCCAGGAAGAATTTACAGAATTGCACCAATTTACTATTCGACAAATTGCCTCTTCCATCGTAATCATTATACCGCGTTAAATCTGCTTGAGCGAGGTGTGATTTGTAGTCTTCGTTTTTTCTTGCTAATCCTCTTGAAATGGACCAAAGTCCTGAAGCATCTATGTTTTCAAACATAAAACACGCGTCGGAATAAAGTCTAACAACACGACCATTTCCATCTAGAAAAGGATGAATCCAAGCCAAACGGTGATGGGAAGCCGCTATGGAAATGATGCGCCTAACTTTAGATTTATTGGTTAAATGGTTCGGATTGTAAAATTCTTCAAATCTATCCGTAAAAAGATGAAGTTTTTCTGAAAATGGAGCAATATGCCTTCCAACCATAACTTCATAAACACGAAATTCTCCAGGAACGACGATTTTACTTAGACCATCTTTCGATTTTACTTCTTTAAAAGTTTCCGGTAAATGCTCATAAAACCTTCGGTGAATGGACTTTAAATAGTCAATTGAAGTTGGATTAATACTATTTTCTCCATTTCGAATTTCCTCTGAAATGATTGATTGCAATTTGATATGTGCATACGCTTCTAATTGCAAGTCGCGCTTTAACTTGTCAGATGAATATTCATTTTTCAATGCTTTATCAATATCAATTGGATGCGTGTCGTGACCTTCAATTAGGTTAGAATAGTAACTATTCATTGGACGTAGAAATGATGCAATTGCTTTTCGAGTGTCCTCGTTCATCGTTCCAGATAATCTGCTTGCTTTACTTATTAACTCCAAAGCAAGTGCTTCTAATTCACCTGAGTTGTCTTCAGGGAATAATGGTTCCATTGCATTCGGAGTCATTTAATAGTTCATAATCTTTTTAACTGATCACAAAATTACATAAAAAACTTCGATATTTTACAATATATTCCGATGTTTATTCCGACGGTTAAATATCAATTAAGATAAGGGTTTTATATGATTATATACTTTTAAATTCCGATGATTATTCTGGTGGTTATTCCGATGATAGATTTTTTGCGTCTTTGCCCGCTTTACGCTATATCTCCGACTTTCTCGTTCTTTCAATAATTCTCTTTTTGTATGAACGCTCTCACCGCTGCGGCGGACTACGCTCTCATTTTGTTTAGTCGGAGGATTCCGCTGCTATAAGGGGCGGGTAGAGGTTTTTTTTTAACGTTTTGCAGATTTGCGATGTGGCGGACTTAGTAGTAGTATCGTTTTGCGTGTAGGCGATGTTGCCTTGTGTTGCCCCGCACATGCGGGGGCAAGGCAATATTGCTTACACGCTGTTAGTGGCTGGGTTTTCATTTATTTTCAATTAGTTTAGCCAATAGAATTGCAATTCCAACCACTGCTGTTGCTGCAATAATACCTTCCCAAAAATCTTTCATCGGGTCGCTGGTGGATATTTCATTTAGAGCTCTTATGGCTTCTTTTACCTCGCTCATTGTTTGATAACGATCAGCTGGACTTGTTGCCGTCATTTTGTTTACAATGTTATTAATTCTTCTTTCTTGTA
>CAMAZP010000006.1 GCA_945863605.1 Chitinophaga pinensis
CCGATAACAAAGACGATTGTCCAACAATTTCTGGCCCAGTTGAGAACAGAGGTTGTCCCTACGGAGATACGGATGGAGATGGCGTTAATGATAATGTTGACCCTTGTCCAAAAACTGTTGGTCCGGTTGAGAACAAAGGTTGTCCAGTCATCGAGAAAAAAGATCAGGAAGTGATTGATATGGCTGTGAAAAACCTTGAGTTTGAAACGAGCAAAGACATCATTGAAGAAAGTTCAAAACCTTCTTTAAATACATTGGCTGATAAATTGAAACAAAAAGAGGAGTGGAATTTATTACTTTCCGGACACACTGATAACCTGGGTGATGATGATGCGAACATGATTTTGTCTAAAAACCGAGCTGAAGCGGTGAAAAATTATTTCATTTCCAAAGGCATCGCTGAAAACAGAATCAAAGTAAATTACTTCGGAGAAACGAAACCAATTGCTGATAATTCCACATCTGAAGGCCGCCAAAAAAACCGCCGGGTGGAGTTTGTGATTGTGTTTGAATGATAAACCATTGAAATGGTTATGATGTGTGTGTTTTCCCCATAGGCGCGGGTTTAAACCCGCACCTATGGGAACAATCGTGGGAATACCGCAATCGTTTCAACGATTTATTCATCGTTTAATTTCACATTATTAAACCCATTCAATTCTATGAATTTTATGTAATCTGTTTCGAATGAGCGTTTTTGATGGTGTTGTTTTTGGTTTCGGATGTAATAATAAACATTTTGGACCGCGGCGTAAGAAACCCCGAACAAACCAAATCCTCTTTGCCAAATTAATTTTTCGTCATAAAAATAGTTTATTTGAACTCGTTGTTAAAAGACTGGTGATGCTTAGTGGCTTTTCGTAGTCGACACAATAATTTTAGTTTTTGATAAAATGATTTCTTTTAACGCTATTGGAGTCATTAACTTCAAGTATGTAAATACCCGAATTCAAAAAAGATATATCAAGTTTGCTATCATTCGGCAATAGATTTTTTAATACAATCCTTCCAAATGAATCATAGATAGTAACCATTGCTTCACTATATTTTTCTGTTAAATGGATTGAATTTGTACATGGATTGGGATATAGTCTCAAATTTTCATTACTAGCAATTTCATTCACATTCAAATTTGTTTCATTATCCCAAACTTTAACTAATCTAAAATGACCATCCACGAATTCCTTATTTGCATCTGTTTCATAACCTTTCATTATAGATGGTGAAAAAGGAGTAAAACTACTGATTCCATATTCACTATCACGATGAATATGACCTGCAAACCATGCTCCAACGTGATCTTCATTTGGACTCAAAATATTTAATACAGATTCATACTCACTCGAACTGAATGAGTTGATAATTGCCCAAGGATCTTTTGTCATAGGATAATGAGAGAAAATCAAAATATTTTCCATCAAAGGATTTGAATATGAATTTATTGTTTGTTCTAACCAATCCAATGAACCACCTGAAAAATTATACAAATCTGCCTCTGGCAAAACACCGAGGTATCCCGGAATTGCATGAGTTCTAGTTGCAAAATCAGTTAATGCAAATAGATAATTACCATAGGTAAATGAATAATTTTGAAAATATGCATAAAATTGATTTTCAGGAAGCTCTATTCGATTAAGGCGCGTGCCATTATTCCAAGTTGGTAATGTTTGAGCTAAATTATCAAACACATCATTGAACATTACTTTATAAATCGAGTCACAATTTGGAGTAGTTGATTCTTGACTTGAAACGTATTGCCATATATCATGATTCCCAATCATTGGAATATAGGGGATTGTTAAAGAATCGGCTATTTTTTTAAATAACTCGAGTTCCGACTTTTCACCACTGTCTGTTAAATCCCCTGAAATAATGACAAATTTTATTTTTTCATTTTGAGCATTTTCATTAATCCATTTAACTGCTTTTTGAAATCTTTCTGCGGATGGATCGATCGCGTTTTCTATTAATGTATCGTTGAAACCGATTGTACTAAAATCATCAACACCCTCTCCAATGTGAACATCAGTTATTTGAATAAAAGAGAATTCCCAGTTGGTGTTGGGAAGATTTTCGTTGTAATTAGTGTAAATAATCGAAGGTATTTGAGTAAAAGAAATTTTTACAATTAGAACGAAAAGAAGAATAATGTTTTTTTTCATAAATTAAATTATTAACCAAAAATAATTGATTTTCAGTAGATTCAATTTAAATTTTAAATACTAATTTGTTAAATTTATTACAGATAAAATTTATCTTTTTTATTTATTAAATTTCATAATTGACTAAAATACGACAATTGAGAAAAAATAAAAAAGCAAAATTATTTAGTTTAATCAAAGTCAATTGACAAAAAAAGACGATCTTATAAAGTAGAACCAAAAACCGCCGAATTGATTTTAAATTTTTGATGAATTAATTCATTTTTATCATTTTGTTCTTTGCTAAATATTTCAAATTGATTATTTAATAATCTTTATTTTGATTATTATTTCGTATATTTAATTTAAAAATTAAAGTATGAAAAAGGAAATAATTGTAAATGGATTAAAAGTTAGTTTTAAGAAAGATAAAGGAGAAAGTTACATTTCTCTAACAGATATAGCTCGAAAGAAAAACCCAATTGAGCCGAAAGATGTTGTTAAAAATTGGATGCGTTCAAAATCTACCATAGAATTTTTGGGTTTATGGGAAAAATTGAATAATCCATTTTTTAAAGGGGTCGAATTCGACTCCTTATTAAATGAATCAGGAAGTAATGCTTTCACACTGTCTCCTACAAGATGGATTGAAAGTACTGGAGCAATTGGAATCATAAGTTCAATAGGTAAAAATGGAGGGACTTTTGCTCATTCTGAAATAGCTTTAGAATTTGCTTCTTGGGTGTCAACAGAATTCAAACTTTATCTTATTACCGAAATTAAACGATTAAAAATTGAAGAGAATAACCAACACAATCTTCATTGGTCGGTACAAAGAGTTATTTCAAAAATCAACTACCACATTCATACGGATGCAATAAAAGAGAATTTAATTCCTATTTCTTTAACAAAAGAACAAGCAAAGATGATTTATGCCAATGAGGCTGATTTATTAAACGTAGCGATTTTCGGAATGACTGCTCAAGAATGGAAAAATCAAAATCCAGCAGTGAATGGAAATATTCGCGATCAAGCCACTTTGGAACAGTTGGTGGTTTTGAGTAATATGGAAAGCATAAACGCATTGCTTATTCAACAGAATTTCTCTTCTGAAGAACGTATTTTACAACTCAATCAAGTGGCGATTTCACAGATGAAATCTCTTTTGACAGCTAAAGGAGTTAAGTTTTTAGGTGAAGTTTAAATATTAGCTATTACATCAAAAATTAGAATGAAATGAAAAAGGAAATTGAAGTAAAGGGAGTAAAAGTTCAAGTTTTAATAAAAGAGAAAAGCGATTATATTTCATTAACTGATATGACGTTTGGTTTTAGAGAGGGAAGTGGTTTAATTGGAAAATGGATTTCAAATAAAAATACGATTGAATACTTGGGTATCTGGGAACAAATTCATAATGTTAACTTTAATTACCCCGAATTCGGGGTAATTGGAAAAGAAGCTGGTACAAACAGATTTATAATGTCGGCTGGTCAATGGATTGAACGGACAAAAGCAATTGGATTGTTTGTGAAACCAGGGAGGTATGGAGGGACATTTGCCAACAAAGATTTAGCTTTTCATTTTGCTATGTGGTTAAGTCCCGAGTTTCAATTGTATTTAGTTAGTGAATTTCAACGCCTCAAGGAAGGAGAATCCAACCAACACAATCTTCAATGGTCAGTACAAAGAGTTATTTCAAAAATCAATTACCAGATTCATACGGATTCAATAAAAGAGAATTTAATTCCTATTTCTTTAACTAAAGAACAAGCTAAGATGATTTATGCCAATGAGGCTGATTTATTAAACGTAGCGATTTTCGGAATGACTGCTCAAGAATGGAAAAATCTAAATCCAGCAGTGAATGGAAATATCCGCGATCAAGCAACTTTGGAACAATTAGTTGTTTTGAGTAATATGGAAAGTATAAACGCATTACTTATTCAACAGAATTTCACATCCGAAGAACGTATTTTACAACTCAATCAAGTGGCAATCTCACAGATAAAATCTCTTTTGACAGCTAAAGGAGTTAAGTTTTTAGGTGAGGTTTGAAATATTAACTTTTATATCAAAAATAGGAAAAAATGAAAAAGGAAATTGAAGTAAAGGGGACTAAGGTTCAAATTAAACAATTCAAAGGCGAAGATTACATATCATTGACTGATATTGCAAAAAGTCAAGGAGTTAATATTAGGCCTGCAGATTTGATAAAAAACTGGATTCGTACTAGAACCACAATAGAATTTATTGGCACTTGGGAAAAATTAAACAACCCTGAATTTAAAGTGGTCGAATTTGACCACTTTAAAACACAAGCTGGACTTCCCACATTTGGTCTAAGTCCAGGTTTATGGAAAGAAAAAACAAATGCAATTGGATTTATTGTTATTCAAGGAAAGTATGGCGGCACATATTCACATAAAGACATAGCTTTCGAATTTTGTTCAGCAATTAATCCAATTTTCAAATTATTTTTAATTAAGGAATTTCAACGCCTCAAGGAAGCAGAATCAAACCAACACAATCTCCAGTGGTCGGTGCAGCGAGCAATTTCCAAAATAAATTACCGTATTCACACAGACGCCATCAAAGAAAATTTGATTCCGGGTTCATTAACAAAAGAGCAAACCAAATTAATTTATGCCTCCGAAGCCGATTTATTGAATGTTGCTCTTTTTGGAATGACTGCCCAAGACTGGAAAATACAAAATCCGTTATTTGAAGGAAACATTCGCGATCAAGCCACACTCGAACAGTTGGTGGTTTTGAGTAATATGGAAAGCATAAACGCATTACTTATTCAACAGAATTTCTCTTCTGAAGAACGTATTTTACAACTTAATCAAGTGGCAATCTCACAGATGAAATCTCTTTTGTCAGCGAAAAGTATGAAGCAACTGGCGTAGCTTAATTTTTGATTAAGTAATTCAATTTTATACCATAATCTGTTTATTTAATAGTAAAGTTATAGTTTAGTATCAAATAAAGTTATAGTTTAGTATCAAATAAAAATATTGTTTATTAATGTATAAAAATGTTTGATATTAACAAATAAAATTGTAGTTTTGTGTCAAATAAAGTTATGGTTAGTCAGTTTCAAATAGAGGAAGTGATCGCATTTCAAAAGAAAAGTTTGCAACGTCGCGTTTTGGGAACAGAGCGTGAAGATGTTCATAATTATACACTTACAGAAAATTTTGCGAACATCATAACTGGAATACGTCGCTGTGGAAAAAGCACTTTGATGTATCAATTAATAGCGCAAAACAAAGATGTTTCTTTATTTATAAATTTTGAAGATCCACGACTTGCAGGATTTGAGTTAGATGATTTCCGTCGCTTGGATACAATCATTGAACGCGATAAATTCACCCATTTATTTTTCGATGAAATACAAATGCTCTCGAATTGGGAATGGTATGTCCGTCAAAAACTAGATGAAGGTTTTCAAGTTGTTGTCACTGGTTCAAATGCTAATTTACTCAGCAAAGAACTAGGAACAAAATTGACTGGTCGCCATTTATCTTCCGAATTATTTCCTTTTTCTTATACTGAATTTTTGACATTTTCAAAATTGTTAAGCAACACTGAAAGCGCTTTGAAATATATGCAAGTTGGTGGTTTTCCCGAATATTTAAAAACAAATAACCCATTGGTTTTACATCAACTTTGGGATGATATATTGTATCGAGATATAGCTGTAAGATACGGTGTTCGCGACGTGCAAACCTTACGAAAATTGGCCATCTATCTACTTTCGAATATCGGGAAAACGTATTCAGCGAATAAACTTTCAACGCTGTTTCAGTTTAAATCTGTGAGTACTTTATTAGAATATATCTCTCAGTTGGAAAATGCCTATTTAGTTGCAAGTGTACCAATGTTTAGCTATTCTTTGAAAGCACAAGTTCGCAATCCGAAGAAGGTTTACACCATCGATTTGGGCTTATTTACAAATCTTTCAATCGTATTTACAGAAGAAAATGGTCGTAGATTAGAGAATTTAGTGTACTTGCATTTGAGACGTTCCTATCCTTCTATCTATTATTTTAAAGAAAAATTTGAGTGCGATTTTATAGTTTTTGAAAAAGACCAAGTGAAAGCACTTTATCAAGTGTGTTTTGATTTTAATTTTGAAACGCAAGAACGCGAATTAAATGGTGCGTATGAAGCGATGAAATTTTTCGATTTGAAAAAAGCAATAATCGTAACCATCCATCAATCAGATGTTTTCACGAATGAACTGGGTGTCGTGGAATTAATGCCATTGCACATATTTTTAGCCCAAAAACCTTAAATTTTGGTAACAATCGTTTTCTGAAGAACAATCGTATTTGGAATTGTTATTAATTCGCCATCATCGCTTTTGATGTAAAGAAAGAAAAAAGAAATGTCGATTAATTCACCTGAAGTATCGTATTCTTTATCCACTACTCGAATTCGTTGACCGATTTTCATCGGGTGATTGAAAAACAAAATGAGACTAGAGGTAATGTTTGAAAGAATCGACCATTGAGCAAAAAAAGCAATACCAAGAACTGTTACGACCGAGGTCATAAAGACAATTAATTGATCTTTGTGAATATTCCAAATTCCTGCTAGAACGGTGACTAAAAAAATTGTCAAGAAAAGATTAATAATTCGATGCGAAATTTGTTTACGTTTCAAATCGAAATCCATTTTGTTCAGTAACCGATTAACGGAATTATTTGAAAAAAGTTTTACTGTAATTACGATTACAACTAAAAATATTGTTTCTAAAATTTGAATTTCAATAGCACTCATAATTTGTTTTTTAATATCAATTTTGCACGGTTCCAATATGTGTCCATCTCTTCTAAATTCATTGATTTAATGTCTTTAGAATCAGAAGTAATCAGTTCTTCCATCAATTGGAAACGTTTTATAAATTTTTGATTGGTAAAAGCTAAAGCACTTTCAGGGGAAATATCAATAAAGCGAGCATAGTTGACTAAGGAGAACAATAAATCGCCAAATTCTTCTTCAATATATTCAGATTTGTTCTCCACTTCGACTCTAAATTCAGCTAATTCTTCCTCCACTTTTTTCCAAACATCTTCACGATTATCCCATTCAAAACCAATTCCTTTTACTTTTTCTTGAATACGAGTTGCTTTCACTAATGCAGGTAGGGATGCAGGCACCCCCTCTAAAACTGATTTCTTTCCTTCCTTCAATTTTAATTTTTCCCAATTTGCTTTCACTTCCTCTTCATCTTTCACTTTTACATCTCCATAAATGTGAGGGTGACGATAAATCAACTTTTCGCAAATGGCATTTAGAACATCGGCAACATCAAATGCTCCTTTTTCTTTGCCGATTTTCGAATAAAAAACAAGGTGCAAAAACAAATCTCCTAATTCACCTTTTACTGCATTTAAATCATTTTCTGTGATAGCATCAGCTAGCTCATAAGTCTCTTCAATAGTGAGATTTCGTAATGTTTCCATCGTTTGCTTTTGGTCCCAAGGACATTTTTCACGAAGTTCATCCATCACGTTTAATAAGCGTTCAAAAGCAACAAGTCTTGCGTCCATATTTTTTTTTGCAAAATTAAGTTTATAACTCATTTTCCTTTGTTTAACTTTGTTAATTAGTGAAAAGACTTTTTTTAATAGTTAACTTGGTGTTATTTGTTTCATTTGTTCATTCGCAAATGAAAAGCGATCATGGTTTTGAGTTTCGTCAAAAGCTTGGTTTTTTAGCAGCACATAGAGGTGCTTTGGGGCATTTACCGCAAGAATCTGCGAAAGCAATGGAGTTTACTTATTTCATTCAAACGCGAGGTTCTAAAAATTGGCACCAAGCTTACCGACAACCAAAAGTAGGTGCAACCTTATTTGTTGGTTCTGTTGGAAATAATGATTTACTTGGTAGATATATTGGTTTATCTGGATTTGCAGAATTACCAATGCTAAAAAGAAACAACTTTGAATGGAATTGGAAAATGGGTTTTGGTTTAGGGTACACGACAAAATCTTTTGATCCTATCTACAATCCAAAAAACAATGCAATAGCTTCAAAGATCAATGCCATGATTGTTATTGGAACAAAGGCTAATTACAACTTCGGGAAGAATTTTGTGACTTTAGGTTTAGATATAACGCATTTCAGTAACGCCGCTTTCAAAGTCCCAAATTATGGAATCAATCTTCCATATTTATCCCTTGGATATGGTAGGACATTAAGTGAGGAGCAAACTATGAATTCAACAATAAAAAGCAATCTTCGGCTTAAAAAATGGTTATTTGGTGCTTTAGGAATCTTTTCAATGAAAGAAATGAATCCAATTGGAACTAGAAAATATCCAGTTTACTCATTGAGTCTTTTCACAAGAAAAATTTATAATCAAAAAGCAGGATTAGAATTATCCGTTGATTTATTCTCAAAGCAATCAATACTTGGGGTTGAACCTTTAGTTATCAAAACACAATTAAGTATCATTCAAGTAGCTTTATTTACAGGTTACATTGTACCATTTGAACGCTTTAGTTTTCTTTTTGGCGCCGGTGCTTACGTTAGAGATGTTTACAAGCCTGATGATCCCGTATATTTTAGAATCGGCAGTCGCTATCAATTTCCAAATGGTATTTTGTTGAATTTCACTTTAAAATCTCATTTTGCAAGAGCTGATTATATGGAATTGGGAGTTGGTTACACTTTAAATCATAAGGATAAATGAGACAGTTGCTAGTTTTGGGATTGCTGATTTTTATTTTTTCTAGTTGCAAAAAAGCAAATGAACGCACTTGTTGGAAATCAGCTGGCGTACAATCAACTAAAATAATTCCAGTTGCTGCTTTTGAAAAATTAGAATTATATGAGCATATTAAATACACGTTAATTCAAGATTCGTTAAATTTTGTTGAAATAAAGGCAGGTAAAAACCTAATTGATCTAATAGACGTAAATTCAGCGAATTCAATATTAAAAATTGAAAATTTAAATAGGTGTAATTTTTTGGGTTATCAAAAAAGAAAAGTAGCCGTTGAGATTCATGTTCGAAATTTAAAATATATATATTTTAAAGGAACAGATTCTATAGTAAATAAAGAAATTTTGAATCTGGATAATTTGACTGTTGTAATTGAAGATGGTGCTGGCTCTATAGATTTAAACTTAAATGCCAATAAATTAAATTTTACAGTTCCTCACGGATGGGGAGATTTTAAATTAAGAGGTTTCACAAATTTTTTTAGAGTGGATATTGATGGAAGTGGATATTTTGATACGCGTGAATTACAAGTTCAAGACTCGATTTCTGTGATTTCGATTTCACCTATTCTCTCAAAAATTAATGCAGAAAATTGTAAGTTGAAAGTAGAATTAAATGGAGAAGGAGATTTGTGGTATTATGGCAACCCTACAATTTTGTTAAAAAATGAATATAATTCCGGACGCGTTATTAAAAAGGATTAAATAGAACTAATTTTACCAATTAAAAAATAAAAAATGGCTGTTGTATTATTAACGATTTTATTACTTGGACTCGCTTTTGCTGGTATTGCGATAAAAATTCTAATTAAAAAAGATGGTAAATTTGCTGGCACATGTGCAAGTAATAATCCAATGTTACAAAAAGAAGGAGCTACTTGTGGTTTGTGTGGCGCAAGACCTGAAGAACAATGTAAAAGCAACGATTAATTTATGAAAATTATTTCATTTAATGTAAACGGTATTCGTGCCATAACAGGTCGTACGTTTGTACAAGATATGCTTGATTTGAATGTTGATGTCATTTGTTTACAAGAAACAAAAGCAACTCCTGAACAAGTTAAAGAGGCTGTTTCAGATTTAAAAGAATTTGTAGTTTATGCCAATGGTGCTGAACGAAAAGGTTATTCTGGCACAGCGATTTTAACTAAAAAATCACCTGTAAATGTCACTTTTGACATGGGAATTGATGAGCATGATCAAGAGGGAAGAATAACCAATCTAGAGTTTGATGATTTTTTCTTGATTTGTGTTTATGTACCAAATTCGGGAAGTGAGTTAGCACGTTTAGATTATCGCCAAAAATGGGATTCAGATTTTTTAAAATATTTGAAAAATTTAGAGCAATCAAAACCAGTAGTTATATGTGGAGATTTTAATGTCGCACATAAAGCAATTGATTTAGCTCGTCCAAAAGAAAATTATAATAAAGCAGCTGGTTACATGCAAGAAGAGATTGACGGGATGAATAATTTTAATTCGAATGGTCTAATAGACACGTTTAGAAATCAACATCCTGAAACAATCAAATATACTTGGTGGAGTTATCGTGCTGGAGCGCGACAAAAAAATATTGGATGGCGTATCGACTATTTTCTAGTTTCTGAACATTTTCTCCCACAAATTAAAGATGCCTTTATATTAAATGAAGTTTTAGGTTCTGATCATTGTCCAGTAGGAATTCAGATTTAATAAAACTATGATTTAAACCAATTCAAGGGATTCAAACGCTTTACAAATGTTCTAGATTTATTGCTGTTTTCTTCATAATAACCCTCAGTGTAGCCATAACCGTAGCCATAACCATATCCATAACCTTTATTGGCTTGTGTTCCGTTTAAAAGAATTCTCATATTTGGTAAGCGATTTTCTTTATTAATCTCTATTGGAATGTTCAACATTTTCTTAGGTAGTTCATGTGCTCTTACGATATATAAGAAAATATCAGCATACTTAGTTAACAAAAATGTATCTGTGACAATTCCTGCTGGAGCAGTATCAACAACTATATAATCATAATTTTCTCCAACTTCTTTGAAAATTAATTCAATTCTCTCATTCATAATTAACTCAGATGGATTGGGAGGAATATCTCCTGAAGGCAAAATATCCACATTTTTATTAAGTTCTATGTTGTAGATTAAATCACTGAGTTTCAAATCTTCATCAATAATGAAGTTAGTTATCCCTTTAGAACGGTCTCTACCAATGTATTGTTCAAGTTTAGGTGCACGTAAATCAAATCCAACAAGCAATACTTTTTTATTTGACAACGCAATTGATAAAGATAAGTTTACAGCTGTAAATGATTTACCTTCTTTAGCAACTGAAGAAGTAACAAAAATAAATTTAGGACCTTTTTTGTGCTGTGTAATAAAATCTACATTAGTTCTAAGTGTCCTAAACGCCTCAGAAATGGGTGTTTTACTACCTTTAGAAATAACAATTTGCTGACCTACCTGTCCTAAGGGTATATTACCAATAAAAGGTAATTTAACTCGCTCAATATCTGTTTTGGAGTTTACTTTATCAAAAATGGTTTCACTAATGTAAATAATTGCGATTCCGAGCAATAATGAAAATATAAATGAACCTGTGTAAATAAATATTCTTTTTGGAGAGACAATACTTCCATTGCTATAAGCTGAATCAACAATTTTTGCATTTCCAATTCCCACTGCGAGTGCAATTTGAGCCTCTTCCCTTTTTTGTAATAAATATATATACAACGCTTCTTTTATTTCTTGTTGGCGTATGATTCCTCTCAAATCTTTTTCATAGCCGGGCATTCGAGCTAGGTTTCGATCAATCCTAACTTCTTCTTTTTCTACTTCTTGTAATATTTTCTTTTTAGATTGAATTAAATTTTTAATACTTACTTCAATATTAATTTTTAACTCACTAATACGATTTGATAAGTTTATTATTTTTGGATTTTTGAGAGTTGTTGTTTTTAATTCTTCAATTCTTTCCATAACAAGCTTGTTATGTTCTTGAATGATATTTTCAATTCTTTCATCTGATAAGCCAAGATTAATAGGAATTAAATCATCGGGTTTATTATTTGTTTGTAAATGATCCAACATCATATAACTTAATTGAAGTTGAGTATTCGCTTCAATATATTTGTTTCTAATTTCCTTTGCCGAAAACACTCCTGACTCTGTTTCAAATTGAATATCAGTAAGGTCGTTTGTGTTTTTGAAAACTTTAGCAGAATCCTCAATATCTCCTAGTTCTTTTGAAATAACCCTTACCCTATCACTAATAAAATCAGATGTGTTCTTCGAAATAATATTTTTATCATTTATGGCGTCTTCATTGTACTGATTTATCAATTCATTCAAGATTTCCTCAGATTTCAATTTAGAATTATCTCTAATTTTTAATGTTAATATAGTTGAAGTACTACTTAATTGCTCAATTGTAATCTTTCCCAAATATTTATTTACTGCTGATTCTAAAGGAATGTATTTAAACTCATAATTTCTTCCAATGACATTATCATTAAAAAATTCATTTTTAGATATTTTAATTACTAATCCTTTTTTAATCTTGGTCCATCTGTTTAATGGTATTCTGATTTTATTTTCAGAATTCAAAAATTGAATACGAATATTTTGATGGTCTAGAATTGTTAGATTAACGTTGAAAGCGAATTGACTTGTGTGAGCAGAATCACTTTTTGATAAATTGACAACAATAGGGCTAAGTTTATAAATTTCTCTTTTCTTAAAACCTGTTACATTTCCAATAGCGTAGTATTCAGATCTTAATTGTAGTCGATTGATTACATTTCGCATCAAATTTCTTGAGCTCAAAATAGTTTTTTCATTCTCAATTGAATTGCCCTCTGAAAAAATAGATAAATCTTCAAAAGCCGAGGTTTCTGACATTCCTGAACCACCTTTTTGATTGTTTTTAATTAATATAGTTGCTGATGCTTCAAAAAGCGGAATTTTGTATCTTAAGTAAATGGTTGAAAAAATAAATGAACAAATAATTAATACGGTAAATAATTTCCATTTAACTAAATATTTATAAGCAAGTTCTTTGTAATTACTTTTAGTAAATTGCTCGTTTTCAAAAAGGTTTAATTGACTTTCTTCCATTACTTAATTAAAATACTAATTGCACTAAGAACAATGGAAATGGATGAGAAAATTGGAAAGAAAATTTGACTTGCATTTGCATTACTTATTTTTGCTTTATTTGGTTTAACGTAGATAATATCATTCTGTTTTAAAAAATAATAATTTTGATTAAAAATGTTCTTTTGAGTTAAGTCAATATCATATTCTTTTAAAACACCATTTTCCTCACGCAATAATTTCACTTCTTTTCTTTTTCCTGTAATATTCAGATCACCGGCTATACTTATAAGTTCAATTATGGTCATTTTTTCGTTAGGCACATTGTAAGTTCCTGGTAATTTAACATCCCCTAAAATTGTAACTTTAAAATTAATTATTTGAATTTGAACAATTGGATTTTGAATATATTCACTTAATTTTTTTTCAATTTCATTTTCTACCTCTTCTCTACCCTTGTTTGCAACAAAAAATTTACCTATAAATGGTAATTCTATTTCCCCTTGACTATTTACCAAAAAACCTCCTTTTGCAACACCTCCAGATGTGTATGTAACTGATGATCGAGCATTTGGAATTTCAGATGTTAATAATTTAACTGCTTCATCGTTTGAAGCGGTCAATTCAACTTCTAATAAATCATTTACTCTAATAATAGGAATAAACTTTTCATGTAATTGAACATTTTGTTGGGTTAATTCTCCTTGAAAATAAACGGTTTGTTCTGCTGTATTACATGAATTAAAACTAATTAATAGTACAATGTAAAATAAAAAAATTAAAGTATGTCTAATCATTTAAGGTCAAATTTATGATGATCGTTTCCCTTTAAATACTATATTGTAGATGGAAACAAAAAAATATTTTATATCAGTTGAATAAGGATTCTTTGACTTTTTATCCATGTATACCAATTCTGCTTCTAAAACACTTTCCTTTGTAGTTCCAAAATCATGAGCAATATAAGGTGGTATACATCCTGGTTTGTGTTGGATTCTCTTTTCTTGTATTTCTTTGGGCAATGAATTAAAATAACTTTCACTGACTGGTCTAACACCTACTAATTTCATCTCAAACTTCAATAAATTAATAATTTGGGGAAGCTCATCAATCCAATATTTTCGCAATAACTTGGCCCATTTGGCAGTTCTAAAATCATTTTTTATTTTTCCTTTTTCATTAAAACCATGATTATTAATCATATACTCATGCAGGTATTCAGAATAAGGATGCATTGTTCTCAATTTGTATACTTTAAAAATTTTTCCCTTTTTCCCAATTCGGTTTAATTTAAGTATTACGCCTTCAATGGTTGTTTGTTTCAATGGGTAGGTTTTTCTTTTTAAAATGAAGAAATGGAGATTAGCACTTGTCTGAAGAAAATTACAAATTTCAAAACCATTGTAAACGAAACGACCTAAAATTTCTGCTTTTGAAAATAATCTTTTACTCCTATTAAATGTGATTGTGTTATACCATTTAAATTTTGGAAGTATTCGATATACTAAAAAAAATAAAAGTCTAAAAAATTTACCTACAATTGGTTTTTTTAAATATGTTTTCTTCTTCTTCCAATCATCAAGTGTTTCTACTAAACCTATATAGTAAATATTATTTGAATTATTTAGTTCCTGATTAATTCTGTCTAAATGTAAATTTATGTCTTTGTAATTTTGTAAATAATCACTTTCGAAATGAAATAAAATATTTTTATCACGAAGCGTATTTTCAACATTCTTTTTAGAACTTCTGAAATCTAAATTTTGACTAAAATTACTGTTAAAACTAGTTAGAAGAACAGAACTAATTATTTCAATTTCATCATTGTTTGAAAGCTGTTTATTCTCGTTATTTTCTATTTGAGATTCAAACATTTTCTATTGAAGTTTAAAGTAATATCAAAGCAAATATAGTTAATTTTGGGCAAGATTATTTAATTAACAAACTCAAGTACTATAAACAAAGCAATAAGGTGCAGAAAAACCTATTATGTTTGATAAAATAAAAAAAATACCAAGCTATCTAAAGAGTATTAATAAACGAATAAACAAAATTGGTTTGTTAAATACTTTAAAAGAAATTTTTAAATATAATTCTTTCTACTACAAGCTGCTCAAAAAAAATGGAGTTCATGTTGGATATAAAACCATACTATTTCATACCGCATTTTATACAAAAATTGTAAATCTTTTTTCTGATATCTCGACGAATGAATTAATTAAAATTATTCCAAGAAGTATAACTCATGGTATTTATGAAAAAATTAAATTAAATCGTAAAGATATTACCTACGATAAATACAAAATGTATGAGAGAATGTCAAATAATGGAATTAATATACCAGAAATCTTTTTGATTACCGAAAATAATTCTAGATGCATAGTCACCAATAAAACATTTGAGGAATTAAAAATGATTTCAGAAAAATCTCGGATTTTAGTAAAACCTAGATTTGCAAACGGCGGAGTTGGAATACATTTGCTAAAACAAACTGACTCAATTTTAGACAATCATATTTATCAATCTTTTGTATATAATCATAAGGATATAATAGCTCTCCAAGGATCTGACTTTTGTGGTACCATTAGGTATGTTATTTACAACAAATCTAAATCGGAAAAATTACCCGTTGCAGCATCAATACAAATGAATGGTGGAAAAATTACTGATCATATGATGAATGGTGGTTCTTTCAGTGCCTCAGTTGATTTAGAAACTGGGAAAATTTCTACAAATGGATTAGATCATTTAGGTAATCTATTTGATTCAAATCCGATATCGGGAAGTAAAATTCTTGGCTTCCAAATTCCTCATTGGAATAAATTACTTGCAATTGTTGAAAAAACATGCAATGAGTACTTAGAACTCCCATTAATTGCTTTTGATATAGCAATTACAGATAATGAAACGGTAATTCTAGAAATAAATGCAGGTTGTGGAACGGTTGCTGCTCAATTTGATAAAGGCTGGCTAAATCACCCATTTGTAAAAGATTATTTCAATTTAAATAATACATAAAAAAATTTATTTTCAAAAAATGGAATATAAAATTTTAAAATCAAAAATTCATACTTTGTTTGTAACAGAAGCAAATATTGAATATAACGGCTCGATAACAATTGATAGTGCATTAATGGAAGCTGCTAAAATTAAAAAATACGAGCAAGTCTTTGTAAATAATGCAACTAACGGAGCAAGAATTATGACTTATGTTTTACCAGGAGAACGAAATTCAGGAATGGTTTGCATGAATGGTGGAGCTGCATTACATGCTAAAGAAGGAGATATAGTACATGTTTTGACTTTTTGCTCACTTAAAGAAGAAGAATTAGAATCATTTATTCCTTGTGTTGTTTTTACAGATGAAAATAATCATGTTCAATCAATTGAAGATTATATATGATAAATGAACTGAATATTTTACAGTAATTTATTTATCATTTTACATTCTAATTCACAAACCTAAAAAAAATATTATTGTTCTTTAGTCTTTTCCCTGTCGCCATCTTTTAAGTTCCGATTTGATGCGTTTGTCGTTCAATCGTTTTTCCTTTACCGCTTTTGGCACATTGGTGGCTTTACGTTCTTTTCGCACTAGAAAACAATTCGTAATCAACAAGTTAAACTTCTCTAGTGCTATTTTCTTATTCTTCAATTGCGTTCGCTCTGTTTGTGAAACGATTTGAAGAATACCTTCTGAATTGATTTTGCTCGCTAATTTTGATTGAATGATTGCGCGTTGAATTTCGTCAAAAACTTTTGAATTGACTACATCAAACTCCAACAAAACCTTCGTTGACACCTTGTTGACATTTTGTCCACCACTTCCACCACTGCGACTAGTTTTAAAGCTCAGTTCAGTTAGAAGTAAATTTAAGTCAGGTTTCATTTAGTAAAGGTACTTGAAATCCTTTAAATTGGAATGAGGAATGTAAACGATAAATTTTAAAAATACTGCTAGCAAATCTTAATTTAACTAGCAGTATTTCAGAAATAAATTAATGCTCGTGGCAATGAACTGTATACGTTCCAGTTGTATCTGTGTAAGTTCCTAATGCTTCTAAATCTTCTAAAGCATCGCCACAAAACTCACCCATTTCGATTTCTGCACCAGCTTTGTCATAGTGACATTCGTGACATTTGTTTTTGTTGCAAGAACTCATTGCAAACACAGTTACTAGAGCGATTGCGCTCGATAAAACTACTTTTTTCATACTACTTTGTTTTTAGATTTTGATTAATAAAAAAATTGATACTTAAATAAAAATTTCTGCCAGTACTTGGCATTTCTATATTTTTCAATCGAGAAAGATGATCGATATAATTTGAGTTTAAAATGTTTTTACAACCTATTTGAAGGTGTAAAGGAGTTTTGATATTCCAAATAAAACGCAAGGAAGCATCTAATAATTGATAAGATGTACTGCGCGTTTCATTGAAAGCAACTTTGTTTTGAGCAGTCATAAACGTATGTTGCATCAAAATATCTTTAAATTGAAGTTTCTTTCCAATGTTAAAATCATAGCGAATACTATTGGTGAACCGCGCTGGTGGAATCAATGAAATACTACTGTCTGTTGCTGTTTGCGTATGAACAAACGAAAAAGTGGACTCAAAATGTAAATGATGTGCAAAATGTGGATGATAGTGAATTCCAATATCACTTCCGTAAAAAAGTACTTCGTCCACTTGATTATAATTGAAAACAGGTAAACCATTCACAATTGAATCAACAGGCTGAATGTATATGAAATTTGTAATTCGATTTAAAAATGGATTAACAATCAAAACGATATGCTCTCCCTTTAATTCAAAAGTAAGATCCAATTGAAGTGCTTTTTCAGCTTTTAAATTCACATCTCCAATTTCAAATCGCAAAGCCCCGTGATGGAAACCATTTGTCAATAATTCGGTGGAATGTGGAGCACGATAACCCGAAGAAAGATTAGCTCTAAATGTGAAAGCAGTAGTTGAATAAACAGCACCCAAAGCAGCGTTTGGACTAGCAAAAGTCTTAGTAATTGGAGCTTTTCCTTTAAAATCGGTTAAGGTCTTTAAGTAGCGTAAATCATATCGTAATCCAGCTTGAAAATTCCACTTATTCAAGGAATAAATCCAATTAGAAAAAACGCCATTGTCGAGCGTAATCGCATTTGGAATGAGTGATTCTGTTGCTTTTGAACCATTGCTATTGTTTTGAAACATTCCTTGCAAACCATTGATGACTTTCAAACTATTGGAAAAAGAATGTGACCATTTCAAATTGTAAACAGAATTCCATAAACTCATCTGTATCCCAGGAATAGTCACTTTCTCGTCGTATTCTGTCAATTGATTCAAGGTTTGACCAAGTAATAAACTCCATTCATTTTTGCCAGCAAACCATTTATTTTCAAAAGACAAATAGTGATTATCGAAAAACTGCGCTGGAATAGTTCGTTTTCTGCGTTGAGTCGTAACTTGAAAATCAAGTGGATTGATAATCGTATCGTGTGTATGACCAGGAATTCCACTAATTGAGTGATTATATGAATAACGAATATGGTGAACACTGTTTTTACCATTCCAACCGAATGCCGCTTTCACAACCGATTCATTGAAGCGTGAATTTTGGGCAAATTTCTTACTAGGCAATTGAAAATCCGCGTGATTGGTATAACTTCCTCCAAGAATCCAACGGAATTTCTGATTTGATTCTTTATACAAAAACCTTACTGCGCCTCCATTTGTATTGGTTTGATAAAAAGACTGTAATTGCAAGGAACGAGAATTTACAGCAGCATAAGCCTCGTCGGAATAATATAAAACTCCTCCCAATGCATCTGCACCATAAAGTAAAGAAGCTGGACCTTTTATCACCTCCACCGAACCAATTCCAATTTCCGAAATTCCCATTCCGTGGTCACCACCCCATTGTTGTCCTTCCATCCGTAAACCATTAAGTAAACTCACAACACGCATTCCTTGCAAACCACGAATTACTGGTTTTGAAATTCCATTTCCTAAACTCGATTGATAAACACCCGGAATTTTTGCTAATGCTTCGCCAATATTAATACTCGCAATCCCATTCAAATCAGAAAGTTTACGTGTTTCGATGTGAAACGGACTTTTGTTTTGTTGAACGGTTATTCCACTTGACACGGTTATTTCTTCTAAATCCAAATGTCTTTCAACAAGACTGATTTGTAGTTCAGTTTGATCTTGAATTGCAACACCAATGATTTTAGTTTCAAATCCTATTGCTGAAACGCGCAATTGAATAGTTTTTGGTAAATTACCTTTGAACACAAACTCACCTGTTTCATCCGTATAAGAACTTTCACCTGTTTCCACTATTTGAACGTAAGCTTTAACCATCAATTGATTGGTAGCTTGATTTTTTACAACTCCTGAGAATTGTTTTTGAGCCATTGCTGTAAATGCAAATAACCCAAGAATTAACAGATAAAATTTCATTTGAATTTTACTTTACTTCAGTGATTAGAAAAATATCACATTACTTAAAAAAATTTAAAGCGAAAAAATGTATTTCTGATTTCTAACTATTTATCATAAATCGATTCACAATAAAATAAAACCAACTAATTCTTGATAAATTAAGAGGTTATTTTATGTAAAAAAGTAGTGGAAATCAGCAAATAGAAGGAGGACCCCGAAGTAAAAAGGATTGTAGTGTAGCTTGTTCTTTATTTGCAATTTCGGCTACTGAAACTGAAATGAATAATTGTTTTTTTGCTGTGAAAAAATGAAAATTGTGAATAGTAAATGAACCTAAATCAAATTCACAAAAATTACAGGTACCATCGTCGAAATGAGTGTCGGAATGCGAAAATTCAATTGCTTCGTGGTGATCACAATGATGCCACCAATCGCGTGGCGTGAGCAACACAAAGAAATTTACTAACAATAAAACGGAAAGAATCCGAGTCTTCATGTGGTAAAATTACATCATTTTTTCAATCACTGGAAATTCCAATGATTAAATTTATAATAATTCGTCAATAATTCGATCCATTGAATAGCCTTCAGCCTCTGCTCGGTAATTTCTCACCAAACGATGACGCAAAATCGCTTTAGCAACAGCTTTTACATCTTCAATATCTGGCGAATATTTCCCTTGTAAAGCTGCATGACATTTTGCACCCACAACTAAATATTGTGAAGCTCTTGGTCCTGCTCCCCAAGTAATGAAATCTTTGGTTATTTGAGGAACTCCTGGATTATTAACACGTGTTTTACCAACTAGTTTTACAGCATATTCCAATACATTATCTGCTACAGGAATACGTCGAATTAATTCTTGATAATTGATGATTTCTTCACCTGTCAACACTTTTCGCAAGTTGATTTTTGTGTCGGCTGTTGTTGCTTTCACAATCGCCAATTCCTCCACATAGCTTGGATAATCTACCCAAATATTAAACATAAAACGGTCTAACTGAGCTTCTGGTAAAGGATAAGTTCCCTCCTGCTCAATTGGGTTTTGAGTTGCCAATACGAAAAACGGTGCTGGTAAAGTATAAGTTGTTCCTGCCGCTGTTACGCGTCTTTCTTGCATTGCCTCCAAAAGTGCAGATTGTGTTTTTGGTGGCGTACGGTTGATTTCATCTGCTAATAAAACGTTTGCAAATAATGGACCTTTGATGAATTTGAAGTTTTTCGTTTCGTCTAAAATCTCTGAACCAACGATATCAGAAGGCATTAAATCGGGTGTAAACTGAATTCTGTTAAAACTCAATCCAAGTGTTTCTGCAATAGTGTTTACGAGTAAGGTTTTTGCCAAACCTGGTACACCCACTAACAAACAATGTGCACGTGAAAAAATAGAAATCAAAACTTGATCCACCACCTCATCTTGACCAATAATAACCTTGTGAATCTCTTCTTTAAGTTCCTTATAGTGAACTACTAAATGATCAATTGCTTCTTTATCTGACATACTATTATTTTAGTCTGGTTTCGTTATCCAATTACTTTTAAACTCACAACCTGAAAATTGCTTATCAATTCGAATGTATGCATTTCCGATTTTGGAATTTGTCCATTCTGTTATAATTCGTTGCTTTTTATCATTTTCAGCTGCACTTTTAATAAGTGAATAATCATCTTTTAAATTTGCAAGGTGTGGTTGATACCTTTCCATCAAACGAACGATACGTATTCCTTGTTTTCGTTCGTAAATATCTACATATAAATTGGGAGAAGTATAATCGCCTTTTTCCATTGCATCAGTTAATAGATAGATTTGTTGATCGACTTGATTTAAATCTTCCATATCCCAAGTTTGGTCTCCTGTAATTGGATTGGTGATAATTCCTTTGTTTTGTTTGGTTAAATCATCGTTAGAAAAACGAATTACTGCATCGTCCCATGTTATCTTATTTTCTTTCAATAATTGGTGACAACTATCCATTTTAATTGCTGATTGATTAATTGCATCAGGACTAAATTCAGGCATTTCTAAAATATGTTGTACCACATAATCGTCACCTTTTCTAGAAATCAACTTGATGATATGATACCCATATGTAGTTTCAATAATTTCTGAAATTTCTCCGACTTTAAGTTGAAAAGCAGCAGCTTCAAATTGCGGAACCATCATTCCTCGGCTGGCTTCAATTTTTCCACCTTGCGGTGCACTTCCTGGATCGTCAGAATTAATTCTTGCTTGAGTTTCAAAGCTTTTTCCTCCCACAACTATTGATTCTCGTATTTCTTTTAATTCATTGTATGCACGTAATTTATCCGCCTTCGTGATACTTGGATAATTCACGATTTGCTGAAAACTCAATTTCATATTGATGTAAGGAATACTGTCTTTAGGTAAAGATTTGAAAAATTCAGCAACTTCTTTTGGTGTAACCGTAACATCAGCAACAATTTTTTGCTGCATTTCTTGAGCTAAGATTTTGTCTTTAATTTGTTCTCGAAATTCCTCTTTTATTTGATTGATTGTTTTTCCGTAGAACTCCTCTAATTTCTGGCGACTACCGATTTTACTTTCAATAATACGTAAACGGTTTTCCATTTCGGCATCCACTTGTTCGTCAGAAACCACCAAACTATCTAACTTTGCTTGATTAACCAAAAGCTCTCCCATCATTAGTTCTTCCAAAATTGCGCACTCCATTTCACGGGTAGTTTCAACACCTGCTTGAACTGCTTGTAACTTTTGATTTTCAATATCTGAAAGCAAAATAATGTTATCACCAACTTGCGCAACAACTTTATTTACAACTTTGCCGGTAGGTTGAGTAAAACAAGCAACAGAAAGTAAGCAAAAGGAAATCGATAGGATTTTATTCATGTTTATTTATTACCAAGGTTGTAAAGCACCTCCTCATTTATTTTAACTGGATATTTTGCTTTCAATTCTTCCAACCAAGTTTTTTCTAAAAAAGTTTGATAGTCTGAAGTTGCAGTACCTTTTGCCTCATTAAATTCTTTTGTCATAGGATTTAAAACGTCTTTTACATTCACAACATATACCTTACCTTCAAACTCATATGATGGATTAACACCCTTACTGAATGTTCTATTTTTCAAGAAATTAGTTTGCTCCATATCAAATTTGTTCATTTTAACTTTCAAATTCAACTCTGAATCTTTATTTACAACATCAATCACATCTTTTGAATTAATAGTATCATTTTTCAACATTGCACTTACTTTGTTAGCAATTTCTTTATTCAAACATTCATAAATTGTTGCATCTAAACGCTTAGTCCACATGTAGTTAGATTTGTTTTTCAAGAAGAAATCTTTTAAACCAATTGTGTCTTTCACTGCTTTATTCCACACTTTGTCTGACATAATTTCATATAAAATAATTCCATCATGATATTCATTAATTAAAGCTTTAAAATCAGGATATTTTGTAGGTAGCAATTGTTCTTCGTATGCTAAAATTTCAGCTTTTTCCCATGCTTTATACTGTGACTTGATTACAATATTGTTTTGATCTCTTTTGACACCACGATAATTTTTCTGCAAGTAATCAGCAAAACTTTTTTGAGTAAATGCTTTACCATTTAACTTAAACAAAGTTTTATTTGATTTTAATTGTTCAGCGTTCCATTTACCTAAATAGTAAGTTGAATCCAAATTTTTCATAAACCATTTTAAACTTTTATCGCCAGCATATTTATAACCATAACTTGTTTTCAATTTAGCAACAAATGAATCTTGGGTTTTTTTAGAACGCTCGTCTTTATTCACTTTACTTTGTAATTCTTTTTTCATCATAGCGTAAGGAGCGACATCTTTCCATTCTAATCTTTTCACAATGTGGAAGCCGTAATCAGTACGAATTGGTTTACTTATATCCCCATCAGCTTTTAATGCAAATGCTGCATCTTCAAATGATGGGACCATTCTTTGTGTTGTTCCTGATCCGAATGCTGCTAATTCACCACCTTTCTTTGATGACCCTGGGTCATCTGAATGTAAAGTCACTAAATCCTCCCATTTTTCACCTTTTTGTAGCTTTTCATATAATTCATTGATTTTTTTCTCTGCGTTATCTTTAACTTCTTGAGTAGCATCTTTTGGAACAGCAACCATCAAATGAGCAGTTTTAATCGTACCTCTTGCAGGACGTTTATCTGTTACTTTCAAAATATGATAACCAAACCTTGTTCTGAAAGGTTCTGATATAGATCCAATTGGTGTTGTATACGCTTTTTCCTCAAAGGAATAAACCATTTGGAATGCTGTGAAAAATCCTAAATCTCCACCATTGTTTATTGCAGAAGGGTCATCAGAGCCACTTTTCATTTTTGCAACAGATGCGAAATCTTCCCCTTTTTCGATACGTTTCTTTAAAGCAACTATTCGATTGTATGCAGCCAAAGTATCTTTTGGACTTGCATTTTGATCGACGCGAACTAAAATATGTGAAGCTCTAACCTCTGTCTTAATACGCTCAAATGCTTGCTCAACTAGGTATCTATTTTCAACCGAATCAATTAAATAAGGAGTAGCTAATTGTTTCTTGTATCCCTCTAATTCTTTCTTCAATTTTGGGATTGTATCATAACCTAGCGCTTCTGCTTCAGCTACCTTCAACTTAAATTTTTTAAACATTTCGACATAATCATCCAAAGTTTGTTTGTCATACTTTGGATCATTGTTATTTTTTAAATAAATCTGAAGAAATTCAGACTTTGTAACAGGTTTTCCATTAATTTCCATTACAACTGGCTCTTTTTGAGCAACAACACTTTGAAGGAATAAAATACAAAACAATATAGAAATACTTTTTTTCATTTTTTTTTATTTTTAAAAATAAAATAATTTACAAATTCACTTTTTTATTTTAACATTTATTTAATACTATAATTGGGAGCTTCTCTAGAAATCACGACATCATGGGGGTGAGATTCTTTCATTCCAGCAGACGACATTCTCACGAATTTTGCACCTTTTAATTTTGGAATTGTAGCAGCACCACAGTAGCCCATACCAGCACGTAAACCTCCCATTATTTGGAACATTACCTCCATCAGGTTTCCTTTAAATGGTACACGTCCTGATATACCTTCTGGAACTAATTTTTTAACATCGTCTTCTGCATCTTGAAAATAGCGATCTTTTGAACCTTGTTGCATTGCTTCTATTGAGCCCATTCCGCGATATGCTTTGAATTTTCTTCCCTCAAAAATAATAGTTTCACCTGGAGATTCTTCTACTCCTGCAAACATTGAACCGAGCATCACAGTGTCTGCACCTGCTGCAATTGCTTTAACTATATCTCCCGTATAACGAACACCGCCATCTGCAATAACAGGAATACCTGTCCCTTCTAGTGCTTTGGCAACATCATTTATTGCAGTCAATTGTGGAACACCAACACCAGCAATAACACGAGTTGTACATATAGAACCAGGACCGATTCCAACTTTAACTGCATCTGCGCCTGCATTAACAAGATAGAGCGCTGCTTCAGCTGTTGCAATGTTTCCAACAACAACATCTACAGTTGGAAAGTTGGCCTTGACTTCTCTTAGTTTTTCTACCACACCTTTGGAATGACCATGAGCTGTATCTATTACAATAGCATCCACACCTGCATGAATTAATGCTTCTACACGCTGCATTGTGTCAGATGTAACTCCCACAGCAGCCGCTACCCTTAGTCTTCCCAATTTATCTTTACAAGAAACGGGATATTGCTTTACTTTAATTATGTCTCTATATGTAATTAGACCAATTAATTTATTGTTTTCATCAATTACTGGTAATTTTTCAATTTTATTTTCCTGCAAAATTCCCTCTGCAGTCAATAAATCCGTACCATCAACAGTTGTTACAATATTTTCTGAAGTCATTACTTCTACAATTGGACGATCTCCTTTTTTTTCGAATCGTAAGTCTCTGTTTGTTACAATTCCTTTTAAAATGTTATTTTCATCAACAATTGGAATACCTCCAATACTATTTTCTCGCATTAACTTCAAGGCGTCAATTACGAGTGCAGTTTCAGATAAAGTAATTGGATCGATAATCATTCCACTTTCAGAACGCTTAACTTTTCTTACATTCATTGCTTGCATTTCGATGGACATATTTTTATGAATTACACCGATTCCTCCTTGTTGCGCAATAGCAATAGCAAGGCTAGCTTCAGTTACCGTATCCATTGCCGAAGAACATATTGGCGTATTAACTGGAATATTTTTTGAAAAATAACTTTTTAATTGAACATCACGAGGTAACACTTCTGAATAAGCAGGAACAAGCAATACATCATCGTAGGTTAGTCCTTCTGAAATTTGTTGAAGATTTGTTATTGACATCTGAACTTATTTTAAAATAAATTCTTGCAAATGTAACAATTTTCAATTGCAAAAAACACGGTTAAAATAAGATGAATTGTTAATATTAATCAAAAAAAGATGCTTCTAAATCTAATTTGAGTATACTTGTTAGTCAAAAACAGAATATGCGCTTTTTAATTCTATCCATTTTACTAATAACAAGCCTACAATTATTATCTCAACGTAAAAATATTGATCAAAGTCGTATGATTCAACTTTCAGGTGTTGTCGTTTCTGAAGAGGATTTAGTTCCTATGCCTTACATCACTGTTTTTGACAAGTCGATAAGAAAAGGTGTAGTTGCTGATTATTATGGTTTTTTCTCTACGGTTTCATTCCCTGGTGATACAATCTATTTTTCTTATTTTGGTTATAAAACTTCTACATACATCGTTCCAGATAGTTTGAAAGATAATCGTTACAGTATTATTCATATGTTACAACGAGATACTTTAAACTTACCTGAAGTTACCGTATATCCCTGGCCTTCAAGAGAGGAATTTGCAAATTATTTTGTGAATATGAAACCATATGATGATGCTATAAGAAGAGCACAACGTGAATTATCTGGTGAATCATTAGCATTTGTAGCAGCAAGATTAGACAATGATGCTTCATTAGCTGCAGGATATGTCAACAATCAACGTTATACGAAACTCTACACAAATGGTCAGTTGCCTGCAAATAATTTATTGAACCCTTATTCTTGGGCTAAGCTAATAAAAGATTGGAAAGAAGGGAAATTGAGTAAACAATAGTTGATTTTTAAAATTTGGAGATTTAAATACTTAAATATCAAATTTTTAAATTTTATTATTTGTCTTCAATTTCAATTTTGTACACAACCATTAAGCTAAATATAAAAAAAAATTCATTTATTTTATTTTCAATAAGTTACGCTCAATTTATTTTTCTTAATTTTAAAGTCAAATTTTAAATTATTTAATTATGAAGTATGGCGTAAAACACCAAGAATCTTATTCTCGTGGAGAATTATTACTAAGAACCATATTCGGTGGTTTTTATATTGCACTACCCCACGCATTGGTTTTAATTTTTCTATTAATCTGGTCTAGTTTATTGAACTTTATTTCATTCTGGGCAATTTTAATAACAGGCAAGTACCCTGAAAAAATGTTTAACTATCAATTAAATCTTCAAAGATGGTCATTAAGAGTTAATGCAAGACTACAAAATTTAAGTGATGGCTATCCTGCATTTGGATTATCAGCAAGTGATTCAAATATTATTATTGAATTGGAAAGACCTGAAAAATCAAATAGAGGAACTGTACTTTTAAGAGCAATGTTCGGATTTCTTTATGTAATGCTTCCACATGCTTTTTGTTTAATCTTTTTATTAATTGGAGCTTCATTTGTTCGTTTAATTGCTTTTTGGGCAGTTTTAATAACAGGAAAATATCCAAAAGGAATGCACGATTATATGGTTGGTTTACTTCGTTGGCAGTATAGAATTTCAATCTATATGGGTTATATGACTGATGTTTATCCTCCGTTCTCATTAAAAGGTGACGAAGCAGATTTTGGTTCTATTCAGACAAGTGAATTATTGGATAATTAATCTTATGTGAACTGGTATCTACTCGTTTTTCAAAAATATGCAACATTTACAGGTCGCTCAAGACGAAAAGAATATTGGATGTTTTTTCTCTTTAATATAATCTTCAGTATACTATTTGCAATTTTGGATTTAATTTTTGATTTAAAATTGATCAATAACTCAATTAATAATACTGGGATTTTAGGTGGAGTTTATTCACTTGTAACATTTCTTCCTAGTTTATCAGTAGCAGTTAGAAGATTGCATGACATTAATAAAAGTGGCTGGTACTTATTACTGCCTGTTGCTCCTTATATTTTGATAATTTTAGGAGTCGTTTTAAAAGGTGCAACAATTATTTTGTCAATTATCGGTGGTTTAACAGTTTTAGGTTTAGCCATTCTTCTTATTGTTTGGCTTGCTACAGAAGGAACGTCAGGTGAAAACCAATACGGTCCTGATCCAAAAGGAACAGATAGTTATATTAATAATGAATTGTTAGATAGCTAATAAAGATTTAATCTATAAAAAAACCTCCTTTTGGGAGGTTTTTTTATAATCTATATTTTCGTTTTCTTTCCTTCGATACGGTAAGTGTATTGTACCATTATCGTTCTTGGTGCTTCAATTTTTAGTGGACGAAGCGAATAGGTTCGATTTAAAATATTACTTCCAATCAAGGCTAATTTGTGCGATTCACTTACGTTATAAGAAACACGTGCATCGAAAATCCAATTTCCAAAGCGATGAGAATTGAAAAAATCCATATATCTCAAATCTTGGATAAGTTCATTATTTATCGTCACTTCCTCAAAATCTTTGATGATTGCGTCCATATTTATCATTTTTGAAAAATATTTAGCACTCATTCCAATCGATAGTTTTTTATTGTAAATATACTCAGCATCAAGTTTTACATTATGTAAAAATCTATATTTCAAAATTCCGTTTGAGGGGTCTAAGGATGTTGAATTATAGGTAAACACACGATTTAACGAATCTATTGCATAAATAAGATCAGGAGATAATGTTTTTGGAACAATGTAATTGTAACCCAATAAAAATGTCATTTCGGATTTCTTAGTCACTTTTGCGCCACCTACAAAGGAAGCGTCAACTCCTGTAACACGCGATTCACCCGTATTTAAAAACATAAATCCTGCACTTTTCCCCATTGATTGAACGTCAGTAAGTTCGTTCCAAATACCAAACATGTATTCAATTGTGTTTTGATATTCTTGCCAGAAAACCGCGACATCTATATATCCCATCAAACCACCTAACTTTAAACCTTGTTTGATTCCAACTTCTGCATTCCAGCTACTTTCAGGTTTCAAATTTGGGTTTGGAAAAACTCCAAAATTTCCAACTCCAGTTCTTATAAAACGTTCAGTAATTGTTGGAAAACGATAGCCTTGACCATAAGAAGCTCTCAAATAAGTTTCTTGGTATAATTTCAAACTTGCACCAGCACGAAAAATAGGTTTCATTGCTGTAATTGAATCATTCAATCTAAAATACTCAAATCGCCCTCCAGCAGACAAATTCAATGATTTATTGTACTTGCTTTCAACTTGTGTGTAAGCAGAAATATTTAATAATTGATTATCGGGAGAACCTGAACCAGCGTAAATATTCGCAAAAGAATTCGTGTAAGTACTCGT
Source organism: Chitinophaga pinensis (assembly GCA_945863605.1). GTDB lineage: Bacteria > Bacteroidota > Bacteroidia > Flavobacteriales_D > Crocinitomicaceae > UBA952. The sequence goes on from CAMAZP010000006.1 coordinate 29,016, forward strand.
CACTCCACCAATAAAATCCAAATTTTTTAAATCCGGGTAACTTTTTTGAAACATGTAATCACCATAATAAGTGGTAGCACGGGTAGATTGATTGGCACTCATTTCATTGTCAACGTGTAAAATGCGCGTTCTTAAAGAGTGTTTTCCGTCTGTTTGTGTGAAGAAATTAAAATAAGGATCAACGTTAAAAATGAACTGATCTTGCATAAAGATGGCTCCTGGATAAGCTCTAAACAATCCCGAAGAATCGTTTAACCAAGCAAGCGGCATAACTGTGTGCATCAACATGAAATTTCCATTCATCCCGTAATTGAGTCCTTTAATTTTCTTGGAACGATAACGCAAATTAAAATTTAATCTACCGCGTTTAGAAATCATTTCACTTTCTGAGAAGTTCGTTATTGTATCAGGGAAAACGGTCGCAACAATTGAATCCGTAATGGGTGGGCCGATGTAACCATGGTCAAAATTCATATTTCCACCAACAACCACATCTAAATTTCCAAACATTTGTGAGTGTAAGAAATTCATTCCATGGATTCCTGGATATTGTGACCACCATTTTGCATTTAGGTGATTTGGCGCTGAATAAGCACCCGAGTAAACGTTGATTTTTGTCAGTGGTTTAGCTTTAGGATAAGCTGTCCTTATATGAATTGAACCTGATAAAGCAGAGCTTCCCGACAACACAGAGGCGGCACCCTTAATTACTTCAATTTGACTGATGTTTTCAACGGGAATAAAACCCCATTCCGGTCTACCTGCATCGCCAGAAAGCATTGGCATATCATCAACAATTACAGAAACCTTAGAACCGACTCCGAAAGTAAATCCGCTTCCACCTCGAATTTGAGGTTCACCATCCAAAATATTTAAACCCGGTGTTTGATCTAAAGCTGTTTCTATACTACGTGTGTTTTTATTCTCAATTAATTCTGGTTTGAGCACAATCATCGTAACCGTTTGTTCTTCAATAGGCTTATCAAATTTACCGACTTTTACATCTACTTGTTGGAGTTCTTTAATGAAAGAAGTTAAAACAATATCGAGATTTATCGTTTGATTTTCAAATACTTGTATATTTAAAGTATCTGGATTCATACTTGTAAAGCGACAAACCAAACGACAATTTCCAGCTGGTACTTCTAACAAATACCTTCCTTTATCATCTGTTAAAGCGCCGATTGTTACATCTTTCCGATAGATTACAGCAGCACCAGGTAAAGCAAGACCGTTCTCATCGCGTACCACACCTGTGATTTTTCCATTCTGAGCAATCGAATATTCACAAAGAATAAGAAAAAAAAGAGCATTAAAAAGTTGAAACTTCAAATTAAGGAACTAAAATTTTCACAACTGTATCACCTGATTTAAGAAAGTAAATCCCTGTGTTCAGAATCATTCCATTTAGCGTGTTTAGGTTGCCAACTTTTTCGCTTGCACCAGCCAAATTGATTAATTCATAAGTTACATCGGCACCTTTAATTGTCAAACCATTCTCAACAGAATAATAAGCTTTAAAAGTTGTGTTTTGGATTTCATTGACACCAACTGAATTATATATCAACTGAATATCATCCAAAAGCACCTCATCATTTGCTGAACCACCACCTGGAGTTGAACTTGTTGAAAAAGTCACTAAGATGAATTCTACACCAACAGCAGGTATTTGTGCTTCGTAAACAAAAGGTACAGATTTTCGAACCCAGTTCCCTCCTGTTGCTCCATAATTTAATTCCGCTCTTGCAGCAGTATGTGGGGCTGAGTTTGCATCAATCGGATCTCTAAAACTGTAATTATCGTGTAAAATTGCATGAACACGAGCTTGGTTATTGTTGTTAATAGGTGTATATTTTACCCAAAAAACAATTGAATCTGGTTGTCCATTCAATGCTTCTGAAAAATTAGCATCTGAAGTTTTTGTAAAATTATAATTATCAGGACTACTCGCAGTTGAACTTCCCATATTCACTTGTCCAACAGTTATTAAACCATTTGCTACTACACCTAAAGTGCTTTTTGCGTAAATTCTGGCACAATATGAGCCAGTTGCACCAGAGCGAATAGACGTTGAACGCCCCACTTGTTGAGAACCAAATGATGATAAACCACCCGTTCCTGTTTTGAAAGAATTCCAATTTGTTGGCTCTTCTGTTGACTGACCAACATTATCCCATAATTCCATATTTGAATTCCCAATCTGTTGTTGGGAAAAGGTTCCAACACTTGTAAAAAGTAAAATATTTAAAGCTAATTTTTTCATAATTTGTGTTTAGTAGAAACAAATGTATAGAAAAACTTACAAATCCTTAATCTTAAATTATTAACATTCTAACGTTTGAAATGATTACATTTGCTTATGCATTTTAATCAAATTGACACCACTAAAGCTTTCCCAGTTATGGAAAAGTTTTATACCATTCAAGGAGAAGGTTACTACTCAGGAAGAGCTGCGTATTTTATTCGAATTGCTGGATGCGATGTCGGTTGCGTGTGGTGTGATGTGAAAGAAAGTTGGGATTCAACTATACATCCACTAGTTAAAATTTCGGATATAGTATCAATGGTTCAAGAAAATAACGCTGACTTTGTGGTAATTACAGGTGGTGAACCTGCAATGTATGACTTAACAAATTTAATAAACGAGTTGAAGGCCAATACTATTGAAGTAGCAATTGAAACTTCAGGTTGCTATGAGCTTATAGGAAACGTTGATTGGTATTGCTTTTCTCCAAAGAAATTCAAGGCTCCTACAGCAGAAGCTTACACAAAAGCTAGTGAACTGAAAATAGTTATTTTTCATCCCTCAGATTTTGCTTGGGCTGAAACACATGCTCAAAAAGTTAATCCTGATTGTGTGCTTTATTTACAACCTGAATGGAGTAAACTAGCTGAAATTCTGCCACTAATAATAGAATATGTGAAAAGTAACAAAAAGTGGCACATTTCGTTACAAACCCATAAATTTATGCAAATACCTTAAATTCTTTTCATGCAAAAAATAATCGCTTTCTTGCTTTTTAGCTATTTTTTAATAGGTTGTTCTACGGCGCAATTTCCCTACTCTACATCCAATAAAAAAGCAATTAAATTATTTGAAGAAGCACAGAAAGCACCCGAATTATATTTCGATCAACAAAAAGGTCCGAACTACCCAAAAGGAATTGAAATTGCAAATCAAGCATTAGAAAAAGATCCTAATTTTTGGGAAGCACATTTATTAATCGCGGAATTATACGAACGAAGTAATGACTACAAAAATGCAATTGTTCATTACAAACGAGCTTTAGAAATTGACCCAAATCACAGCATAAGTGGTGCAACGCTATACTACTTATCAGCTGTTCAACTAGCTGTAGGTCAGTATGATGATGCAAACAAAAATATTGAACGTTTTTTGCGCAATCCAAATGCAAGTGAACAACTAATAAATTTTGCCTACCAAATAGAATCAAACGCAAAATTTGCCAAAAACGCCATTCAAAATCCAAAAGCTTTCAACCCTATAAATATTGGCCCTGGTATTAACACCCATTTTCCTGAGTATTTCCCAACAATGACTGTGGATGGAAAAACGATTTTTTTTACTCGACAAATTAGTGACCCACGTGTTGAAAATTATTTTGCACAAGAAGACTTTTATATTTCCCAATTTGGTGAAAATAAAATATGGGGAGCGTCTATTGCAATGCCGTCAAATGTAAACACTATTAATAATGAAGGTGCGCCAACAATTGCAGCAGATGGGAAAAGCTTAATTTTTGTTGGATGTTCAGATGAATCTGGGACTTATTATGGAGAGAATCGCAAAGGAAAAGGCAGTTGCGATTTATTTTTTACACAAAAAGTTGGTGACAAATGGAATACCCCAATTAATCTTCCTGGAAATGTAAATACAACTCATTGGGAAACACAACCTTCTTTATCTGCTGATGGGAAAACATTATACTTCATAAGGGGTTTACGAAATAGAGAAGGAAAAAGAGATGCTGACATCTACGTTTCCTATTTGCAACAAGATGGAACTTGGGGAACAGCTCAACGTTTACCTAATACCGTTAACACACCTTATGCTGAAGAGTCTGTTCACATTCACCCTGACGGAAGAACACTTTATTTTGCCTCTCGTGGCCACGTTGGAATGGGTGGTTCTGATTTATTCGTAACTCGATTAGATGATTATGGGAATTGGTCAAAACCAGAAAATTTAGGTTACCCAATTAATACTGTAAATGATGAGAATTCACTAATAGTTGCACCAACGGGTGAAATTGCTTTTTTCGCTTCTGATCGTGCGGGAGGTTATGGCGATTTAGATATCTATTATTTTGAACTTCCTGAAGAGTTGCGACCAGTGAAAACATTGTATTTTGACGGACGTGTATTTGATGCTATTACTAAAAATTCAATTCCTGGGCATTTCCAATTAACGGATTTAAAAACGGGAAAAATTATGATTATTTCTGACGCTGACAAATCGGATGGAACATTCATGGTTGCTTTGCCAATCAATCGCGAATATGCAATTAGTGTTACCTACCCTGGATATTTTCCTTATACCTTGAATTTCAACTTACTTATTCCTGATGGAAAAGAAAATTATCACTTGGATATTCCTTTAAATCCAGAAACAAGTAAGCTAGAAAATGTTTTATCAAACGTATTTTTTGATTTGGGAAAATCAACACTTCGTCCAGAATCTAAAATAGAATTGAATGATTTTGTGGAATATTTAAAAAGAAATCCTATAATTAAAATTGAATTAGGAGGACATACGGATTCACGTGGTAACAAAGACGAAAATTTAAAACTTTCAACTGATCGTGCGAAAACTGTTTACGACTATTTAGTTGCAAATGGAATTTTAGCCAACCGACTATCCTATAAAGGTTTTGGATCAACACAGCCAATTTATTCCGATGCTGCCATTTCAAAATTTGGATCCGACATTGAAAAAGAACAAGCACATCAAAAAAATCGACGCACCGTTTACACAATTCTTCCATGAAACATTTCCTACGATTAATACGCGTTGTCAACCTTCTGATTATTGTACTAACGATGGTTGGTGTGGCTTACAATCTATTAAAAACAAACAACTACCTCAATATTGATTTTCATTTATTGAATTATTCATTGTTGGTTTTTTCTACGGTCATCATTGCTGCTGCAGGAAATATGATCAATGATTATTTTGATGTAAAGGCAGATAGAGTTAATAAACCAAAAAAACTCATTATTTCAAAATATCTCAAAAAAAGATGGGCAATTGTCCTTCATTGGGGTTTGAATCTTTTGGCTGTTTTTATATCGATTTTACTTTCTATTCGCTACAATAGCTTTTTATTTGTTTTTATACATTTGATTTCAATGAATTTATTGTGGTTTTATAGTACTTATTTTAAAAAGAAATTATTAGTTGGAAACGTCATTATTGCGCTTTTGACTGCGTTAGTTCCAATGTTGTCAGTTTGGTATTTTAAAGTTGCAAATGAAAGTTCAGCTCCATTTTCTTCATATCATCAAGACACTTGGTCTACTTATTTGGATTATTCATTTATTTACTTCTTTGCATTTTCAGCTTTCTTCCAAAACCTTTCGAGAGAAATTTCAAAAGACATTCAAGACGTTGTTGGCGATAAATTGATACATGTTTATTCATTACCAATGAAACTCGGGGAACGCAAAGCAGGTTTGATTTCGGTAGTAATTTTACAACTTCCTCTTCTTATTGGAATTATTGCAATAACACAAAATTGGATACAAATAAATCTAATTTCTAGTTTTTTATTATTAGTTTCTGCCATACTTAATGTGGCTTGTTTTGTACTTTTTATAATTCGCAAGTCCTATCCTTTTGAAACAATCAATACCATCATCAAATGGAGTATGCTGGTTGGGATAAGTGCATTATTTACCAATACGTTATGAATTTAATTTTAGGTTCGAGTTCTCCAAGAAGAAAGGAACTTCTGCAAGCGATGGGGTTTGAATTTCGAACAACTAGCCCTGATATTGACGAATCGTTTTCCGACGAAATGCCAGTTGAAAATGTACCTGCTTTTTTAGCAGAATCAAAAGCAATTGCCTTGGTCGATTCGCTTGAAAAAGATGACTTATTGATTTGTTCTGATACAGTGGTAGTGTTAAATAATAAAATTTTAGGAAAACCAAATAACCGTGAAGACGCAATGTCCATTTTACAACAACTTTCGGGAAATACCCATTTGGTAATTACTGGAGTTGCATTAAAATCATTAACAAAAACAAAAGTATTTTCTGTAAAAACGGAGGTTAAATTTACTAACTTAACTCATTCACAAATAGAGTTTTACATTGACAACTATCATCCTTTCGACAAAGCAGGTTCTTATGGCATTCAAGATTGGATTGGATTAATTGGGGTTGAAAAAATCGAGGGATCCTACACGAATGTGATGGGTTTACCAACTTGTGAATTACATGAGGCGATCTTGAATTTTTAATTTTAATTGCGGTGTGCTGATAAAAAAATCTACCTGATTGATTTCTACACTTTAAATCACAAAAAAAAGCCGATATTACTACCGACTTTATAAATTCAATGTATTTCTTTACTGAAAATTAATCCTCAAGAATTTGAATCGTATCAATGCTATCTCCTTGACGAATTTCATCAAGTACATCCAAACCTTCCGTAACAATTCCAAAGCACGTATGAACTCTATCTAAATGCGCTGTGTTTCTTCTTGAATGGCAAACGAAAAACTGAGAACCGCCTGTGTTTTTTCCGGCGTGCGCCATTGAAAGAACACCCCTATCATGAAATTGGTTTTCGCCAGTTAACTCACAATCAATCTTGTAACCAGGACCGCCAGTACCCGGCATTCCTTTTTCGCCATCACGTGTATTCGGACAACCTCCTTGAATTACGAAATCAGGAATAATACGGTGCCATTTCAATCCATCATAATAACCTGATTGTGCCAATTTTACGAAGTTAGCTACGGTATTTGGAGCATCTTTATCATAAAATGTTACTTTCATGTCTCCCTTGTTTGTTTTGATAATTCCTTTCATTTATTTTTTTTTACAAAATTAATTCTAGTTATTAATACTCAAACATAGAGTTTTAAACAATGAGATAGTCACATGTCTGTTGAAAACTTAGTTAATAACGATTTAACATTGTGTTTAAGATAGTTATGTATGTACACTAATTTTGTGAATATACCAATACATAAAACGATATAAATGTTTAGCACATTGATAAAAAAGAAACTAGGCGACAATCAAGTCGCGAATGTTTTTATAAATGCTATTTTTGATAGTGTTGACAAAGGATTCAAGGAAGTTGCTTCAATAATAAATGAAGATCCAGCATTTGTTAATTGCCCAAATATTAATGAAAAACAAAACGGTGAGTTTAGTTTAATTGTACTTGTAGGTAATTTATCTTTTTTAGAAAGTACATTCGAAGCAGATCAAGCTGCACGCGTAGAGAATATAATTTTCGAGAAACTTGCTAAAATGTATGAGATGGATATAAATTCTTTTAAAAATTTAATTCGTGATTATCAAAGTTTCATTGTACGCGTAAACCATCCCTCCAAAAACTGGATTTATGGCATGTCAAAAGCTGTTTTCCACAAATACAAATTAAATAATTTCCAAGACGAATATTTCAAAAGAATGCAAGCACCTAATCCATTATTCTTAAAAAGGATGGATGAAGTGATGAGTAATTTCATATGGAATTGGGATGCATTCTTTAAAAAATACAGATTGTAAGTAAATTTAAATTCAATAATAGTTAACTAACATGCTAAGACGTTTTCTTGTAATCACAATTTTAATGAGCGTTTCTTTCACTTACGCTCAAATAGATCAGACGTACCAAAATAAAGTCAAGACGATGCTACAATCTTCAGGTGGCATTGAAGCATATAAAGTAGCTATCACTCAAATGTTCACTTTTTATAAACAACAATACCCAGACATACCAGTTAAGTTTTGGAATGAGTTTGAAGGGGAATTTTTAAAAACTTCAATGGATGAATTAGTTTCTTTGATAGCACCTGTCTATTACAGACATTTAACATACGAAGATTTAAACCAAATTATTGCTTTCTATGAATCACCAGCCGGAAAAAAATTATCTGGTTCACAAGCCGCAATAACTGCAGAATCAATGTCAGTTGGAGAAGAATGGGGAACACGTATTAGTGAAAAAGTATTAAGTAAATTAAAAGAAAAGGGATACTAAACCAATATTTATATAGATTTAACACAAAAAGATTTAGTAAATTATTGTTATTACAAGGTTATTACTAATCAAATTATAGGTTAGATTTATATAACTCTAATTTCTTCTAACAAATCCCTCATTGACTCAAATTGAAAATCTGCCAGTGCAAGTTTTGGGTTTGGAAAATGAGTTTTTTCAGGAATACAAACTACTTTCATTTTCGCAGCAAGCCCAGAAATTACACCGTTGAATGAATCTTCAATTACTAAACATTTTGTTGGATGGATGGCTAATTTTTTAGCGACGGTTAAATAAACTGCAGGATGTGGCTTTCCGTAATCTTCTGTTTCTGCCGAGTGCGTAAAATCAAAGAAATCTGAAATTACTAATTCCTTAAGAACAATTCTAATCAAACGTGAAGATGAGGAAGTTGCTAAACCAATTTTTAGACCTTTCGATTTTAAAAAAGTTAACGTTTCAAGAACGCCAGTAAGAGGTTTTGCGTTTGCCGCTATTAAATCCTCCATTTTTGAAATTATTTTTTCTTGAATGGCTTCTTCATTTACAATTCCCCAAGATTCGTGTAGGTTCCAAAAGTGAATAACCTCATCTATTCTTAGACCAACAGTTTTTTGGAAATCTGATTTTTGTAGCGTTGAGCCTAACTCAGAAAAAACAGTATCCATAGCAATTTTCCACAAAGGTTCAGAATCAATTAAGACGCCATCCATATCAAAAATTACAGCCTCAAAATCACTAATTTTTATACTCATTATTTTAAAGAAATTCGATATATTTTTTGTTTACCAATTAATTTTTGGAATTCATTAGCAACATAAATTTCATCATCCTTAATGACAGTTATTGCTTCTTTTTGATTGTATTCTTTATAATAATATTGCTTCAAAAGATTGAATTTCCCTTTATTTAATGAGTATTTCAAAACACGGTTGTAGGTAATTAAATAAAAACAATCGTTTAAGAAATCACCTCCTGTTACGCTATCAAACATCCAACTTTTGGAACCAATTTTAATGGCATACTCCTTTTTAAGAATTACATGTTTATTTTTTTGAAATTGAAAACGATATACATTTGAAATTCCATCGAAGGGATCTGTTCTGTTTTTGGTAAAAATCCATAGGAAATCATTTGCAAATAGCAAACATTCTGCATCAAAATTCATTGTTTTTTTTTCTGGAGGAAATGCTTCTTGATTACTATATTCAAACGTCATTAAATCTGAACTAATTGTATCATGATCTAATGCATCTTTCCAAGAAACACGTATAATTGAAAGATTCTTTCGTTTATTATTATTATTTCCGAAATCTCCAATAAATAGGAAGTCTCCAGCTATTGCAATATCTTCCCAATCAGTATTTTTAACTCCTTGAATAAAAACACGTTTTATAATTTTTCCATTAATTGGATTTAGAAAATATAGTAATGGTTGATTACCACCATCATTATGAGCTACAAGTAAAGTGTCATTTAAGAACTGAATCCCTGAGATTTCTTTTAATTCCTCTGAAAGGATAGTTGATTTTTGAGAAAAAGCATAGAAGCTGAAAATACAAAATAAGAAAATATATCCATTTTTCATTTATCGATGATTAGACGTACTTTTTCAATTTTTCTATCGCTAACTTCTTCAATAATAAATTTATAACTTCCGATACGGAGTGTTGTTTTTTGTTCAGGAATCTTTTCTAGGTGAAAAATCATCAGCCCGGCAAGTGTTTCATATTCGTTTGATTCTTCGAGATCTAAATTATATGTTTCATTCAAATAATCAATATCAACACGAGCTGAAAATAGGTATTCTTTGTCGTTGATTCGCTCCTCTAACCAATCTTCATTATCGTGCTCATCTTCAATTTCACCAAAGATTTCTTCAATTACATCCTCCAAAGTTATGATTCCAGCTGTACCACCGTATTCGTCAGTTACAACTGCCAAACTTCCTGCTTGTTTGGTAAATTTTTCCAATAATTCTTTACCTGTTATAACAGTTGGAACAAAACTAATTGGTTTTAATACTTGCTTGATAGATTGTGGTCTAGTAAATAAATCATAGGAATGTACGTATCCAATAATATTGTCAATCGAATCGCGATATACAATAATCTTAGAAAGTCCTTTATTGATAAATTGTCTTTGAACTATTTCTAACTCTTCTTCAATATCAACAGCTATAATTTCTGTTCTAGGAACCATGCAATCACGTGCTTTTACATTTGAAAAATCTAAAGCATTTCTTAAGATAAGCATTTCGTTACTAAATTCTTGCTCTGATTTAATTCGTGAAGATAAATCATCAACGTAATGCTCTAAATCAACCTTGGAAAAAACTTTATCGGAATTTTGGTTTTGTACTCCAAATAATTTTAAAATCAAGTTGCTCAATAGTAATATTATTTGGGTTGGAAGGTACAATACCCAAAAAATAATCAGTAATAATAGACTACCAAAATTTAAAAATTTGTTGGGGTTAATTTGCACGATTGCTTTTGGTAAGAACTCTGCCGTCACAAGTACTAACAAAGTTGATAACAATGTTTGGAGGATTAGAATTGAAGCATTATTGTTAATTCCAAAATCTGTTATTATCGGATTAAGGATATTTGCAGCTGAAATACCATATACAACAAGTGCTATATTATTTCCAAGCAACAGCATGGCAATCATAATAGAATCCTTTTTGTAAAGCAGTGAGAGGATTTTTCCTTGATAAGTCTTTTGTTTTATTTGAACTTCAATCTTTAATCTATTCGAAGCTAAATAAGCCAATTCCATTCCTGAAAAAAAAGCAGATAGAAGTAATGCTATAAAAACTAATAAATAATCAAAATTCATATTTTTGAATGCTTATATTTATATGACGTCATATCCTATATCTTTTCTGAAGAAAGCATTCTCAAACTGAATTTTAGAAATCGAATCATAACTTTTTTCAATTGCAACTTCTAAGTTTTTACCATAAGAGGTAACTGCCAATACCCGACCACCAGCTGTAAGAACAGATGGACCGTCTGAAACAGTACCTGCATGAAAAACAAGACTGTCAACAATTCCATTCAAACCATAAATTTGTTTTCCTTTTTCATAACTTTCAGGATAACCACCAGCAACCATCATTATGGTAGCTACACTTTTATCTGTAAATTGAATATCCCTTTCAGATAAAGTATTTGTTGCAACACCTTCAAACAAATCGATTATATCCGATTTTAAACGCGGAATAACTACCTCGGTTTCAGGGTCACCCATACGGCAATTGTATTCTATTACATATGGATCACCTTTCACACTTATTAAACCAAAGAAAATAAATCCTTTATAGTCAATCCCTTCAGTTTTTAAACCTTTAACAGTTGGAACGATGATACGATTATGAACTTTATCCATAAAAGCAGCATCGGCAAATGGAACTGGAGAAACAGCACCCATTCCACCTGTGTTTAAACCTGTGTCGCCTTCCCCTATTCTTTTGTAATCTTTTGCTTCAGGTAATAATTTAAAGGAATCTCCATCTGTAATAACAAAAACTGAAAGTTCAATACCTGCTAAAAATTGTTCAATCACAACTTTCGCACTTGCTTTTCCAAATTTTTGATGCTCCAACATACTTCTTAATTCGAGCTCTGCTTCGTCGAGGTTTTTCAATATCAAAACACCTTTTCCTGCTGCTAAACCATCGGCTTTAAGAACGTATGGGGCTTTCATATTACGTAAAAACTTGATACCTTCTTCTATTGTTTCAGCAGTAAATGTCCCATATTTTGCGGTTGGGATACTGTGACGATTCATAAATGCTTTTGCAAAATCTTTACTTCCTTCCAATTGAGCACCAATTTTACTAGGACCAATCAAAGCTACTTTACGTAGTTTTTCTTCGAGTTTAAAGAAATCATAAATTCCATTCACAAGTGGTTCTTCAGGTCCTACTACTACCATTTCAATATTATTGTCAAGCACAAAATCTTTTATTGCAGTAAAATCTGTAGGTGAAATTGCTACATTTTTTCCAAACTGACGTGTACCTGCATTTCCTGGAGCTATAAACAATTCATCCAAAATTGAGCTTTGTGCAATTTTCCAAGCTAAAGCGTGCTCTCTACCCCCAGAACCAAGTAATAATATTTTCATGAACAATGACTTAATATAGAATTAAAAATTGCCAAACCATCTGTATTTGCTAATAACGGATCTGCTGCTCTTTCCGGATGTGGCATCATTCCAAATACATTTTTGGTTTTATTTGTGATACCTGCAATATTCAATAGCGAGCCGTTTGGATTACTTAAATCATTAACATTTCCTAAGTCATCACAATAACTAAATAATATTTGATCATTATCTTGTAAAGACTTTAATGTTGCTTCTGATGCATGAAATCTTCCTTCTCCATGTGCTATTGGAATTTTATAAACAGCATTAGAATCTAAATCTCTTGTTATTGGTGAATTAGTTGAAATCACTTTCAGATTTACGTTTTTACAAATAAAACGTTGATTATTGTTATGTAATAGCGCACCATCTAAAAGTCCTGATTCAGTTAAAATTTGAAAACCATTACAAATTCCCAAAACATAACCACCTTTGTTAGCATGATTAATAACTTCAGTCATTATTGGTGAGAACTTAGCAATTGCTCCTGATCTTAAATAATCTCCATAAGAAAAACCACCTGGTAAAACTACAAAATCTACACCTTGGAGGTCTGTGTCTTTGTGCCATAGATTAACAAGCTCTTTACCTAATAAATCATGTAGTACATAAATCATATCTTGGTCACAATTGGAGCCTGGGAAAGTTACAATTCCAAATTTCATTTTACTTTTTTAAAATTATGTCAAAATTAATCAAATTACATGCTGTATTGGGGTGAGAAAATAAAAAATTTCAACACTGAGTAAAGCATAATTAGATATATAAAAATTGTTGAAATAATTCCATAGTATTTGTGGTATAATGAATAACTGAATATCATTGAAAGTGGTATCAAAAGAAGACTAAAACTTTCAATTTGTTTGTTTGTAAATAAATCTAAAAACCCCAGCATCAATGCTAAAACTACAAAAACGAAAACAATTTGGATTTGCTTTTTAAACCTTATTGATGACTTTAATAAACGGGTGCTCAAACCTAAAAAACTCAGAATAAACAAAATTGAAAATATAGAAATTACAAGTAAATAATCAGTTTGTAGTTGATAATTTAATTTATAATCTGCTGAAATCTCAAAAATTGCATAGTTATAACACCATAAATAAACAGCCAAGAAGATGAACGGGGTAATAAAACCAAAAAAACATACAACCATTTCTCTGATATAAAAAGGACGTATTATTAGTATAATTACTACAAGTAGGGGAAAAGAAATAACCAAAGGTGGATAAAAAGTTGTTGCAATTCCTGCGAATAAAGAAGCATTAAAAACTCGAGATCGACCATCTTCATTCTGTTTCAATTTAAAAAACTGATACAACATTAAAATCATTAAAGAATGTGATATTAGCAATCCATTTAAACTATAAAATGAGTTGTAAAAACTCATTAGTAAAATGTATAATAGAGCGATAACGTAAATATTCTTTTCAAAAAACTCATTGATATTAAATAATGCATTTAATCCAATAGCATTTGATAAAACAATAAATACACTTATAGAACCAAAATAACTTGTATTGAATTTGTGACTTTTCCATAATCCTAAGTTTACTTTATTATAATTCACATAATATTCAGTATTATAACTTAGAAGTAAATACACACTAATAACTAGTGGTAGAAGAAGTAGAACCCAAATTCTATTCTCCATAAATAGACGAATCATACAACGAAAATATTCATTTTAAGTGGTAATTGCGTGAAATTGTGAATAACTCAATTAAATTGTTTAAACATGTTGTTATTATTATTTAAAAATATAAAATCAGTTATGCCTATTTAATCAAAAATTTTACCTTTGCTATCCCAAAAATTTAAACAATTTGAACATAAATAAAGGATTATGACAAAGGAAAAAAATAAATATTCAGATGCAGATCTTGAGGAATTTAAGTTATTAATAAATAATAAATTAAAAGAAGCACAAGAGGATTATAAATTGTTACTTGGTTCTCTCTCACACAATGATGATCATGGTACAGATGATACTGGAAGAACATTCAATATGATGGAAGATGGTTCAGAAACACTATCCAGAGAGGAAGTTGCTCAATTAGCAGCAAGACAAGAAAAATTTATTCAAAATTTAAATGCCGCTTTAATGCGTATTCAGAATAAAACATATGGTATTTGTCGTGTTAATGGGACACTTATACCTAAAGAACGATTAAGATTAGTTCCGCATGCAACAATGAGCATAGATGCAAAAAACGCACAAAAATAATTAGTGAAAAAAAAGCTATCTATTATTGGAATAATCATTTTGACTTTATTGATTATTGATCAAGTAGTCAAAATTAACATCAAAACCTCATTTTCTTCTGATGAAGTAAGATATGTAATTGGAAACTGGTTTGCATTACATTATATTGAAAACCAAGGAATGGCTTTCGGAACAACCTTTGGGTCGGAAATGTGGCACAAACTTGCATTGAGTATTTTTAGAATAATTGCAATCATCGCATTAGCATATTACATTTTTTCTGAAGCAAAAAAAGGTTCTAAAATGGAATTTTTAATTGCCGTAAGTTTTGTTTTTGCTGGAGCAACAGGAAATCTTCTTGACTCCATGTTTTATGATTACTTTTTTTCTTTTAATCCTTGTGAAGGTTTCAATCAACTACAAGGTTCTGGTTTAAAAATGAATTGCACCGATTATGGTTTCACTTATCCAGTTGAAGTGCGACACAAAGGTTTCCTTTTTGGAAATGTGGTAGATATGTTTCAATTCAATGTTAATTGGCCAAAATGGGTTCCTTATGTTGGTGGTAATCAGATTTTTCCAGCAATTTGGAATGTTGCAGATGCTTGCATAACTCTTGGAATTTTTACCATCATTCTTCGTCAAAAAGTTTATTTCCCAAAGAAAAAAGAAGGGGAAGCATAATTTCTTTTCTAAACAAATCAATACCTTTTCCTTAACAAATTACTCAGTAAAATACTTTATACTTGTTTAGGGAAACTCAACGACCACCGAAAATAGAACTCCCTACCCGAACCATCGTACTCCCCTGCTCTATCGCTAGTTGATAATCACCACTCATTCCCATCGAAATTTCTTTAAATAAATCATCGTTATGGAAAAATGTATTTTTCAATTTTAAAAATAGTTCTTTCAACTGTGAAAACTCTGCTTTAACAATTGATTCGTCATCTGTAAAGGAAGCCATTCCCATAACTCCGACAACTTGAATATTTTTAAAGGATTTATACTCTTCCGAATTTAAAAGTTGGGTTGCTTCCTCCCAATCTAACCCAAATTTAGTTGCTTCCTTAGCAATATAAAATTGAAGTAAAACTGAAATAACACGTTGATATTTTGCACCTTGTTTATTGATTTCAGTTAATAATTTCAAACTATCAACAGAATGGATCAAATGAACATAAGGAGCAATGTATTTAACTTTATTAGTTTGTAAATGTCCTATTAAATGCCATTGAATATCTTTTGGAAGAACTTCCCATTTCTCTGTCATTTCTTGGACTTTGTTCTCCCCAAAATGGCGCTGACCAGCTTTATATGCTTCAAATAGATCCGCAATGGGTTTTGTTTTTGATACAGCAACTAAACAGATATTGGCTGGAATCGATTTTTGAATTTCTGCTAGTTTTTGAGAGATCATTCGTTTATAGAATAAATTGTTAAACCACTTCTTAACTTCGGTTCAACCCAAGTGGATTTTGGTGGCATGTTCAGTCCGTGGTCAGCAACTCTTTTTACCTGCTCAATGGTAGCAGGAAACAAGACAAAACCTACTTGAAATTTACCTGATTCTATTTTTTGTTCCATTGACTGAAGCGATTCATTTCCAGGAACAAATTCAATCTGATCGCTTGTTTTTAAGTCTTTTATTCCTAAAATTGGTGTTAGAATTAACTCTGTCAATAAATTAGAATCTAAGGATTTTACAGGATGTTCAGATTCAATAAAATAATCAAATGGAATAAATTGATACCAGCTACTCTTAACACAAATATGTATTTGATGATTTTCAGAAGGATGGCTTGCTCCAACTAATTGGGTTAATGTGCCAAGTGCTTTTAGTCCATGCAAAAAACTATTTTCGTCGTAGCCATTTAATGTTTTTACGAGGCGATTAAATTCTAGAATTTTCAATTTATTTTCTTCTACAAAAAAGGAAAGAAAGTAATTTGCACTTTCATTTACAGTTTCATTTCTATTTTCAAGCTCGTCAACTAATCGAACTGAAGAAGCTGAACGATGATGACCATCAGCAATGTAAGTTGCTTCAATCACTTCAAATGCGTTTTTGAGAACGAGACTATTATTTTCAGATAAAACCCACAGCTCATGTTTTATACAATCAGTTGTCGTGAATTCATATTCAGGTCTATCTTCTGTATATTGAAAAAGTAACTGCTCAATTTGTTCGTTTCCTTTATAGGAAAGTAAAACTGGCTCTGCATTAAAACCAACAACATCTAAATACTTGGTAAACATTGCCTCACGTGAAGTTAATGTCGCTTCGTGCTTTTTAATTTTATCTGATTTATACTCTTCTATACTTGCTCCGGCGATTATTCCAGTGAAAGTTTGACCATTTTTTGTTTGTCTGTAAATATAAATTCGGGCAGTATCTTCTTTTATTAATATTCCTTTTTTTATAAATTCATCAAAACGATTTTTAACCTGTTTGAAACGTTCAATAGAATTTGGTTTAGTTTTTACATCGTTTCCAAATTCAGGATTTATTATATGTAAAAAAGTAAATGGGTTATCCTCCAATTTTGCTTTGAGCACATTCTTTTTGTAAGAATAATAAGGTCTAGTTGCAACCAAATGTACTTTGTCTCTAACGGGACGTATCGCTTTAAATGGAGCTATCTCAGCCATATATTAAAATTTATAACTCAAACCAAAGCTAGGAAGAATGGGAAATTGATAAATTTCTTCACCCGTAACACGATTTACATAGAAAATGTTATTTCTACCATAAACATTTGTTACACTGGCAATTAATTCCATAGAGGTTTTGTTTTTGAAAACAAATTGCTTTTTGAATGTGACATCTAAACGGTGATAAGCAGGTAAACGTTGGCTATTAAATGAACCGAGCAATGTTGAAGTACTTGAAGGGTTATTTGTAACATAATCAGTTGTAACTCCTCCTTGAAAAGTTTCACCTTGATAAAAACCTGCATTTGGTGTAAATGGCAGACCCGAACCAAGATTCCATCTAACATTCACCTCGTAATCTTTTTTCTTACCAATTAAATACGAACCCACTAAATTGATATTATGTCTTCTATCAAAAACGGGGAAATACTCATTAAATCCATCCCAACGTGTATTTTTACCCAATGAGTAAACACCCCACAAAAACCAACGATCTTTATTGTATTTAACTAAAAAGTCAATTCCGTAAGATTGTCCAGATTCAAGAATGAAGTCTTTTTTGAAAACATCATCAATTTGTTCGAATTGTGCAACATCTTCGTATAATTTATTCTGATTAATGTTGCTCAATTGTGAGAAGTATTTATAGTAACCCTCTACATTAAAAGTAATGTTTTTACCTAAATCATATTCGAATCCAAGAATCGCATGCCAAGCATATTGAAGACCATTTTTAGTATCTTTTACTTGCTGAAATTCATTAACAAATTGTTCTTGAACATTAGTTGGTGCTGATAACAAACCATTAAACAAATTCACAACATCTTTATCGGAAGAGGCAGAAGTGAAGTTTTGTGAAAATCGACCTCCAGAAAATTTGAATCTAAGATTTTCATTTGCATTGTATTTCAATCCAAGACGAGGCTCAGGTGAAATTGTATTTAAAGAGGCATATAATTGAACACGCATTCCAGCTTGGACTACCCATCGATTGGTTACTATTCTGTAATTAAAATAAGTTCCAATTTCAGTTGTAAAGTTATTCGCCTCAATTTTTCTTTTAGCTTCATTATAAGTAACAAATTGTGTGTTGAATCCGCTCAAATTGAAACCATAATTCATTTCACTTTCGTTTTTCAAAAAGAAACTAAAATCAAATCCAAGATCAAATCCACCAATTTTTGAATAACGAGGCTCTAAAGCAGTTTCTGCAAATGTTGTTTGGAAATTACTTCCATTTACGTGTCCACGAATAAAAATTGGAGAACCACTAGGAACCATTAAAAAATTAATTCCTCCACCTGATGCATCCCAGTTTAAGTCAGCAACTGAATAATTTACACTATCTTGATTATGGAAACCAAAAGCACTAAATTTAGTACCACCATCAGCTGTGAAAGTTACTTTTCCGTATAAATCTGTAAAGTTGAATGGTAATCCATTTCCGTCGTTAATTCTAGGATAAAGTGATTTTGATGTGTAATCTAGTAAACTATGTTTTGCAGAAAAAATGTAAGAACCTGATCTTGGAGAACCATCCGTATTTTTCTTTCCTATTGGACCTTCTAAAACTAATTTTGCTAGGAAAGGTGAGGCTGAAACTTTACCTCCAAATTCTTGTCTGTTCCCGTCTCGGTAAGTTATATCCATCACTGAAGAAATTCTTCCTCCGTATTTAGATTCAAAACCACCTGTATAAATGTCAACATTTTTCACTAACTCCGTTTCAAAAATTGAAAAGAAACCAATCGAGTGAAATGGGTTGTAAACAGTCATTCCATCTAATAATACTTTATTTTGAATGGGAGTACCACCTCGAACATATAATTGTCCTCCTTGGTCACCAGTTGTTACAACACCTGGAGTTACACTAAATGCACCAACAATATCGTTTTCTGCCCCATAACTTGGGATTCGTTCTAGCCCTTTTTGATCTAGTTTCAACTTAGAAATCTCTATTTCTGTTCTTTTCGTTTTATTATCAGCTGAAACCCTAACTTCGTCTAATTCTTTGACTACATCTTTTTTTACAAGTTCAAATTTAACATCATAGATTTTTTTTCCTTCTTTTATTTCAACTTTTTGAATCGCAATTTCATACTTGAAGTTTTCTACTTTCAATAAGAAATTTCCTTTTTCAAGTTTAGGTATTGAGAAAAATCCATTTAAATCGGTTACAGCTCCAGCAACAATTGAACTATCTAGCTTGAGAACTTTTATTTTCTCAAAGCTCATAGGCTCACCATTTGACTTATCGTAAATGAAACCACGAACAGTATTATCCTGAGTATAGCTTGTAAATATTAGTAATACAAGTGTAATTAATGTATAAATTCTTTGCATTTGTTTGTTTAAGAGTTCCCGAAATTAATCAAATGAAATTAGATGGTTGACAATATTTGTTTTTGATTTTAATCTTTAACAATTCGATAGGTCTTTTCCCATGAGAAACCTTCAATTTTTATAAAGTAATTTCCAGACGAAAATTTAGTAAAATCCATAGTGACAGTTGCATCTTGTGATTCAAAGGTTAATATTGGTCTTCCACTCAAATCTAGTAATGTGTAAGTAGCTATTTTGCCACTTAAATTAAATACAGTCAATACGTCTGAAACAGGATTGGGAAATAATTTAAAAGCAATTATATTTTCATCAATTCCAACACCACCATTTGAATAAGCGTAAGGTGCACTTGTTACACAACCGTATTGATAAGTTACTTTAACCGTGTAATTTCCATCTTGTGTGGCTGTAAAGGACTGGCTTGTAGCATTATTTATGGGTGTGTTGTTATAATACCACTGATAACTAACACCAGTAGTAGAAGCTGTTAATACTGCTCCATTTGCGTTAATTGCAACACTTGCTACACTCGTACAAGTTGAAATGGCATTTGTTCCAGTAGTGGATGTTAAAGCCGTTTGAAAAGTAGTATAAGCTTCGCAATTATCGTTCAAAATATAATCTAACCATGGGTCCAAAATTGTATAAGTCAATAACTGCTGTTGTGCTCTATCAATTGAAATATTAGGAGAAGAAGTACTTTCACCAAAATCACAATTAAAATTCGTTTGAGCGTAATAACAATGACCTCCACCATTAATATTTACAAAGTTTTTACATGAACTTGCTAAACCATTATAAATTGGTGTATGATGTTCTGCTGCTGGCGTTACTCCGTCTGCTGTTCCTGAAAAAATCAAAGCTGGAACAGTAATATTTGATGCAGCTAAAGTAGCTTCAGGATTTGTTTCTGCAGGTGCTAAACCAACAATCCCAACGATATTTGGATTGTTTGCTGCTGCTAACATAGTTGCTCCACCACCCATTGAGTGGCCCATGATTAGTGCTTTTTGTGCTACTTTACCATTGAAAATAGAACTAGCATTATTATTCAAAGCTAACATTTTCTCTGCCACTTGACGTAGATCTGTTCCAAAATCTCCATGGCTTGGACCTGGAATAAGGCCACCTTCAGTTCTTGGAAATGCCAAAATATATCCTTTTGCAGCATAACGTTCCCAAATATTTGAATAAGCGCTCCATGCCATTGCAAAACCATGCCCAAATGTAATTATTGGAAATTGACCATTAATAATTGCAACATTTTCACCAGCTACCGTTGCTGGGTAATAAATTTCAGTTTGAATTTGTCTACCCGGACCACCTCCTGAACCCGTACCACCCGTCCTTGAAGGATCATTGAAGGTAATTGTGGTATGCCCAACTTGATATTGTGCAAATAGATTTAAGTTAATGTAAATAAATAGGAATAATATCTTGTTCATTATTGTTGATTTTCAATTTCTAAAGATAATTGTTTTTAATAATAATTTATAGTTAACTCATTGGCCAATTACTTCTGTCCAAACTTCTATATTGAATCGCTTCTGCAACGTGTTGAGCTTTAATCCATTCCGAAGCTTCTAAATCGGCAATTGTTCTAGCAACTTTCAAAATTCGATCATAAGCGCGCGCCGATAAACCCATTTTTTCCATCGCATTTTTCAAAATCTTTTGACTGGATTCATCGACTTTACAGTGAATATCAAACTCATTTTTAGACATTTGTGCGTTGCAATGAATTCCTTCGTGTAACTGATAGCGACTTTTTTGAAGATTTCTTGCTTTCTCCACCCTTGTTCTAATTTCTTTACTTCCCTCAGCAGGAACATCGTTCGATAATTCATCAAAAGAAACAGGGGTAACTTCCACATGAATATCAATTCGATCTAGAAGTGGCCCTGAAATTTTGTTCAAGTATTTCTGTACCACACCTGGGCCGCAAACACATTCTTTTTCAGGATGATTGTAATATCCACACGGACAAGGATTCATAGCCGCAACCAACATGAAACCTGCAGGATAATCGATCGAGAATTTTGCGCGAGAAATATTCACAACTCGATCTTCTAAAGGTTGACGCATTACTTCTAATACCTGTCGTTTGTATTCAGGAAGTTCATCTAGAAATAAAACGCCATTATGCGCCAAAGAAATTTCACCCGGCAAAGGATAACTTCCGCCACCAATTAAACCAATGTCTGAAATCGTGTGATGCGGTTTTCGAAAAGGACGTTGGGTTATCAATCCAACTTGTCCTTTTACTTTTCCTGCAACGCTGTGAATTTTTGTAGTTTCCAATGCTTCGTCCATACTCATTGGCGGTAGTATGGTTGAAAGTCGTTTGGCTAACATTGATTTACCTGCACCCGGAGGTCCAATTAATATCACGTTGTGTCCACCAGCAGCAGCGATTTCAAAAGCACGTTTAATGTTCATTTGACCTTTTACATCTCGGAAATCAACATCACAATTATCGATTAAATACTCAAACTTCTTTAAGACATCAATCTCTGTTTTTTGCAAGGTATTTTCCTCTTGATTAAAAAAAGCAATCACTTCTGTTAATTTTTCGGCACCATAAACCTCTAAATCATTCACAACAGCGGCTTCTTGTGCATTTGCTTTTGGAACAATAATCCCTTTGAAACCTTCCTGTTTCGCTTGTAAAGCAATGGGTAAAATTCCTTTAGTTGCTTGAATGGAGCCATCTAAGGATAATTCACCAATTAGCAGGTATTGGTCTAATAAATCAATTTGCACTTGGTCACTGACCGCCAAAATTCCTATTGCAATCGGTAAATCAAAAACAGAACCTTCTTTGCGAATATCGGCGGGAGCCATATTTACTGTTATTTCCTTTCCAGGAAATTTCAAATCATTGTTCTTAAAAGCAGCCTTAATTCGTTGTTGACTTTCTTTCACTGCGCTATCAGGTAAACCGACTAAATAAAAATTGACACCGATACCCAAATTGACTTCAACTGTGATGGTTGTTGCATTGATGCCAAACACAGTACTGGAGTAGGTTTTAACTAACATTTCTCTTATATTTTTATTGTTTATTTACTTTAAGTTAGTGAAATAGTTGATTTTATACAAGAAAATAAATGTAAAATGAAATTAAAACTTTGTAAGATTAATTAATAAAGCAAGGATAGAAAAACTGTAAAATGAAATAAAAATTAACTTATATAGTGAACTATAGCATCATGTCTATCAAATTCACTTTACCCAAACTATAATCTTTTTATCATCGCTACAAGTTGCAAAAGAATTGTTATTTAATGATTGAATTTTATTGACAGAATGTAAGTGACCACCATTTTTATAGTCAATTTTCTGAGTTACATTAAGATTGTTTAAAGACCAAATTTTGATACTTTTATCTCGACTTACGGTTATAAATTCGAAAGCATTTAAGATTTTAATATCATAAACTATAAAATTATGTGCTGGAATTGCTTTTATTTGTTTCATATTATCAAAATTCCAAATTCTAAGAATTGCATCTTTTCCTCCAGAAATAAGTTGATTATTTTCATTGTTAAATACTAAACTTGTCACACCATTTTCATGTGCATATAATTCACCAATTTGATTAAAATACTTGGTCTCTAATATTCTTATAAAACCGTCTTGGCATGCTAAAAATAATTTTCTACCTAATTTATCTAAACAAATCCCCCTAATTTTTCCACAATCAAAAGGAAGATAAAGCAGTAATTCAAGGTTATCTGTGTCCCAAATTGCTAAATTTCCATCAGCATCTGTTGAATACAATTGTTTCATCAGAGAATTTTCTTGAATGCAAAAAATTCCTGATTTATGTTGAATGTAGAATTTTAACTCTTTACGTTCAATTAAATCAAAAAAATGAAGATTACCATTATCCAAGCCAACTGCTAATTTTGAATTATTCGAAAACAGACTAATTGAATAGGGCGAATTTGAAAATTTAATTGCAAACTTATCTTGTATGCCGAGTTTTAAATTCCAACGAGTTACGTATTTATCAGCTGAAGCAGAGTAAATAAATTCGTCATCAAAAACCAGAGAATAAATAGCACCTTGATGACCTGAGAATTCTATTTTTTTGATAAAAGGAAAACTAATATCGTCAGATGTTAAGTTCATTACAGATATTAATATAATTATTCTTCAGCATCAATATCGCTTTCGTCGTTTACTTGTTTCAAACGATCTGAATAATCATTAGGAAGAAATTCAAAAAATGTGTCTCCACGTAAACCTAACCTCAAACATTCTAAAGGAATTATATCATTAGGAGCAATATTACCTAGGTTCACCTCAGCTCCAAATAATTTAATAAACCAAACTTGTTGGTTTTTTTGAGGAGCTTCCCATAAAATATCATCCGGATTGATTTTGGCAATAATGCGATTTATTAACAATGTATGTGCTGTTCCGTTAGGCCTAAAAACACCAACATTTCCTGCCTCACGTCCCTCAGCAATAACTTTCCAACTTCCTGCATCCAATTCTGCTTTCATCAAACGAACCCATTTAGCTGGAGAAATAATTATACCAGAATCTTTAGAACCTACTTCAGACATTACCCTTCTGTCTTTTGCTATTCTCTTAATAAGTTTGCATTTTTCTTTGTGAGGTATAATAATTGAACCATCGGAAACTTCGGCTAAATCCAAGTCGTATTTATCTAGAACACGCAAATAATCTTCAAACATACCACGAGCATAAAACGCCTCGAAAAGTGTACCTCCAAGGTATGGACGTATACCAGCTTCTTTGTAAAGTTTGATTTTTTCAGCAAAATTTGGGGTAACAAAAGAGGTCCCAAATCCAAACTTCACAATGTCTGTCAGGGCTCCTGAAGCTTCGATAAAATGCTCTGTTTCTTTTAAACCAAGTCCTTTATCCATCATCATGGTAACTCCTTTGTTACGAGGCTTTTCAGTTCGTTGTGGTATAAATGGTATAGTAAAATTCATTTTATTATTCTGCTAAATTGACAAAATCTGGAACATCCAGTAAACTTGGATTGATTTCAAAAATACTTTTCGCTTTCACTTGATTTTCTTCAACACAATTTGCGAATAAACGTATAGCATTTTCTTTTTGACCCATTAGCCAGTTTAAATTCACTTCTAACACACGAGCTATCTCATTTTCCTGATCTGTATCATTTATGAATTGACTTAAACGGTCAAAAGCTTGCATGGGTGATTTGTCGGTTAATAATTCTATATAATCGGATAGACAATCTTCATCGGTTGGGTCCATTGACAAAGATTCTTCATAATGTTCAATTGCTATTTCAATTTCATCTATTTTTTCATAGGCACCTGCAAGAACATGATGAATTCCTGCATTTTCAGGGTCGTATTCCAATGCTTTGTGAATCATTATTATTCCCTCACGAGTGTTACCTAATAAATCTTCAACAATACCTAAGCCAAGCCAACCTTCTGGCAGCAACGGAGCTAGCTCAAGACTTCGCTTATAGAAATGCTTTGCTAAATCAAACTCATTTAATTGTTCGTGTGCCTCACCTATGTAACACAAAGCCATAGCATCCTCGCCATCTAAACGAATACATTCGTGAAAATGCTCCAATGCTTTATGATATTTTTCAAGAGTCAAATACGCATTTCCAATATTGAAATGAGTTGGACCAAAATCAGAATTAATCAAAATAGAATATTCATATGCCCAAATTGAACGCTCAAAATTTTCAGATTTACTGTATGCATTTCCTAAATTATACCAAGCTGTGAAGGAATAGGGATTTTCATCTATAAACGAAGTATAACAATTTATTGCTTGTTGAAAATCTCCTAAACGATCGTAACAATATGCAATTTCATATAGCGCACCTTCATTACTTGGATTAATTTTAATGGCCTCTTTTAATACATCTATTGCTTCTTTGAATTGATTTAAGTTCTGATACTCCATTGCAATATCTAGAAAAATCTCATCACGATCTTCAGGCTCACACAAGTTTATAGCGATACGAAAATAACGAATAGCATTTTTAGAATCATGTAATTGACTAAATAGCGCTGCTTTGGTTAAAAAAACTTCAGGATTATCAAAATTTGTTTTTTCAATTTGGTTCATCAAATCTAATGCATCATTTAATAGCCCCATCCCACTCATAGCTTGAGCTTTTCTTAGAATGAATAAAGGATTATACTGAAAATGATATACACCGTGCTCAGCAGCTAATTTTGCTTTTGAATATTGCCCATTTATAATGTAGTGATCAATAATAGACTCTAATCTATCACTGTCAAAAAAACCGATTGATTTTCCCTTTAGATGTTCTTCAAATTGCTCAATATCTTCATTTAAGTTGTTATCAGAAAAGTCATCTTCTTCGTCGTCGAACATATTTGAATATTTTTGAGAATAAAAGTAATTACTTTAAAACTACAAATCAAATATACTTTAGCTTATTTTCTAACAAACAAAAGTTATTATAATTAAAAATCAAAAAAATCAACCCATCAGAGCTGCATTTCAAAGTTTAGTTCACTCTAGTACTTTTCACTCACATTCAATGTTTTGCCATGCTCCTAGGTTTTCGATGTTTTTAACACCCAAAGATTCTAATTGTAGTTTTGCATTTCCAGCACGAGCGCCACTTCTACAAACTAGAATTACTTTGTCGTACTTTTTTAATTCTTCTGCTTTTGTTTCCACGATATCCAAAGGATAATTTACTGAGCAGTTCGCGTGACCATCGTTCCATTCTTCGATAGTTCTGACATCTACAATAATTGTTTTCATATTTTGGTTTTCAGATTTAGTACTAGAATTATTTTCTGTTATCGGTTTGTCGGTGTTTGCACAACTCATCAAAGCAAAAAAAGAAAGTGAAAAAACAAATGTCTTCATGTTTAATTGTTTTAATGACCACCGCCTGATTTAAGCAAAAACTGATCTAGAATGATGTATATTCCCATTATTAAAACAAACCAGCCAAACCCTTTTTTTAATTTATTGCCATCAATTGATTTTGAAATCCAGTTTCCGATGAAGATTCCACCAATTGCTAATGCGGTCACGCTACCTAAAAGCACCCAATCCATTTTTGCTGCGTTTTCAGATAAATCTCCTGTAAAACCGATTAATGATTTTGCAGCGATAATTAATAAGGAAGTACCAACAGCCATTTTCATTGGAAGTTTACTCAACATAACCAATGCTGGAATAATCAAAAATCCTCCTCCTGCACCAACTAAACCTGTTAAAACGCCAACAACTGAACCTTCTAAAATAATCAAAGGATAGTTGAATACTTGCTCTTCTTCCTTTTCTTCGGTTTTCGATTTCTTATCTCGAATCATTGAAACAGATGCTGCAACCATTAAAACAGCAAACAACATCATCATCAAAATTGATTTGGTAACCATAAAATCTCCTATGGAAAAAACGTCATCTGGAATGGCAGGCACAATTAATTTACGTGTTGCAAATACAGCTACAATCGAAGGTGCTCCAAAAACAAGTGCCGTCTTAAGGTTGATAGTGCCTTGTTTATACTTTGGAAATGCACCCACTAAACTACTTGTCCCAACGATAAAAAGTGAATAAGCAGTTGCCATCATTGGGTCAACTTTGAAAAGATAAACTAAAACGGGAACTGTTAAAATCGAACCTCCACCGCCGATTAATCCCAACGATATTCCTATTAAAATTGATGCTAAATAGCCGAATATTTCCATTACTTAATTTTTTTGTACAAAGATGTCTGTATTCAAATTCAAGATTTGTTACTTGTGTTACACTGATTTAAAAATGATAATTCAAAACAACGTTCACTAAGAGCATATTTACTTTATTGATTACATACCTGCGATTTCCGTAAATTTCTCCCTCACGTAGTTTAGCAGTTAATAATAATTGAGCTTCTAAACCTTTGAAAATAGTTTCAAATCGATATCTTGTATCCAAACTTAAATGAAAATAAGATGGAACTCCATATTTGTTTAGTGCAAAATCTTTAACATCGGGTAAAGCTATATAACCTGCAGCTAATGAAGTTTTAAAAGTTGTGCTTTGAGGTTTGAAGTCAATTTTTGCAACAAGCGCATGCACATCTCCAAATCCTTCACTTCTTTCTCTAGGAATAAAAGTGAAAAATGGATCTCTCCCCAACTCTCTTGGGAATAAATAACGCCCATGTTTAGTGATGCGATTATAAGCCAAAGAATAATCCAAAATAGTTGTTTTCAAACTTACCTTTCCTCCAAAAGTCATTGCTTTCGATCCCTTTTCAACGTAAGTATGGGCTTGGTCTTCACTTCCACCGTAATTCAAAGCATCCTGACGAATAAATTGTCCTTCTGCAATAAGTCTCGTTGAACCCGTTAATTCTTTGGTGTATTTCGCTTGAACTAGTGCATTGTTTAGAATATTATCCAAATAATAATCCCAAGCTTGAAATTCAAAGTTCTTTGGTTTAAAACGAGCAGAAACAACACCTAATCCTTTCGATTCAAGATGGTCGTGGTATTCGGAACGTTCTCCTGTACTTGTTACTCCTTGCGGATATAAACCGATTGACTCGTCCATTCTAAACCATTTGGTAGTACTTCGTGGAGAAATTGCATACAAATATCCTCCTTCAAAACGCCATTTTTTTGATGGTTCAAAATCCATCCAAAGTCCTTCGACACCAGTTCCGCGCATACGTCCATCTTGTAAATTCACCATTGGAGTATTCACCAATTGTCTTCCAAAAGTTAGATGCGCTTTTTTAAAATTATACTTTAAATACAATTCCTCTAAGCGGTCCATATCTTTGTGGTTGTTCGGGTTTTCGACATCAAAAAGTCCAATCTCGTAGCGATTCACTTGACCAGTGATTGAATCAACTTTAGTCATTGAAGAAGAACCCAAATCAAAAAAATAAAAACCACTTGCCGCAAATTGAAATCCATGAAATTTATTGGATTCGTAACGTAAACCTCCTCCTCCAGCATTTGCAAAATAATCAGTTAGTTCACCTTCATTAATTGTTGAACTGAAATAATAGCGAAAATGACCGTGAAAAGTTCCTGTTTTGAAGGCGTGTAGCAATGAAGTTGAATCGTCTGTTTGATTATGTTTTCCTTTCCACATCGAAGGTTTATCGTGAACTTCTTGGTGTTGAGCTACACTTGAATAAGTAATTAAAAGGAATGAAAAAAATGAAAAAAGTGCTTTCATGTGATCTTGTTATTTCTTAGCCAATTCTTGAAAAGGACCGTATTTGTGTTGTTTCTCTGAAAATTTATCTGTGTAAGGTCCAAAAGGATGATCCATTGGTTTTTTAGATTTATCTGGCCAATCTTTTGGTGTATTTTTATGTGGACGAGGCATTGATACAACATAAGCAGCAACATCCCAAGAGTCTTCGTCAGAAAGAGTTGGATTTTCGTGGCTTATACCAAACGGCATATTGTATTTAACATACTTAGCCATATTGCTTATGCGGTATAATCCAGCTGCATCGTTGAAACTTTCATTACCCCAAAGTGCTGGATAGATGAATTCTCTTCCGTATTCGTCTTTTGTACCCTCCCCATTCGTTTGATGACAGCTTGCACATTGGTTTTCATAGACAATTTTTCCCTTTTCTGGATCGGCAGCTCGCGAAAGTAAGGTGATATCTTTCAAGCCTGAACCTACTGCTTTTTCGCCTTTTTTGACATTCCTTCCAATGTATTTAAGATAGGCAACAATCGCTTTCATTTCAGGACTATTTGTTGCTAAAGCTTTTCCATTTAAACTTCTTTCAAAACAGTCGTTGACACGTTTTTCAATGCTTTCCATCTTTCCACTTCTCGCACGCAATTTAGGATAAGTTGAAGCTACTGAACCGTAATTATTACCAAATACTTTTGTTCCTGCATTCAAATGGCAATTTTGACAATTCAAGCCATTAGATTGTTGTGCAACTGTTCCTTTTGGCCCTAAATAATAGGCTGTGTGCATAATTAATTCTTTACCATAAATTACCTCATCCAATAGTTTATCATCAGTGATTAAATTCAAACTTGGTGGCGACCAAAACATACTTGTTTCTCTTGTCTCGGTATTAATTATTGCGATGGTATCAACAATTTGAGGTCTTAAATCATTCTCACCAAAACTTCCAAAAAAATTATTAATTGTTGATAAATTAAGTAGCAATATAGGAATTAGGACTACTAATACAGAAAGAATAACCACTAATCGCAACAGACGACGAACTGCACGTTGCAAAGCTTCAATAATTGGATCTTTTTGATTTTCCATGGTCAAAATTGATAACTAGTGAGGAAGATAATCCTTGATGATACCGTAGAAAAAAGTTCCTATCATTGCAAAAAGAATCACGATTGAAAAACTCAGAAAACCATAACCGAGATTCACAACCATTGGACCTGGACAAGCACCACTAAGTGCCCAACCCAACCCAAAAATTGTTCCTCCAAACAAGTACCTTAGAATGGATTTATCTTTTGGATAAAAGGCGATTGGACTTCCAGAAATGTCTCTGACTTTAAATTTTTTAATTAAGGAAACACCAATTATACCAAGTACTACAGCTGTGCCGATTATTCCATACATATGAAAAGCTTGAAAGCGAAACATTTCTTGAATGCGATACCAAGAAAGAGCTTCAGACTTTGTCATTACAATTCCAAACAGAATTCCAACGACTAAAAATTTTATAAATTTCATCTGTTATTCAATTAAAAATTAGTGGAAAAATCAAATAAGTCATTGCAAGTCCGCCTATAAAAAATCCAACTACAGCAATAAGTGATGGGATTTGTAAATCAGAAATTCCGCTGATTGCATGACCAGAGGTACAACCTCCAGCATAACGAGAACCGAGGCCAACTAAGAATCCTCCAACTGCAAGTATAAGGAAACCTTTTAAGCTAAAAACTGCTTCCCAACTAAATAATTCCTTTGGTTGTATCCCTTCAGGAGCACTAAAACCAAGTTTCTTTAAATCTTCAATTGTAGCAGCTGAAATTTGTACTGGATCAGTAGTGCTTAAAAATTGGTTGGCGATAAATCCACCTAAAATTGCTCCAACTAAAAAAACCAAGTTCCAACTTTGAGTTTTCCAGTCAAAATCAAAAAACTTCACCACTTTTCCCGCTCCTGCAATACTGCACATTGTGCGTAAATTGGATGAGAAGCCGAATGATTTACCGAAAAATAATAGTATGAACATAATAGATGAAATAATAATTCCTGAAAACCACCATGTCCAAGGTTGCTTAATAAATTCTATCATATATCTGTTTTTAATTTAAGTGAAATGAGATTATGGGTTTGTGTAGATGATTAATTAATTTCTCTGTTGCACTTGAATGAAAAAAGCCTCCTTTTCCGTGGGTTCCGATACAAATCAAATCCATGTCTATCATTTGGTTAAAGTGAATTACTCCGCTCTCAACATCTGTATCTTTAATCACGTGTGTTTGAATATTTTCTAGTCCGTGTTCTTTTGCGAAATCGTGCATATTTTTTACAATTTTCTCTGCATCCATTCCTGTTCTAGAAATTTGTAACAAGTGTAACTCAGCATTGAAATTTAATAGAAAGCGTTTCAATAAATATAACTCTTGGTGGTGACTATCTTCAAATTGATGCACCAACAAAATACGTTTTATCGCTAGATCAGAACGATTACACATTAAAGATAAAACGGGAACTTTTGACTTTCTCGCTACGATTTGTGTTTCAGAACCAGCCAATTTTTCAAAAAAACCTGTGGCTCCTTTTGTTCCCATAGCGATTAAATCAAAACTATGCTTTTCTGCAAAATCGACAATCGTTTCGTTCGTTGCACCGATTCGAATATGTGTATGAATATCTTTTCCATACTCATCTTGTATCTGACGCAATTTTTTTGATGCAATTTCTCGGTGTACAGCTACATATTCTATGTCAATTTCTCCGCAAGTTGTGATCTCTCCTATATCGCTGATTGTAACTGTATCAGGAAAATTCATTACGTGTAAAAAATGAACTTCTAGCTTGGTTTGTTGTCGAATTTTATTAACTAGTATAAATGCATATTCCGCTTGAACTGAAAAATCGGTTGGAATTAAAACTTTTAATTTCTTGTTCATAATTTTATGATTTATAGATTTTACCTATTATTAAATAAATTTTCCAACAGTTCCATTAAGTGTAAAAAGGAGCCAATTAGACTCCTCTTTACATACAAAAAAATACTATTTCATTACTTTGCTTTGACAAACAAAATCTGTTTTTGGAACACCCGTTTCTGCAATTGCTTTAAATCCGCCAGCGATTTCTGTAAAGTTACGGTAACCTCTTGCTTGTAAAATACTCGCAGCTATCATACTTCTGTAACCACCTGCACAATGCATAAAGAAATGTTGTTCTGGATTTATATCTTTTGTCCATTCATTGATGTAAGCAAGTGGTTTGCTGTAAGCATCTTCTACGTGTTCAGCACCATATTCGCTTTCTTTTCTAACATCAATCACCATCGAAGCGCCTAATTCAAATTTAGCTTTGAATTCGTCAGCATTAATTCTGTTTACTGTGTCAATCTCTTTGCCAGCTTTTTCCCAAGCATCAAATCCTCCTTCTAAGAATCCTAACACATGGTCGAAACCAACTCGACTTAAACGAGTGATTACTTCTTCTTCCATTCCTGGTTCTGTAACTAATAAGATTTCTTGTTTTACATCACCAATTAAAGCACCAACCCAAGGAGCGAAGTCACCGTTTACACCAATATTTACAGATTGTGGAACAAAACCTTGGTAAAAAATACCACTATCTCTTGTGTCTAAAATCAAAGCACCTGAAGACTCTGCTAATAATTCGAAAGCATCTGGAGTAAAGGCTGTCATTGCTTTTAGCTTTACGTCTTCAAAGTTTTCGTAGCCTTTTTTGTTCATTGCCACATTGAATCCAAAGTATGCTGGCGGAGGTAATAATCCGTCAGTTACTGCTTCGATAAATGCTTCTTTCGAAGGTTGGTTCAAAGCATAATTCATTTTCTTTTGGTTACCTAAAGTGTCAACCGTTTCTTTCATCATGTTTTTACCACACGCAGAACCAGCGCCATGAGCAGGATAAACAGTAATATCATCACTCAAAGGCATAATTTTAGTCATTAAACTTTCATATAAAAGTCCAGCTAATTGTTCTTGCGTCATATCCGCAGCTTTTTGAGCTAAGTCAGGACGACCAACATCACCTAAAAATAAGGTGTCACCAGAGAAAATTGCTGTTTCTTTTCCTTGTTCGTCAATTAACAAGTATGTTGTGCTTTCCATTGTGTGACCAGGAGTGTGTAAGGCTTTGATTTTGATTGCACCAATTTCAAACACTTGATTATCTTCAGCGATAATTGCTTCAAATTCTGGTTTTGCGTTTGGACCAAAAACAATTGGTGCATTTGTTTTTTTACTCAAATCTAAATGTCCAGAAACGAAATCAGCGTGAAAATGAGTTTCAAATATATATTTCAAAGTAACATCATCAGCTGTTAAACGATCAATATATGGTTGAATTTCACGCAAAGGATCAATAATAAAAGCCTCACCATTACTTGTTACGTAATACGCGCCTTGAGCCAAACAGCCCGTATAAATTTGTTCAATTTTCATTTTGATATTATTTAAGGTTTAGTGGTACAAAAATAAAAGAGAAAATAAAGATGGAAAGTAACAATTGTTACTTTAGGATTTACAAATGAAAAAATTAAATAAAATACTTAGTCAAATTTAGTATTTGATAATTTTTATTGTAGTTTGATTTTGTGATGTATTAACTTTTAAAAAGTAAACTCCTGCATTCAAGAAACCTGTATTTATTAATTTTTGGGGGTGAGTGGAAAAAAACAAAGTTTTACCGTTCAAATCTTTTAGTTCCAATGAAGAAATTTCTTTATTCGTTGAAATTGTAATCTCCGAGTGAAAAGGATTTGGTGAAACACTAACATAATTGAAGTTTAATTCATTCAAATCAGTATTTGGGCAAGACTTACCATTCAAAAAATCCCAAATAACTTGTGGTGAATAAATATCCATATTAATGTTACCAATACCGCCGACCAATGTTGATATTCCTGGCCATTGGTGACCACCATTTGTTATTTTAATTAAATCTAAACTACTGTTAGTACAATTGGAATATGTTTCTCGCGAAACAGTTGATAAATCTAAAAGGCTAAGATTAGGTAAATCTAGTGAACTTGGATTTGGATCACAACCCAAAAATTGTTGCCATTTCTCCATAGTCTGTGAAACGGAAACACCTGTGGTTACGCTTCCCAAATAAGGAACAACAGCATCCGTTGTTCCGTGCATGTGTAACACTGAAGTTAAGTATTTAGGGTTGCAATTTGAGTAAACAGTATCACTCATATTTCCGGAAACAGTTGCAATTGCGGCGAAACAATCATCTGATTCACAAGCCATTTTATGACTCATAAATCCACCGTTTGAAAATCCACATAAATATTGTTTTTGAGGATTTGTGTTAAAATTAGAACGAAAATAGGCAGTTATTTTTTCAATAAAGGCTTTGTCGTCAGTGCTTGAAACAGAAATATTCATATTAGCATTCCATGCGTTATTGTTGCCGTCAGGATAACAAACGATAAAATTATTTGCTTCAGCAATTGGGTTGAAATCAGTGATTTCCATGATTCCTGCAGCTGTTTGGGTTAATCCATGTAAAACAATCAGTAGAGGCAGTTCTTGAGAAGCATCCCAAGTGCTAGGTTTATAATAAATGAAGTTACGCAATAGCCCATCATGACTCATTTGAACAACAGTTTGAGATTGTGCAAAACTTAAAAAAAGGAGAAATAATGCAGATAATAATGATTTCATAAGTCAATATTACAAAAAAAGGCAGAAACCAAAAGTTCCTGCCTTTCCCATTTGATAAAAGATAGCTACTTATTTAACGAAATTATAATATGAAATTCCTTTCTGATTTAAAATTACAAAGAGATAATTGCCACTTCGTAAATTAGTTACATTTATTTTAGTCTCAACATCTGATAGATTTCCTGCTAAAATTAAACGTCCGTTCAAGTCAATTATTTCATAAGTTGAAGCTTCACTAACTCCAGAAATTGATAATTCATCTTTTACTGGATTTGGGAATAATTGAAACTTAGCGTTTTCATTTTCTGAAATCCCAACTAACTGATAATTGATTTGAGAATTTATTTGTAGGTATCTCGGATTGTCTTTTTGTCCGCAAGTTAATTGAAGTATAACATCATAAACTCCAAAGCCTGAATTGAACTGATAAAAAGCACTAATATAAATTTGAGTACCGTTATTCAAACCAATTTGCCATGTCACAAGTGTTGAATCAACGTAAGATAGATAAGAAGAAACGTTTGCACTTGCTACATCATTGTAATCAAATGAACATTCATCAATCCAATCGCTTATCGCAGTACCAACTACTGATGAATCACTAAAAACTGTTCCGTTAAAAATAATTGTATCGCCTAAATTTGCACCTGAATTATTCCCAACAATTCCTATTGCATTTACTATGCATCCTGCAGAATCTGTAACTGATACCGAATAAGTTCCAGGACACAGATTATTCAGCGTTGATGAAGTTGCTCCATTGTTTGAGTTGAAATAGTAAGGAGCTGTTCCACCAATTACGTTGACTGTGTATGAACCATCACAAATTGAATTTGAAGTTGCGTTAATAGTTGAAAGTGATGCTGAAAAACCATTGCAATTAGTTAGGTTTGATGAATCTTGCGTGATGTTGAAAGAAAGATAAGTCGAACAACCCGACGCATCCACAACAGAAATGTTATAGTATCCTTCGCATAGATTATTAATTGTAGAATTGGCTGTTTGATTTGAATTCGATATCGAATAGGTATAAGGAGCTGTACCGCCAGTTACGGAAATTGTTGCCGAGCCATCACAAGCAGATGGATTAGATATGAAAGTTGTATTTACTGAAGCTGAATATCCAGCACAAGGATTGCTTGTAATTGTAAATGTTTCCGTCATTGTTCCATTGAGGGTTGTGTATGTTACTGAATATGTACCTTGACATAAATTACTTACAAAGTAAGTTCCTGATTGAATAACACCAGTATTGTTAGTCCAATCGAGAACGGAAGTTACCGAATTTGAATCAATTATATAAGCATAACCGTCACAAGCAGATGGACTTGATGTGCCATTAGTAGTTACAAATTGAGCATTTCCATTAAAAAAAGAAAAGAATGAAAGAAGGATAGTTAGTAAAGTTAGTCTCATATTTTTTGTTTTTGTGAATGTTTGACGAAAAAATTAGAATTTTAGTTGCGTAAATAAATCACTCTTAACAATTCAATCACAAGCAATGACTACTTTTGAAAAAAATACTTCAATGAAAAATATCGTCTTCATTTTTGCAACGTTTTTAATTACTTTTTCGAGTCATGCTCAACGTTCTAAACCACCAAAAATAGTTGTTGGAATTGTTGTTGATCAGATGTGTTATGAATACCTCTATCGCTATCAAGCCAATTTTGTGGAAGGCGGATTTAATCGCTTTATGAAAAAAGGAATGAATTGTAGAAATACCTTGTATAATTATGTACCAACCTACACTGGTCCTGGGCATGCATCAATTTATACCGGAACTACACCAAGTAATCATGGAATCGTAGGAAATGATTGGTACAACCGTGAATCACAAGGAAATATGTATTGTGTGCAAGATAATTCGGTTTCAACAGTTGGAAGTAGCTCCAAAGAAGGACAAATGTCACCTGCAAATTTAAAAACATACACGATTACTGACCAATTAAAAATGACTTATCCGAAAGCAAAAGTAATTTCTATGTCAATTAAAGATAGAGGTTCTATTTTACCTGGCGGTCATCTGAGCGATGGCTCTTATTGGTACGATTATGCAACTGGAACTTTTATCACAAGTACCTATTTCAAAAAGGAATTACCATCTTGGGTAAGTGATTTTAACGCAAACAAAAACGCAACTACTTACACTAAAACGTGGGAGTTATTATTGCCAAAAGAACGTTATTCTTCTGTTGATGAAAGTCCATACGAGGTTGTTTTATCAGGAAAAACAAGTGCAACTTTCCCTTATAATTTTATTGAAATGGGCGGAGGAAAAGCAAGTCCAAAACTGTTTACCACTTCGCCTTTTGCGAATGATTTATTGACAGATTTCGCGTTGGAAGCAATCGAAAAAGAAGGTTTAGGGATTGATTTTCAAACAGATATGTTGTGTATTAGTTATTCAACACCAGACATCGCAGGACACGCTTTTGGGCCTTACTCTTTGGAACTTGAAGATATTTATGTTCGTTTAGATCGTGATTTAAAGAAATTAATGGATGGTCTGGAAAAAAAATATGGTAAGAAAGGTTTTACCATTTTCTTAACCGCAGACCATGCTGTTGTACCAGTTCCACAAATGTTAGTAGATAAAAAAATGCCTGGAGGCTATTTCTATTTGAATCAAAATATGGATGACTTGAGAAAATCAACAATTACTGAATTTGGCGCTGATTTAATTGAGTACGAGGAAAATTTAAACATCTATTTAAACCATAAAAGAATTGATTCTTTGAAATTAAATCGCGAAGCAGTAGCTCAATTTGCAGCAACAAAAGTACGAACTTGGAAAAATGTTAAGGTAGTTTTTACAGCTGGCGAATTAGGACAAAACACATCGAGCGATAACGAATGGAAAGATATGTTGCGAAAAGGTTTTGTTTATAATCGAAGCGGAGATGTTCTTTTTATTTTAGAACCTGGTTATTTGCCACTATCGAAAGAAAAAGAAAAATCTCACCAAGGAACTTCTCACGGTTCAGCATTTAATTATGACAGTCACGTTCCGCTTCTTTGGTACGGAGCTGGGATACTTCCAAAAGACGTATTTACTCCCTATGATATAATCGATATTGCGCCAACTTTAACTCACTTATTGAATCTTCAACGTTCTGGCGCAATGACAGGTAAACCGATAATTGAAGTTTTACAAAAATAAATGAGTAACAAAGAATTCTTTTTAGATCACCAAGGCCAAACGAGTCCATTTCCTTTTTTGATAGAAGTAGAAAAAGCGGAAGGAATAAACATCACCTCAAAATCAGGAAAAGTTTATATGGATATGATTGCAGGTGTAGCGGTGAACAACATCGGACATCGTCATCCTAAAGTTGTGGAAGCCATTAAAAATCAAGTGGATAAATACTTACACGTGATGGTTTATGGTGAATTTGTCCAAGATGCACAAACGGATTTAGTTAAAGCTTTAATTTCTGTTTTACCACCAAGTTTAAATAGTGTTTATGTTGTTAATTCAGGAACAGAAGCGAATGAAGCAGCTATAAAATTAGCAAAACGAGTGACAGAAAGAATGGAAATCGTTTCATTTAGAGGTTCTTACCATGGAAGCACGCTCGGTTCATTAAGTATTTCTGGAAATGAAATAAAAAAACAAGCATTTCGTCCTTTAATGCCGGATGTTCGTTTTTTAAAACACAATGACATCGATGGAATACAACAAATAACGGAGAAAACCGCTGGTGTTATTATTGAAACTGTTCAAGGAGATGCAGGAGTAAGAGTGCCAGATTTAGCATTTTTACACGCTTTAAGAAAACGATGTACAGAAGTTGGTGCTTTGTTGATTTTTGATGAAATCCAATGTGGAATGGGGCGTACTGGAACTATGTTTGCCTTTGAACATTTTGGAATCGTACCAGATGCGATGACCTTAGGAAAAGCATTAGGCGGAGGAATGCCAATTGGAGCTTTGATTTCTTCACAGAAAAATCTAAATGAATTTACCCACAATCCTATGCTTGGCCATATCACCACTTTTGGTGGTCATCCAGTAGTTTGTGCAGCGGCTGCAGCTTGCGTTGAGGTGATAAAAACCGAAATTAAATGGAATCAAGTTGAAAAGTATGGAAAACTATTAGAGGAAATCATCGCTCAAAGTTCTGAAATTAAAGCTGTAAGAAGAATCGGAATGATGTTCGCATTTGATATGGAATCCAGCGAACGCGTTGCAAAAGTAGTGGACAAATGCCTCGAAAAAGGACTATTGACTTTTTGGTTTTTATCTCATCCTTACAGTTTTAGGTTATCACCTCCATTAACCATTTCAGAGGATGAGATCCGCGAAGCAGGAAAACGAATTTTAGAAGCAATAGAGGAAACTCAATAACTTATATAGCTAATATCTACTTCAATTTTAAGTATATATTTTTAAAATTTTGAATTAGTTATGATGTTAAAAATACTATCCTTTTCCTGGCTTAACATTTCCTTTAATAGGTTTGATTGGTTCCGAAATAGGATTTGACGGCTTAACTGTTGGTTTGGATGTAGTTGAAGAAGGTTTATTTACTGGAGATGAGAAAACTGGTTTTGAATTATTTGTTGGTTTCTCAATTTGAATTGGTTTGGATGAATTAGGATTGTTATAATCTGAATCTTGATTTATATCTGGTTTATTTATTGGTTCTGTATTACTTGGCTTATTTTGATATCCCTCATTTCCTTCTTGATTGTTTTCTTTAATTGGGTCAAAATCTTTTATTGTTCCGTCGGGATTTAACTCACGTGGTTTACTACTCAAAACTCCACCTTCACCAAAATTCTTGTCATTTGTATTTAATGCTGGTTTTCTAACATCGTGAATTATTCTACCAATAACAGGATTACTAGGATTTGGAATAGGATTTGGAATAATGTTTAAAAAGCCATTGTCAAAAATACATCCAAGTATTTCCTCAGGTGAAACACCCATTTGTTCACATTGAATGCGCGCATTTGCCTGACGTCCTAAATCCAAATCATTTAGAGTCATGTGTACACGTGGAAAAGATCGATCTGTAAATGTTGATGTAGAACGACCAATTTCATAATCAAAAAGTGTATTTAAATCGTTTACTCTCCAATCCTCAGCAAAATCTTTTGCTAAAAAAGCCAAATATTCTTTTTCAGCAAATTCAGAACCTCTGGCTAAAGTTGAATTTCCAAATGTTGAAAAAGATGCATAAGCTGGACGAAAAACATTTGAATTTCTGATATTGAAATCATCATTTATGTCATTATTTGCATTTCCAAGTAATC
Source organism: Chitinophaga pinensis (assembly GCA_945863605.1). Lineage (GTDB taxonomy): Bacteria > Bacteroidota > Bacteroidia > Flavobacteriales_D > Crocinitomicaceae > UBA952. The sequence goes on from CAMAZP010000006.1 coordinate 68,740, forward strand.
CTTCAAATTCACCTGTATCACATTTGAAAATTTTAACAGTAATATTTGCTAATTGCATTTTACCACTCATTCGGCTATCTAATATTATGATTTCACCAGTTGGCCATGAAATAATGTAATTTCTTCCTTCTAAGCGAATAGTGCCTCCATGTGGAAGAAAATATGTTCTACCTTGTAGTTGTATTGGTTGTCCATTTAAGCGAAATGGTACATTTTTGGAGTCAGGTTTATCTTCACCATAATAACACAATCGATCACCACCTACATTCATTGCGACAGCTGTATTAAGAGAAAAACTCTCGTTTTGAGGTTTTTGACGCGTCTGAATTTCAAAATGACCTCTGCTAGACTTTGTAAGCACAAATTCACCAACTGTTTGAAAAGAGTAAGATGCTTTATCAAAAGAAATTAGATGAGGATCACCATAACTTCTACCTGTCAAATATTCACAAAAACTATGGTTAATAATCATTTCAATTGGAGATAAATTTAATCCTGTTTTGTTACCAGAATTATTACTTGCTTGTATTGTACTTAACATCGCTCTTCTTCTTTCAATCGGAACCATAGTTAATACCTCATAAGGAGTAAATTCCTCCGGAAACATACGATCCGGTATGGCATCACCTTTGGAAATAGATACAAATGAATTAGACAACCATTCTCCTCGAATTGGATCCCAATCTTGTAATTGAGATTTCAAAACACTAAAAACATCTTCTGTTTGTGACTTTAAACTAAAGCTTAAAAATAATGTTAAGATAAAAAAAAATGAAATTTTCATAAACTTGAATATTGGTAGAATGTAACAAAAAACAAGCCAATTTTAGACATTAAATTTATACCCTACTCCTTTAACTGTTGTAATATGATGATCACCAATTTTTTCACGCAGTTTTCGAATATGTACATCAATTGTACGATCCCCTACCACTATTTCTGTACCCCATACTTTCTCTAAAATTAATTCGCGTTTAAAAACAAAATTTGGTTTTGAAACTAACAATGCTAAAAGCTCAAATTCTTTTTTTGGAAATTGTATTTCTTTACCATCTTTTTCGACTAAATATTTTTCACGATTTATTATCAAAGAAGCAGATTGTGTTTCAATATTTACCTTGATTAATTCTTTTCTCCTTAAAAGTGCATTAATTCTACTAATTAAAATTTTTGGTTTAATTGGCTTAGTGACATAATCATCACCTCCCGACTCTAAACCTGCAATTTGACTGTAATCTTCGCTTCTTGCTGTTAAAAAACAAATTAAAATATCATTGTTTTCTTGGGAAGAATTTAAAATCTCACATACTTCAATACCATCCATTTCGGGCATCATAACATCTAGAAGTATTAAATCAGGTTTTAACTTTTTAACTTCCAATAAACAATCACCTCCATTTGCAACCGTTCTTACGAAATGATTTTCCTTTTCTAAATTGTATTTTAGTATTTCGCGAATATCTTCATCATCATCAACAATTAATATAGATGCCATTTATTTTATTTTATTATTTATAGCAAAGATAATTTTTTCTTAACAATAGCAAAAAAAAAAATTTTCTTAAAATAGTTTTTGTTTAATTATTTTCCAAGTTTTATTTTTATTAAAGATTGACAATAATATCTATGAACAAATGAAATATTGCTTTGTCATTATTAAGAAAAATAGATTGTGGATATTTAAATTCATTCAGAGAAAAGGAGCAAACAATCTTATTAAATTTGTAGTTGATGAATATTCAAGATTTAATACATACAAGTTATTCAGGTGATTTAGATCAAACAATTACTTATGTGAATTTAACTATTCAAGCAATTGGTGTGCTAGTAGGTGGAATTCTTATCTGGCGAGCAAGTATTGCTTTTCAACGTAAAAAAATGCAAGAGCGAAGAAGAAATCCATTCTTTGAAACAACTTATTCCAAACATTGGAGAAAATAAAATAGTATGGAAAATAATAAACAAGCGATTATCATTGGTGCAGGATTAGTAGGTTCATTGTGGGCTGTTTACTTATCGAAAGCTGGTTATAAAGTTACAATTTACGAAAGACGTCCAGATATTCGTAAAGCAGAAATTTCTGCCGGAAAATCAATCAACTTGGCGCTTTCAGTACGCGGTTGGACGGCTTTAGACGCTATTGGTGTTGGAGATGAAATTCGTAAAATCGCTATTCCGATGACAGGAAGAATGATGCATGATTTAGAGGGGAATCTAACTTATCAACCTTATGGAAAAGAGGGAGAAGCGATATATTCTGTTTCTCGTGGAAAAGTGAATGCCACCATGATAGACATCGCTGAAAAGCACGGTAAAGCAACGATTCACTTCAACCATGATTGTATAAAAACAGACCTTAATAAAGGAATTACCTACATTAAAAATAATTTAACTGGAGAAGAATTTGAAGCACAGGCAGATGTTATTTTTGCTGTTGATGGAGCCTTTTCAGCTATTCGTTATAATTCGATGCAGAAAATAAATCGTTTCAATTACAGTCAAAACTACATTGCTGATGGTTATCGTGAAATATTATTACCCGCAAATACAGATGGAACTTATAAATTAGATAAAAATTCCCTACATATATGGCCACGTGGTCGCTTTATGATGATTGCTTTAGCGAATGAAGATGGATCTTTTACATGTACGTTATTTATGCCACATGAAGGTGATAAATTTGCTTTTGATAAATTAACTTCCAAAGAAGCTGTCAATGACTTTTTCGAAACAGTATTCCCTGATTTTTACGAAATGGTTCCAAACATTGCGGATGCTTGGAATGATCATCCTTTATCGAATTTGTTAATTGTACGATGTTATCCATGGACTGTAGGAAAAGTAGCATTAATGGGTGATGCAGCTCACGCTACTGTTCCATTTTATGGTCAAGGAATGAATGCTGGATTTGAAGACTGCACAGTAATGAATAGATTAATGCATAAACACAATGAAAATTGGGAGGCCATTTTTGAAGAATATAGTATTGAACGCAAACCTGATGGTGATGCATTACAAGATTTATCATTGGATAATTATTTTGTGATGCGTGACTATGTTGCAGATCCTGCGTTTTTATTGAGAAAGAAAATTGAAGCGAAATTTAGTGAGTTGTATCCAAACAAATGGTTACCGTTGTATTCTCAAGTAACCTTCAGCAATATCCGATACAGTGTTGCATACAATCAAGGTAAAAAACAAACTGAAATTATGGATCAAGTGATGGAGATTCCGAGCATTGAAGAAAACTGGGATAGCCAAATTGTAATGGATAAAATGCTTGAATTGAGCACTGACTTTAATTTCTAATTATTAAATAAGCCATAACGAGATTCGTCACAATCAAGAATGAATTTAAAGGACGATTCCATATGACCATTGAAAAAAAATAAAACACATATGAATAATAGTATTTTTCTAGCTTTACTTTTTCCAACATTTCTTTTTGGTCAAGGGGCTTTCAAAAAAGGAACAAAAGGAAATGATTATATCATTGTTACAAACGATGGTATTCACTTTGCAATTGGCCCGACCTATATGATTCCTTCCAAACCGGTTTTAGGTGTTTTAACAGATAACTTGGGAGCTCGAGGAAATTACAAAATCACACCAAAAGGACAATTTGGTTTCTTTGCAGAAGTAGGTTTGGCACATTTTCCTAAATGGAAAGGAATTCCAATTAAACCTTTGAAGAAAAGCAGAATTATTGATTACTTTGATTGGAGCGTTGGATTTCGACAATTACGTGGGAAGGAATCTACTCACGTAGACATTAAAAATGCTTTGGGTGAAATAGTACAATCCCATCATGGAGAAGGAAGTTTCACAAATAATTATGTATTTGCGAGTATTTCAGCCCACTCATTAATTTATTATGGGAAAAAGAAAATCGATAAGGCCAGAAAACATTTTATTGATCAAAGTCTTGGTTTTAACTTTGACTACAATTTTATTAATGGAAATAAAAATTACAATGATACCTCATTTAGTCATCCACTTGAATTGAAATTTCAAAAACCTTTTCTCGCTCAAGTTCATTACAGTTTAGGACTTGGAATTCGTTTAAATCGTGCATGGATGATAATTCCTGGCGTTCAAATACCAATCGTTAGCGCTTATGAATGGAATGGGTTTAATGCTAAGTTAAATTGGTTTACGTCTCAATATTGGCCAATTCAAGCACAAATAAAAGTAATTAAATTATTTGAACGTCCACCAAAATGTGGCGTATATGGCGATCCAAAAGATACTGAATTAGATAAACAATTTAGAATGGGTAATTAATATATACCTAGTAAAACAGTCTAAATCCCTTCATTTGAGTTCATTGTCTTTAATACAAAGTAATAGTTAGATTGCCCTCAACAAAAATAAAATTTGTCGCTTTTTTTAGTTGTTATTTTAGAGATTTTTACTTCATCAAATTATAATTTTTGATAGAATAATACGAAGTAATTGTTTTAAAAATAAATAATCTTATTAGTAGCGTTCTGACAATAAGCATTCCCCTTTACAAAATAAATTATTAACAAACTCATTGATTGTTTTTTTAGTCATTAGGCTACTCTGTATCTATGTCTACTTTTTTCTTCAATGAATAATATGATTTAAATACAATTTTAGAGTAAAAACTTATAAAAATAAATATCCCCGAAATCAAAGTAAGATCTCGGGGATATTTTAATTTATTTTAAATTGAAATAAAAAATTTTATTCCAGTTTGTTATGCTTCTACTAGTTCATCATAAGCATCTTGAGAACCAACAATCATTTTCTGAAATTCACGAACACCTGTACCTGCAGGAATTAAATGTCCAACTATGACATTTTCTTTTAATCCTTGTAAGTGATCCTCTTTACCTGAAATTGCAGCTTCATTTAATACTTTAGTTGTTTCTTGGAAAGAAGCAGCAGAAATAAACGATTGAGTTTGAAGAGAAGCTCTCGTAATACCTTGTAACAAAGGAGTAGAAGTTGCTGGAACAGCTTCAATTGCTTCTACTAGCTTTCTATCCTCACGTTTTAATCTTGAATTTTCATCTCTTAAGCGTCTAACAGAAACTAATTGACCTTTTTTTAATTCAGTTGAGTCTCCGGCATCCTTAACGAACATCATACCGTATAATGCATCATTTGCCTCCATTATGTCGGCTTTATGAACTGATTGACCCTCTAAAAAATGAGTATCACCAGAATCAATAATTTCAGCTTTTAACATCATTTGACGAACGATTACCTCGAAATGTTTATCGTTGATTTTTACCCCTTGTAAACGGTAAACTTCTTGAATTTCATTTACGATATATTCTTGAACTTTTGTTGGACCTTCAATATTTAAAATATCGTTTGGAGTAATAGCTCCATCTGATAGTGGTTGTCCAGCTCTAACGAAGTCGTTTTGTTGAACTAAAATATGTTTAGATAGTGAAACTAAGTATTTTCTTACTTCGCCTAATTTAGATGTAATAATAATCTCACGATTACCTCTTTTAATTAAGCCAAAAGATGCAGTTCCATCAATTTCAGAAACAACAGCAGGATTTGATGGATTTCTAGCTTCAAATAACTCAGTTACACGTGGTAAACCTCCTGTGATATCTCCGGTTTTACCAGCTAATCTAGGGATTTTAACCAATATTTCACCAGCTTCTAAAATACTATCCTCATTAACCGAAATGTGTGCATTGACTGGGATTGAGTATTCACGTAATTTCTCGTTTGTTTTAGGGTCGACAATATGTATCGCAGGACTTTTCTTTTTGTCTCTTGTTTCAATAATTACTTTCTCTGTAAATCCAGTTTGTTCATCGACTTCTTCACGGAAAGTAACATTTTCGATAATATTATCAAAAGTAACTTTTCCTGATACCTCTGCAACAATTAAAGCATTGTATGGATCCCATTTACAGATAACATCTCCTTTTTTAATTTTTGTATTAGGAGTTACTACTAATTCAGATCCATAAGGAACGTTTGCAGTCATTACAGTAATTCCTGTTTTCTCGTCTGTGATTTTTAATTCTGCAGAACGACCAACAACGATTATTTTACTTGTTCCATCAGCGTTTATTTTCTCAATCGTTCTTAATTCGTCGATTTCAATTTTACCGTTTGCCTTAGCTTTTAAATCTGAAATATCAGCAATATTTGATGCAGTTCCTCCAACGTGGAATGTACGAAGAGTTAACTGAGTACCCGGCTCTCCAATTGACTGAGCAGCAACCACTCCGACAGCATCACCACGTTGTGCTAATCTATGATTTGAAAGATTTCTACCATAACATTTCGAACAAACACCTCTTCTCATTTCACAAGTCAACACCGAACGTATCTCAACTTCATCAATTCCTGCTTTTTCGATAATTTTAGCAACATCTTCAGTAATTAACTCTCCAGCAGCAACAATCAAATTTTCAGATTCCGGAAGATATACATCATGAACAGATGTTCTTCCTAATATTCTATCATACAATGGTTCTACAACCTCGTCATTTTTCTTTAACGCTGTTGCAACAATACCTCTTAATGTTCCGCAATCGTTAGAATTGATTACTACATCTTGAGCAACATCAACTAAACGTCGAGTTAAGTAACCTGCATCCGCAGTTTTTAAGGCTGTATCCGCTAAACCTTTACGTGCACCATGGGTAGAGATAAAGTATTCTAAAATCGATAATCCTTCTTTAAAGTTAGATAAAATCGGATTCTCGATAATCTCTTGCACAGAAGCACCAGACTTCTGTGGTTTCGCCATCAATCCACGCATACCAGATAACTGACGAATTTGTTCTTTAGATCCACGAGCTCCAGAGTCAAACATCATGTAAATTGAGTTGAATCCTTGACGGTCGGTTTTCAATTGGTCCATCAATGTAGCAGTTAGTCTAGAGTTTGTATGTGTCCAGATATCAATGATTTGGTTATAACGCTCATTATTAGTAATAAGACCCATGTTATAGTTCGACATTACTTCTTTCACATCACCTTCTGCTTTAAGAACTAATTGCTCTTTTTCTTTAGGAATAATAATATCATCTAGGTTGAAAGATAATCCACCTCTGAATGCCATTTCATAACCTAATCCTTTGATATCATCTAAAAATTGAGCAGTTCGTGATGTTCCGCACACTTTTAATACTTCACCGATAATATCTCTAAGTGCTTTTTTAGTTAATACATCATTAATGTACCCAACTTCCCTTGGCACTTTTTCGTTAAATAAAACACGTCCACAAGTTGTTTCAATAATCATTAACTCAGGAATTCCTTCTTTATTAAGATCGTATGATTTTACTTTTAAATGTGCATGTAAGTCTAATTTTTTCTCGTTGTAAGCAATAATAACTTCTGTTGGAGAATAGAATGTACTCCCTTCACCGTTAACTATTTCAGTTTCTGTTGATTTTTTACCTTTAGTAATGTAATACAAACCTAACACCATATCTTGAGAAGGTACTGCAATAGGAGCTCCATTAGCAGGATTCAAGATATTGTGAGAAGCCAACATCAGCATCTGTGCTTCTAAAATTGCTGCGTTACCCAAAGGTAAATGAACAGCCATTTGATCCCCATCGAAATCGGCGTTGAAAGCTGTAGTAACAAGAGGATGTAAACGGATTGCTTTACCTTCAATTAATTTTGGTTGAAAAGCTTGAATACCGAGTCTATGTAATGTTGGTGCACGGTTTAATAAAACCGGATGGCCTTTCAAAACATTCTCTAAAATATCCCAAACCACAGGCTCTTTACGATCAACAATTTTCTTAGCAGATTTAACTGTTTTCACAATACCACGTTCAATCATTTTACGTATGATGAATGGTTTGTAAAGTTCAGCTGCCATATCCTTTGGTAAACCACACTCATGTAACTTCAAATCAGGCCCAACAACAATAACCGATCGAGCTGAATAATCTACACGTTTACCCAGTAAGTTTTGACGGAATCGGCCTTGCTTACCTTTTAATGAATCAGAAAGAGATTTTAGTGCTCTATTTGACTCAGTTTTAACAGCACTTGATTTTCTAGAATTATCGAATAATGAATCTACCGATTCTTGCAACATACGTTTTTCATTGCGCAAGATTACTTCAGGAGCTTTTATTTCAATTAATCTTTTCAAACGATTATTACGAATAATTACACGTCTGTATAAATCATTCAAATCCGAAGTTGCAAAACGGCCACCATCAAGAGGAACTAATGGACGTAATTCAGGTGGAATAACAGGAACAACTTTAACTATCATCCATTCAGGACGATTATCAATGCGTGTTTGAGAATCTTTCATTGCCTCGACAACTTGTAATCTCTTTAATGCTTCGTGTTTTCTTTGTACTGAAGTTTCATGTTTAGCTTGATCCCTTAGAGAGTAGGATAAATCTTCTAAATTCAGTCCTTTAAGTAAATCATAAAGTGCTTCAGCACCCATTTTAGCAATAAATTTATTAGGATCTGAATCATCTAAATGATGATTATCCTTCATAGCAGGATTATCAATAATATCTAAATACTCCTCCTCAGACAAAAAGTCCATTTTTTTCAAATCTAAGCCTTCTACATCAGCAGTTGATCCAACTTGTATTACGACATAACGTTCATAATAGATAATTTGATCTAATTTTTTTGTAGGTAAACCTAGTAAGTAACCGATTTTGTTTGGTAATGAACGGAAGTACCAGATGTGAGCCACAGGAACTACAAGAGAGATATGTCCCATTCGTTCTCTACGAACTTTCTTTTCAGTTACTTCTACACCACATCGGTCGCAAACGATTCCTTTATATCGAATTCTCTTATATTTACCACAGTGACATTCGTAATCTTTAACTGGTCCAAATATTCGTTCACAAAACAAACCATCTCGTTCAGGTTTGTAAGTTCTGTAATTTATTGTTTCCGGTTTCAAAACTTCTCCACTTGAGTTCTCCAAAATTACTTCTGGAGATGCCAATGATATGGTGATTTTATTGAAGCTACTTTGTTTTTTTGGTGTTTCTTTTTTGAAAGCCATTTTTATAACGATTTCGTTTACTAATTCAATTAATCCATGCTTACATTCAAGCAAAGTCCTCTTAACTCATGTAATAATACATTGAAAGATTCAGGTATACCAGGTTCAGGAATATTGTCTCCTTTAACGATTGCTTCATAAGCTTTTGCTCTACCAGTTACATCATCTGATTTTACTGTTAAGATTTCTTGTAGAATATTAGATGCTCCAAATGCTTCTAATGCCCAAACCTCCATCTCACCAAATCTTTGACCTCCAAACTGTGCTTTACCACCTAATGGCTGCTGCGTAATTAAAGAGTATGGTCCGATTGAACGTGCATGCATTTTATCATCAACCATATGAGATAGTTTCAACATATAGATAACTCCTACAGTTGCTGGTTGATCAAAACGTTCTCCAGTTCCACCGTCGTGTAGATAAGTTTTACCTGATCTTGGTACGCCAGCTTTATCTGTCCAGTCATTGATTTCACTTGGTTTAGCGCCATCAAAAATAGGAGTTGCAAATTTAACACCTAAATTATCTCCTGCCCAACCAAGAACAGTTTCATAAATCTGTCCTAAGTTCATACGAGACGGAACTCCGAGTGGATTTAGAACGATATCAACAGGAGTACCATCAGCAAGGAATGGCATATCTTCAGCACGTACGATATTGGCAACAATACCTTTATTTCCGTGACGTCCTGCCATCTTATCCCCTACTTTCAATTTACGTTTTTTAGCAACATAAACTTTCGCCAATTTCACGATACCTGCTGGAAGTTCATCCCCAACAGAGATATGAAATTTACGACGTTTGTAGTTTCCTAATATGTCATTTGATTTAATATTGAAATTATGAATTAAACGACTTATTAATTGATTAATTGAATTATCAGCTGTCCAATTCAATGGATTTACAATGGAGTAATCTAGGGCAAATAATGCTTTGTTAGTAAATTTCGTACCTTTTTTAATCAATTCTTCTTTGAAGTTATTGAAAACACCCGATGATTTATTTTCACCTAAAATCAATAATAATTTATCAACCAATTTTTCTTTCAAATCAGCAAAATCTTTTTGATATTCTGCATCGATAGTTTCTAAAACCGGCTTGTCTTGATTTTTAGATTTTCTGTCTTTAATCGCCCTTGAAAATAGTTTTTTCTGTATAACTACACCTCTTAATGAAGGTCCAGCTTTTAATGAAGCATCTTTCACATCTCCAGCTTTATCTCCGAAAATAGCACGTAATAATTTTTCTTCTGGTGAAGGGTCTGTTTCACCTTTTGGTGTAATTTTTCCTATTAAAATATCCCCTTCTTTGATTTCAGCTCCGATACGAATTAGACCATTTTCATCCAAATCTTTGGTAGCCTCTTCACTCACATTTGGAATATCAGATGTTAACTCTTCCATTCCACGTTTAGTGTCGCGAACTTCTAAAGAATACTCATCTATGTGTATTGAAGTAAATATGTCATTTCTTACTACTTTTTCCGAGATTACAATTGCATCCTCAAAGTTATATCCTTTCCATGGCATGAATGCTACTTTCAAATTTTGACCAAGTGCTAATTCACCCGCCTGAGTTGCATATCCTTCACACAAAACCTGACCTATTTCAACTCTATCACCTTTTTTAACAATTGGTTTGAGATTGATACAAGTACTTTGGTTTGTTTTTTGGAATTTAGTTAATGGGTATCTACTAACTTCACTTTCAAAACTCACTAATTTGTCCTCATCTGTCCAGTCATAGCGAATGATAATTTCATTAGCATCAACATATTCAACAACACCATTCCCTTCTGCGTTAATTAATACGCGTGAGTCTCTTGCAACTAATCTTTCAATTCCTGTACCAACAATTGGTGAATTTGGACGAAGTAATGGTACAGCTTGACGCTGCATGTTAGATCCCATTAGTGCACGATTGGCATCATCATGTTCTAAGAATGGAATTGAGGATGCAGCTATTGATGCAATCTGATTAGCTCCGACATCCATCAAATGTAAGTCTTTAGGAGGTAAAACAGGGAAGTCACCTTCAAAACGTGCTTTTACTAAGTCAGATAAAAAGTTACCATTGTCATCAATAATAGCATTCGCTTGGGCAATAGTTTTAGAATCTTCCTCTTCAGCTGCCAAATAGATAGGTTCCTCGTGTAAAGCGACTTTACCATTTTCAACTTTACGATATGGAGTTTCAATAAAACCCAATTTATTTACTTTAGCAAATACACACAAAGAGGAAATCAAACCAATGTTTGGTCCTTCTGGTGTTTCTATAGTACAAAGTCGGCCATAGTGAGTATAATGTACATCACGTACCTCAAAACCAGCTCTTTCTCTCGATAATCCACCTGGACCTAACGCAGATAATCTTCTTTTGTGCGTAACCTCAGAGAGTGGATTAGTTTGATCCATAAACTGAGAAAGCTGATTTGTTCCAAAAAATGAATTGATAACCGATGATAAAGTTTTGGCATTAATCAAGTCAATTGGAGTAAATACTTCGTTGTCACGAACATTCATACGCTCACGAATTGTTCTAGCCATTCTAGCTAATCCAACTCCAAATTGAGAATATAATTGTTCTCCAACAGTCCTTACTCGTCGATTTGATAAATGATCAATATCATCAATATCTGCTTTAGAATTTATTAATTCTATCAAATATTTAATGATTTGTAAAATATCATTTTTAGTCAAAACTCTAGATTCTTCAGAGCTATCTAAATTTAACTTTTTGTTTAAACGAAAACGCCCAACTTCACCTAAATCGTATCTAGCATCGGAGAAGAACAATTTATCAAAAACACTTTTAGCAGTTTCATAATCGGGTGGATCTGCATTTCTTAATTGACGATAAATATGTTCAACAGCTTCTTTTTCGGAGTTTGAAATATCTTTTTGAAGAGTGTTATATATTATTGTGTAATCTGTTGAATTAGCATCTTCTTTGTGTAATATCAACGATTTTGTTCCTGAGTCTAATATTTTATCTAAATGATCTTCTGAAATAACAAGTTCTCTATCTAGGATTACTTCATTTCGTTCAATTGAAACAACTTCTCCTGTATCTTCATCTACGAAATCTTCAATCCATGTTTTAAGAACTCTCGCTGCAAGTCGTCGACCAACTAATTTTTTAAGATTAGCTTTACTAACTTTGACCTCATCTGCAAGACCAAAAATTTCTAGTATGTCTTTATCTGTTTCATAACCGATTGCACGGAATAAAGTGGTCACTGGTAATTTCTTCTTTCTATCAATGTAAGCATACATTATATTATTAATGTCAGTAGCAAATTCAATCCAAGACCCTTTGAAAGGAATTATTCTTGCTGAATATAGCTTTGTACCATTAGCATGACGGCTTTGACCAAAGAAAACACCTGGTGATCTGTGTAATTGAGATACAATTACACGCTCTGCACCATTAACAACAAATGAACCTTTAGGTGTCATGTAAGGTATCGTTCCTAAGTATACATCCTGAACGATTGTCTCAAAATCCTCATGTTCTGGATCAGTACAGTAAAGTTTTAATTTTGCTTTTAGAGGAACACTATAGGTTAGACCTCTTTCAATACATTCCTCTATTGAATATCTTGGTGGGTCAATAAAATAATCCAAGAATTCTAATACGAATTGATTTCGAGTATCCGTGATAGGAAAGTTTTCAGCGAAAACTTTGAATAATCCTTCACTATCTCTATTTTCAGGAGTTGTTTCAAGTTGAAAAAACTCTCTAAAAGATTTTAATTGAATTTCCAGAAAGTCTGGGTATTCAAATTGGTTTTTGCTTGAAGCAAAATTAATTCGGGTTGAATTATTTGATGTTGCCAAGGCTTTATTTTTTTTTAGGTTATTGTATTCTTTGTAACAAGATAAATGCTTAGAAACAGAACAAGGCATCCGCAATAATTGCGATGCCTGTTCTGTTTATGAAGAGGGAAATTACTTAACTTCTACTTCAGCTCCAGCTTCTTCAAGAGACTTTTTAAGTCCTTCAGCTTCGTCTTTAGAAACTCCTTCTTTTAAAACTGAAGGTGCCGCATCAACTAAGTCTTTAGATTCTTTCAATCCATTTCCTGTTAATTCTTTAACAAGTTTAACAACAGCAAGTTTGTTTGGACCACCAGCTTTAAGAATCACATTGAATTCTGTTTGTTCTACTACTTCTTCAGCAGCAGCACCACCACCACCTGCGACCATAACAGCAGCAGCTGCAGCTGGTTCGATTCCATACTCGTCTTTAAGAATTGTTGCCAACTCATTTACTTCTTTAACCGTTAGGTTTACTAATGTTTCTGCAATTTGCTTTAAATCAGCCATTTTATTTTATTTTTAAAAGGGTTTAATAATAATTTATGCTCTTTCTTCGAGCGTTTTAAGGATGCCTGCAATTTTACTACCAGCACCTGTAAGGCCAGACAATACATTTTTAACAGGGCTTTGTAACAATCCAATGATTTCTCCGACTAATTCTTCTTTACTTTTTAGATTTTCAAGAACAATTAATTGATTATCTCCAATGAATACAGCTTCGTCTATATAAGCACCTTTCAAAATTGGTTTTGGATTTTTCTTACGAAAATCTGTAATCAATTTTGCAGGGGCATTTGCAATTTCACTAAACATTACTGAAGTTGACCCTTTCAAAGTATCTTTCAATCCTCCGAAATCTTTACCTTCAACACGGTTCATTGCTTGCTCTAACAAAGCATTTTTAACTACACGCATTTGGATGTTTGATTGAAAACATTTTCTTCGCAATGAGTTAACTGTTTCTACTGTTAATTCTGCAGTATCTGTTAAATAAACAACATTGTTTGCTGTTAAATCAGCTGCCAATTCGTCTATGTACTTTGCTTTTTCTTCTCTTGTCATTTTCTAAAATATTAAGCATTAACAGACTTAGCGTCAATTTGAATACCAGGACTCATTGTTGCGCTTAAATAAACACTTTTGATGTACGTACCTTTTGCAGCTGATGGCTTTAACTTTATCAAAGTTTGAATTAATTCGTGAGCATTTTCACGTATTTTTTCACCTTCAAAACTAGTTTTTCCAATTGAAGAATGGATAATACCGTACTTATCAACTTTAAAATCGATTTTACCAGCTTTAACCTCTTGTACTGCTTTACCTATGTCCATTGTTACAGTTCCTGTTTTAGGATTTGGCATTAAACCACGAGGGCCTAAAATACGTCCTAAAGCACCGACTTTACCCATAACTGAAGGCATTGTAATTATTACGTCTACCGATGTCCAACCTGCCTTAATTTTAGCGATGTAGTCATCTAAACCAACGAAATCAGCACCAGCTTCAACAGCTTCGGCCTCTTTATCAGGCGTACACAAAACAAGAACCTTGACATCTTTACCTGTACCATGAGGTAGGGCAACTGTACCTCTAACCATTTGATTTGCCTTTCTTGGATCTACACCCAAACGTACGCAAATATCAACGGAAGCATCGAATTTAGTGGTTGAAATACCTTTAACCAAATCACATGCTTCTGTTAGAGTGTAAGCTTTTGACAAATCAAATTTTGCCAAAATCTCTTTTCTTTTCTTTGAAACTCTTTTCATACCACTAAATTATTTGGATTTAGGTGCTTCACCACCTTTAACTGTAACTCCCATACTTCTTGCAGTACCTGCAACCATTCTCATCGCTGCATCTACAGTAAAACAATTCAAATCAGGAAGTTTATCTTCTGCAATCAGACGTACTTGATCCCAAGATATAGAACCAACCTTAACTCTGTTTGGTTCAGAAGAACCTTTCTTGATTTTTGTATGCTCAATAATTTGAACTGCTGCTGGAGGGGTTTTTAAAACAAAATCGAAAGATTTATCACCATAAACAGTAATAACTACTGGAACAACTTTCCCCATTTTGTCTTGTGTTCTAGCATTAAACTGCTTACAAAACTCCATGATATTCACACCTTTCGCACCCAAAGCAGGTCCAATTGGAGGAGATGGGTTAGCTGCACCACCTTTGACCTGTAATTTGATCAATGCTGCTACTTCTTTAGCCATATATATAAATTTATGTAGTCAAACGTGAGTAATTAATGGGAAGCTTTAATCATCTTTCTCACTCCTACGGGTTAATACAATTTTAAACTTCTTTTTCTACCTGCATGTAACTTAATTCTAGTAGATTTTTTCTACCAAAAATTTTAACCATTACTTTCAGTTTTTTCTTATCTTCATTAATTTCATCAATCACACCTGAGAAATTATTGAATGGACCATCAATTACTTTAACGGATTCTCCAATTACAAAAGGTATTTTCAATTCTTCTTCGTTTTCTGCTAGTTCATCTACTTTTCCAAGTATTCTGTTAACTTCAGATAATCGCATTGGAACAGGTTCTCCACCTTTAACCGTTCCTAAGAAGCCAATAACATTAGGAATACCTTTAATAACGTGAGAAACTTCACCTACTAGTGCAGCTTCTATTAAAACATATCCTGGAAGAAAAGCCTTTTCTTTGTTTACTTTTTTTCCATTTTGAATTTTAAAAACTTTCTCGGTTGGAATCAATACTTGATTAACATAATCGTTCAATTTCATTCTGGTGATTTCCAACTCCAAGTATTCTTTAACTTTCTTTTCTTTACCGCTCACTGCGCGAACGACATACCATTTTTTTACTATTTCTCCCATAATAAATTCTTAGAAAGTTCCGTAAATAAATCCAATAAGTCCTTTCCATAGTGAATCAGTTTCACCAGAAATACCGAAGATATAATCCATTAAAAATATGACCAGGGAAATTAACACCGATGATACAACTACAAGAATTGTATTGTTTTGTAGTTCCTTCCATGTAGGCCAAGTAACATTGTTGACCATTTCATGATATGTATCTTGAAAATATGTTCTAATTTTTGACACGTAATTTGTATTATATTGTGCACGGGCGGTAGGGCTCGAACCCACGACCAATGGTTTTGGAAACCACCACTCTACCAACTGAGCTACACCCGTCTAAAAAGGGGAGTTTTACTAAAAACTCCCCTTTTAAATTATTATATTAAACTTAATTATCCAACAATTTCAGTAACCTGACCAGCACCTACTGTTCTACCTCCTTCACGGATAGCGAAACGTAAGCCTTTGTCCATAGCTACTGGAACAATCAATTTAACATTAATTGTTACGTTATCACCTGGCATAACCATTTCACGTCCATCTGTCAAAAGGATTTCACCTGTTACATCAGTTGTACGGAAATAGAATTGAGGACGATATTTATTGTGAAAAGGAGTATGACGTCCACCTTCTTCTTTTTTCAATACGTAGATCTCTGCTTTAAATTCTTGATGAGGTTTAACAGATCCTGGTTTACAAATAACCATTCCTCTTTTGATTTGAGTTTTTTCAATACCTCTCAATAATAAACCTACATTGTCACCTGCTTCACCACGATCTAGGATTTTACGGAACATCTCAACACCTGTTACAGTTGAAGTCAATTTTAATTCTCCCATTCCTAGTATTTCAACTCCTTCTCCCGAGTTGATTACACCTGTTTCAATACGTCCTGTTGCTACTGTCCCACGACCTGTAATCGTGAAAACATCCTCAACTGGCATTAAAAAAGGTTTATCAACATCACGCGGAGGAAGTTCAATGTATGTATCAACAGCATCCATTAATTCTTCAACTGTTTTTACCCATTTTTCCTCACCATTCAACGCTCCTAAAGCAGAACCTTGAATAACTGGAGCATTGTCACCATCATAGCTGTAGAATGAAAGTAATTCACGAACTTCCATTTCAACTAACTCTAATAACTCTTCATCATCAACCATGTCCACTTTATTCATGAAAACAACCAATCTTGGAACACCAACTTGTTTTCCTAAAAGGATGTGCTCACGTGTTTGTGGCATAGGTCCATCAGTTGCAGCAACAACTAAAATAGCACCATCCATTTGAGCAGCACCAGTAACCATATTCTTTACGTAATCCGCGTGACCTGGACAGTCAACGTGAGCGTAATGACGGTTAGCTGTTTCATACTCAATGTGAGAAGTGTTAATAGTAATACCACGTTCTTTTTCTTCAGGAGCATTATCAATTGAAGAGAAGTCACGTACTTTTGCTAATCCTTTAGAAGCTAAAACGCTTGAGATTGCTGCTGTTAACGTAGTTTTACCGTGGTCAACGTGCCCGATAGTACCAATGTTAACATGCGGTTTGGAACGGTCAAAATTTTCCTTAGCCATTTTTGTTATTTGTTACTTAGTTAATAATATACTTATTCTTATTTTATAATAAATCCGAAAACGGACATACTCCTAAACTATATTGAGCCAATGACGAGATTTGAACTCGTGGCCTCTTCCTTACCAAGGAAGCGCTCTACCCCTGAGCTACACCGGCGCTCAATCTTTTGAAAGTGAGCGGGAGACGAGACTCGAACTCGCGACATTCAGCTTGGAAGGCTGAAGCTCTACCAACTGAGCTACTCCCGCTTATATACTTCCTGTGGGGGTGGATGGACTCGAACCAACGATACCTTACGGTGACAGATTTACAGTCTGCTGCAATAGCCACTATGCGACACCCCCAACAATTCCGAGCCGATGGAGGGATTCGAACCCCCGACCAGCTGATTACAAATCAGCTGCTCTGGCCAACTGAGCTACATCGGCGTTTGTTGTAATAAAACTTTAAAAGAACGTATCCAAAAACGATTTTTTTTGGGAATGCAAATGTATGAATCTTTTTTTTATCTCAAAGAACTTTTTTGAATTTATTTTATTTTTTTTTAAACAACACCCTTTATCGTATGCCACTCAAGAAATTATCTAATTTTGTGAATATTGAAAATTAAAACAGCTATAGTGACCGTTTCTAACGATTTGGCGACAGACAATCGTGTCAATCGAACGTGTAACGTATTGAAAGAAAGTGGGTATTTTGTTGTGCTCGTTGGTCGAAAACGCAAGAATAGCATTCCACTAAAATCAAAAAATCATAGATGTGTTCGCTTAAATCTACTGTTTGATAAAGGTCCTTTATTTTATGCGGAATTAAATTTTAGACTTTTCTTTTTTTTACTTTTTTCTAAGGTTGATCTCATTTTTTCGAAT
Source organism: Chitinophaga pinensis (assembly GCA_945863605.1). Lineage (GTDB taxonomy): Bacteria > Bacteroidota > Bacteroidia > Flavobacteriales_D > Crocinitomicaceae > UBA952. Next base: position 86,871 of record CAMAZP010000006.1, read on the forward strand.
GATTTAGATACTTTACCTGCTGCTTTTTTAGCTCACAAACTCAAAAGAAAGTCAAAAATCGTTTATGATTCTCACGAATTATTCACTGAAGCACCCGAATTAGAAGGACGATTTGTCAAAAAAATATGGGAGCGCATTGAAAAAATGATTTTCCCAAAGTTGGAGCATATCATTACTGTTAATGATTCTATCGCTGAAATTTTTAAATCGAAATATCAAAAATCAATTATAGTGATTAGAAATGTTTCTGAAAAATTTGACTGGAACGAACTAAAATCGAAAATAGAATTAGGAATTCCTGAAGATAAAGAATTAATTATTGTTCAAGGTTCGGGACTAAATGTTGATCGAGGAATTGAAGAGGCTATTTTGGCGATGCAATTTATTGATAACGCTATTTTATTAATTGTGGGCGATGGTGATGTTATTCCACATGCAAAAAAATTAGTAAAAACACATCAATTGGAAACGAAAGTATTATTTTTCGGGAAGCGACCCTATAAAGAATTGATGCAATTTACGCGATATGCAAGTATCGGTCTTGCGTTAGATAAACCAAAATCTTTAAACTATCGCTTTGCACTTCCCAATAAACTATTTGACTACATTCAAGCTAACACCGCTGTAATTTGTTCCAATTTAATTGAAATACAAAAAATTGTAGAAAAATATGAAATTGGAATTTCAATTGAAACTATAAACCCAAAAGCAATTGCTGAAACAATAAACGGACTTTTAGAAAATAAAGAAAAACTAACAGCCTATCAAGAAAACTGCAAACAAGCGGCAGAAGTGGAAAACTGGGAAAATGAAAAAGTAAAATTAAAAGTGCTTATAAAACAAGTAGTTGCGAACTAAAAAAATTGCGAACATAGATTCTGGTGTTGCTAATTTCAAAAGAAGTAAATAGCTTTCAACTGAATGTCGAAGATGGAATTTATTTTGTGAATGTTACTGAATTGGAGGCGAATCAAACTTTAGTGATGAAATTGGTTGTGCGGAAATAATTGTTGGTTATATTATTAATTATTGGTTACATTCGTAATTATTGGTCACCCCTCTTAATCTCCCCTCAAGGGGAGAAATAGATTTCAACTCAAAACAATAAATTCTTACGAAGTGAGATTAAAACTTCCTCCTTTGAGGGAGGACTGAGGAAGGTTACTCAAAACCTCAACTCTACTTTCTTAACTTGCCAAACTGAATCAACTTATACAAATCAAACATCCGCAAAGTAAAAAATCCTTTTTTCAAGCAATAAGTGAGTAGTGGCAATGAAATTACTGAAATTGAAAGTGAGAAATTCAAAATTGGATTCTTTTTGATTCGTTGGTAAGCAACCACTAATTTTATATTTTGCGTGAATTGCTCGTTGTGGTTTACGATTTCTAAAACTTGTAACAGACTTTTTAAGCCTTCGTTGGTTTTAGCTAAGAAAGTAGCGTTATCGTCCAAATTTTTATTCAAAACTGGATTTTCTAGGTGATGAATGGTAATCTTACTTTGAGCTAATTCAAAACCAAACAAAGTGTCTTCGTGGCCATAACCCAAAAGTGTTTCATTGAATTTTACTTTTTCAAATACCGTTTTTCGGATAAGGAAGTTATTGGTTTTAAACCCTAAGCTTGGATTTTTTAAACGTTCTTCAATTGATTTACTTTCTCGAACGATGCTATATTTCCAACGTAGAAAATGTTTTCTATCAGGTTTGTTTTTTTGGTAAACACTTGCACCACAAAGCACTTTTGTTTCATTAGAATTGATATATTGAATGTAATCTGACAAAAAAGTGGGAGAAATCACTTCCGAATCACCATCAATAAACAACAAAAAAGGTTGAAACGCAAATTCCAAAAATTGATTTCGAATAGACGCTCTGCCTTTGTTTTGTTGATTTTCTATGTGAATAACTTTGGTTGAAAAAACAGCGTTTAATTTCTTAATTGCTGGAATTGAACCATCATCAATTACAATTATTTCAATCGTTTCTTTTATTTTTTTTGACTGCTCATAAAGTGCTTCAACCAATGCACAAACATCCGAGTTGTAAACAGGAATACAAACAGTTATCATTCTCAGTAAACTGAAAAATTAAGCCATTGTACTTGGAGTACCAAAATTCATTGGTGGAATTCCAGCTTGTGGATCATCAATGTGTCCAAAAGTTTGCTCGTATTTTTGAATATTATCTGTTAACGCTTGCAAGAAACGCTTTGCATTTTGTGGTGTCATCAATACTCTTGAACGAACTTTTCCTTTAGGCATTCCAGGCATAACTTGAATAAAATCACACACAACCTCAGCAGGAGAATGCGTAATTATTGCAAGATTTGAGTATACTCCTAAAGCAATTTCTTCAGAAAGTTCGATGTTCATTTGGTTTTCTTCGTTTTCCATTCTATTTTGTTTTTATAGTTCAAATTCTTGTTCTTCAAAGCGAATATTAAATTGTTCCAACTCTTCTAAAATTGGTTCATAAATCGCTGCGTGAATAGGTAAAGTTACTCCTTTTTCGAGTAAATCACCTTTCAAAATCATTTTAGCTGCAATCGCAACCGGTAAACCTACTGTGTTCGACATAGAAGTGTAGGTTTGATCCTCCCCTATGTTTATCATTGAGGAAATAACTTTGTGATGTTTAGTGTTGAGTTCATATTCAAATTCATGATACATCACCAACATATCTTTATCTCCTTCTTCTAATTTCCATTTTTCTGCCAACAATTTCTCTAATAATTGCGCTGGACTTGCATTTTCGAAACCAAAACTTTCATCTTTTTCAAAAATCCCGATAGATTCAAACAAAGGATATAAATTCATCCGATCTTCACGTAGAAACAATTTCAGCTTATCTTCAACGGTTAAATCTCGGTTGTATGGTAAAAATGCATTGATGAATGAGCGTGGAGTTAATTCCTCCGAATTTGCCATTTTGTAAGAATCATCAGTCATCCCTAACTCAATAAATACATCCCAACCTTGACAGTAATTCGGTCTACGCAAGGTTCCTCTGTAAATTGTGGGGATATCTTCAATACCATACGTTTTTCTGTAGGATAAAGAATCACGGTTTGCATATCCATCAAATTCGCCATACGTTCCAATTGAAAAACGCTCTGTTCTGCTAAACAAACGATTGTAAGGAATGTATTTGTATTCGTCATTTTGTTTGAAACAAGCTGCTCCACCTTGCCCAGCTAAAATCACGTTTCTTGGGTTCCATGTAAATTTATAATGCCAAGGATTGTTGTCACTTTCCGGTGCAATCAAGCCGCCACAAAAAGATTTAAAACTCGTTAGTTTACCACCTCTATTTTGAATTGAATGAATTATTTTCATCGCACTCATATGATCGATTCCAGGATCTACCCCGATTTCGTTCATTATAACAATTCCAGCATCTTTCGCTTCTTCATTCAAAGCTCTCATTTCTGGAGAAATATATGAAGGTGTGATTAAATCCACTCGTAAATCAATACAGTCTTTCGCAACTTCGACATGAAAACGAGCTGGCAACATAGAGATCACTAAGTCTGAATGGCCAATTGCAGGTCTTCTTTCATGGGGATTTAAAGCATTAAAAGCTAATGCTTCAGCATTGGGATGATTGTTTATTTTACGCTTAACTAACATGATATCTTGGTCGACGATTTTCAAATGCCAATGATTTTCTTGAGCGAGATTCAACAAATATCTAATCATTGAAGAAGCAGATAAACCTGCACCGAGAATAAGGATTTTTTTCATTTCCACAGTTTTTTCTTTTAGGAATTTAAGCATTTAGACAGCTAAAAATCCGCGCCAAAAGTAACTAATTTATTTCTCTCGTTTGAAAAGGAATTGGAGAATAGATAAAAAACAAGTAAATAAAAAAACAATTGGTCACATTCAAAAAGTAAGAAGAACAAAATTGGCTTAAAAACGTTTTTTATACAATGATTTTTTAGACTATAAAAAAGATTCAAAAATAAGTATAGCTAAAGATTCCTCCATCCTGTCGGAATGACTTTGGTGGGTAAAACTTGTCGAAAATGCGTTGCATTTTCGCTGGTTATTACTACTATTAGTCATTCCGAATAAAATGAGGAATCTTTTACTTTGACGAAAAAATTGATTTAGTTTAGGATGCCATAAATAAATCTAATGAAACTCAAATTACTATTACTATTAAAAATGTGTTATTGATAGTAGGTATTGATTAATTTTGCACCCGCATGAAACAAACTTTATTACAAAAAATAGTTGACATTTTTTTCTCAATGAAAAGTATGTCTTTAGCCCTGATTTTATTCCTTGTAGGTATTGGTGCCGCAACATTTATAGAATCAATTTATGGCATTCAAAGTGCTAAAATTATTATTTACAATGCAACGTGGTTTGAACTTTTACTTTTATATTTAACACTTACTTTAGTTGTTAACATATTCAAATACAAGATGTTTGCGCGTGAAAAAATCGCTGTGTTAACCTTCCACCTTTCATTTATAATCATACTTATTGGAGCAGGTGTAACACGTTATATAAGTTTTGAAGGCTTAATGATCATCAACGAAGGAACAAGTTCTGACTTTATTTTTACTTCAGACCCGTATTTGCTAGTTTATTTGGAAAATCCAAAATCGAAATCCACTAAAATTGATGTTTCAAAAAAATACTTTTCGGTGATTACTGATAATTTCTTTAAAAATGAAGTTGTAATCGATAACAAAAATTTCAGCTTCGAATATGTCAATTTTCAAACTAAAATGAAAGATACTTTTGTTATCAATAAGCGATTTAAAACTAGCGCTTTGGAGTTGGTTACTGATGGAATGCGATCGAATTTCTTGTGTGAAAATGAAGTATTTATGGTTGGGAACATTCCTTTATCTTTCAATAAAACACTTGCAACCCCTGGAATAGAAGCACGAACATTCGGAGATTCAGTTCAAATTAGAACAATGTTGCCTGTTCGTTATTTACCAATGACAGAAATGCAAAAGGCACGACAGTCTGGCCTAGAAGTTTCTGACTCATTGTACAAAGAAGTGAGACCAAACACATGGGAAACATTCAAAACTAAAACACTTTATCAGGTTGGAAATCAACAATTTGTTTTCAAACAAAAAATTAAAAACGCAAATAAAATATTAGTATCAACTGGAAAGAAAAATGAAGGTTCAGACTATTTGACAGTAAAGGTAAGCGATGGAAAAAGTTCAAAAATCGTTCGATTAGAAGGTGGAATGGGTACAATTCCTACTCCTGTTCGTTTTGATATGAATGGGATTATTTGCCAACTTGAGTATGGTTCAATTAGAAAACCAATGCCGTTTAAAGTTGCCTGTCGTGATTTTAGATTAGATAAATATCCAGGTTCAGAATCACCGTCTTCTTTTGAAAGTGATTTAACAATTCTCGATGAAGAAATGAAATACAAACGCAATCAAACAGTATTTATGAATAATGTAATGGATTATCGAGGATATCGCTTTTTTCAATCCAGTTATAACTTAGACGATCCATCTACACCTGAAAATGAAGAAGGAACTAAATTGAGTGTCAATCACGATTGGTGGGGGACAAACATTACTTATCTAGGTTATTTACTAATGGCAATTGCAATGATTTTATCGCTTTTCGCTCCAGTTGGACGTTTCCAGTTTTTGAATGAAAGATTGGCGATTTTAAAGGAAAAAAGAAAAGAATTAATGATTATTTTTGTTTTGCTTAGTTCAAGTTTTGCAGCTAATGCGCAACATGATGAACACGACGGACACGATCACAGTGGACATGATCACTCTACGCAAGAACAAACTATTGAACCAAAAAATACTGCTCATAAAAATCACCCTTCAAAAGGAATTTATCGAGTAGTTTCTGAAGAACATTCGGAAGAATTAGCCTCACTATTAGTATTGGATTATGATGGGCGTGTGGTTCCCTTTCATACATTGTGCGACCAATTACTTCGCAAAATATACCGCGACAACAAATACAAAAATTACAACGCAGTGCAAACAATTTTAAGTATGCACATGTATCCACAATATTGGATGGAGGAGAAAATTGTTCAAGTTCCGAGTGTATTGAGAGAGCCTTTGAAATTGAAAGATTATGCATCAGCAAGTGAATTATTGGGTGCAGAAGGAAATTTTAAATGGTTGGCAGAATATGAAAAATCGCATCAAAAATTAGAGTCAAAACGCTCTGAATTCGATAAAAAACTCATTAAATTGAACGAAAAATTTGAAGTAATTCAACAAATATTTATGTGGCAGTACATGCGATTGATTCCTAAAAAACAAGACCCAAATAATCAATGGTATGTTCCAATGAGTTCTGAATTACTGGAAAAAGACACAAGCGCTTCACTGCAAGTTTTTAAATATCTTAATGCAATTGATCAAGCTGCGAAAAATAAAAATTATAAAGAAGCGAGTACTCTTCTGAAGTCGATTAAAGAAATGCAAAGATCAGTCGGTGAAAAAGTTGTACCTTCTGAAAGATTGGTGAAAATTGAAATCAGCTACAACAAAATGCAGATTTTCAAAAATTCATACAAAATGTATGGTTTAATTGGTTTGTTAATGTTGATTTTATTTTTTATTCGTGTCTTTACTAATCCAAATTCCAAATCAAATTCAACCATAGAAAAAATTCGAAAATTCTTTGTTTTTACATTAATTGTTACTTTTGTTTACCATGGTGTTGGTCTTGGTTTTCGTTGGGCAATTTCTGGACATGCACCATGGAGTAATGGTTACGAAGCAATTATTTTTATCTCCTGGGTTACTATGATTGCAGGGTTTTTATTCTCTAGGAAAAATGCTGTAGTTATTGCAGGAACAGCAATTTTAGCGTCTTTGATGATTTTTGTTTCTGAAATGAATTTATTGGATCCAGAAATCACTCCTCTAGTTCCTGTATTAAAGTCATATTGGTTAATGATTCACGTTGCCATTATCACTGGAAGTTACGGATTTCTTGGTTTAGCTTGTATATTAGGGTTATTCAACCTTGTACTTTACACCTTCCGAACAAGAAGTAAAGGTGAAATTATCACCATAAATATTAATGAGTTAACTTATGTCTCAGAAATGACAATGACCATAGGTTTGTTTATGCTCACCATTGGTACTTTCTTAGGTGGAATTTGGGCAAATGAATCGTGGGGACGTTATTGGGGTTGGGATCCGAAAGAAACGTGGGCTTTAGTTTCTGTGTTAGTTTATGCAGTGATTTTGCACTTGCGTTTTATTCCGGGATTAAAAGGCAAATTCTTTTTCAATGTTGTTTCTTTCTGGGGTTATTCAGCGATTTTATTTACGTTTTTTGGTGTGAACTTTATGCTTGTTGGTTTACACTCGTATGCTCAAGGAGATGGTTTAGGAAAATTCCCAACTTGGTTAATTTGGACGATTGTAGGTTTTGCAATTTTCACAATAACAGCTGCGCTTCGTAGTAAACGTTATAACAAAATGCAACAAAACAAACTCAAAGGTTAATGTTTCCAGATCAAATTATTTATGAAGATAATCATGTAATTGTTATCAATAAACGTGCATCTGACATTGTACAAGGAGACAAAACGGGAGATAGAACACTTCCTGATGAGATAAAAGATTACTTAAAAGAAAAGTACAACAAACCTGGAAATGTATTTTGTGGTGTAGTGCATCGTTTAGATCGACCAACGAGTGGAGCTGTTGTTTTTGCGCGCACAAGTAAAGGTTTGGAACGTTTGAATGAACAATTCCGCGAGAAAGAAACCAACAAAGTTTATTGGGCGATAGTTGAAAGTTTGCCTGAAAATCCAGAAGGAAAATTGGTTCATTACCTAAAAAAAAACGAAAATCAGAATAAAAGCTATGTTTCCAAATCATCCGTTGTGGGTGCGAAAGAATCAAAATTGCATTACAAATTAATTGCATCTTCTGACCGTTATCATTTGTTAGAAATTCAATTAGAAACTGGTCGACATCACCAAATCCGAGCACAATTAGCAAGTATTGGCTGTTACATCAAAGGTGACGTTAAATATGGAGCTAAACGACCAAATGAAGATGGATCTATCTGCTTACATGCGAGAAAATTAGCTTTCAATCATCCTACAACAAAAGAACTTTTACAGTTCGTTGCGCCTTGTCCGAAAGATGCTATTTGGCAATTTTTCGAAAAGATTATTGGTTAAGTAATTGGATTTTAAAATGAATTCATTAACAAAAGTTTATAGTAAAAAATGTAGCTTTGTATAAGAAACACAAAAAGTATGGCAACTATTACATTAAAAATCAATGAAAGAACCGAAAAAGGTAAAGTATTCATGCAATTTTTAAAGGAATTTATAACAGATAATAAGTCGGTTGAAATTATCGAAGAAAAATCGCCATACAATCCTGAATTTGTGAAAATGGTTAAAAAATCAGCGGCTAGTAAAAAACGATATCAAGTAGATAATGTCGATGAGTTATGGAAAAGTTTATAGTTGTTTTAACTGAAAAAGCAAAACAAGATATTTCACTTCATAAACGTTCTGGTAATAAAGCTATAGAAAGAAAAATAAAATCATTTCTTGAAGAGCTTAAAGTACATCCTTTTTCGGGAACTGGTCAACCCGAAGCACTCAAGCATGAACTTCATGGTTTTTGGTCAAGACGCATAAATCAAAAAGATAGAATGATTTACTCTGTTAATAATGAAATTGTAACAGTTGAAGTCGTTTCTGCGATGGGACATTATTTTGACAAATAACTTTTCAACTCATCCTCCCATTTTCTAAAAACAATTATCTTTGTTGCGATGGAAAAACAAGTTATTCTCAATGCCAAACATTTGGAACTTACATTGAAGCGACTTTCCCATGAATTGATTGAATCCCATAATGATTTCTCGAATACCGTTCTTGTTGGTTTACAACCACGTGGAATACATGTTGTCAAGCGTTTGAAAGAAATTTTAGAAGAAATCTTAGGAAAAAAAATCACTTGCGGAAATCTCGACATTACCTTTTATCGCGACGATTTCAGACGACGTGAACGACCACTCATACCAAGTATAACCAACATTGATTTCAGCATAGAAAACAAAAAAGTTGTGCTTATCGATGACGTTCTTTACACCGGAAGAACGATTCGTTCAGGACTTGATGCCTTATTGACATTTGGTCGTCCATCAAAAGTTGAATTATTAGTCATTATCGACAGAAGATTCTCTAGAGACTTACCCATCCAAGCAGATTATACAGGAAAAGCCATCGACACCTTGATTTCTGAGCGCGTTTCAGTCGAATGGAAAGAAACCGAAGGAGAAGATAAAGTAGTATTGTTTACAAAAGAAAGTAATGAATAATTTAAGTGTAGATCATCTTACCGGAATTAAAGACTTGACGCGTGAAGACATTGAATTGATCTTCAAAACTGCTGATAGTTTCAAAGAAGTAATCAATCGACCAATCAAAAAAGTTCCTTCCCTTCGAGACATTACAATTGCTAATGTTTTTTTTGAAAATTCTACAAGAACACGCCTTTCTTTTGAACTTGCTGAAAAAAGATTATCGGCAGATGTTGTTAATTTCAGCGCCTCTGGAAGTTCGGTTAAAAAAGGAGAAACATTAATTGATACCGTAAACAACATCTTATCCATGAAAGTGGACATGGTGGTGATGCGTCATCCAAATCCAGGAGCTGCTTTGTTTTTATCTAAAAAGATTAAAGCGAAAGTAATAAATGCTGGCGACGGAACACACGAACATCCAACTCAAGCGTTGTTAGATGCTTATTCTATTCGTGAAAAACTGGGGAGTGTTGAAGGGAAAAAAGTGGTAATTGTAGGTGATATTTTGCATTCACGTGTGGCACTTTCTAACATTTACTGCCTTCAAAAACTAGGCGCAGAAGTAATGGTTTGTGGTCCGACAACCTTGATTCCAAAATACATTCACGAATTAGGTGTGAAAGTTTCCCACAACCTCATCGAAGCACTAGAATGGTGTGATGTGGCAAATATGTTACGCATACAATTGGAACGTCAAGACATTAAATATTTCCCTTCTTTACGTGAATATTCGATGCTTTTTGGTTTGAATAAAGAAATATTAGATTCTCTTTCAAAAGAAATTGTGGTGATGCATCCAGGTCCAATAAATCGTGGGGTTGAAATCACTAGTGATGTGGCAGATTCAAAGCAAAGTATTATTCTACAACAAGTTGAAAATGGCGTTGCAGTAAGAATGGCTGTAATTTATTTGCTCGCAGCGAAGATTGAACGCTGAAGAATTTGATGAGTTGTTATAATTCCGAAATCATTTATGCTAAGTTGATAAACTAAAAAGTGGCGTGTTCCATTTTGGAACTAACCACTCAACATCTTATTATTACTTTAAATTCACAAGCTAATCATTTTAGAATAGAAATAAAATCATTCTAAAATGCATTTTAAAAAATCTAATTTGCAGGTGAAAATAAATCTTCAAAATCAATAAAAAAAACTTTTTTTTCTTTCAAGAAATCAACTATTTGAGTAACTTAAATAGAAAATGAGATAAATGAAGGCGGAAAAATATCATTTAAAAGCTGAAAGTGAATTTACAAGATTTGAATTCATAAGTGAAGGAAAAAAAGGAACAATAAGGAAATTAATTGAATTTCAGAAAACAAACAATCCGGATGTTTTCAATTTGGCTTTTGGAGATTTTAATGACAAAACAAAAGACTTTGATGATTTAGCAGTTACAGATAACGGTGATACAGAAAAGGTATTGATTACAGTTGTTCATGCAGTTTTTCTATTTTACACGAAATACCCTAATGTATTTGTATTTGCTTGTGGAAGCACCAAAGCGAGAACACGTTTGTATAGAATAGGGATTACTCGGTACTATCTAGAAATGAAAAAAGATTTTTACCTTTATGGTCAAATCGATGATGACTTCGTTGAATTTGAAATTGGTAAAGAATATGAAGGATTTTTAGTTCAAAAGAAATTAGTATGAAAACACAAAAAACCATTTCATTACAAAATAAACCATTAGTTGCAATAGACACTAAGTTGGATAAACTTCGTGATAAAGTAATTTTTACTAAAAAATTGGAAAAGGCAAATAAGATATTGTCAACAGCAAAATTACCATCAAAAAAGTAATCTTACCTCCTTTTCACATCCCTTTAAAAAAATCCTCTAATGAAATATTAAGATGGCTTAGTATTCGAATCAAGTTGTTTAATTGGACCGCCAAGACATCAAGTATTTTCCTTCTTTACGTGAATATTCGATGCTTTTTGGATTGAATAAAGAAATTTTAGATTCACTTTCAAAAGAAATTGTGGTAATGCATCCTGGCCCAATTAATCGTGGGATTGAAATCACGAGTGATGTGGCAGATTCCAAGCAAAGTATTATTCTACAACAAGTTGAAAATGGCGTTGCAGTTAGAATGGCTGTAATTTATTTGCTCGCAGCGAAGATTGAACGCTGAAAATAATTACATTTGACAAAACAGATGCGCTATGAACTTTTCAAACGAACAAATCGGAAACATTATCATCGTTCAATCTCACGTTGACAAACTAGATGCTGGAAATGCTCCTGAATTAAAAGCTCATTTTTTACACATCAATAAAACAGGTAAAAACCAGATGGTTCTTGACTTGTCCAAAACGAAATATTGCGATTCTACAGGTCTTAGTGCTATTCTTGTCGGAAATAGATTGTGTAAAGACACCAATGGTTCTTTCGCAATTTGTGGTTTGCAAGCAAATGTCAAAAAAATGATTGAAATTGCACAGTTAGACAAAGTTTTTACCATCTGTAACGAAAAAGAAGAGGCCGTTTCTGTATTAGCACTGTGAGTTTTAATCTTACCATTTTAGGAAGTGGTGCTGCATTACCAACTGCACTAAGAGCCACAACTGCTCAATACATTGAATGTAACAATCGCCATATTCTCATTGACTGTGGAGAAGGAACACAATCGCAAATCCGAAAGTACGGAATCAAGCTTCAGAAAATCACACACATTCTCATTTCGCATCTTCACGGCGATCATTTTTTTGGTTTACCTGGATTGTTGAGCACAATGAATTTATTAGGCCGAAATCAAGGAATTACCGTTTATGGTCATCCTGAATTGGAGCAATTGATGAAAGGAATGTTAGAAGTTGGAAAAAATAAACTGACTTTTGAAATTAATTTTGTTCCGCTTCAATATAAAGATGAACAACTCATTTTCGAAGATCGATTGATTGAAATTAGTAGTTTTCCATTGAAACATCGCATTGAAACCTGCGGATTTAAAATTCAAGAAAAACCAAAAGAATATCAATTAGATGCAAAAGCAATCAAAGGTGCAGGTTTATTGATTCAACATTTTCCATTTCTAAAAAAAGGACAAAACATCGTACTTGAAAATGGTGAAACTCGCAACTTCGAAGATTATACTTTTCCTCCAAAACCTGCTCATTCGTATGCGTTTTGCTCAGACACAAAACCGAATGAAACAATCATCAAAAGCATCCGAAATGTTGACTTGCTTTATCACGAAGCTACTTTTACGGAAGAACACATCAATCGTGCGAAAGCTACTTTTCACTCAACTGCTAAACAAGCGGCATCGGTTGCAAAAGAGGCGAATGTCAAAAAACTAATACTCGGACATTTCTCCTCTCGCTACGAAAATTCAACAACACATATTGAAGAAGCGAAATCAATTTTCGAAAATACGATTAGTGCAGAAGATGGTATGGTGGTGAATTTGGAGAAGGTTAATTAGCTTGCCTTTCTTTTGCTTGATCAAAAGAAACAAAAATCAAGGCTCTGAATTTCTCTTTGTTCGCGAATTTTTAATAAACAATAATTTATAACTCGTCGCGAACAATTTTAACTCCTTTCTGAAACTGAAATTTTTCAAAAATGTTCTTACAGAAATTTTAAAAATTACTAGTTTCAGTTCAGTAGCTAAAAGCTAGAAATTCAAGGCCGATTCTTTTCGCTATCGATTTCAAAATAGATTGTGAGCTTCTTAACAATTACTTTTATAGCTTGAAAATTTACTGTTTTTCTGTAAAAAATAGTTTTTAAAAATAAATACTTCGTTATCAGTTACTTTTTGTAAATTTTCTGTTAACCCCTTAATTCAACCCCAACTGAAAACCTAAAGTAGTGTTGTAAGCGGATTTATTTACTGTTAGCGCGGGGTCAGAATCCCAATAAATAGTGGCATCCCATCGTAAGCTTAGATTTTTTCGCAATCGATAACTAAAAGAATATTGTCCTAAGAAACGAGAATCAGACCATAAATCTATACGAGGTTGATAGTAACTTACACCTGAAAAACTCCATTTTACATCAAAATTCATAAACCAAGAGAAATACGTGCTTGATCGAAAATCTTGATTTAATATTCCATCCAATAAATCTTCGTGCTCATAATAGACAGAAGTACCAACAAACAAACGCATTTTCTTTGTCTCCAAAATTTTCAAACGTGGACCCATTCCGAAAATATAACGCATCCGTTGGCGCAACAATTGATTGTATTGAATTTGTGAATAAAATTCCCACTTCCAAGGATTTTTGTACGTATAATTTGGAAAGAAATTCAATCGATAGGTGTATCTAAAATGGATCATTCCCCAATTTGCAAATGTTTGATTGTTACCTCTTGAATATCCTAAATCTCCCAATAGCAAAAAATAATGCATTTTCGTTTTAAACTGAATCAGAGGACGAAAACTTGTATTGATTAACAAAACTTGATTTTTAACAGCACTAAAAGAAGCGCCAATCGAACCACTCCATCCAATAGAGTCATCATATATTCGTTTATTTTCAATATTTACAACTTGTGCAGAGATTGAATTTTGATAAACTAAAAAAAACAACATGAAAATAAACCTCATTTTTGAGCAAAACGATATAAGAAAAAAGCAACAAAACTAAACAACAAATTTGGTATCCAAACAGCAATCAAAACGGGTAATCCAACATTTAAAGAAGCAACAGTCATCATTTTCATGGCAAAAATATAGACGAAAACAAATGCTAAACCGATTGCTATATTGATTCCAATCCCACCTCTTTTCTTTTTAGATGAAACTGATACTCCTATTAATGTCAGAATGTATGTTGCAAAAGGATAGGAAGTGCGCTGATGTAATTCAATTTCATAAAATGGAACTAGCGACGACCCTTTAATTTTTTCTCTTTCAATCATACTATTCAACTCTGAATATGTTTTCGTTTCAGCAAGATTTTCACGTTGAGCCATTTCATCTAATTTGAAATTAAAAACAGTATCTTTTTTTTGACCATGTTTAATTTTGCCTTTCGGAAACAATATACTTTTTTCATAGTAATCGACTAATCTCCAATTGAAAGTACCTGGCTTATTAATTGCTAATTTAGCTTTTAAAAAATAAACAATTTTATTACTATCGTTCCATCTTTGAACTGTAAAATCGTTAATTCCTTCTTGAGTAGTTGCATAATTTGAGAAAAAAACAGTCTGGTTTCCCGGATAATCTGCATGATAATCTTCTACTTGATTTACATCTCGATAATATTTTTCCTCAAAACCCAATCTCAATTTATTAGCACGAGGTACAACAAAATGATTCAAAACAAGAGAAATGACTGTTAAAACGGTGGCGCCAAGCATGTAAGGACGAATGAATCGAGTAATAGGTTTTCCACTAAACCACATTGGAACTATCTCCGTGTCTTGTGCCAACTTTGCTGTAAACCAAATTACTGAAATGAATATGATCATCGACGAAAACATATTACCATAAAACAGCAAAAATGTCAAATAGTAATCAAAAAGTATAGCAGATATTGGTGCTTGATTAGAGATGAATTCACTTAGTTTATCAGAAATATCAAAAACCATTGCAAACAACATGATTATCCCCAACATGAAGAAAAAAGTAGATAAAAACTTCTTTATAATGTATTTATCAAGGATAGAAAGCATAGTTTATAATCGCTGTTTCAAAGTTGGAATCAATTGGTCTTTCCAAACTTTGAAAGTACCCGCTTGAATTTGTTTTCGTGCTTCTTTAACTAACTGCAAATAGAACGCTAAATTGTGTATTGTTGCTATTTGAATACCCAAGTATTCTCCTGATTTAATTAAATGTCTTAAATATGCCTTAGTATAAACTTGATCGACATAAGCCTCACTTCCAGCATCAATAGCAGAAAAATCCTTTGCCCATTTCTCATTTTTAATGTTAATCGTTCCATTCCAAGTGAAAAGTAACCCATGACGTGCATTTCTTGTCGGCATTACGCAATCCATCATATCAATTCCAAGTCCAATACTCTCCAAAATATTCCACGGAGTTCCAACCCCCATTAAATAACGTGGTTTGTCTTTTGGTAAATATTGACAAACGTGCTCTGTCATTTCGTACATTTCTAACTCCGGTTCGCCAACTGATAAACCACCAATTGCATATCCATTTGCTTCATAAGATGCTATTGTTTGAGCTGATTCAGTTCGTAAATCTTTATACGTACTTCCCTGAACAATTGGAAATAAAGATTGCTCATATCCATACTTAGGTTCAGTGGAATAAAATGATTCAAAACAGCGTTTCAACCAACGATGTGTCATTTGCATAGAACGTTTTGCATACCCATATTCACACGGATAAGGTGTACATTCATCAAAAGCCATTATTATATCTCCACCAATCGAACGTTGAATTTCAATCGCACGTTCTGGAGTGAAAAAATGATAACTGCCATCTAAATGTGATTGAAATTTTACTCCTTCCTCATTTATTTTTCGTGACCCAGACATCGAGTACACTTGATAACCACCACTATCTGTCAAAATTGGTCGCTCCCAACCAATAAATTGATGTAAACCGCCTGCAGCTTCTAACACATCTGTACCCGGACGCAAAAACAAATGATATGTATTTCCAAGAATTATTTGGGCCTGAATATCCTCACGCAATTCTTGTTGGTGAACACCTTTTACAGTGCCTCCAGTACCAACGGGCATAAATATCGGAGTTTCAATACTTCCGTGATCTGTGTGAAGAATACCTGCTCTTGCATTTGTATCCTTATCAATACTCAACAACTCAAAGTGCATAAATATGTCGAAAATTACATTTAGCAAAGATACATCTATTTAACTTCGTAAATCAACTTTGAACTGAAGAAGCAAATATGATTTGGATTCCAGAATTTAAGCAAGTCATTCCAAACACGATTTTCATCGTTTTTTGTAGCCTTGTATTACTTCAGTTTCTTTATGTTTTTTTTATACATCGAAAACTAGCATTTTATAAAGAAATTCCACTTACTGAAGATACAAAGCTACCTCCGGTTAGTGTAATTATTGCTGCTAGAAATGAATCAGATAATCTATATGAAAACTTACCATCAATACTCAAT
This sequence comes from Chitinophaga pinensis, assembly GCA_945863605.1. Lineage (GTDB taxonomy): Bacteria > Bacteroidota > Bacteroidia > Flavobacteriales_D > Crocinitomicaceae > UBA952. Next base: position 103,260 of record CAMAZP010000006.1, read on the forward strand.
CAAGATTATCCTGAGTTTGAGGTTATAGTTGTAAACAATCAATCAATCGACGATAGCGGATGGTTACTTACTGCATTTTGTCAACAATTTCCGAATCTTCGCGTAGTGGAATTAGGTAGAAACAAACACTTGCGTCCTGGAAAAAAATTACCAATAACCTTAGCAATTAAAGCTGCGAAATATGAACATTTTGTATTGACAGATGCTGATTGTAAACCTACAAGTTCAAATTGGTTGCGATTAATGGCATCAAAATTTAATAATCAAAAACAAATAGTTATTGGTTATGGTCCTTTTACTAAATGCAAAGGAATTATTAATAAAATCATTCGTTTCGATACAGCTTGGATTGGTGTCAGCTACCTTTCAATGGCTTTAGCGAAATTGCCGTATATGGGAGTAGGAAGAAATATTGCCTACACAAAAAGTGTTTTTAATTCTGTAAATGGTTTTAAATCCCACTACTCTATTCCTTCAGGTGACGATGATTTATTCATACAAGAGGCAGCGAAGAAAAATAATTATACTATTCAAATTGATGCTGCTTCACATTGTTATTCCCCTGCTGCACCTAGTTGGTCGCGTTGGGTTTATCAAAAATCAAGACATTACTCTACTTCGAGTCGATACAAAAAATTTAAAAAATTTCTTCTTGGAATTTATCCGTTAACTCTAATTTTAATGTGGATTTCGGTGGTCCCTTTATTTTTCTTTCAAGAAATGATTTTCATAAGTGGCTGTATTTTTTTAGTAATCATTCTTTTTAAATGGTGGATTCAAGGTCGATGTTTGAATCAACTCAAGGAACATAAATTTGCACGATTTTTTCCCTTTTGGGATTTATTTTATGCACTTTTAATTCCAATTTTATATTACATTTCAGAACGCAAAAAATATTATAAATGGTAGAAAACGAGCATTTATCAGACAAAGCCAAGGCAGATTTAGTTCTTGTTGAATTGGCAAAGCAAGGTAAACAAAGCGCTTATGCTGAGCTAATGGATCGCTATCGTGATTCTATTTATTTTATGATGTTGAAAATGGTTAAAAATCCAGACGATGCCGATGATCTAACCATTGAAGCCTTTGGGAAAGCATTTAGCCGCCTCGAGCAATATTCTCCAAGTTTTGCATTTAGCACTTGGTTATTCAAAATTGCTTCCAACAATTCAATTGATTTTATTCGTAAAAAACGCATTCAAGTTACTTCAATCGATGCGGGCTATGTTACTGATGATGGTGAACGAATGCACGTTGACGCAAAAGCTTTGACTTTAAATCCAGAAGAAACAATTATGCAAGGTCAACGAGTAACTCACATGCGTCTTTTGGTGAGTAAATTAAAACCAAAATACCGCGAATTAGTTGAAAAACGTTACTTCGAAGAAATGAGTTATGAAGAAATAGCTGAGGAATTGAATTTACCACTAGGAACTGTAAAAGCTCAACTTTTTAGAGCTAGAGATTTCTTGGCGGCCATGATGGAAAAAACAAAAGATTCAATTTAAGTGAAAACAATCCTGCATTATTTCCCAGATTTAACTCCAACTCAAATCAAGCAATTCGAGGCCCTTGAAAAGCTTTATAAATTTTGGAATGAACAAATCAATGTAATTTCAAGAAAAGACACAGAGAACTTTTACGAACGTCACGTACTTCATTCTTTGGGAATTGCTAAAATTCAAACTTTCGAACATGGCAGTGAAATTCTTGATGTTGGAACAGGTGGTGGTTTCCCTGGCATTCCTTTAGCAATTTTGTTTCCTGAAAGCAACTTTATATTGGTTGATTCAATTGGAAAAAAAATCAAAGTTGTAAATGAAGTTGCAAAGGCTATTGGTTTAACCAATGTAAAAGGAATTCATTGCCGAGCCGAGCAAGTGGAAGGGAAATTTGATTTTGTAATAAGTAGAGCTGTTACAAGAATGCCTGATTTCATAGTTTGGGTGAAGGGTAAAATCAAAAGTAAATCGAATCACGAACGAAAAAACGGTATTCTATACCTAAAAGGTGGTGATTTGAGTGATGAAATGAGTAGTGTAAAACAAAAATACAAAGAGTTTCTTCTTAGTGATATTTACTCGGAAGATTTTTTCGAAACGAAAAAAGTGATTCACGTAGTGATTTAATTCAATAAAGCAGGATATACCAATTGAAAACTTGGAATTTCAACTGGAAATTGTTCGCCTGTCACTAAATCTTGAAATGTATAAAAACCACTCATTCTTCCAATTGGAACAATCATCTGACAGCCTGAAACATATTCGTGAAATTCAAATTGTTTTAAAATTGGCTGTTCACCAACAACACCATCACCACTAACTATTGAAGACCCGTGATTTAAATGTTCTATTTTCCAATAACGTCTCAAAAGTTGCACTGGATGTTCACCAAAATTTTGAATTCTAATTCTGTAATTGTACAAATAAGAACCACTGTCAATATTCGACACATCATCTCTAAAAGACGAGTTAACTTGAATTTGAATAAAATTAATTGTCTTTTTTGACATTTTTGAAAGTTTACAAATACAAAGAAAACAAATGGTTTTAAAATTAATTTAGAATCATTCTAAATTATTTAAATAAGTCAATTTAAATTCACAATAATTAACATTGGTAAATCATTTTTTTAATTTTGTCTGTCAATTAAAATAAATAATAAATGTCCAAAACAGTAAGTATCCGTAAAGGTTTGGATATCAGACTAAAAGGAGAAGCAATAAAGGAAATATCTACTTTACCCTTGTCTGAATTAGTTAGCATATCCCCTTTGGATTTTCATGGCTTAAACCCCAAATTGGTTGTGAAAGAAGGTGACACAGTTAAAGCTGGTGACGCTATCTTCTTTGATAAAGCACATGAATCCGTAATGTATTGTACGCCTGCAAGTGGAGTTGTGAAAGCAATTGTTCGAGGTGAAAAAAGAAGAATTCTTGAAGTGCTAATCGAAACAGATGCAGAGCAAAATTATCGCCAATCTGATCCTATTAATGTTGCGAATGCTACGTTAGAAGAAGTTAAATCTAAAATGTTAGAGAATGGATTATGGCCGCTTGTTAAACAACGTCCTTTAGATGTAGTAGCTGATCCAAATCAAACTCCAAAAGCTATTTTTGTAACAGCATTTGACTCTTCTCCATTAGCTCCAGATTTTAATTTTGTTCTTGAAGGAAGGGAAAAAGATTTACAAGCTGGTTTGATTGTATTATCAAAACTAACAACTGGTAAAGTTCATTTCAATATCAACCCAAATCAAAGTAGTGCTTTTTCGAGTATTTCAGGTGTTGAAATCAATAAGTTTTCAGGAAAACATCCAGCAGGAAATGTTGGAACTCAAATCCATCACATTGACCCAATAAACAAAGGAGAATTTGCTTGGACATTAAACGCAATTGACGTTGCAATAATTGGTCATTTTTTCAATACTGGAATATTTGATTTGACAAGAACTATTGCATTAACTGGTTCAGAGGTTTCAAATCCTCAGTACTACAAAGTCGTTCCAGGAACGTCAATGGAATCAATTGTTAGCGGAAAAGTAAAAGGCAACCACGTTAGGTATATCTCTGGAAATGTTTTAACTGGAGAAAGAAAAGAATTGAACAATTATTTGGGATATTATCACAATCAAGTGACTATCATTCCTGAAGGAGACCACTATAAATTTTTCTTAACGCAAGGATGGTTAGGTTTAGGTTTTGATAAATTCTCAAATTCTAGACTATTTCCAACTTTCCTAATGCCGAAATCTAAAAAGTTTGTTTTAGATACAAATACTAATGGTGAAGAAAGAGCATTCGTTGTCACTGGAGAATTAGATCGTGTATTTCCTTTCGATATTTTACCGATGCAACTTGTAAAAGCTGCAATTACAAATGATATCGATGGAATGGAAAACCTTGGTATTTATGAAGTTGCTCCTGAAGATTTTGCATTGTGTGAATACGTTTGTACAACAAAGATAAATATTCAAGATAAAATCCGTCAAGGATTAGATGTGATTGCTAAAGAATGTATGTAACTATAAAAAAATAAAAAAACTGTGAAATTTTTAGAAAACATATTACACAAAATGGAACCCAACTTCGTAAAAGGTGGGAAATATGAAAAATGGAATCCATTATTTGAGACTATGGCTACTTTCGCTTTTACACCGAAATTAGTCACAACCAAAGGTTCACACATCCGAGATGGTGTTGATTTGAAAAGAACAATGATGACAGTAATCTTAGCAATGATTCCTTGTTTACTTTTTGGCATTTACAACACTGGTCATTGGGAAATGGTAGCAGCAACTGGAGATAGAAATTTAAGCTATTTTGCAGATTATGCCGATAAATTTTTTAACGGACTAGTAATAGTTCTTCCCTTAATTGTTGTATCATACGGAGTAGGTTTAGGGATTGAATTTTTATTCGGAATGCTCAGAGGTCATTCATTACATGAAGGTTTCTTAGTTTCAGGAATGTTGATACCGCTAACAATGCCAGCTGACGTTCCATTATGGATGGTCGGTGTGGCAACTGCTTTTGCAGTAGTCATAGGTAAAGAAATCTTTGGTGGAACAGGTATGAATGTGGTAAATATTGCTCTTACAGCTCGTGCATTTTTATTCTTTGCTTATCCAACATCAATGTCTGGTGATAAAGTTTGGATGGCTGGAACAGAAATGGATGGGGTATCCGGAGCAACTGCTCTCGGAGATTTAGCTACCTTCATGACTGATAAACCAGTTTACGAAAACTTAAGCGGATTCACCAATGAGTACACTGTTTGGGAATCTTTCTCAGGAATGATCCCTGGTTCAGTTGGTGAAACATCAACTTTAGCCTGTTTAATTGGAGCAGGAATTTTATTAATTACAGGTGTAGGTTCTTTAAGAATTATGGCTTCGTTTTTTGCTGGTGGATTGGCTATGGGGCTATTACTTAATGTAGTTGGTGGAAATTCATATTTCGATTTACCTGCTTACTACCATTTGATTATTGGAGGTTTTGCATTCGGTGCCGTATTTATGGCTACTGACCCTGTAACTGCTGCTCAAACTGCTACTGGAAAAATTATTTACGGTTTCCTAGGTGGTTTTTTAGCAATCCTCATCCGAGTTTTGAATCCTGCATATCCTGAGGGAGTATTTTTGGCTATTCTATTCATGAATATTTCAGCCCCTTTAGTAGATTATTACGTAATTCACGCAAATGTAAATAGAAGATTAAAAAGAATTAAAACTGCTTAATAATGGCTATCAATAAAGAAAGTAACGCATATACAATTGTCTTCGCCACTGTTATGGTGGTAGTAGTTGGAGGAATATTAGCATTTCTATCGCTCAGTTTAAAACCGATGCAGGAAGCTAATGGAAAAATAAAAAAGAAGATGGAAATTCTAAAAGCATTGTTGACTACTCAAGAATATCAAACTATTTCCAGAACAAATGCCGAAGCTAAGTATGCAGAATACATAAAAGCAGAAGTTGTTTTAGATGAAAGTGGTAAAATCATTGAAGAAGGTAAAGACGCTGCCTTCAATGTTGATATCAAAACTGAATTTAAAGACAAAACGCTTCCAGTTTCAAAAAGAAACTACCCAATGTTCATAGCTGAAAAAGAAGGGAAAAAACTTTACATTATTCCAATTATTGGTAAAGGACTTTGGGGACCAATATGGGGTAATATTTGTGTTTCTGAGGATAAAAGATCTATTTCAGGTGCTTCTTTTGGTCACCAAGGTGAAACACCAGGATTGGGTGCAGAAATTTCACAAGGATTCTTTATTGATAGATGGACAAAAGGAGACGAAAAAATTTCTGACGAAAATGGAGATTATTTACCTTTCGAAGTTGTGAAAGATGGTTCTGGACCAAATCCTACTAAGATTGATGGAATTTCTGGGGGAACAATCACTTCAAAAGGTGTAGAAGAAATGGTAAACCGTTGCTTAGTTCCATACACAGTTTATTTTAAAACACTTAAATAAAGAAAAATGAGCGAAACAGTTGCAAAAGTAAAAGCTCCGAGCGAGCCACTTTTCTCAAAAAAGAATAGAAAATTAATTACCGACCCACTTACAGATAATAACCCTGTTACTGTTCAGGTATTAGGAATATGTTCTGCACTAGCGATTACAGTTAAAATAGATACATCTTTAGTTATGGGATTATCTGTAATATTTGTAACTGCAATCGGAAATTTTGTTATCTCAGCTTTGAGAAACATTATGCCACCTAGAATTAGAATCATTGTACAATTAGTTGTTGCGGCAGCTTTGGTAATTATTGTAAACGAAATTTTAAAAGCTTTCCTTCCTGATATTTCAGAACAGCTTTCTGTATTCGTTGGTTTAATTATTACGAATTGTATTATCATGGGTCGCTTTGAGGCATTCGCTATGGCAAACAAACCTTGGCCTTCTTTATTAGATGGTATTGGAAACGGAATGGGATACGCCGGATTATTATTAATCGTAGGTTTCTTCAGAGAATTATTTGGTTCAGGAAGTTTGCTTGGTTTCAAAGTTTTTGGATCTGCAATACCTGGCGAAGAATGGGGATTATACACAATGGGTTATGCAAATAATAATCTTGTGATTTTGCCTCCTATGGCATTAATTATTGTTGGTGTGATTATTTGGATTCAACGTTCAAGAAACAAAAATCTACAAGAAGAAATTTAATTTAAAATTAAGAAAAGTGGAAACTACATTAGACATATTTGTAAAAGCTATTTTCTCGGAAAATATGATTTTTACTTACTTTTTAGGAATGTGCTCTTACTTAGCCGTTTCTAAAACAGTTAAAACCGCAGTTGGATTAGGGGCAGCCGTAATTTTCGTTCTGGTTGTAACTGTACCATTGAACTGGTTATTAGAAAATTATTTATTGAAAGCTGGAGCGCTAGAATGGTTAAATCCAGCTTGGAAAGAAATAGATTTAAGCTTTATTTCATTCATTATGTTCATTGCCGTTGTTGCGTCAGTTGTTCAATTAGTTGAAATGATTGTTGAGAAATTCTCTCCTGCACTTTATGGCGCACTTGGAATTTTCTTACCATTAATCGCAGTTAATTGTTCGATTTTAGGAGGAGCATTATTTATGCAAGAAAGACAATATTCAACCTTTATGGATGTTACTGCTTTTTCAATGGGATCTGGAATTGGTTGGGCAATAGCAATTGTTTTAATTGCTGGAATTCGTGAAAAAATCAGATATTCTCACATTCCTGCTCCGTTAAAAGGTTTAGGAATTACGTTTATTCTAACTGGACTTATGGGAATCGCATTTATGAGTTTCTCAGGGATCAAATATGTTGATGAACCGAAAAAAGAAAAAAAAGAAGCATCTACTGAAAATGCTTCAAATAAAGTAGCAGAATTATCCACTTCAAATAAAGACGCAAAATGAGTTTAGGTGTATTAATGACCGTAACGGTTATCATTTTCCTTTTTGTTACCCTTTTGCTAACTGCAATGTTATTATTTGCAAAAGCTAAGTTATCGCCAAAAGGAAAAATTACGATTGATATTAATCATGGTGAACGAATAATTGAAGTTGACGGTGGTGGAACATTACTTGGTACCTTAGGTAATGCTGGTGTTTTCTTACCGTCTGCCTGTGGTGGTGGTGGAACATGCGTACAATGTAAATGTCAAGTGTTAGAAGGTGGTGGTGAAATATTACCTACTGAAATTCCAAACTTCTCTCGAAAAGAAATTGCTGATAATTGGCGTTTAGGTTGTCAAGTTAAAGTAAAAGAAAACATGAAAATTCATGTGGAAGAAGAAATACTTGGTATAAAAGAATGGGAAGCTACTGTAGTTTCAAATTATAATGTAGCAACTTTTATTAAGGAATTTATTGTAGAAATTCCTGAAGATATGGATTATAAAGCAGGAGGATACATACAAATTAAAATACCTGTATGTACAGTTAAATACTCAGAGATGAATATCGAAGCTCACCCTCAAGATCACCCAGGAGAACCAGATAAATTCAGAAAACATTGGGATAAATTCGGAATGTGGGATTTAGTAATGAAAAACGAAGAAGAAGTTGTAAGAGCTTATTCAATGGCTTCATACCCTGCTGAAGGAAGAAGAGTAATGTTGAATGTACGTATAGCAACACCACCATGGGATAGAGCAAGAAATGGTTGGATGAATGTAAATCCTGGTATTGCATCTTCATTTATTTTTAATTTAAAAGATGGTGATAAAGCAGTCATTTCTGGACCATATGGAGAATTTTTTATAAATGATTCTGATGCTGAAATGTTATACATAGGGGGTGGAGCTGGAATGGCTCCTATGCGATCGCATTTATATGAACTGTTCAAAACGATTAAAACTGGCAGAAAAGTTACTTACTGGTATGGTGGTCGTTCAAAAGAAGAATTATTCTACATCCACTATTTTAGAGATCTAGAAAGAGATTTTCCAAACTTTAAGTTTTATTTAGTTTTATCTGAACCTTTACCAGAGGATAATTGGGTGGCTAAAAAAGATACAAATGACACGGCAGGTGATGGATTCGTTGGTTTTGTTCATCAAGCTGTAATCGACCAATATTTATCAAAACACGATTCTCCAGAAGATATCGAATTTTACTTCTGTGGACCTCCAATGATGAATAATGCTGTTTTAAAAATGTGTGATGAATGGGGTGTGCCAAAAGAAAATGTTCGATTCGACGACTTTGGTGGATAACATAAAACAAATAATTTAAAATCCTACTTCGGTAGGATTTTTTTTTTAGAATAAAGATTTTAATTGAGTAATTTCTTCTTTAGTATTGAAAGAATGCAAACAAATACGGATACACTCTTTACCTTGTGGAACAGTGGGTGAAAATATTGGTTTCGTATAAATACCATTCATTTTCATTCGTTCAGCTAAAGTAATTGTAAGATCTATATTTTCTGTTTGGATAATTTGTATTGGTGATTTTAAATCGGATGGATAACAATGCTTATCAATCAAATCTTTTCTGAAAAATTCAATTTTACTTTGTAAATCGAATTGTCTTGATTGAATTATTTTATTGTTTACCAATCTTTCAATTAATTTATAATCACTTGGTGGTAAACCAGTTGTGTATATAAATGGTCGAGCAAAATTTATTAAAAAGTCAACTAAATTTTTTGAACCGAGAATTGCTGCACCATGAAAACCAAATGCTTTACCAAAAGTTATAACACGGGCAAAAACAATAGATTCTAGTTTTAATTCTTGCACTAATCCTTGTCCTTCATTTCCGAAGACACCAACTGAATGCGCCTCATCAACTATTAAAAAAGCATTATTACTCAAACACTTCTTTGCAATATCATTGAGTGGACTAATATCGCCATTCATTGAATACAGCGATTCAACAACCACGTAAACAGAACCTGAAGCTAATTTAAATTTTGCCTCTAAGTCGCCTAAATCATTGTGATTAAAACTAATTGCTTTAGCAAATGACAATCGAATTCCATCGCGAATACTTGCGTGAACTAACTCATCGTATAAAATAGTATCACCTCGTTGAGGGATTGTACTTAGCAAGGATAAATTTGCAGAATAGCCAGAATTAAAAACTAAAGAAGATTCAACGTTGAAATGGTTAGCTAAAAACGACTCGCAACTTAAAGCTTCTTCCGAATTTCCAGAAAGTAATCTCGAACCTGTCGCACCTCTGAATTTAAATTCTTCGTTTGTTGAAAAACCATCTTGAGCAAAACCTAGATAATCATTTGAAAAAAAATCAATGTTTAATTTCGAAAGGGATAAAGAACGAACTGTACCTTCTTTTCTTCTCCATTCTAGTTTCTCAAGAAGCTTCCTATCCATCCTATAAGGAATCAACAGAACTTACTTTTCTCGGAACAAAGCCTTTTTCAATTGCTTCCAATCGAGCTGCTTCTAATTCCTTCTCTCGTTGAAGTTCATTCGCTTTTCGAGCTTCAATTTTTTCGTCAGGAATAGTGATAGGTTGCTCAGCATCTTTAAAAGGTTCTTTCGGAATTAATCCTAAAATATCGAACATTTCTTTATCCTCATTGAAATCTGGATTGGGTGTCGTTAATAATTTATCCCCAGCGAAAATAGAACCTGCTCCAGCCATAAAACATAAAGCCTGAGCTTCCATATTCATTTTTGTTCTACCAGCTGAAAGTCGAACAACTGTTTCAGGGAAAACGATACGTGTAGTAGCAACCATTCTTATCATTTCCCATTGTTCGATTGGTTTTTGATCTTCTAAAGGCGTACCTTCAACAGCAACCAAAGCATTGATTGGAATAGATTCAGGCGGAGTTTCCATTTGCATATAACTCAACAATAATCCCATTCTATCTTCAACAGCTTCTCCCATTCCAATAATTCCACCTGAACAAACCGTTATACCAGCTTTTCGAGCATTATCAATTGTATTTAAACGATCTTCATATTCTCTTGTTGAAATAACATCACCATAAAACTCAGGGGAAGTATCCAAATTATGATTGTAAGCAAACAAACCAGCATTTTTCAATCGTTTAGCTTGTTCTTCGTTCATCATACCCAAGGTACAACAAACTTCCATACCCAAGTCATTTACTGACTGAACCATTTCAATCACATTATCAAAATCTTTGTTATCGCGAACTTCTCTCCATGCTGCACCCATACATAATCTTGAAGAACCATTAGCTTTTGCATTTTTTGCCTGCTCAATAACAGATTCAACTGTCATTAATTTTTGAGCTTCGACATCTGTATGATAACGAGCTGCTTGAGGACAATAACCACAATCTTCAGCACATCCACCTGTTTTTATACTTAGTAAAGATGACATTTGAACCTCTCTAGGATTATGATACTGGCGATGAATGGTAGCTGCTTCAAAAACAAGTTCTAGTAATGGCTTATTGTATAATTCAACAAGTTGCTCTTTGGTTTGATAGTTTGGATTTACTTTCATAGTGCAAATATAAGAACTGAATGGATAATTAATTTAAAATGTAAAATTGAAAAGTAAAACTAAAAGTTAAGAGTGAAAAGTAAAAATTTAGATTGACGAAAATAGTTCAACAGATTATAGTTACTTTTTCTCAAGTAAGCAAGCTGCATAGGCTTTTATAGCTTTTCTTTCTCCAAACGAATCAACTTTTTCGTGAGTTGTTGCTTTAATTGAAATAGCATCTATATCTATTTTCAAAATTTCAGCAATTACAAGTTGCATAGCTGGAATATGGGGATTCAATTTTGGTTTTTCTAAAATCACAGTGGAATCTATGTTTATAACGGAATAACCTTTTTCGTTAACTTTATTATAAACTTCTTTAAGTAAGATTTTTGAATCAATTCCTTTGAACTGTGGATCGGTATCTGAGAAATGAAAACCGATATCACGAAGATTAGCTGCTCCTAATAATGCATCACAAATAGCATGTAAAAGCACATCGGCATCTGAATGACCAACCGCTCCTAAATCAGAATCAATTTGCAAACCTCCAATCCATAAAGGATAGTTTTCTGCTAATTGATGAACATCAACACCATAACCAATTCGAATATTCATTTATTCTCCAGCTGTTGCAGCGCCTCCACCTTGACCTAAGTATAAGCGAATCGTAAATCTTAAAGTGTTTGCTAATGGACTTTGACGACCACTGATAGAAGCTAAATAAGAAAAGTCAAATGCGAACATATTGTATTTCAAACTTGCTCCAAAATTTAAAAATTGGCGATTACCCTTATTTTTATTTTCGTAGAAAATACCTGTTCGAACAGCAAAAACATCGTTATACCACCATTCTACACCAGCTGCAATATTAATTTCTGATAATTCTTCTTTTAACTTAGATCCTTTGGAAATTTCAAAAGTTCCATCTGCATTCTGAATATACTTCCCATCTTCATCTTTTACAACAACTCCCGGAGCATCATAAAAAGATTGAATCATTCCACTAATTACACCAATATCATTGGGTTTTCCTGAAAGAAGTTGAAACTCAGTAGGTTGATTAATACCATCATTATTATCGTCATAATAATCATAAAAAGCTGGAGTTGGAACCAATAATTTTTGTAAATCAACAGCGAAAGTTACGTGGTTGTATCTATCAAACTCAGCTTTGAATGAATTTCCAATTTTCATATTCATTGGAATGAAATCACGTTGAGATAATTCTGAATAGGCTACCTTGTTTCCTATGTTATTAAAAGTTGCTGCGAATGTGTAAACTCCATCTAATTTTCCAATTTTTGCTTCATCATTGTAGTATGTAAAAGATAAATCAGCAGCACCAACAACTCCTGGTTTCGTATTAACTCCACCAACGGTCAATCCACCAGTTAAATTTGAATAAGCAAACTTTCCATTTAAACCAATACTTAATTTGTCAGCCAATTTAAATGCATAAGCACCAGTAAGTTCAAATTCACTTGGTTTGTCATCACGTATTACGTTCCCAGAATTATCGGTAAATGTAATTTCACCTAAACTAAAAAATCGTAATGACCCACCAATTGTATGGATTTTATTCACTTGCACAAATCCTGATAAATAGGATAAATGAATATCGTTTGTCAATTGTCGCAACCAAGGAACATAAGATAAACTTATTTCTGATTTTATTTTTGAAAAACTCAAAGCAGATGTATTCCAATAAACAGATGAAGAATTTGGACTTAATGCTGTACCTGCATCACCCATTCCACCAGCTCTGGAGTCAGGTGTTATAGACATGAAAGGCAAAGCGGTTGTTATAGTATTTAACTGTAAATCATTGTCTGTTACACCAGAACCTGTTGGTTGGGCAAATGATATAAACGAAATGATTGTAAAAAAAAGAAATAGACCAGTATTTTTCATTCAAGTTGTGTTCAAATAAAGATTTGTAAATATACGTAAAAGTGAAAGTTTTATTGTTTTATCAACGCAAAATAACCAATTTTTCTGTTTTCTCAGTAGTTAAACCATCTTGATTTTTAATTTTTAAACGATAAACATAAACACCTTTAGCTAATTGGTCTTGATAGTCATCCTTGCCATCCCATTCAATTCCTTCTGCTCGGAAACCAGTTGTTGGAACAATTGCATTAATTGTTTTTACTAATCGTCCTGAAACTGTAAAAATTTGAATTTGTGTTTCTAAACTATTACAAGCTTGATTATGCTCAAACATAAATGACGTTTTTGTTGTAAAAGGATTTGGATAATTATAAACGTGATCTAATTTTGGTTCTTCTTTTTCTTGAACAACAAAATCAATAACAACAGTGGAAGAATTATTATTTACATCCCAAACTTTAATTTCCAATGTGTGCTTGCCCTTCTCTAAATTTTTAAGTTGATACCTAATTTCACCTCTTTGGAAATTATCTAATTCAGACAGATAAAAATCATTTAGATTAATTGGATTTGCAACATCACCATCTATAACAGCTAAAATATCGTGACCAATTCCATTTCCAACAGTGTTTATTCCATTTTCATCGAATGCTTTTAATAATAGCACTGGTTCAGAGTCGGTGACGCTACCATTTATAAATTTTTCATCATTCATAAATGCCTCTAAAGTAGGTCCTTGATTGTCAACAATACCATTCGGATCTATTCCACCAATAATAAAAGTTGTATCATAACCAAACGCATCGTCGTTATCATTATAAGCATAATAGCTAATTTTTCCATCACCGAAGTTCAATGCAATATCTTTCGGAACAACGAATGAAAACTCAAAATAACCTGCATTAATTGAAGCTTTTCCTTTGTAAACAATGTTTCTTTGGAGTTCATAATTAATTTCAGGTGACGTTGGATCTTGCCCTAAGGTTTTTTGTATTTTGATTTTATCAAAAATAGAAGGTACAACAATCCCAGTGAAATCATTCAATATATCACCATTGAAATTTTCCAAATGTCCTTTGATAGTTACTGTACTCAAAGCTTTTAAAGTATCTATCTGAACCAAAGGGTTTTTACCATTTATGCTATCAGTTACAATTTTAAATTTAGGTAAAGCAATTTTTAATGCAGGATCACCAATCAAAGTAAAACTTCTTTTATTTTCACTATTTCCAGATTCGTTTTTTGTTCTTTGAACAATTTCGCCAAAAGTCCTTGGGGAACCTTGAGAATCTCGAAGAAAAACATTTCTATAAAATGCTAAACCTGTACTTGAATTTACGCCGAAATAAACAGAGCGTGTTGTTGTCATTAAAGCAATCGCTGCACCATTAGGATTTAAAGAAGCCCATTCTCCAGCCGAAACCCTTGTAGGATCATCGTATTTTGTAAACTCACAAGTTGCAGATACAAATAAATTCATTGCATTAATATTATTCCAAGATTGGATTTGAGGAATCGTAACAACTCTCTCTTCTGCTAGTCCAACTTCTCCACCATGCCCTACGTAGTTAACAATTAAAGCGCCTCTTTGTACACGATCAGTAATTGCATTGAAAACATCAGGATATCGCTGACCGCCAGCAGAAGTTTGTTGTGGAAATGCATCCATATATAGTTTATCGCAATTCATTTCTCTATGGTTTTTCTTTACCCAATCATACTGGGGCTCTGTGTCATATTTTAAGAAATATCCCCCTTCTTCATCATCAGCAACTTGAACATATTTAAGCCGCCAATCACCAAAAGTATTTAAACTATTATCCCCCAAACAACAAGATGCTCCTTGAGTGGTAAATAAACTTGATCCGTTTTTAATGTAATGTTCAATTTTATCTACTTGTTGTTTAGCCTGTGTCAAATTACTAACCAATATTCTTCCTATTCCAATATCCAACATATCTGTTGATTCGATTGATTCATTATCATCTAGCATACCGTAAAAATCATCCGTAACTAATGCAGATATATGATTTTCACTATTTTCTACTTGATACGTAAGGACATAGTTATTTTTTGAAACTCTATCTTTTGGATCGTATGTTCCATCACCAAAAAGCAATAAATACTTTGGTTTAGTTGAAGGGTTTAAAACACCTCGATTATAAAACATTTTAGCGAACATTCGAATTGCTCCTGCGTCTTTTGCTCCAGAACTAAACTCATTAAAAATTGCTTCAGTAGTTACCACGTGTACAGTTAAGCCTTCCTCACGATGTAAATCTGCAAGGCGGTTAGCTTGAGAGATAAAATCAGAATGTGTTACAATTAAATAATCTGCTTGCGATAAACCATGTAAATTTTGATAAGCAACAGGACCAACCAATTCAGGAGTAAAGAATGAAGAGCCATTTGAAGCCACAAATTCTTTATATTCTAAACTTGTTTTAAATGTAAAATTTGAGCCAGCAAGTACACCACTTATTTTTTTAGGTTGCTGTCTATCTGATACATCCCAAACAAAACCATTATTTGGAAAACTAGAAATAGTGTAAGCTGCAACCTTAGTTGGTTGGTTGATTATTAATGATCTAAAACCAAATTGAGTTCCATAAAAAACAAGTTTTCTTTTCGTATTTAAAAGAATTCTATCCAAGTATGTTAGCATATTTGGATTATTCCTAGTAATTGAAATTTTTAACGGAATTGTTGAAGGTGGATTCGATAAATTAAAAGATTTTGTAGATCTGGAAAAATCAGTACCTCCTGAACCAGGCAATAATTCGCTCAATAATATTTGATTATTAACAGAAAAAGTTTGACCCGTTCCAGCTGAAGAAGAAGCATTTGAAGCTAAAGCTGATTTAAAACGAATAGGTGCAACATCAATGTTAGGAATTGAAAAATTAATTAATCTCTCGAGTTCAATATCAAAAATTTCACCATACCAACGTTGACCGCCACTAACAAGGTTTAAAATATCATTTTCATAAACATCTCTAAAATCATAATTTACAAAATTTGTGTCAGAATTGTTATCATTTGATGGTAAAGTAGCAATCCTATTTGGAGCAACATTTGGATTTATGTTAATAAAGTAATAAGAAAAATCAGTGTAAGGGTTTCGTCTTTGTTCAAATTCAACTGTTCCATTTGCATACCATTTGTGGGGTCCCCATGCATTAAACAAAATATAATCATTCGCATCGAAATTACCGTCTTGATCACCATTAATAAAAATTGCATTATTGATTAAATCATCCGGTCTATAAATCAAATTTAATTCTGGAATTACACCATATCCATTCCCGTAAATATGGATGTGATTTGGATTTAAACCAGATGTACTGATTCCACAAGATTCTAAAAACGCCTTATCAATTTTATAAATACCATCTTTTTGAACTGAAATTTTATACCAAAAACCAGAGCCTTCTCGAAGCACAGAGTTTTCAACGAAATCTTTTTCATTTGAATTATTTTCAACTTTAGTTATTTCAAAATCAATACTTTTCAACCTAAATAGTTGATTATTTACTTTTTTGTAAGGTATTGCATGTATAACAAAATAATTTGTTGAACCATCTGATACAACTTTATATGATATGTTTATTTTGTCTGTTGGGTAAAAATTAACTAGAGACAAATGTTTATTGTCAATTTCTGGAGCTAATTCATAATCAATACTTTTAATTTTAACATCAGCATACCTAAATTTGACTTCCTCTTTTGCATAAAAAAAAGGAATTCCATTATCAAGCCCACAATCTTTAACTTCTGAGTAATCTATTCTTTCACCCAAATCATTTAACAAAGATTGTTGATTCCATTGTAAATTAAAATTCAATGATTGAGCATATATAGGTAAATAAAATAGACAAAAACCAAGAATAAGTATTTTAATGTAACCCATAGTTGTATATTTTTTGTTAAGATTTGAAATAAAAACGGACAAACATATTTTTTATTTCAATAAATATTCGATATTTGTAACCTTAAAACCAAAACCACGTTAAGATTGTTCGTGCTTAAAACTAAGTTTGTGAAGACATACGGCCCAAAATTTTTTATATATGTGATGATTTTCATTACATCACTTGGTAATGTTTACTGGTCTCAAGACCCAACTTTTACTCAGTTCTACTCAAATCCAGTCTACTTAAATCCAGCTTTAGCAGGGTCAACTGGTTGTCCAAGAGTTGTTTTAAATTACAGAAATGAATGGCCTCAACTTACAGGTAACTATGTCACATACAGCGCCGCTTATGATACTTA
>CAMAZP010000007.1 GCA_945863605.1 Chitinophaga pinensis
GAAATCTATATTTAAAGTAATTCCTGTTCTGAATGGATAAACAGCAACAGTTTTTCCTTCTTTAAAAAGCGTGCTCAGATTATATGTTGCAAATAATCCAAATGGTCCAAAACCAGTTCTCACTGTTGCTTCCAATGAAAAAGGAGCAAAATTATACTTTGATCTTACATTCAGGTCAAATCGATCTCCATTACTAAATTTTCCTGTTTGTCGAGTATTTGAGAATATTCTTACACCACCAATAACACCTACTGCAAAATAGTAACTTTTCTTTTGTTCTTTTTTCGTGGCAAATTCCAAAAGTAAAGGAACTGTTAGGTACTGAACATTTAAAGTATTAGCTCGGTAAGTTTGAATGCTATTGCTAATGGCAAAAATAGTATCTACAGTATGGACAATATCATAGTTTTTATTCAAACTAATAGTTGTAAAATTCCATCCTAATCCAGTTGTTATACCTAAATATTGTTTAAAAATTGGTAATTTATAATCTAATAAATTTAAATTAAAAGCTGTTGATTTAGCCACGTTATTTTTCCAATAATCGTTTGTTCCAAATTCTGTTTTGAAAAGGTCACTCATTAAAATTAAAGTTCCAAAATCAAAACCTGCCCAATGAGCATCATAAAGTTTTCTTTCTTCTTCTTTTTCGTCTTCGATATCTTCTAACTCTTCTTCATCAGTTAATTGAAAATTTACAGGTATTCTTACAATCGATTTAACAGGTTGGTCAGCAAGTAAGGCAGGTTTCCAATTTGGCATTGATTTTACAACACGAATCGCTTCTGCATTTAAACTATCACTAATCCCTTTTACAACTTTTACATCTGAAATAGAACCATCCTTAGCAACAATAAACGAAAGAAATACCCTTCCTTGTTCATTTATTTCTATTGAAGACTGTGGATACCTCACATTTTCTAGCATGAAATTCATCAGTGCATCAATTCCTCCTGGAAATTCTGCCTCAATATCCGGAAGTTCTTCATTAATTTCAGTAGATACGGCGTCAGAAAAACCTATGTTTGGTTTTTGGGTTATTTGTGATAAAAGAACCAAAGGTGAGAAGATAATAAAAAAAAATAGATTTGATTTCATAGTTACAATAAGTTTTATTTAAAATGAACGTTAGATTTTAGTTATTATTTTTGAATGAAAAGTTTACTAACCCCCCACTTTAAACCCTGTTTTTTTTTCTTGTTCTTGTTGTAGTTTCCAGCCTTCAAGGGTTTTTTTAAGTTTAGAATCTTTTTTTTGTTTTTTCTCTTCTATAAATTCTTGTTTCGTTGCTGGCCCAAATTGAATTTTTAAATCTTCTTTTGGAACATCTTTCGGCACATAAACCTTCACAGAAGTATCTTTTTGAAACAATCCAAATTCAGACTTTAAGATTGATTTTGCGTCTTTTTTGGCTTGTTCACGGTTTTCTTTTGCTTGTTCCTTTCGCGATGAATTGTCCCATTCGATGATTGGATTATCCAAAGTTCCATGCATTCGCATATACATTTTGATTCCAGTTCCATCATCAATAACCTGGCCAAATTCACTATCTCTATCGTTGGCCATCAAATCTCTAAACCGAAAAATAAATCGGTAATCAATTTCATTTTCAAAGCTGTGGGTTCCCGAAACATCCATATCTAATGCCGTAGAACCTATGTGCATTTTTGGAATTCGCAAGATACCGTCTTTTATTAAAATACTGTTTTCAAGTGTATTGAATGAAATACTTCCCAGTTTTTGTTCCAACAAATCAATATTCTTCTTACCCAGCACTAATTTCCCTGAACTTGTTTTTAAACTTTGTATGATATCATTGAAAGAACTAACATTTTTCAATTGACCATCAAAGACACGTAAGTCGAGTTTTGCATCAATAGATTTCATTATGATTCCAGTACGCAAGTCAAAAGGAGCGTAGAAATACAATTCAGCTTCAGCTCTACCAGAAATGTTTTGTTCCGTTAATACGCTTTGTTCAAAATTGTCCCATTCTTTAAAAAGTGGTTTAAATTTCAGATTTTTGGTAGCGATTTGAGCAGTAATTGTAAAAATCTCAGGTAATTTTTCTTCAATAACCAAAGCACCACTAACCAAAGCCTCAGCATTCACCAAACTCAATTGTGGAAAATGGAGTCGCCGTTTTTGAATTTGCATTTTACCAAGAATATTGGAGAAAATATGTTGCTCATAGCGCAACGTTCCAACAGTTAATTTCACCGAACCGCTGATATCATCTGGAATTACATAAATTCTACTCTCTTCAATTTTTTCCTCCTTGGTGGTAGTTCCTAAATCTTCAATTTTCAAGTTATTACTTTCAATATCAATATCGGTCAACAAAGGACTTTTTCCTTTTAAATAATCGTAAATGTTTGAAAATAAACCTTCTACTTTCAAATCACTCGAACCTACTTTTAAAGATGCATTTTGAATTCCTGCTTCACTACCACGTAGAAAAACACTCCCATTTATACTTTCAAATGTGCGTTTATCGTCGAGTAATTTCAACCAAACATTTCGCATTACAACGTTTCCATCACATTTTCTAACATCAACTGTTCCAGTTTCTGTAACACTTTGAACTGCAAAATCTGTATTTACCGAAATAGCGCCATTAACAGTTTCGATTACAGGAAATTTAAAAATAGCGTGAGCAACATTCAAATCAATATTTCCACTTGCGTTTCCTTCGATGAGTGGGTTTTCAAATTCCGTCATTCGAATGGTTCCATTGAAAGGACCTCCTGCCGTTTTAAAATGTAATTTTCGCAATTCCAGAAATTCATCTTGTACACCTCCTTCGTTGGAATATTTCCCTTCCACATTAATTTCACGAATCTTTAAGCCTTGATAAGGTTCTGTAAGTGAGCCATTTTCAACACCAAAATCGCAAGTTATGGTCGTTGGTTCGGTAGATTCCACAGCGCCATTTATCGCTAAATCAAAGTCAACGAGCCCATCGCCTTTGAATTTTTTGATATCGTCAGTTGCTGAAAGTGAAAATTTATTGACCACATCTGCTAATTGAATATCTTTTGATTGCACCCTAAAAGCTAAGCTGTCTGGGTCCACTTTCCCATTGATTTCAAAAGGTAAACCTGCCACATTTATAATTGCTTTTGGAAGCGAGAATAAACCTTTCTCTGTGTCCACATCTACTTTTAAATCGTATTTTAAAGATTTATTTCTAAGTAATGTCACCTCGCCACTTTTCGCTCGAAGCACTTTTGCATTTCCAACAGCAACGACTGAAAATTTACTTGCTGAAAAATCGCCAGCGAGGGTTGATTCAATGAATTTGGTGTTATAGAATTGCTTGGTTAGTTTGTTTTCATAAGCAAAACGAACGTTTTCAAGTTCTATTTTTTCAAGTTTTAAATCAAAAGTTGTAGTTGATTTACTTTCACTTGGTTTGAAAATATCGTAATTAACCTTGCCGTCTTTGTCAATTCTTAAATTCAAAGTTCCGGGTGAAATTTCAATAGCCTTAACATGATAATTTTTATTCCATAAATCTACTGGATTAAACTTCAATCGAATGCGTTCTGTGAATAGCAATGTATCCCTAAAAGCAGCATTTTCAAAAGCATCTTGGATGTAAACATTTTTGAAATCGATTGATAAATTTGGAAAACTTCCCCAGAAAGCGAGGTCCACTTCAGAAACCGAAACTGGTACTTTGAGATGGGTGTTAACTTCTGAGATTACAACACCAATAATGCGGTCTTTAAACAGATACAACGAACCAGATATGAGCAAAACGATGCTCAAAATTATACCAACAATCCACTTGCTTATTTTTAAAACAGTTTTCCACATCTGCTACGAATTTAATAGCTCTTGACTTATCTTTTAAGTCTTACAGATGGAATTATTAACGAAAGTTTGTTTGTTGGTTGCAGACAGCAATTCCAGAAATCAAATAAAAAACTATATCTTATCGAATCCTGTGTAAGGTCGAAGCACTTCTGGAATGATAATGCCATCTTCAGTTTGGTAATTTTCCAACAATGCTGCCACGATTCTTGGCAAGGCCAAAGCCGAACCATTCAAGGTGTGACACAATTGTGTTTTCTTATCTTCACCTTTAAAACGCAGTTTCAAACGATTTGCTTGAAAAGTATCAAAACGGGAAACAGAACTCACTTCCAGCCATTTTTCTTGAGCTGCTGAATATACTTCAAAATCGTAAGTCATAGCGGAAGCAAAACCCATGTCGCCACCACATAGGCGTAAAATACGGAACTGTAAACCTAATTTTTCTAACAAACCTTTAACGTGCTCCATCATTTCGTCAAGTGCAGCAGTAGTATTTGATGGATGTTCGATGCGTACGATTTCAACTTTGTCAAATTGATGTAAACGGTTCAAACCACGAACATCTTTTCCATATGAACCAGCTTCACGTCGGAAACAAGGTGTGTAACCAGTCATTTTGATAGAAAAATCAGCAGAAGGTAAAATCACATCGCGATACATGTTAGTTAAAGGAACTTCAGCCGTTGGGATCATATAGAAATCATCCTCTTTCATATAGTACATTTGACCTTCTTTATCAGGCAATTGTCCCGTTCCAATTCCACTAGCTTCATTCACCATCAAAGGCGCTTGAATTTCTTCGTAACCTGCTTTCGATGCCTCGTCTAAGAAAAAAGCGATAAGTGCACGTTGTAATTTTGCACCTTTTCCACGGTAAAATGGAAAACCTGCACCAGTAACTTTTACTCCTAATTCAAAATCTATTAAGTCGTATTTTTTTGCCAAATCCCAGTGTGGAAGGGCTTCAAAAGTGAAAATTGGAATTTGACCAAATTCGTAAACAGTTTGATTATCGTTTGCATCACGACCAGCTGGAACCAAATTATTCGGTACATTTGGAATCGTGTAAAGTAATTGTTGAATTTCGGATTCAAGTACATCAACCTTTATTTTCAATGCCGCTTCTTTTTCCTTTAATTCAGTTGTTTTTGCTTTTAATTCATTTGCTTCAGCGTGTTGTCCTGATTTAAATAAATCACCAATTTGTCGAGCTAATTGATTTAATTCTGCAGAAATAAGATCCGACTCTGTTTTTGTCGATCGCCATTCTGAATCTTTTGATAAGATTGCATCAATAGTTTCTTGAGCGTTGATATTTCTTTTTTGAAGACCAGCTAATATGGCATCTTTTTCTGCGCGAATACGTTGAATTTCTAACATAAATTAATGTACTTTTTAAGTAGGACAAAATTAGTTAAAGGAAATGAAAATAGATTTTATTGTAAAATTTAATTTATCTAAAACTCATTCTTTACAAAGACCTTGAATTATATGAAAAGCGTCATGCGCTTGTGTAATTAATTTTTTCAGCGTTTCATCTTTTGCGCTATTCCGAACAGCTTTCTGTATTTCAACACTTACCTTCAACAATTTATCCATTGCGGCTTGAATTCCAGGTTTGTTTAAAGAAACAGGCGGAGTTGAATTTTTGAGCAATAAAGCTTTCGCTAAAAACTCATTACTTCTTGTGCGTAAAGGTTTGAAATCTCCAGTTTCCGCAGGGTGAAAAGTTTGCGACATTACTTTATGAAAATCTTTTAAAGCTGGCCAAGAATCTTTTTCAATAGTAATTAACAATGAATCAGTTAATGCTGCTTTGTATTTTTCTGAAACAATTCCCCAGTCAACTAAATTCCAAATTCCAGCTAAATAATCGGCGCGTTTGTTTTGGTATTTTAAATAATAAGCATGCTCCCACACATCAATTCCTAATATTGGAATACCGCGATCTTTAGCTACATCCATAATTGGATTGTCCTGATTTCCAGTGCTTGTAACCAATAATTTTTTATCAGGTGTAACAATTAGCCAAGCCCAGCCTGAACCAAAACGTGTTGCACCTGCTTGATTGATTAATTTTTTAAGTGAATCCAAAGAACGGAATTGAGTTTTAACCGCCGTTTCAAAATCAGAATTAATGCTTGTTGTTTGCTTATCTTTCGGTGCTAAAATTTCCCAGAATAAGGTGTGATTGTAATGTCCACCTGAATTGTTGCGAACGGCATCCGAACGAAAACTAGCATAAAGCAACAAATCAATTAAAGAAGTCGACTCCATTTTTGTACCAGCAATTGCTTTATTCAAGTTGTCGATGTAAGCTTTATGGTGCTTTGAATGGTGAATTTGCATCGTTAATGCGTCAATATCTGGCTCGTAATCAGTGTATTGATATTTTAAACTCGGAAGTGAAAAAGTTTGAGCTTTAAGGGTAATGGCTTGTAATAAAACAAGAAGAATTAGGAAATATTTCATATTTTGTGTTTTTGACAAATTTACTGTAAATAGAAAGTTCAAAAGCAATATACCTAACAATTATACTATTCTTTTGTTTTTTTCGTTAGTTGCCTATGCTTAAAGGAAAAATTTCTCCTGTTTTTCATTCCAATTTTCAGCTTTTTACCATTTTATTATTGGTGGTTGGTGTTGTTTGCAGTAAATTTTTAATGTCTTTAGGCTTACTTTTCGGTGGTATTGGATTTCTAATTGAACGTGATTTCAAAAATTATTGGCAACAGCTTAAATCAAACCGATTATTTTGGTTCTTGCTTGCTTTTTATCTTTTGCATTTTGTTGGATTGATTTGGAGCAAAAACCTCGACTATGGATTGAATGATATTCGCGTTAAATTTTCATTGTTTGCTATTGCTTTGATAATTTGCACTCGTCCAGCACTTTCAAAAAATCACTTGACGATTTTCTATTTAATTTTTGTGTTGGCGCTATTTACAACTTCGCTCGTAAACTTTACTTGCTACCAATTTTTTCAAGATAAAATCAATTATATAGACATTCGCGATTTATCGCTATTTGGTTCCCATATTCGCTTTGGAATATTAATCGCTCTTGGAATTTTGGCTAATTATTTCCTTTGGAAATTGAAAGCAAACTTCCGATGGTTATGGGGTCTATCGTCAATTTGGTTTGCGTTTTATACCTATTTCAGTCAAGTGTTATCTGGCGTAATTTCGCTTGCTATGGTTTTGTTTGTGCTCTTGATTTGGGAATTATATCAGCGTCGAAAATGGAGTATTATTATTGGAACACTTTTAGTTTTGGTAATCGTTAATATCGGTTTTATTTTATATTTGAATAAACCGATAAATCAAAAAAGTGCCTTCCAAGAAAATTACGTTAGTTTAAAAAAGGAATGGAACAAACGTGCAAAAATCCCTTACGATAGTTTAGACTTAAGAAAACAAGGACTTAAATATACTTTAGAGCGTTATTTAATCTCTAAAAATTTACCTGTACGTGGTGATGGTGTTGCAAAACTTTCAACTAAGGATATTCAAAATATAGAAAAAGGTTATGCTGATATCAACGAAACAAAATCAGGGTTAATTGCTCGTTTGTACGGTTTGCGTTTTCAAATTCACAACACACAAAACCCAAGTGGACATTCACTTTTAGAACGTTTAGAATTTTGGAAAACAGCAATTCTTATAATCAAGGAAAACTTGTTTTTAGGTGTTGGGACAGGTGATGTAAACGATTCGTTTTTAAATAAGTACGAAGAAACAAACTCACCTTTAAAAGCAGAGAGACGTTTGCGAGCACACAATACCTACTTAACTGAAACTGTAAGTTTTGGTTTGTTTGGAATGTTATTTTTTATGACTTGGATTTTTTACTTTTTGTATCAACAAATTATATTCCAGCAAGTTTTTGGAGTAGTTTTCATACTTGTTGCAATTGTTACCTTTCTTATTGAAGACACTTTGGAAACTCAAATGGGTATTACTTTTTTTGCTCTTTTTTACGCAATTTTTTCTAGAAAAATAGAATTTAAATCTTAAGCTATAATGTAGCTTGTTGTTTCAAAAAAATCCTACATTTGCAATCATAAAAATTTTCTATGTTAAAAATAAAAGTTTTAAACCCTGTAGTAGAATTAGATGGTGATGAAATGACACGAATAATTTGGAAGTTCATCAAAGACAAATTGATTTTACCTTACCTTGATTTGGATATCAAATATTACGATCTAGGTATTGAAAAACGCGATGAAACCAATGATCAGATTACGATTGATGCTGCTGAGGCAATTAAAAAATATAAAGTAGGAATCAAGTGTGCAACGATTACTCCAGACGAGCAACGTGTTGTAGAATTCAACTTGAAATCAATGTGGAAATCTCCTAATGGAACAATTCGTAATATTTTGGACGGAACTGTTTTTCGCGAGCCAATCGTCATGCAAAACGTACCGCGTTTAGTAACTAATTGGACTGCTCCAATTATTGTTGGACGTCATGCGTTTGGAGATCAATACCGCGCTACAGATGCTGTTTTCAAAGGAAAAGGTAAATTAACAATGACCTTCACACCAGAAAACGGTGGAGAAACGCAAACATTTGAAGTATATAATTTCAAAGGTGATGGAGTAGGAATGGCAATGTACAACACTGACGAATCAATTCGTGGATTTGCTAACAGCTGTTTTAACATGGCACTTTCTAAAAAATGGCCTTTGTATTTATCTACAAAAAACACCATTTTGAAAAAATACGACGGTCGTTTCAAAGATATTTTCGAGGAAATTTTCCAAGCGGATTATAAAGCAAAATTTGACGAATCTGGTATCGTTTATGAGCATCGTTTAATTGATGATATGGTTGCATCAGCATTGAAATGGAATGGAAATTTTGTATGGGCTTGTAAAAACTACGACGGTGATGTACAATCAGATACAGTAGCACAAGGATTTGGTTCTTTAGGTTTAATGACTTCTGTTTTAATCACTCCAGACGGTGAAATTATGGAAGCAGAAGCTGCTCACGGAACAGTTACACGTCACTACAGAGACCACCAAGCTGGAAAGAAAACTTCTACTAATCCAATCGCTTCTATCTTCGCTTGGACAAGAGGTTTGGCGTTCAGAGGGAAATTAGACAACAACCAAGAATTGATCGATTTCTGTAACACATTAGAGAAAGTTTGTGTCGAAGTTGTTGAATCTGGCGTTATGACAAAAGACCTAGCGGTTTGCATTCACGGTAATAAAGTGAACCACGGCGAACACTATGTTTACACTGAAGAATTTTTAGATGCTCTCGACAATGGTTTGAAAGCAAAAATGAAATAAAAACCAAAACCAAGAAATAGAACAGAACCAAGAACTAACGTTAGCGAACAGTTTTGGCCTTGAATTTCTAGTTTTTAGCTACTGAACTGAAACTGTTAATTTTTAAAATTTCAGTAAGAACATTTTTAAAAAATTTCAGTTTCAGAAAGGAGTTAAAATTGTTCGCTACGAGTTGTAAATAATTATAGGACAATGATTTGCGAACAAAGAGAAATTCAGAGCCTTGATTTTTTGTTTCTTTTTCATCAAGGAAAAAGAAAGGCAAAATAAAATAAAAGCTCGTACTATTAATTTTTGTTTTGTTTGAATTGCGAAACATTAGGTTTTACTTAAAATTTATTGTTCTAAAATAGACTAAACTGATTTATTATTAGATTTCATATAACTTTAAGGGCTCAATTAGAGCCCTTTTTTATGCGACTAACTTTTTTATTTATTCTTGTTTCGTTATCATCACTCTATTCTCAAGCATTCCCAAAAGGTTGGTTGGGAAAATACGCAGGTACAATGGAAATTATCAATGGCGAAAGCAAGCAAGAAGTTGCTGTTGAGTTTGAAATGAAAGAACTTCAAAAAGATAGCGCTTGGTCTTATATTATGACTTATAAATCCATTGAGAAAGAAGCAATCGTGAAAGATTACGTCATCAAGCGAACGGGAGCTTCTTGGACTTTTTTACTAGATGAAAAAGATGGTATTCTGATCGATATGCGCTTGATGGGAAATGTCCTTTATGATTTTTATGAAGTCAACGGAATGTTTTTCACATCAAGACTTTCCAAAGAAAAGAAAGGTTTGTATTTTGAACTGATGGGTGGTATTAAAAGTGATTTCAGAAAATCATCAACAGGAATTAGTGAAATAACTGAAGTTTACGCCTACCCTCCTGCTTTCGTTCAACGTGTTAAACTCAAAAAAATCAACTAATATGCGCTTACTTTTTTCCGTTTTCATTCTTTTCATTTTAGCAGCTTGTAAACCGATTGAACCGCTTGCGCCAAATCAACGCGTTTTAGTAAAACCGATTGAAAACCCAATTACCTCTAGTGTAGCGATTCCAATTGAAATTGATTTAAAAAAGCAATTAAAACAAGTTGAAAGTTCCTTACCCAAAGAATTCGACGGTAAAGAAGAACAATGTGAAGGAATCAGCTTTGCTTATAAATTTGTTCGTGAGCCTATTGATTTCACTTTCAAAACAAGTGAGATATATTATGAAGTGGATGGTAAATTTGAGTTGAAATTAAACTACTGTCCAAAATGTCACGAACTATGGGATGGAGGTTCGTGTACAATACCACGTGTGTATGCAAGTTGCGGTGTTGGAGAACCGATGCGTCGCGTAAAAGTTGGTTACTCAACAAGTGTGGATATAAACAGTAACTATAAATTTCAATCAAAAACAGAATTGAAAAAGTTTGAGATTTTAGACCCTTGTCAAATCACAGTTTTTAAATACGATGTTACATCCGAGGTTAAAAAACAAATAAAAAGTCAACTGGTAAAATTAGAAGATGAAATCGATAAACAAATTCAATCCATCGACTTAAAATCAATATTAGCAGATGTTTGGAAAGAATTGCAAATACCAATTGCTTTAGATTCTTACGGCTTTATGTACCTTTTTCCAAAATCAATGGCTTTTAGTGAACCGCGTTTTAGTAAAGACAAAGTAAGCATCGATTTAAATTTGGGTGTTGCGCCAATTGTGAGTACAAATAAACAAATTGTTAAAAATATACCTCTTCCAAAATTGGAGGAATTCAAGAAGAAAAAAGGCTTCGATTTATCCATTGATATAAATGCATCTTATGATTCTCTTTCATCCATATTGAATAAGCAAATGAAAGGAATGATTCTAGATTTAAAAGGAAAAAAAATAATTGTTACACAACTTGGTATTGATGGGACACAAGACAATAAAATACTATTTAAACTGTCTTTTGAAGGTTCAAAAAAGGGAACTTTGTATTTAACCGGTATTCCACAGATAGACTCGGCTAAACAAGTGCTTTATATGGATCAATTGGATTTTGACCTCGAAACAAAAAGCGTTTTGCTAAAGTCAGCGAAATGGTTATTTAGTGATAGAATTTTATCGGAAATTAAGAAAAATGCTACATTTGAAATAACGCCTATGTTGGAGGATAGTAGAAAAATGATTTCTAAACAATTAAACATCAACCTCAACGAAGATGTTGCAATGAAAGGGAATATTGATAGTGTAAAAATTAAAACGATTTATCTAAGTGAACGTTCAATTGTTGTAAGAACACAATTGAGTGGTGATTTGAAACTAAAAATGAAATAGTCCGTTAAAACGTCTGTGAGAAACTTATTTTTAACTTTGCTATTTATTCCAGTTTGTTTTTTTTCATTCAGTCAGAAGAATGATTATAGCGTTTGTAGAGGAAGTGTGCAAATAAATTCAGCAACTCCCTATAGCTTAAGTTTTACCGGGAAAAAAGGTGTAGATAAATCAGAAGTTTATGGATACATCAAAAAAATGAGTGTCTCTAAAAATCAAATTTGGACAAAGTTCGAGCCCGGTAAACGAGGGAAACTTCAAATAAAATGTAAGTCTCAAATTGATAGTTTTCACATAGTTGTCTTCAAAACGAATGTTGGTTCAAGTTGCATCGATTTAGCAACTAAAAAAGCAGAACCTGTTTTTATGAAAATGAAATCGAGTTGCTTAGAACTAGAAAATGCAACTATCGATTTATTAGATGGTTATGAATATGTAATCTTGTTCATTACCCAAGAAAAAAGCAATTCGAAAATTGATTTTGAATTGAAATTCACGCCCACCGACGAAAAAGGAAAAGAATTTGTTGATACCCTTACTATGAATTTAGTCTATAATAAAGTTAAACCTATTTACTCATTTCATGTAATCAATGAGATCACAAAAAAACCTGTTACTGCAAGGATTTCGATTGCAAGTCAATCAGATATAGATGGGACATACTTTGCTAGCGATTTATATTTGAACCTTAGTAAAACCCTCAAAAACTGTTCTATTAAAATCGATGCAGAAGGTTACAATTCAAAAGATTTAACCGAATATAAAATTTCAAGTACTGGTCATACCAAAGACACTATCAAATTATTACCTTTTAAGCGAGGTACAACAGCAAAATTAGATGAAATATACTTTTCTCCTGGATTAGCAACAATATTAGAAGATTCATATCCGCGTTTGGAAAGATTGCGTGATTTTATGGTATTAAACCCTCAAATATCCATTGAAATTCAGGGTCATGTAAATGAAGATAAAACAATTAGTGGTTTATTTTCTGTTCGTCTATCAAAGAAAAGAGCCTTGCGTATTTTAGACTTTTTAGTAGAATCTGGAATCGATCCGAATCGTTTGACAGCAATTGGATTTGGAAATTCTAAACCAATATATCCTGATCCAAAAGACAGTATTCAAAAGGAAGCAAACAGACGAGTGGAGATTTTGATTAAGTAAAATCAATAATTCTAAATTTTAAGCATAAAATTAAATATTTTTAAACCCTAAAGTGCTTTGTTTATCCATTCGTAATTCTAAATTTATAGCATCGCAATTATTTCTCTTTCTCCTTTCTCTTCACCTCTCTGTCATTTACCAAAACAAATCTTGCGCTTAAGAAAATGTTATTGGCTTGAAAATAATTAGTTGAACTTTTTCGCATTGGAAACAAAAATTGATAACCTGTTTGTAAATGAATTTGCCAAATTTTGTATCCTAGAACTGGTGTAAATCCAAAGCGGTATTTTTCGAAGTTGGTTCTTGCACAGATAGTTGCTCCATAAGTCAAGCTTAAATTGTCTTTTCGGAACCAATATCCCATATCGTACCCTAAAATTGGGTTCCAATTCGAAAAATCGTAAGAATAATTGACACCGAAGTGAAAAGCATTTGTTGAAGGAGATTTAAGTTTCCCTTGTTTCCATTGACGCTCCATCCCTATTTCACCGGCGTAAAAGCGACCACTTTGTACTCCAAAATATGGTCCAGTTTTTACAATTGTTTTTTTAATTTTCTTGTCACCGAATAGTTGTGCATATGATTGAAAATGAACTAAACTAAAAAAAAATAAACTAATTATTGTATTTCTCATGAATTTCAATTACTGTTTTAACATCTTGTTTATCTATACCTAATGAATCGGCAATTGCTCTAGCTCTTTGCACCTCATCATAGGTCATTTTGGCTTCGTTGGCTGTTTGTTGAATCTCGATAACGTTTATAAGATCTGTATGTTTCACTCCAGGAAGCGAATATTTTAAAACACTGGAATTAACACCATACATAAACGACTTTTCTTTGTTTGACCTCTTAATTATCCTCTCCTCTTTATCAAAGGAAACTAAGAAAACAAGTATACAAGCAGTTAAATAGAGCCATTTAATAATCCCAAGAATTGCCCCAACAACCTTATTAAAAGTCGATAATTGTACTATTTTTAATATCTGTTCAAGTGCCTTTCCTCCAAAATAAACCATTGCTCCCACTAATAAAAACAATACAATAAAACTAATTGCTGGCATATATGAATGTGTGGATTTTCCAAACTCCATATATTTTGAAAATCTATCCGAAAAATTAAAAGCTGCATACAATCCAACAAAAAGGGCTAAGATTGTAAAAAGTTCCATAATAAAACCTTTTTGAAATCCTTTCCAAGCACCATAAATCAAGGGTAGAATTAATAAGATGTCCAAAATTTCCATGGGTGAAAAATAAGTTGATTTTAGATTAAAAAATAAATAAATATTATTTCTTCTGAACATTTTTTTGTCAGTTGTTTATTTAGTTGTTATTCTTGTAGCATGTTAATTAATCCTTACAACGACGAATACTTTATGAGACAAGCATTGCAAGAGGCAAAAATTGCATTTGAAAAAAATGAAGTTCCTGTTGGTGCTGTTATTGTTTGTAAAAACCAAATTATAGCACGTGGCCATAATTTAACAGAAACTTTTACAGATGTTACTGCTCATGCTGAAATTCAAGCAATTACCGCTGCAGCTCAATATTTAGGAGCAAAATATTTAAAAGAATGCACACTTTATGTGACCGTTGAACCTTGCTGTATGTGTGCAGGAGCATTATTTTGGTCTCAAATTGATAAGATTGTTTTTGGTACTCGTGATGAAAAACGTGGTGCAAGTACAATTGGCAAAAGTTTGTACCACCCCTCTACCCTAGTTTTAAATGGTGTATTTGAAAAAGAATGTGCTGAATTAATGAAGATTTTTTTCGCTAAGAAAAGAAAATGATTTAGTTATTCAATCAACTAACCTTATCTTTACATTATGAAAATTGCCATAATTGGTGGAGGAGCAGCTGGATTTTTCGCGGCATTAACAGCAAAAAAAGAGTTTCCTTCAGCAGAGGTTACTATCTATGAAAAAGCAGCAAGAGTTTTAGCAAAAGTGAAAATTTCAGGAGGTGGACGTTGTAATGTCACTCATGCCTGTTTTGAAAATAAGTTGTTGGCTACACATTATCCTCGTGGTGAAAATTACCTCAAAAAAGCTTTTGAACAATTCAATGCTGATTCAACAATTGAGTGGTTTAATAATCGAGGTGTTGAAATGAAAACTTATCCCGATGGATGTATTTTTCCTCTTTCAAATGATTCGCAAACGATAATTGACTGTTTCTTAACTGAAGCTTCAAAATTAGGAATTAAAATTTTATACAATCATTCGATTATTCTAGTTGAAAAACAGGATTCGGTTTTTATTATTAATACGCGTGAAAAACAATTTAAAGCGGAGCGTTTAATTGTTACAATCGGTGGTCAACCCAAACGTTCAGGTTTGGAATTTTTGGAGAAAATTGGTCATGCGATTATTGAACCTGTCCCCTCGCTTTTTACGTTCAACATGCCTGAAAATCCAATTAGAGAGTTGATGGGAAACGTAGTTGAAAAAACTACAGTTAAAGTAGAAGGTACTAAACTACTTGGAAAAGGACCGCTTCTAGTAACACATTGGGGAATGAGTGGACCAGCTATTTTACAACTTTCAGCTTGGGGAGCTCGCATTTTGGAAGAGAAAAGTTATCACTTTGCTGTTTTAGTAAATTGGCTAAACGATGTCAGAGAAAATGAATTACGAAAATTTATTGATGAAACTATTATTAATCATGGTTTGAAAATGATTGGAAACTTAAATCCTTTTCCTATTACAAACAGATTATGGCACTTTTTAATGCTAAAATCCGAAATTTCACAAGAAATTCGTTGGAAAGATCTAGGAAAAAAAAACATAAATAAATTGGTAAATACCTTAATTAACGACCGTTATGAAGTTAAAGGTAAAACAACTTTTAAAGAAGAATTTGTAACAGCCGGTGGAGTTTCTTTGCAAGATGTAGATATTAAAACAATGGAAAGCAGGAAAGTAAAAGGTCTGTTTTTTGCAGGTGAAGTGCTTGATATTGATGGAATAACAGGTGGTTTTAATTTTCAATCTGCTTGGACAACTGGATTTGTTGCTGGAAAAAATTGCGGTAACTAGCTGATAAATGTCTGCTATATTTAAAATTTAGTTTCCTTAAAACTCTGCATTTTGTGGTGTTCTTGGGAAAGGTATGACATCGCGAATATTTGACATTCCAGTTACAAACATCACCATACGTTCGAAACCTAAACCAAAACCTGCATGTGGAACTGTTCCGAACTTACGTGTATCCAAATACCACCACAATTCTTCTGCTGGAATATGGAATTCTTCACATTTTTTTAATAAATGATCATATCGCTCTTCACGTTGCGAACCTCCAACGATTTCTCCAATTCCAGGGAAAAGGACGTCCATTGCAGCAACAGTTTTTCCATCTTCGTTCAAACGCATATAAAACGCTTTTATCTTCGCAGGATAATCTGTTAAAATTACAGGACAATTGAATTCTTTTTCCACCAAATAGCGTTCGTGCTCACTTTGTAAGTCAATACCCCATTCAACTGGATATTTAAATTTTTTCTTTTTGTAATGGTTTGAATTCATCAACACATCAATCGCATCTGTATATGTCAAACGTTTGAATGGATTGTTGATAACAAATTCTAGGCGCTCGATTAGAGACAATTCATTGCGCTCATTTTGAGGTTTTTGAGTTTGCTCTTGTTTGTCGCGATCGTCTAAGAATTTCAAATCTTCAGCGCAATTTTCAACGATGAATGAACAGATATATTTCAAGAAATCTTCTGTTAAATCCATATTATCTTTCAAGTCGTTGAATGCAACCTCTGGTTCAATCATCCAAAACTCGGCTAAATGACGAGATGTATTTGAGTTTTCAGCTCGGAAAGTTGGTCCAAATGTGTACACTTGTCCCAATGCTAAAGCTGCTAATTCTGCCTCCAATTGTCCAGAAACGGTTAAGTTCACTGATTTTCCGAAGAAATCTTCTTTATAATTGATAGAACCGTCTTCGTTTAACGGTGGGTTTTTTGGATCTAAAGTCGAAACATGAAACATTTCTCCAGCTCCTTCAGCATCAGAACCAGTAATAATTGGCGTGTGTAAATAGAAAAAACCACGATCATTGAAGAATTTGTGGATAGCGTATGCCACAGAATGACGAATTCTAAAAACCGCACCGAACGTATTGGTTCTAAAACGTAAATGTGCTTGTTCACGCAAAAATTCGAGGCTGTGACGCTTTGGTTGCATCACCGTTTTTTGAATATCATCTGGATGAGCATCTCCCAAAATCTCAATTGTATTTACTTGTAATTCAACTGCTTGTCCTGTTCCTTGCGATTCAACCAAAGTTCCAGTTAAAGCAATAGATGATGCA
Organism: Chitinophaga pinensis; assembly: GCA_945863605.1. Lineage (GTDB taxonomy): Bacteria > Bacteroidota > Bacteroidia > Flavobacteriales_D > Crocinitomicaceae > UBA952. The sequence goes on from CAMAZP010000007.1 coordinate 16,932, forward strand.
GTTGTTATGCGTTTTAGTATTGCTTCATCAAATTTTTCAAAATCCACAACAGCTTGTATTGTTCCAATACACGAACCATCATTAATTTGAATAAAGCGATTGGAACGAAATGCACGAACCCAACCTTTGACCGTTAATTCTGTATTTATTAGCGATTGACCTTCTTGGCCTAAAATCTCTTTAATTCTCCATCTTTTCATGATGCAAAAATAATGGTTTTAATACTTTGATTAAACATGAACTAAAGAAAGTAAAGAAATACTTCAAATATCTTTTATAATTATCGAAAAGTGATTTCTAGTAGAAAAGGAAAGAATTTTAAACTATTAATAATCAGAGTTTGTTAAAATACTGGATTATAATTTTCAATTCATCCTAGCAATCTTGATAATATCTTTAATGACTTTTTTGGGGTGGCGGATGGAAAATATTTTTTCTGCTTTAAATTCAATGGCAAGACGAATGACACCTTCGTTAAATTCGGGTCTTTCTGGTAAACCAAATTCGGGTGGGGTGAAATCTCCACCTGTGAAATCAGAACCCAAAACAGAAAAACGAAACTCAATCACATCTTGCTTTGGTAGGTAATCAAAAGAAAATCCGTGATTAATATTCATATTTTCGCGCCCAGGTTTTCTTTTTACTTTGTCAAACTTCTTTATCAAATAAACCATCGCTTGCCCTCGAGAAAACTTTCCGAAAAAAACACCTCTTGGATCTAAAAGTTCTGACAAAATAGTCATGTTTTCTGTAAGAATTGCAGCCTCAAGTCGGTGCTTGATTTCTCGTTGAAGATATATTTCTTCTTCTGTGATTTGCTTAATTATTAGTTGTTGCATCGTTGTTTGGTTTAGTTTTCACCCGAACAAGTCAAAGTGTGTGCCATCTCTCAAAAGCTTTAATTATAGTTTAAAAAAAATGATTTTGTTATCAAAAAATAAATTAGCTTATCAATAATTGATACATTTAGCTAAATTTTATAAAAAATGAAAATTCTTGTTTCTTGGCATGCTTACAATCAAGATTTCACCAATGGTCAAGTGGTGGAAGATGGTCCAACAGCAGCTTACCATAAGCATTTTTACAAACACGAGAAACATATTTTACTTTCCACTCAAAAAGAGGAAGATTTACGCGCTTTGCATTTGCGAACCTATCTACAAAAAAATTATCCAGATAGATTGGTTGAAATTCGCTATTTAGATGTTCACGACCCAATAGATCACTCGGAAATTCAATCTAAAATCCATCCATTTTTGGCGGAATTGAAAGATGATGAAATTGATATTTTTGTTTCACCAGGAACACCTTCAATGCAAGTTGTTTGGTATTTGGCGCACATGAGTTTGAATTTAAAAACAATGCTTTTTCAAACGCGCCCAGCAAAATACACCTCCAAAAAAGACAAGCCAGAATTAATTAAAATTCAAATGGAGCGATCTGCTATTGGTTTGACCGCGCTTTACCATCAGCAAGAAGTGAAAAAAGTGGCCGTTTCCGATCGTTTTTTAATTACACCAGCAATTGAACGCATTTATGAAAACGCTAGAAAAGTTGCTTTAACAGACGAAGTCACAGTTTTGATTTTAGGCGCAAGTGGAACAGGAAAAGAAAATTTAGCCAAACACATTCACCACAATTCTATAAGGGCGAATAAACCATATATCGCCATCAACTGTTCCGCTTTCAGTGATTCTTTGTTGGAGTCGCGTTTATTTGGCTACAAAAAAGGTGCGTTTACAGGTGCAGACAAAGACAGTGAGGGCTTGTTTGAATTGGCAAATGAAGGAACAATTTTCTTAGACGAAATTGGTGACATTTCACCGTATATGCAACAAGCCTTATTACGTGTTTTACAGGAAAAAGAAGTGATGCCATTAGGTGGCAAAGCGCGAAAAATTGATGTTCGAGTAATTGCCGCTACCAATCAAAATTTGGTAAATCGTTGCGAAGAAGGAAAATTTCGTTGGGATTTATATTATCGACTATCCGTTGTGGAACTGGACTTACCTACCCTTTTGCAACGGGGAAAAACAGATTTAAAAGCGATGGTTGATTTCTTTATTGGTCAGAAAAAGAAAGAGTTACGCAAGGCAAAAAAGCTAACTTTTACCAAAGAAGCAATGGAAATCATCTTGAATTATTCGTATCCTGGCAACATTCGCGAATTGGAAAATATCATTTCAAGGTTGTATGTCTTTAATGAGGAAACCGTTACTGTAGAAGTATTGCCAAAAAGACTGAAACAAGAAGCATTCAACAAACCGATGAATTGGGAATACATTGAAAAAGAACACATTGAGCGTGTTTTAAAACATTTCAATGGTAACAAACGGCAAACTGCTTTAGCAATCGGATGGGCTATTAATACATTGGTGAGCAAAATGGAGAAATATAGGATTGAGTAATTTAACGCCTATTAAAAACAAACTTTAGCTTTTGACTAGTGTAACGTTTAAACTTTGTGTCAGAAGAAATTAAAGTTAATTTATCGGAAATAGCTTGGGAAATAATTGCATGGTCAAAAGGATCATTGTGATTTTCGCTTACAATTAGCTTTGACAATACTTCTAGATTTTGAATCGAGAATGGTTTAATTTTAATCAACAAATCTGTTTCTATTGATTTAATCAAGTCATTTGCAGACTTGAATTTCCTAGATTTTACTTTGCCAATTCTCCATAATTGTAAAAGCTCGTTTACAGCAATTATACTAACATACAGTTGACAATTATAATCACTTAATATGCTCTGCGTTTCTTGGGAAATTTTATCTTTTTCACCAAAAAGCATAAAAACTAAAATGTTTGTATCTAAATAAAATCGATCCAATTTATCACTTTAAAACAGCTCGCATATCTAGAATTTCACCTGTGCCAACATTTGCAAGTACTGCCAACCAAGTTTTAGAAACCTTTGTTGGCTCTTCCTTTTTTGATTTAGTAGCTTTTGTTGATTTAGCTGTTTTTTTCGTTGTTGCTTTCATAGCATAAAATAATTATTACAAATTTAGCCTTTATTGATTTATTTTCCAAAAGATTAAAACAAACTCTACTTCAAAACTGCTCGCATATCTAATATTTTCCCTCCAGCTCCATTTTTATTTTTCTGCATAGCCAACCAAGTTTTAGAAACCTTTTTATATTTTTACGATGTGTATTTAGCTGATTTTGAATATTTTATTGATTTATTATTTTCAAGTTTATTCATATCTAAAGGTTGTTTCATTATTGATTCTCCCAAAGAAAAACAAGCAAATTTTCTAATACTTATACCTATTTCTTTCATCTTCGACAATCGCAAAGCAAGAAGCAAAACCACTTTTCATTTTTTTATAAATAACATCGTCCTTTCCACGGACTTGTCCAATGAAATTGATTGTTCCGTTTAACTTTTGCAGAAAAATAAGTTGATCATCTTTACTTGGTTTGTACTCCGTTTTGAGATGATTTTGAGCTGCTTTGGATGCTCCGTTTACACGTAAATCAAACAACATAGCACGTGTTTTTTTTAGCATTTTACGGTCAATATTTACTTTTTCATTGACCACCAATCCTGTTACAAGTTGCTTTTTATTAGAAGTTCTAACTCGAAATTTCTTTTCATTTGGTTCAAATCTTTCTTGTACTAATACCTTTTTAATGAAGTCTATTTGCACTGATGTAAAAGCCTCATTTGACGAAAAGGTTAAATCATCTGCATATCTCGTATAACTCCATTTGTTTTGATTTGAAAAAGCTGTGAGTTTTTCGTCTAGCGATAAACAAGCAAAATTGGATAAAATCGGAGAACTTGGGGCACCTTGGGGCAGACAGCCATTTGTAGTTACTAAATATGTTAATGCTGATGCAATTTGTGTGTCAAAACAGAATGGTGCTGCTCTAAAAATTAAATAAATCCGTTGGTCAGAAATGGAGGTAAAGAAATCCTTGATGTCCATATTTAATAGGTATTTATTACCAACGTGTGGCATTGCATTTTCTACAATATTTGCTTTTAAATTACTGTCTTTTCTATGTAGAACAAACCCTTTGGCCGAATCAGGTTTTATACTTGAATAAACTCCTTGCAAATGGCGATTTAGTTTTTTTTGTATTTTTTTTAACCTTCCAATTGGTGCATTAATCGATCGAATACCATTCTTTTTTTTCGGCAAATGATACGTGGTATAATTTGGTTTATTAATGATACTTTCCAATTCTAAATGATGGATTTTGAAAAAAGCACAAAGATCACTAGGTCGGTCAATAGAAAGTAAGCATAAAGCATAGCGTTCAAAACTCGTCAGTCCATTGGGAGCATCATCTATGAATGAACCTGAATGTAGAGTCCTTCTGAAGATTGTTCCATATTTTTCTTTAAGATCCATAAGATTATTTTGCTTCATACTATTTTTTAAAAAAGCCGTTGACGATTATCTTCGATTTATTTACAATGAAGCGTAGCTTCGTGTAAAACAGCCCTTAGTATAGTGACTATTTTACATTGTGGGTTGCAGGAGCACAACCGCAAGTCTATTTCAGTAAATGCGACTCATAAGTTTCAATCAACGGCTTATATTATTCTAATGTAAATTGGCATTTGGTTTTAAAATGGACTATCAGCATCTTTTGGGTCAGCAAATGGTTTCCGCTCAAAAACAAAAGGGGTATTTATATCCTTCATAGGTTCGAGCTTCAAAGAAGGAAATGTCAGATGAAAATTAAACCGATCAATAGCACCTGTTCGGTTTTTTACCATAAGTAATTCCAATTGTCCTTTTGTGGTGTTGCCATCTTCATTTGTTGTAATACCATAATAATCAGGTCGATAAACAAAAATTACTTTATCAGCATCTTGTTCAATTGCGCCACTTTCTCGTAAATCTGAGAGTAATGGACGTTTATCGCCTCCTCTAGTTTCTACGGATCTACTCAATTGAGAAGTGACAAGCATACAAATATTTAAATCTTTAGCGATTTTTTTTAAGGTTCGACTGATATAACTAACTTCTAACTCCCGATTGTGTCGATAGCGATTACTTGAAAGCATTTGAAGATAGTCGATTGCAATTACCCGAATGCCTTTTTCTTTCACCATTTTTTCGCAAAAGGATTTTAAAGCAAACATCGAATCAAAAGTTGTTTCGCAAACAGAAAGTTGCATAACTTCAAGATAATCAGTTACAAAATTTAGTTTTTCCTTGTCGATTCTACGTAAATCTTCCGGTCCTTTGAGTGGTAAATCATAATCCAAAACACTTGAAATGATACGGTTTGAAATTTGAACAGCAGTTAATTCAAGAGAAATAAGCAATACAGGATTACGCAAGGAAATTCTTCTAATTAAATCGATTAAAACAACTGTTTTTCCCATACCAGGTCTTCCGCCAAAAACAATAAATTCACCCGGGCGAACTCCCCCAATACCTGCATCAACATTACTCCAACCCGTTTTTATGGGTTGGTATTCTGATTGCAAATCTGATTGAATAAAATCTTTGAAAACAGAATAAATATCACTTGTTCGGTTTGGAATCGCCTCCTTTGCTTTCCTCTCTTCTATCAACTGTTCAATTTTACTGGATAAAAATGACTCATCATCTTTCGTTATGGCAATAATCTCACTTATTTCTTCAGCTAGTTTTTTCTTCATAATTTGATACTCGACTCGCTTTTTCAATTATAATACCAAACCAAGAAAGCAGTAAAAACGAATATAAATCAATCTATAATATGTCAAAATTTGAAAAATAATTTAAATTTTGACTGAAAAAATTCAACTCTTGGTGAGTATTTGTCAAAATAAATACCGTATTTATAAATTCTTTGAGTTCAGACTTTCAATTATATTAAATTGGATTTGCTTTAATAAATCTGGATTTTGGGCATAGAAATCGAAGCTTTTAGAAAACTGAAGTTTGTTTGTTTTGTATTTTTTAAAAATAACTTCTACAGATGAATCTAAAGCTGCTTTGTAAACACTTGGGCTTCCATATTTCGTTTGATAATAATTTTCAAGAAGCATAACTTCTTGTAACACCACTGTCATTTTTTCTTCGTCAAGAATACCTTTGGGTTTATCTGATGAACATGAAAAAAGACAAATAGTTAGTATAAGAGCAACTATAACTTTCATTGTGACTATACTTTAAAAAGTAATCTTTCTCCCATTCCTACTTCTTGAATTTTTCCGTTTGCCCACACTAAATTTCCATTCACAAATGTTGAATCGATACTGTGCGAAAAAACTTCTCCTTCAAATGGCGACCATCCACATTTATACAAACATTGCTCTTTGGTAACGACAGTTGATTTGTTTGGGTCAACAATCACGATATCCGCTTTATAACCTTCACGAATGAAACCTCTATCTTCAATTCTAAATAAAATTGCAGGATTGTGAGCTGTTTTTTGAACTAATTGTTCCAAGCTAATCATTCCTTGTTTAGATTTCTCCAATAAAGCTATCAAAGCGTGTTGAACCAAAGGACCACCAGATGGAGCTTTTGTATAAACTTGAGCTTTCTCCTCCAAAGTATGAGGAGCATGGTCAGTTGCAATCACATCAATGCGATTATCTATTAAGGCTTCCCATAATCCCTTTCTGTCTTCAGCAGATTTAACTGCCGGATTCCATTTTATAAAATTACCTTTTGTAGCGTAATCTTCATCTGAAAACCACAAATGATGAACGCATACTTCGGCAGTTATTTTCTTCTGCTCTAATGGAAGCGTATTTTCAAATAAATCTAATTCTTTTGCTGTTGAAATATGGAAAACATGTAACCTTGCACCCGTTCTTTTTGCAAGATCAATTACTTTAACTGTTGATTTATAGCATGCTTCCACACTTCTAATTTCTGGGTGAAAACGTACAGGAATATCATCTCCGTATTCAGCTTTAAAACGTTCTAAATACGTTTTTACCGTTGTTTCATCTTCGCTATGAACGGCAATTAATAGATTTGTATTGGAGAAAATCTTTTCCAAAGAAGCTGAACTATCCACTAACATATCGCCTGTTGAGGAACCTAAAAACAACTTTAAGCCCGCAACATTTCTTGGATTGGTTTTTAAAATCTCTTCTAAATTATCATTTGTTCCACCCATCATAAATGAATAATTCGCGATAGATGTTTTTGAAGCAATTACGTATTTATCTTCAAGAAAAGCTTGAGTTACTGCATTAGGAACGGTATTCGGTTGTTCAATGAAAGAAGTAATTCCTCCTGCAACAGCTGCGCGCGATTCCGTTGCGATTGTTGCTTTATGAGTTAATCCTGGCTCGCGAAAATGCACTTGGTCGTCAATAAAACCAGGTAAAATGTATTTTCCTTCAACGTTTATTTCTATATAATTTTCAGAAATAGAAAGCGACGAACCTATTTTTTCAATTTTGCCATCTTTTAAAAAAACATCACCCTGAAATCGCTTGCCTTCGTTGATGATTAGTCCATTGCGCAACAAATAATTCATAACTTCATTTTTTTCATTTTCCAAACACCCCAAAAGGCTTCTTTAAAAATACCAGTGCTCATTTTTGATTCTCCGTACAATCTATCAATAAACGTAATTGGAATTTCTTTTACTTTAAATCCATGTTTCAAAGCTGCATATTTCATACAAATTTGAAACGCATATCCTTTAAATGTTATGTTGTCTAATTGTATTTTTTGTAAAACTTCTTTCTTATAACATTTGAAACCTGCTGTGGTATCTTTTAATGAAATCCAAAGAATCAAACGTACATATACACTAGCGAAGTAAGACATCAATATACGTTTCATTGGCCAGTTTTTCACTTTTCCACCTGGAACATAACGCGAACCAATTACTAAATCAGAGCCGTTTAATGATGCCTCTCGTAAACGGACTAAATCTTTGGGATCATGGGAAAAATCGCAATCCATTTCCACAATCATTGGATAATTTTTAGCGATTGCCCATTTGAATCCGTGTATGTAAGCTGTACCTAAACCTAGTTTACCTGGGCGTTCTTCTAGGTAAATCCGATCTGGATAAAAGGCTTGAATTTCTTTAATTTTTTTTGCTGTACCGTCAGGGGAATTGTCATCGATAAAAAGAATGTCGAAAATCTGAGGCAAAGCAAAGATTGCGTCCACCATTTTATCAACGCTTTCTATCTCGTTGTAAGTTGGAATAATAACAATGGTATCTGAGGTCATAGATGCAAAACGAAATTAAGTAAATAACTCCATTTTAACATATAAATTTTTCTTTTTACAGAAATTTATGAAATATAGACAACTATTTCTTTTAATAAAAATAGATATTTAATCTGTCGAAAAACATCATTACAGCTTTTTGAATTGAATAAGATCAAAGTAAATTGATTTTTATAAATGTATTTTTTTGACATTTTTTTTTGAAGTCTTGCATCAAACTGACTTTTTTTAGTATCTTCAATAAATGAACATACAGACACAAACCCCAACTTTAGACCCTGGAACCTTTACAGAACGCTTTATCAATCAAACAAACAGGTCTATTTTTTTAACTGGAAAAGCTGGAACTGGTAAAACAACTTTGTTGCGAAAAATTGTTAGTTCAACACATAAAAACACAGTGATTGTTGCCCCAACGGGAATTGCAGCTTTGAACGCTGGCGGAGTGACCATCCATTCTTTTTTTCAATTGCCTTTTGGAAGTTTTATTCCCGATTTTAAAACACCTTCGATCGGAGTTGTTGTTAATGTTGAAAATAAAAGCACTTTAAATCGTCATTTCAGAATGAATCAACGACGCATTGCTTTGATTCGAAGCTTGGAATTATTGATTATTGATGAGGTGAGTATGCTCCGTGCAGATTTACTAGATGCTATGGATTGGACTTTGCGCTCCATCCGAAGAAATAATTTTCCTTTTGGTGGCGTCCAAGTTTTATTCATTGGTGATTTGCATCAGCTTCCTCCAGTTGTGAAAAATGACGAATGGGAATTGTTGAAATTGTACTATCGAGGCGTTCATTTTTTTAATTCGCACGTTGTCCAAGAAGAACAACCACTTTACATCGAGCTGGAAAAAATTTACCGTCAAGATGACCAAACTTTTATTTCGCTGCTGAATAATCTGCGTAACAATCAAATCACTCAAACGGATTTAGAACTTATCAATAAAAATATTCGGATAGATTTAACTTCCACCGAACGAAAAGGTTATATCACTTTGACGACGCACAATTATAAAGCGGACGAAATGAACACGCGCGAATTGGCGTCATTGGAAGAAAAATCACATTTTTACGAAGCAGAAATTGAAGGCGAATTTCCTCCACATCTTTTTCCAATCGAACCTCGCATGGAATTGAAAGTGGGAGCACAAATTATGTTTATCAAAAACGACATTTCGTTTGACAAGCAATTTTATAACGGGAAAATGGGTTTTATAGATTCCTTGCACACAGAAGAGATTGTTGTTTCATTCCCTGAAGAAAAGAAGAAAATCTCCATTGAAAAATATGAATGGTCAAACATCAAGTATTCCTTGGATGAAAATTCGCAAGAAATCAAAGAAGAAGTGCTTGGAACTTTTGTGCATTATCCGATTAAACTAGCTTGGGCAATTACTGTTCATAAAAGTCAAGGATTAACCTTTGAAAAAGCAATTTTGGACGTTTCAGATGCTTTTGCGCCTGGACAAGCTTACGTTGCATTTTCGCGATTGACTTCTTTAAATGGTTTGGTACTATTGAAACCTTTGCAAATTAAAGGCATTGCCAACGACCAACAAATGATGGATTATGCTAAAACTAAAGCTGACAAGGAAAAGCTGAGTAATTCCTTGAGCTTGGACACGTTGATTTACCTAAAAACGCAAATTCTTCAAAGTTTTGATTGGTACCCTTTGTTTACGCTTTGGACGGTACATACTTCTTCTTACAATGTTGCAGCACCTAAATCCGAAAAGGCAAAACACACCGATTGGGCCAAACGAACTTTAGCAGAATTGGACAAAACAAACGAAGCGGCAAGTAAATTCAGACGGCAAATTGAATCACTTTTCCAGGTTCAAGCGCCCGATTTGAACTTTATCCAACAGCGAATTGAAGCAGCGTATGTTTATTTTTTCGATATTCTTGACCCTGTTTTAACAGACACCTATCGCAAATTATTGGAATTGCAATTAATCAAAAAAACAAAGCAAATCATTGATGAAATTGAACCTTTGAGTGAAGGTTTGTTGAAAGTAATTCTAGGATTAAAGAAATTGAAACTCTTTTTCGAAGCAATCGTTAACGGCAAGGAAATAACAAAATCACTTTATAAAACGAGTGAAATCGACAATTATAAGCTTTCTAAAATCGCTGTGATTCAAAATGAATTTCGACAAAAAGCAAGTACTACATTGATTTCGAACGCAGAAGAAATAGAATTTAAAGTGAACCGAACGCAAAAGAAATTAAACTTAGAAACTAAGAAATCAACTTACGATTTAACTTTAGAATTATTGCATGCTGGAAACACCTTGGAAGAAATCGCACGTTCTCGCCAATTATCACAAGGAACAATCAATAGCCATTTTGTACAATTACTAAAAGCTGAAAAAATTGAATTAGCGGACATAATGGAACAACATCGCATAAACGAATTCCAAGAATTACTGGAAAACAGAGAGTTAAGTTCTTTGTCAAAAATCAAAGACGAATTAGGCGATCAAATTTCGTGGGATGAACTGAAATTGTATCAGGCTTCAAAAATGTTGTAGGATAAATTTTTCATTACTTTGGTTAGTGTGAAAATTATAATCTACAATTGAAATACATTTTTTAAACTTTGTTGCGAATCCTAAAAATTATATATCTTTAATCACTTCAATACTTTAAACATGAAAAAAATAGTTGGTTTTTTATGTCTTTTTCTCATCTCAAGCTTAGCTTTTGGGCAAGTTAAATTAAAAGAAAAAGCACCATTGGCTGATGTTAAAATGAAAAACACACAGGGTGGCGAACTCTCTTTAAACGATGCGAAAAAAGAAAAAGGTTTAATCGTTGTTTTTAGCTGTAATACGTGTCCGTTTGTGGTTGGTACGCCTGATTTTCCTGGTTGGGAAAGACAATATAACGAATTACTCGAACTAGCAACAAAAAACAATACTGGTTTTGTACTGGTAAATTCCAACGAAGCCAAACGAGATGGTGCAGACTCATTTGATGCTATGTCTGAGCGTGCTACAGAAAAACAATATGCAATGCCTTACTTAGTGGATGTTAATTCACAATTAGCAAACGCTTTAAAAGCGGTTACGACGCCTCACATTTATATGTTCAATGCAGACATGGAATTAGTTTATGTTGGTTCAATTGACAATATTTGGGACAGCAAAAGAAAAAGCGACGAACCTTATTTGAAAAATGCAATTCAAGCACTTGGAGAAGGTAAAAAAATTAAAACAGCAAACACCGCTGCGAAAGGTTGTAGTATTAAAAGAAAAAATTAAAAAAAAAGTGGAGAGTTGAAAGTTGATAGTGAAGAATTAGATTGCAAATTACAGATTTGAAATTGGCATATTTCGAATTCATTCTCTCATTTTTCATTCTCTCATTATCTCAAAAAGTCCTAAAGTCCTAATATCCTAAAGTCCTAAAGTCAAAACAAATGAAAACACTCCTAATATCAATCTCCTTATTTTTAACTCTTGGAGCGATGGCGCAATACCAAGGTAATGGTGGAAAACCAAAAAGTTATAAGCTAGCAAGCGACTATAAAAACATTGAAGTTCGATTTTTTGCAGAACCTGATGTTGCTGCTTTGCGTGCAGAAGACGAGCAAATAGACGACACAGGAACTGCTCCTTGGCGTTTTGGGTTTAATAATTATACTGCCCTTACACTAGACAATTCAGGAACTTGGATAGAACTTCCGAATGGCGATATGATTTGGCAATTACTTGTTAAATGCGAGCAAGCGTTGAGTGTAAACCTTACATTTTCAAACACAAAAATTCCAGCAGGAAACGAGTTATACGTTTATAATCCAACCAAAGACTTTATCCTTGGAAAATTTGAGCAAAATCACATTTACAATGGTGTTTTAGGAACAGAACTAATCCCTGGAAATACAGCAGTTTTAGAATATTACGTTAAAAAAGGAAACGAGCTTGGAAGCCTAAACGTTTCAACTGTGACCCACGGTTACCGAACAGCAAATGAATTTCAAGTTAAAGCTTTTGGTAGCTCAGGATCTTGTAATATGAATGTAAACTGTCCAGATGGTTCTACTTGGATTCCACAACGAAATAGTGCAGTGATGCTCGTTTCTGGAAGCAATGGATTTTGTTCTGGAGCTTTAATTAACAATACTGCAAATGACGGAAAACCCTACGTATTAACAGCAAACCACTGTTATTCAGACCCAACAGGTTGGATTTTTAGATTCAACTGGCAAGCAAGTAACTGTGCAAATCCTGCAAGTTCTCCCTCTTTTCAATCATTAAGTGGTGCTGTTTTACGTTCAAGAAGAACACCATCAGACTTTTGTTTAGTCGAAATTACTGGAGGTTTAGAAGGTAACACCGTTCCTTTGGCTTATCAACCTTATTTTTCAGGTTGGAATCATTCAGACACACCACCAACTTCAACGGTTTCAATTCATCATCCAGCAGGAGATATAAAGAAAATTTCTTTTGACGACGATGCTGCAACTGCTGTTCAAGCAATGGGTTCAACTGAAGCAGCGAGTTCTTGGTCGGTTCAATGGGATAGAAATACCACAACGGAAGGTGGTTCATCAGGTTCCCCTTTGTTTGATCAAAATCGTCGCATTATTGGACAGTTATGGGGTGGAGGTGCTTCTTGCTCTAATTTAAATTCACCAGACTATTATGGACGACTTTTCAATTCTTGGGAACCAGCGGGAAGTAATTCAACTAACCAATTAAAGTTTTGGTTAGATCCTTCAAATTTAGGAGCAGAATTCATAGATGGTTACGATCCTTCTAATGCTAATCCTGTGCTTGTTGATGCTGGTATATCTTCCCCACAAGGAGTATCAGGAACTTTTTGCGGAGCTGAAATTTCCCCAAGTGTTACAATTTCAAATTCAGGAACTAATACTTTAACAGCTGTTGAAATTGTTTATGCTTTTGATGGCGGAAGTCCTCAAACATATAATTGGATAGGGTCTTTACCCCAATGGCAATCAACAGTTGTAAACTTACCTACAACTTCTTTAGGTTCTGGAAACCATACATTTACAGCCAGCGTTAATAACCCTAACGCAAGTGTTGACGAAAACTCAAATAACAATGCTACAAGTTCCACTTTTTCAGTTGTGATTGGAGGTCAAGCGGTTCAATTGAACTTGACTTTAGATTGCTACGGCTCTGAAACTAGTTGGGAATTACAAGATGCGACAGGATCTGTTTTGTACGTAGGAAGCGGATATTCCGACGACCAACCAGGTTTGGTTTCTATTGATCCATGGTGTTTGCCATACGGATGTTACAAAATGGTTATAGTTGATTCTTATGGAGATGGACTTGAAGGAGGTACTTTCTGTCAAGAAGACGGAAGTATAGATATCATTTATAATTCAGCAAGTTTAGGCGGAGTTCCAGCAACAGACCCAAACTTTGGTGAACAGACTGAAATAGATTTTTGTATTACAGAAAATGGAGTTGGTTTAAATAACTTAAGTGAGAATACAATTTTGGTATACCCAAATCCTGCAAAAAATTTGTTAACTATTCAATTGGAAACTAGTTTAAAAGGAAATTTAAACTTTACAGATATTATGGGTAAATTAATTTTTAGCAAAGAAATTACAAACAAACAAACTCAACTTAATATCGATCAATTAAGTGCAGGTACCTATTTTATACAATTCTACCTTGAAGGGCAAGTATTGGTTAAGAAATTAATCATTGAATAATTACTAAGGAATGGCTGGGATTTATCTGCACATTCCTTTTTGTAAGCAACGTTGTACTTATTGTGATTTTCATTTTTCAACGAATTTTGGTTCGTATAGAAAAGAGTTGATTGCGGCTTTATGCCGTGAAATACATCTTCGTAAAACTGAGATTCAAACGGAAATTCAAACAATTTACTTTGGTGGAGGAACGCCAAGTTTGTTAGAAAATGAAGAATTGAGTTTAATTCTTACCACAATTCGGAAAAACTATAACGTTTCAAAAACTGCTGAAATTTCTTTAGAAGCGAATCCAGAAGATGTGTGTGAAGAAAAACTAACACATTGGAAAAACGAAGGAATCAATCGCTTGAGTATTGGATTGCAGTCGTTTAAGGAAAGTGATATGAAATGGATGAATCGAGCACATTTAGCAAGCGATGGAGAAAAATCTGTCCGTTTGGCGCAAGAACTCGGCTTTGAAAACATCACTGTTGATTTGATTTACGGTTTGCCACAATTAGCCAAAGATGAATGGAGAAAGCACTTAGAATTAGTAACATCTTTGGATATTTCACACATTTCAGCTTATTGTTTGACTGTTGAACCTAAAACAGCCCTGCATCATCAAGTCAAACACAATCAAATGGTTACAGCCGATGAAGATACACAAAATGAGCAATTTGAGTTAATGATTGATTTCTTGAATACCAAAGGATTTGAGCAATATGAAATTTCTAATTTTGCTAAAAATGAGCAGTATTCAAAACACAATTCAGCTTATTGGCAAGGTGTTAATTACATTGGAATAGGACCCTCAGCTCATTCATTTAATGGAAAACAACGCCGATGGAATATCTCAAATAATACAGTTTATTACAAAAATGTTGGTGTAAATAATAGCTGGTTTACAATTGAAAACTTGAGCGAAAAAGAACAATGGAATGAATTGTTTCTTACAGGTTTGCGCACAAAATGGGGAGTTTCTAAAAAAACTATTGAAGATTTAAATTCATTTTCAAAAGCAGAATTTAACCTGCTTCTAGATTACATTTCTGACAATTTGATTATTGAAACAGAAACTAGTTACGTGCTCTCTAATTCAGGAAAAATTCGTGCTGATGGAATAGCAAGTTCTTTTTTTAGAATCTAACAAATATAAAATGTATTCTTAATTTAAACTAAGTTGTACTAATTTTACAGCAATGAATAATTAAAAGTATTTTTTAATCATGGAAGATTCATCTATTTATATACTAATTGCAATCCCATTCTTTTTAATTTTAATGGGCATAGAGTGGCTATTTGCACGTTACCAAAGAAAAAAAATTTATGATCTAAACGATACCGTTACAAACTTAAGTATTGGTATTGGAAATCAAGTGATTGGGCTTTTCATGAAAGTAATTTTAATTGGTTCTTATATCGGAGTTTACGAAAATTTCGCGCTTTTTCAAATTGAAAATCCAATAATTTCTTTCATTATTGGTACAATTCTATATGACTTTATATTCTATTGGGCGCATAGATGGGGACACGAAATTAATTTCTTTTGGGGTGCTCATATTGTGCATCACCAAAGTGAAAACTATAATTTATCAGTCGCACTTCGTCAATCATGGTTCCATAATTTGTTGTCATTTTGGATGTTTTTACCCATTCCACTTTTCGGAATTGATCCGTTAGTTTTTATCGGAGTAAATGCTTTTAATTTATTATATCAATTCTGGATTCATACAGAGCTGATTGGAAAGCTTGGACCTTTAGAATGGATCTTTAACACACCATCAGCACATAGAGTTCATCATTCTACGAATCTAAAATATTTGGATAAAAATTATGGAGGTGTGTTTATTATTTGGGATAGAATATTTGGTACTTATCAAGAAGAAATTGAAACTCCTGTTTATGGTATTACAACACCATTCAAAAGTTTAAACCCTATTTGGGCAAATTTTCATTTTTATAAAGAGATTTTTAGAGCATTAAAAAATAAAAGTCTTTTCACAAAACTCAAAATCATTTTCTGGGAAGGTCCCTCTGATGTTGGTAAATGGTTAAATAATAAGGTTGATAACAATTTTCAAAAAATCAAGAAATTAAAGCTAAATACTAAATTTTATGTGATATTTCAATTTATTCTTCTTTTAGTGGGAGTGGTTGTATTTATGGCGTATTTTGAGAGTTTAACATTTAGCTATAGATTAATTTTTCTTTTACTAATTATCTGGACAATGTGGTCAATTAGTGCTATGTTAGAGTTAAAAAAATGGGTAAATTGGTCTGAAATCCCTCGACTTTTATCAATTTGTACCTTAATGAATATTTTGTACTATTTACAATTCATTAATTGGTTTTATATCTTTCTAATTGCCTCTGCTAGTGCTACATTTCTAATTTTAGTTTGGTGGATTTGGCATTTGAAAAATGAAATTAATACTCAACCAGTTAACCTAAATTAATAGTATTCTGTTTATAAAATCAATTACTTTTTTAATTTGCTTTCTATAGTCCAAGCAATAATAGCAGCTCTTTGTTTTGCTACTTCCACTTTTTCACCATCAAAAAGCTCATCGATAGTTTCATTAAACAAGGCAAGCCAACGTTGAAAATGAATAGGTTCAAGTGGCATATTTAAATGTTTTTCAACGACATTTGTGGTATAACCTGGTTCATCAAGCAATACAAAACTCCAAAAGTGAATCATTCTTGGAAGATGTTCTTCAAAATCCAAATGTTTAAAAAATGGAATCAGAGATACGTCTTTTAAAACTTTTGAATAGAAAACCTCCACCAAAAATTGAACATCTGCGGTTGTAAGTAGTGCTTTCATAATTCAAAGTTACGATTACTTAGTATTTTATTTCTAAATTCATGGCAAATTCATAAAAATGCTTCGTTTTCTAGTTCTTTTTATTTCAATTAATCTGACCCATGTGAGCTTTTCCCAAGTTTACAATGGCACCTATAAAATAAAAACTCCACCAGCAAAAGCAGCAGGATGCGCTCCACCAACAACCACCACTTTTATGGAGTTGAACAATGTGCGTGCAATGATTCATACAGCTGGAAATCTCTGGCAGATTCCGAATCAAAATAATTCGATGTATGAAATCCCAAAAAATTCAGGGATCATGGCACTTTTCACAGCAGCACTTTGGTTGGGAGGTACTGATGTAAACAACCAACTTAAATTGGCAGCATTGCGTTATCGAAATGGTCAAGATTATTGGTCGGGACCTTTGTCAAACGTTACAGCTGAAACAAATTACGAAAACTGTAAAAAATACGACAAACACTTTGTGACCACACAAGATATGGTACGCGAATTTAATGCTTGGTACGAAGCAGGAATTGCTGATGGTGAAAATGGAACCAATACGCAAAGTGAATTGTTTCCGGGTTACAAAGTTCCTGATATTATTAAAAGCTGGCCTGCTCACGGTGATGTTTCGCAAGGTCAAGATTATTATTTAGCGCCTTTTTTTGATTACAATAATGATGGAAACTATAATTGGCAAGATGGCGATTTCCCTTGGTATGACTTGAAACGGACAAAAGAATGTAGTGCTGACCGTAAAGTTTCCCTTTATGGTGATCAAAATTTTTGGTGGGTAATGAATGACAAAGGAAATATTCACACCGAAACAGGTGCTGATCCGATTGGAATGGAAATTAGAGCACAAGCTTTTGCTTTTTCTTCCAACGATGAAATCAATAATATGACATTCTACAATTATGAGCTAATCAATCGTGGAACACAAACGCTTTTCAATACCTATTTCGGGTTTTTCACAGATGGTGCGCTCGGTGATCCTCAAGACGATTACGTTGGTTGCGATGTAAGTAGAGGTTTGGGATATTATTACAACGGTGATAATTACGATGGAGACAATGCAGGCTACAAAGGTTATGGTTATTCCCCTCCAGCTGTTGGTGTTGATTTTTTTGAAGGCCCATATCAAGACAATGATGGAATTGATAATGCATTTGGAATTGGTGAAAATGAAGCTTTGAATGGAATAGGTTATGGTGACGGATTGATTGATAATGAACGTTACGGAATGAGAAGGTTTTTGTACTATTCAAACACAACAAATGGTGCAAATCCAAGTCAAACGGACCCAACAAATGCCTCTGACTATTATAATTATCTAAGAGGATTTTGGAAGGACGGCAGCAAATTTGTGTATGGTGGAAGTGGACATATTTCTTCTCCTGAGGCCAATCCTTTAGTTCCTTGTGATTTTATGTTTCCAGGGACAACGGACCCACTTGGTTGGGGCACTGGTGGTATTCCTCAAGCAAATTGGACAGAGCAAACGGCAAATAATACTCCAAATGACCGACGTTTTGTGCAATCTGCTGGACCTTTTGTTTTAAAACCTGGAGCTGTAAATAATATCACAGTTGGTGTTGCTTGGGCACGTTCAACTTCTGGTGAACCTTTTGAATCAGTTGAAACTTTAAGACGTGCCGACGATAAAGCACAAGCACTTTTTGAAAATTGTTTTAAAGTTTTAGAAGGTCCTCACGCTCCAGATTTACAAATTCAAGAATTAAGTAACCAAGTAATTTTAACGATTTCAAATCCATCAAATTCTAATAATTTCAATGAAAAATACGCTGAGTTTGATCCTTTTATTGTTTCTGGAAATCCAAATTCTGACAATTTTTATCGCTTTCAAGGTTATCAGATTTATCAATTAAAAGACAACAAAACATCTGTTTCTGATTTGAGTGATCCAGCAAAAGCAAGACTGGTTGCGCAATGTGACATCAAAGACAACGTTAGTAAAATCATCAATTTTGAATTTAGCGACGATTTAAACGCAAGTATTCCAGTTGAACGTGTTAATGGAGAAAACAAAGGAATTCGTCACAGTTTCAGGGTGGAAAAAGATTTATTTGCTTTAGGAAGTTCGAAATTGGTGAATTTTAAACGCTATTATTTCATTGCTGTTGCTTATGCGCACAATAATTTTAAGCAATATATTCCCGATGATCCAAGTTCGATTGACGGCCAAAAGAAAAGATACATTGCAAGTAGAAAAGCAGCAGTTGGCGAAGTGAAAGTAATGGAAGCAATTCCTCACAATCCGCAACCAGAAGCTGGTGGAACTTTACATTATTTGGAATATGGTATGTCACCAGAAATCACCAGATTAGACGGTTACGGTAATGGAAATAGAGCTTTGGAATTGACTGATAATTCACTTACAACAATTCTCGAAAATGGTTTCTTTGATACACCAACATACGCAAATGGAAAAACACCCATCAATGTGAAAGTTGTTGATCCATTGAATCTTGCAGATGGCTATTTTGAATGTAAATTTAGAAATTACATTTCAGGAACGACAGGAAACGCAGCTGATACTGCATCTTGGATTGTCTATCGCTACGATGAAAAAGATGGAGAACTACTCGATTCTCTTTCCTCGCAACTAACGATAGCCAATGACAATGAACAAATTATTCCACAATGGGGTATTTCGGTTCAAATCTACCAAGAAAAGTATTACTTTTCGGGTTCTTCAAGTCAATTAGCAATTAGATCAACAACTATGATTGAGTCTACCTTGATTTTTGCTGATTCTTCAAAACGTTGGTTAACAGGTGTGCAGGACAACGATGCCTTTTATCCAACCAATTGGATTCGATCAGGAGACTACAATCCAGACCAAGATTTAGATTGTTTACCTGATGGACCAACCTATTTGAATCCATGTAATTATAAAGATGAGATTACAATAGATGATGATGGGAAATTTGAAAACATATTAGATGGAATTATTGCTCCTCATCGTTTAGTTGGTTACCAAGCTGATTATATGCCTTTAAGCTATTATAACTTAACCAATCCAGGTTCGGCTAAATCAAATTCGTCAATAAGTTTTTTACCAAGTGTAAATATTGTTTTCACTACCGATCAATCTTTATGGACGCGCTGTCCAGTTATCGAAACAGGAAGAGATTCAAATTTAAATAGTGGCAATGCTTTGCCTGGTGGAATGCGAAAAAGTCCAAGTGTGGGTAAAAATGGGCTACCTGACGGTACTGGAAATGGAATGGGTTGGTTTCCTGGTTATGCTGTTGATTTGGAATCTGGTGCTAGACTTTATTTGGCTTTTGGAGAAAATTCATTTTTAGGTGGAGAAAATGGTGCCGATATGATTTGGAATCCAACAGATCGATTGGTTAGCAGTGTTGGAACGCCTTTAATGGGAGGAGTTCATCCAGTTTATGTATTTAGTTACAAGCAAGCAAGCCTAAACGGATATGTGTCTGGGTTTGATTTTCCTGCTTACATACCGAGTGAAGCAGAAAACACAACAAGTAACTTTCTCTATCAAAAATGGTCAGAAGTTGAAACAAATTCTGCACAAGCTAAACGAGAACTTTACGGAAGTATGTCTTGGGTGATGTATCCAATGTTACGAGCAGGACAAAATTTACTTTCAACAGAGGCTACGATTAAGCTTCGCATCAATAAAGAATACAAAAACCTAATAACCACAGGGAAAAACGGAGGAAAACCAATGTATTCATGGAATATGAAAACAGAGCGCACCTTAATTGGAAGTGTGAATGCCTTGAAAGATGCACTTAATTTAATCAATATCGTTCCAAATCCGTACAATGCATTTTCAGAATACGAACGAAATCGTTTAGATAACCGCATAAAAATCACCAACTTGCCAGAACGTTGTACTATTACGATTTACACAAGCAATGGAAAACGAGTTAGAAGATTTGAAAAAGACAGTCCAATAACCTACCAAGATTGGACTTTGACCAACGAAGCAAATATTCCAATCGCCTCAGGAATATATTTGATTCACGTTGAAGTTCCCGGTGTTGGCGAGCGTGTTCTAAAAGCATTTATCGCAATGCGAATGGTTGATCTACAGGATATTTAATTATCTTGATAATTCTAACTTTTTACAATTTTAATAAAATTCGACCTAGAAAATTTCTCCCAGCTTGAGGATAATAAAAATTCTCTGTTGTTGTTTCACCCGCATAAATGTAAGAAAAGGTATAACCATTATTGGAGTACATTGAATTGAAAATATTATTTACTAAAAAGCCAAATGTTATTTCTTTAAAGAACTTATTTTCAATAGTGTAAGATAATGTTAGGTTTGAAAAAGTAAATGGATCAATACTACGGTTTAAATTGGAGGTATTATCTAAAAATTGTATACCTACATATTTTGACATCCAATCGATTGTGAAATTTTTCAGAGGCATAAAAGTAAATCCAGCATTTGCCACTATATTTGGTGAAAATGCAAGATCAGTATTTGTATGATTAATCAATTGTTGAGTGTAAAAAGGCTCATTATCCAAATACTCATCTACATATTCATCGAATTCTTTGATTTTATTTTGACTAAGTGTTATCGCACCATTTAATCGAAGCGATGAAATAATTTTATAGGTAGAATTTAACTCAATTCCCGCACGGTAACTATCTTTTGTGTTGGTTCTTGTGTATCCACCCACATCATTAATTTGACCTGTCAAAATCAATTGATTGGTGTAATCCATCCAGTATAAATTTGCAGTAAAACTTAGTTTTGAAGAAGTATACATATACCCGACCTCTAAATCTCTCATATTTTCAGCTTTCGGTCTATTTGTGGGAGTACTTTCTCTAAAATCTTTTCTTACAGGTTCTCTATTAGCAATTCCATAAGAAACGAATATATTTTGACGTTCATTTATACCATAATTAATTGCCACTTTTGGATTGAAAAAATTAAACTTTACGCTTTGTTCTAAATCTAATAATTCACCACTTACATCGTCAATACCAAGAAATGTATAGTCAACGTAACGATATTGTAAGTCTCCAGTAATTATAATTCTATTTACAGGTCTGTAGGTAGCTTTTAAATAATTACTGAACTCTGTTTTTTGTGCATCATTGTCGTAATATCGATCTCTAATTTCACCATCAGCTGCAAACCTTGCCCATATTACTTCGCCAAAATGTCTTCCAATATAAGTATTTGCTGCACCTCCAAACACTAATTGCAATTTTGATAATTTATACTGTAATGAATAAACGCCACCGATGAAATCATTATCCAACCATCTTCTTCTAATTAGATCGGTACTTGAAATAGTATCATTTCCAACTATAACTGAATTAAAACCGTAATCTTGAAGTGCTTCATATTTTAAGTATTCTTCAAAATATCCACGTCCATAAGTGTAGTGACTGGCAACATTCATAATTAAGTTGGGTTTAAATGAATGTGTAAAATGTAATTGGTAATTGTCTTGTTGATAATTATCCACTTGATTTTCATAGGTGTAAAAATTGTAAGTTCTACCAGAATTTAACAAATTATTTCTATCAGATTCACTTAATCCATTGCGGTCTGCGTATGCGTTCATTTCAGCAACATCACCATTTACTCTACTTTCAGGAGTTCCATACCAAGATTGATAAGTGACTTCTTTTCCACTAAAAGCAATTGCTTTCACCACCGATTTTTTCCCAACATAAGAACCTGCAATATAAAAAGATTTAAGATCTGCGGTTGCTCTATCGATATAGCCGTCTGAAGTTATTTTTGATAATCTAGTTTCTAAAGAAAATTTGTTGTTAATCAGTCCTGTTCCAGCTTTTATGGTGGTTTTTAAGGTGTTAAATGAACCATAAGAATTGTCTAAAACTCCATAAGCATTCGAAGATATATCTTGGGATTTAATATTCAAACTTGCACCAAATGAAGCTGCACCATTGGTAGAAGATCCAACACCACGTTGTAACTGTAGATTTTCTATTGAAGAAGCTAAATCGGGCATATTTACCCAATAAACATCGTGTGATTCTGGGTCATTAACAGGAATTCCATTAATTGTGACGTTAATTCGCGAAGCATCAACTCCTCTTATTCTCAATCCAGTATAGCCAATTCCTGTTCCTGCATCTGATGTGGTAACAACAGAAGGTAAAGCCTCCAATAAGGTAGGGATATCTTGACCAAAATTTTTCTTTTCAATTGGATTCGTTCGCTTTATTGTCGATACAGAGGTTGAAGATTCAATCGCTCTGGTTGAAACAACTTGTACTTCCTCTAAGTTCTTGGTATTGGAGTACAATACAATTTGAACAGGGGAATTAAATTCAGATGGTTTAACTTCTTTTTTTGTTGTAAACAAACCTGGTGTCTCGAAAATTAAGAATACAACTTGACTTGGGATGTTGTTGAACAAAAATTTCCCATTTAGGTCCGTGTACGTGTTGTAAATCCCACCTTCAATAGTCACATTAGTTCCTGGAATTGCATTTCCAGATTTATCAGTAACAGTCCCAAATAGACTATTCTGCGCGAAAAAATTAAAACACAAAGCATAAAATACGCCTATTAAAAAATGTCTTGTTTTCATTTTAAAAAAAATTAAACAAGAACAAGGGGCTAATTCTTGAAAGTTATACAATATAAAATTAGCTCAGTCATCTTCCCTTCGCAAGCATTACCTTACAGGTTCAATGGGTATAATCTCAGCCTTGTCACAGGCACCCCTTAGAGACGTTGTAAAATTAATTATTAAATCAATAACCTATCCAGTAAAACTAATTTTTTTATATAAAATCACTCAGTGTATTTATTATTCTTACTTTAAAACTACAGAATGACTATGTTTTACTTATAAAAATTATATCTACAACCTTGATTTACAAATACTTTTGTAATTAAATGCTAAAAGACTTGACAAGGGGGGTAACGATGTTGTACCTTTGTAAACTTTTTTAAAAGAAATATACTACAGATATGAGTAAAATGAAATTATCGGAGTTCACCTTCGATCTACCTGAAGAATTAGTAGCTAACTACCCAACCGATAATCGTGATGATTCCAGACTATTGGTAATTCACCGAGAAACAGGAAAAATTGAACACAAACTTTTCAAAGACATGATTAATTACTTTTCTGATGGAGATGTAATGATTATGAATAATACCCGCGTATTCCCAGCAAGAATGTATGGAAATAAAGAAAAAACAGGTGCTAAAATCGAAGTATTCTTATTGAGAGAATTGAATCGCGAGAGTTTACTGTGGGACGTACTTGTAGATCCTGCAAGGAAAATCAGAATAGGTAATAAATTATACTTTGGTGATGATGATTCATTAGTTGCTGAGGTAATTGACAACACCACCTCAAGAGGCCGCACACTGCGGTTCCTTTTTGACGGACCTTATGAAGATTTCAAAGCGAAAATTACAGAACTAGGAGAAACCCCAATTCCAAAATATATCAAACGTGAAGTTGAACCTGAAGACGAAGAACGCTACCAAACGATTTTTGCAAGCGTTGAAGGAGCTGTGGCTGCACCAACTGCTGGATTGCATTTTTCTCGTCAGTTAATGAAAAGATTAGAATTAAAAGGGATAAATTTTGCAGAATTAACACTTCATGTTGGATTAGGAACTTTCCGAACAGTTGAAGTAGAAGATTTAACCAAACACAAAATGGATTCAGAACAATTGATTATTCCTGAATTGTGTGCAACTATCGTAAACACTGCAAAACATAATAAGAAACGTGTTTGTGCTGTTGGCACAACTTCCATGAGAGGTATTGAAACATCTGTATCAACTGACGGATTTTTAAAACCATTTGACGGTTGGACTAACAAATTCATTTTTCCACCCTATGATTTCAGTATAGCTGATTGTTTAATTACTAATTTTCACACACCACTTTCAACGTTGTTAATGATGATTTCAGCATTTTGTGGTCACGAGCTTATGATGCAAGCATATCATGAAGCAATTAAAGAGAAATACCGTTTTTATTCTTACGGCGACGCAATGTTGATTTTGTAAAATATGAAATTCAAATTATTAAATGCTCAATCTAATAAGAATTGGGCATTTTTTTTAGAACCAAATAAAATAATTTATTAAACTTTAGAATTTCAAAACACGTTCCGAAGAAGCAATGGCTTTATTTTTATTCGCCAACTGGCCACAAGCAGCATCAATATCTTTTCCACGACTTCTTCTAACATTAACGATTAAGTTTTTTGACTCTAAATAATTGGCAAATGCATCCACTTTTACTTGGTCAGCTTGTTGAAAAACTCCATCATCTATTGGGTTGTATTCGATGATATTGATTTTGCAAGGAACACATTTGGTGAATTGTGCTAATTCAGCAGCGTCTTCGATCGAATCATTGAAATCTTTGAAAATGATGTACTCAAAAGTCACACGGCTACCTGTTTTTTCATGGAAATAAATTAAAGCTTCACTCAATTCCGCTAAATTATTTGATTCGTTAATTTCCATTATTTTATTTCGCTTTTCATCATTTGCTGCATGTAAAGAAAGTGCGAGATTGAATTTAACATCATCATCACCTAATTTACGAATCATCTTGGCAATTCCAGCAGTGGAAACAGTAATCCGTTTTGGTGACATTCCTAATCCTTTTTCAGAACTGATAATTTCACATGAGCGAACGACATTTTTGTAATTCAATAAAGGTTCGCCCATTCCCATATAAACAATATTCGTCAATGGAGTATTATAGCGATTTTCTGCTTGATTTTTAAGATAGACAACTTGATCTACAATTTCACCAGCGGTTAGATTCCGTAATAATTTTAAGCGACCAGTTGCACAAAAAGTACAAGCTAAACTACAACCTACTTGAGAAGAAATACAAGCTGTCATTCGGGATTTTGTTGGAATAAGAACCCCTTCAACGATTTTACCAGTTTCAATTCCAAAAGCACACTTGATGGTTTTGTCTTTACTGATTTGCTCGTCTTCAACGTGAATTGCATCGATGTAAAAATGTTCTTCAAGAAGGTTTCTAAAGCTTAAACTCAAGTTACTCATTTCTTCAAATGTGTGTGCATTTTTCTTCCATAGCCATTCGTAAACTTGATTGGCACGAAATGATTTTTCACCTAATTCTTTGATTACAGTAACTAATTCCTCCAAGGAAAATTCACGGATGTTTTTTTTACCTTGAGGCATTTTGGGTTTATCTGTTAAGCATTACAGGCATTACTAACATTAAAATATCTTCATTTTCGTTAGTGTAAGTTGCTGGTGTCAATAATCCAGCGCGACTTGGTTCACTCATAGCTAATTTAACTTCAACTGAATCTAAGTTCCCAAGCATTTCAATCAAGAAGCGAGAGTTAAATCCAATTTCCATATCATCACCATCGTAATTGCAAGTTAAACGTTCTTGTGCTTGATTGGAAAAATCCATGTCTTCTGCGAAAAGAACTAATTCAGATCCGGCCAATTTCAATTTGATTTGATGAGTCGTTTTGTTTGCAAAAATTGCAACACGCTTCATTGAACTCAATAATTGAAGACGATCAACTAATAATACATTTGGATTTTCTTTTGGAATAACAGCTTCATAATTCGGGTATTTCCCTTCGATTAAACGACAAACAATTGTAATATCATTGAATGTGAAAATAGCATTTGATTCGTTGTATTCTAATAAAATCTCTTCATCACCTCTTAAGTTGCTTTTAAGCATATTCAAAGGTTTTTTAGGTAAAATGAATGCTGAACTTCCATTTGCTTCGGCATCCGTTCTTCTATAACGAACCAATTTATGAGCGTCAGTTGCTACAAAAGTGATATCACCTGGTGTAAAATGGCAATAAACACCACTCATAACTGGTCTCAAATCATCATTTCCAGTTGCGAAAAGTGTTTTGTTAACAGCTTTTAAAATAATCTCACCTGAAATTTTGATTGCATTTTTGTTTTCGATGTTTGGTAATTTCGGAAATTCTTCTCCATTAAAACCTGTCATTCCAGAATTACCATTATCATAGGTAATTTCAATCGCATACGTTTCTAGATTCACTCTAAAAGTACACGGTTGGTCAGGTAAATTTTTTAGAATATCAAGCGCCATTTTCGCAGGAACTGCAATTTTTCCATTTTCTTCAGATTTAACTTCTAGGGTTGTCACCATTGTTGTTTCTAAATCAGAAGCAGATACAGTCAATTGACCATCTTTGATATCAAATAAGAAGTTATCTAAAATTGGTAAGTTATTGCTTGAGTTTAGAACACCTGAAATACTTTGTAAATGACGTAAAAGGGTTGTGCTCGACGTTATAAAATTCATAAAAAGTAGATTTAGTACAAAAATAATAATTCACGTGGATTAACGTATCTATGTTCTTGTTTGAATTGAAATTTTCATAAAGTTTTTTTTACAAAAATTCAAATAAGCTAATAAAAATCGATTCTTCTAATCAATTCTTATTTTAGACTAAAATCATTCACTGAAATTACTTCGAATAAATACTTTTAAAGCTTCTCGTTTTAAAATTTCACCTGCTAGACTTTTTAAATCGTCATTCATTGTAACAGCTCTATGAAATTTATTTTCTTGTAAATCAACGGTGTAAATAAATTGTTGAAGTTCCGTCGCTGAAAGTCGAATTAATTGAGATGCAATTTGATTGGTAAGGTCTTCATTAATTGGAATTAGCGTATTTAATTCAAACTCGATTTCCCAGCCACAGCGATTGAAATCCTTTGAAATCTGATCCATCGTTTTTTTAACGAAATCAATATTTGTAAGACTTTCATTAATTCTTAAATCATTCATAAGTCATATGTAGCAAGTAAAGTTAATTAATACAAAATAATTGCGTTTGTGATTCTAATCTAACTTTGTATTTTTTTATAAATGAAAGCATAAAGTTTGATGATTGAATTATAGGAATGGTTAAATTCCATTGAAGATATACGTATGTAATCTATTTTGATGCAGTTTAAAAAAGCGGCCACAGTGGAGGATTGGGCTGAAAAGCTAACTGATGATCAACTTGAATCATTGAAAAGAGGAATTTCTGAATTGAACAAAAAAGTAATTTTGTCCTGATAACTTGTGAGAAAGAATACATTGATTTGTATTCAGCGCATCAACGAACTAACTATTTTCCACATCCGAAATCAAAAAGAAACTTCCAATAACCAATAGTGTATCTTGTTTATTTAGTGTAGGAATTAATTGTTTTATAGCTAGATTTACCTCTTGATGAACTGCTTTTATATTCAGTTTCTTTTCTTTAATTTCCTGAAGTCGCTCAATTGATTGGCTTCGTTCATTTTTAAATGTACAAAGGTGAATTTCGGCATTGTTCGGAAAAAGAGTTATCATTTCTTCAATTGCTTTCTCTTGTGATGCGCCTAATAGAATCGTAAGTTTTGCGTTTTCTGAAAGCTTTAACGATTTCAAAGTTGCTTTAATTCCTTCTTTATTGTGTGAAACATCTAATATCAAAGATGGATTCTTTTGTACAATTTCCATTCTACCATAAAGTCCGCTGTTTCGACGGAGGTTTTTAAGCGCTTTTTCAACTAAATTTTCATTTACAGAGAAGGAAAGTAGTGAAAGAGTTACTAAAGCTGTTTTTAAATTTTTAGATTGATAACCTGTTAATTTTAGCTCAATTGGTAGATGAAATTCTTGTGCGAAAGTAATAGAAGCATTTTGTTCTTGAGCTTTCTTTTCAAAAACGCTAGTTGTTTCAAATTGTCTTTCACCAATAACAATTGGTCTATCATTTTTAATTATTCCTGCCTTTTCGAAAGCGATTGCTTCTAAGGTTTCACCTAGAAATTGCGTGTGGTCTATGCCAATATTCGTAATAACTGAAATTAATGGGTCTACAACATTTGTTGCATCTAAGCGTCCACCCAAACCTGTTTCAAGCACAACGATACTACAATTTTCTTGTTGAAAAAAGCATAAAGCCATTGTAAATGTAATCTCAAAGAAAGAAGGTGAAAAGTTAAGTTCAATTTGTTTAATTTTCTCACAGAAAGCAATTACATATTCTTGGTCTATTTCAATCCCATTGATACGAATTCGTTCGCGAAAATCATAAATATGGGGTGAAGTAAATAATCCAACTTTTTCTCCTTTTTCAACTAGTAAACTCGTCAAAAATGAACAGGTTGAACCTTTACCATTTGTTCCAGCAACATGAATAAATTTTATATCTTCATGTGGATTAGCAAAAGCTCGTAATAAAAAAATAGTATTTTCAAGCCCTGGCTTATAGGCAGAAGCACCTTTTAACTGATAAGAAGGAAATTGTTCAAAAAGCCAATGGATACTTTCTTGGTACTTATTTAGCATCAATTTGGACGGTGTAGAATGCATAAACTGTTCCTGAACCTGTGTCTTTTTTGAATTTAACTTGGCGAACAACCTCTGCAATAACTTGATTGATAATACGTTGATCAGTGCAAGTAGATTTTGACTTAATACAAGTTGCTGCAAAAACATCTCCGTTAGCGTTAACGCTTAATTTCAAATGTATTTTTGAGTCAAAATCAGTATCATAGGAAGGAAGGATAGCATCATTTAGTCGCGTTCTTGCTTTACCATCGCCAGCTCCAGATGGTCCATTCCCAAATTCCCCATCACCAGGGCCACCAAAAGGGCCATTTCCTGGACCAATACCATTTCCTCCACCACCAGATCCAAATGGGTTGTTACCTTGTACAGAGGTGGATGCTTGGTTATTTGGATTGTTACCGTTAGTTTTGTTTGAACTTCCTGTTTTAACAGTTGTTTGACCTGTTTTGCCAGTTAAAACTTGCTGCACTTGTTCTTTCGGTTGGTCAATTGGGTCATTTGTAGGTGTTCCACCGCCAGCGCCACCCGTTTCAACTTTCAATTCTTTTAATTCC
This sequence comes from Chitinophaga pinensis, assembly GCA_945863605.1. Lineage (GTDB taxonomy): Bacteria > Bacteroidota > Bacteroidia > Flavobacteriales_D > Crocinitomicaceae > UBA952. Next base: position 46,509 of record CAMAZP010000007.1, read on the forward strand.
AATTCTTCCAAAGTTGTTTCAGTGTTTACTAAAACGTCTTGAGGTGGTGGATCAGCAATTTGATAAGTAACAAGGAAAAAAATAATTAAAACTAAAATCACAGTAACTATGGCACTAATCCATCCGATTTTTATATCTCTTGGGTCAGCGACACGGGTATTCAGTAAATTTAGTTTCTCTGCCATAAATTATTTATCATAAGCTAAAACAGGATCCCAGCCATTTGCCTGAGAGAGAGCAAGTACATTAAAGACTGCCTCATAACTTGCTTTGTGGTGTCCTGCCACTTTTAATTTCATTTTACCTGATTTTTCAACGGCTGCCGCTGTAATTTCCTTTATTTCATCAAAATCCATTGGGTTTGCTAAATCTCCACCCGGCATAACGACATACCGATTATCTTCAGTGATTATTACCATTGCCTCTACTGGATCTTTAACAGGTTTTAAATCTGCATCTGGTTTTGGTAAGTCAATTGGTGTTTGATTATTGGCCATTAAACTCATGATAATAAAGAAAATTAGCAATAAGAATACAAGATCAGTCATGGAAGCCATTCCACCTTCAACTTTTATATTATTTCTAGGACGAAGATCCATTTCTTATTTATTTGGTTGGTTTAATAAATCCATAAATTCCAACGCTGCGTTTTCCATTTGGTATACTACCTTTCCGATTTGTCCAACCAAAAAATTATATCCCATAAAAGAAATAATTCCAACAATTAAACCAGCAACAGTAGTAACCATAGCTGTCATGATACCTGGTGCTATTGTTTTTAATTCTAGCGCTGATGCATTTTGTAAGTCGATAAAAACAACAACCATACCTATAGTTGTCCCTAGGAAACCAATCATAGGTGCGGCTCCTGCGGCAGTTGCTAAGAAATTCAAACGTTGTTCTAAGCGAAGGATTTCAAATTTCCCAGTGTTTTCAATTGTTGCAGCAATACTTTCGTTTTTAGCAGAACCAATTCTAGAAATACCTTTTCCAAGCATTTTTGCGATGGGGCTATCAGATGAATTACAAATATCTTTTGCCCCTTGAATATTGCCATTACTTAATTGAATTTTTACATTATTCAAAAATCCTTGTTCTTCTTTGGTTGCTTTTCTTAATGCCAAGAAACGTTCGACAAATACAAAAATCGTATAGCCAAACATTATGAGTAATATTAAATTAATTATCCAACCAATACCTTGATTTGATTGATCGATAATATCCCAAATAGGAACATCCTTAACACCAGTTTTAGGTTCAGCAGCACCTGTATTAATTCCTGGATTAGCTTCAAGAAAGAAAAATAAACTCATAATGTCTAAACTTTAAAATTGTTATTGGTTACGATAATAATAAAAATACGCCAATTCCAGCGAAATAGCCAATAGCAGCTAAACCAGAAATTCTGGTTAAATACCAAAAGAATGAGATTTTTTCCATACCCATTGCAACAACTCCTGCTGCTGAGCCAATGATTAATATTGAACCCCCTGTACCAGCCGCATACGCAATGAAATGCCAAATATTCGCATCTTGTTCTTGAGTGAACATTCCAATGCTCGCTGCAACTAATGGAACATTATCAATAATTGCAGAAGCTAACCCCAGCATGGTAATAAAAACACTTTCATCAATTTTAGCACTTACTGTTTGTCCAAAATTTAAGATCATACCTAAGGATTCCATAGATGCGACAGTCATCAAAATACCTAAGAAAAACAAAATAGAAGGCATTTCAATTTTACCAAGTGCTTTTAATGTTGGACCGTGGTGCGTTTCTCCCTCTAAGTTTTCTCTATCATTGTGAGATATATTAATTTTTCGATTACTCAGAATTTCAGCTGTAATGGCTATTATACTTAAAGAGAGCATCATACCAATGTACGGAGGTAAATGCGTAATCGTTTTAAAAACAGGAACCATTATTATCATGAACAAACCAAAAATCAACATAAACGAACCATGACCACTTTTTTGTTCTTCTGCTTCTTCAGGGTCAATTTCTCCTTTGAATACGGGCATAAAGGATGCAATAATTAAAGGAAGTACAGTACAAACTAATGAAGGTAAAACCAATAGTTTCATTACTTCACCGGTAGTTATTTTATTAGCCATCCAAAGCATAGTGGTGGTAACATCGCCAATTGGTGTCCAAGCTCCACCTGCGTTCGCCGCGATAATGATGAATCCAGCATACCACATTCGTGTTTCAGTATCTTTGATTATTTTTCTAAGAATTGTAATTAAAACAATTGTTGCAGTTAAATTGTCGATAATTGCAGATAACAAAAAACCTAAAATCGCTACAATCCAAAGAATATTAATCTTCTTTTTAGTTTTGATTATGTTTTTTATTGAAGCAAAACCTTCAAAATGATCAATCATCTCAACGATAGCCATAGCTCCCATTAAGAAAATAAGAATTTCAGCAGTTTTACCGAAGTGATGTAAAAGTGTTGTTTCTAATAATTCTGATTTAATTTCATGATTTGCTGTACCTATTGAAACTAACGTGCCAGAATGCGGATCTATCCAATTTTGGATACCATCAATATTTAGTGCGATAGTTGTCCAACAAATAACCATCATTAAAAGTGCAGGAACTAACTTATCAATTTTTATTGAATGTTCAAGTGTAATTGCAGTGTAACCAAGAATAAATGTTGCAATAATAAATAACTCCATCTCTATTTTTTTTTAAATTAATTGTTTTAAGGCAATTTCGAAGGCTGCCTTTGCTATACCTGTATTTTTTGAATTGACTTTAAATGTATTTTCTAACGCATTTTTTATCACCGCGCTGGTATCGTCAAATATTAACTTATCTTCTATGCTTTTTAGGTCATTACTCATTAAATAAGCAAAAACGCGAGCCATACCACAGTTTGCGATGAAATCTGGTATTAAGGACAATGAAGCATCTGCTTTTTCTGCAATTGTACCGAAGAAAATTTCAGGGTCAGCAAAAGGAACATTTGCACCAGAGGAAATTACTTTAACTCCAGCAGCTAACATTCTTTTTAATTGATCATCGGAAATCATCCGGCTTCCTGCGCAAGGAATAAAAACATCTGCATTCAAATCCCATATTTTGGAATTGACTTCATCGTAACTTAATAATGAAGTATGAACTAATTCATTGCCGTTTTTACTTAGGAATAGTTCTTTTATTTCTTCAAATGTGAATCCTTCTTTATTAATCAATCCGCCTACCCTATCAATAATCCCTACAATTAAAGCTCCATTTTGAGCTAGATAGTATGCAGCTGCCGATCCTACATTCCCCCAACCTTGAACGATTACTTTTTTACCTTTTAGTTCACCATCCCATATATCAAAATAATGACGAATTGACTCGGCAACACCGAAACCAGTAATCATATCAGCAACAACATATTTCTTGAGAACATCAGGTGTAAATAGTTCGTCTTCGATTACTTTCAAAACTCCTTGTCTCAATTGACCTATTCTATTGATTTTTTGTGATTCTTTAGGTTGAAAATGCCCATTAAAAACTCCTTCTTGCGGATGCCAGACTCCACAGTCTTCAGTAATCGGAATAACTTCGTGAATCTCATCAACATTTAAGTCGCCACCGGTACCGTAGTAACTTTTTAACAATGGAGAAACAGCAGCATACCAACGACGTAATACCCCCTCTTTACGTGGGTCTTTGGGATTGAAATTTATTCCTGATTTAGCTCCTCCAATTGGTGGACCAGCAACAGTGAATTTTACTTCCATTGTTTTTGCAAGTGATTCTACTTCCCGTTTATCTAATCCTACGCGCATTCTAGTTCCTCCTCCAGCTGCACCACCTCTAAGTGAGTTTATTACAACCCATCCTTCTGCTTCTGTTTCAGCATCTTTCCATTCAAAGACAATCTCTGGACGTTTATTTTCAAATTTTTGTAATAAATCTTTCATTCAAGTTGTATATGAATTTCGGACAAATTTATAAAAATGAATGATTGTAACTGTTTTTTAGTTGATACTTACTAACAACTTAATTGTGAATAAGTACTATTTATTACTTTTATAGAAAACACCTGAGCATACATCTTTAACAGCACCAGTTACACTTTTGAGTGTGTTTGTTTTATTTCTCAAATAACAAGCCCCCAAAAATCCAAAAATTATTGCCTCTTTGTAATCAATAATTTCCTCATTTGGTATAATTAATTCGCCATTAAATAGGTGGCCAATTCGCTCAATTAAAAATTTATTTTTAACACCACCTCCAGTAACGAAAACTGAATCGATTTTTTCTTCGTTAAGTGTTTTACTTATTTCAATTGCAATATGTTCAATAATAGTTCTGAGTTTGTCCTCTATTAAATTTATTTTTTTAATTAACGGATGATAATTGTGTTCAAGCCATTCTATTCCTAATGATTTTGGAGGTGAAATATGAAAATACTCCAATTTTTGCAGTTGTTCTAAAATTGAAAAATTAATTTTTCCTTTACGTGCAATTCCACCGTTGTTGTCGTAATTAATTCCAAGGGATTTAACAATTTCATTTAAAGGTAAATTACCTGGACATATATCATAAGCTATTATGTCATGATTTTTTTCATAACTTACATTCACAAATCCTCCGATATTTAAAAATGAAGTTGCGTGCTTGTTAAACAAACAAAAGTCACCAATTGGAACTAAAGGGGCTCCTTGACCACCAGCAACTACGTCTAATTCTCTAAAATTATTAATAACATCAATTTCTGTTTTTAATGCAAGTGAACTACCACAACCTATTTGATAAGTAAAGCCATTTTGTGGTTGATGAAAAATTGTTTGACCATGTGAAGCAATTGCTGTAATATTCGACTTGTTAATTTTGTAATGTTTAATAAAATTATTTACGCAATTAGCATAAAAACTTCCGATTTGTTTATCAAGAATTAAAATTTCAGGTACAGATAAGCTAGTCGCAATTTGTAGTTGTGATAAAACCATTGAACTATAAGGAACTGTTTGATAGTTAATAAGTTCAAAATCAACTTCATCATCTTTAAAGTTAAAAGTAACGTGCGCAATATCTAGGCCATCTAAAGATGTTCCAGACATTAAACCAATAATTTCAATTTTATTCTTGTTTAATTGCTCACTCAAAACAGAAATTCGTTTATTTTTGTCAAAATTAATTTAATTCGTCGAACTATGAATTTTGAATTATCAGAAGAACATATTGCAGTTAAAGAGGCTGCTAGAGACTTTGCTCAAAACGTTTTAAAACCAGGAGTTATAGAAAGAGATAACTTACAAAAATTTCCTGAAGAGCAAATCAAACAATTAGCTGAACTTGGGTTTATGGGAATGATGGTTGACCCTAAATATGGAGGTAGTGGAATGGATACATTGTCTTATGTTTTGGCGATGGAAGAAATTTCCAAAATCGATGCATCTACATCTGTATGTATGTCTGTAAATAATTCATTAGTTTGTTGGGGATTAGAAAAATTTGGCTCTGAGGATCAAAAACAAAAATATTTAGTTCCACTAGCAAAAGGAGAAATAATTGGAGCGTTTTGCTTATCTGAACCAGAAGCAGGATCAGATGCAACATCTCAACGCACAACAGCAATTGATATGGGTGACCACTACATATTGAATGGAACAAAAAACTGGATAACAAATGGTTCATCAGCTTCTGTTTATTTAGTAGTAGCTCAAACAAATGTTGAAGCTGGACATAAAGGAATAAATGCATTAATTGTTGAAAGAGGTATGCATGGCTTCATAGTTGGAGCGAAAGAAGACAAGTTAGGTATTCGTGGTAGTGATACACATACTTTGTTATTCAATGATGTAAAAGTGCCAAAAGAAAACAGAATTGGAGAAGACGGTTTTGGTTTTAAGTTCGCGATGAAAGTATTAAGTGGTGGACGAATTGGAATAGCTGCACAAGCATTGGGTATTGCTGGAGGAGCTTATGAGTTAGCTTTAGATTATTCAAAACAACGAAAAGCTTTTGGTAAAGAAATTTACAAACATCAAGCAATAGCATTTAAGTTAGCAGATATGGCTACAGAAATTGAAGCAGCTAAAATGCTAGTCTACAAATCAGCAGTTGATAAAGATATGGGTAAAAATTATGATCAATCATCTGCTATGGCTAAATTGTATGCGTCAAAAGTTGCGATGGAACAAACCGTTGAAGCAGTTCAAATTCATGGAGGTTATGGTTTTGTTAAAGAATATCACGTGGAACGATTAATGCGTGATGCAAAAATTACTCAGATTTACGAAGGAACTTCAGAAGTTCAAAAAATCGTCATTTCAAGAGGTATTTTGAGCTAAAAAACAAATTCACCTAATAATGAGCAAAGATTTATTCCAAAATCGGATTGCTTACTTTGGTTTTACTTACTAATCTCAAAATGAAAACACTGATAGATTTTTTTGAAAGATTAGACCCGGTCACAGCAGCATTAATAGCAACTACATTTACTTGGTTTATTACTGCTCTTGGTGCTTCTTTGGTGTTTTTTTTTAAAACAATACATAGAGGTGTTCTTGATGGAATGTTAGGTTTTACCGGAGGGGTAATGGTAGCGGCTAGTTTTTGGTCACTTTTAATGCCATCAATTGAATTATCAGAAAAATTTTACCCTTCAATGCCATGGATGCCTGCAGCAGTTGGTTTTTTATTGGGTGCACTTTTTCTTTTTATTTTAGATAAAAGTATGCCTCATTTACACATTAATTTTAGTGAGAATGAATCAGAAGGTGTTAAAACTCAATTTCATAAAACAACATTACTTGTACTTGCAATAACTCTTCATAACATTCCGGAAGGGCTTGCTGTTGGCGTATTATTTGGTGCTGCAGCAAATGGAATTGAGGGTGCTACAATCGCAGGGGCAATTACCTTGGCAATTGGCATTGGGATTCAAAATTTCCCTGAAGGATTTGCTGTTGCAATGCCATTAAGAAGAGCGGGGGCAAGTCGTTTTAAAAGTTTTTGGTATGGTCAACTATCAGCGATTGTTGAGCCAATTGCAGGAGTAATTGGTGCAGCTGCTGTAATTTATATGGAACAATTACTACCTTTTGCATTAGCTTTTGCAGCTGGAGCAATGATTTTTGTTGTTGTAGAAGAGGTAATTCCAGAAACACAAAGAGATAAATATACTGATATTGCAGTTTTAGGTTTTATAGGCGGTTTTGTTGTTATGATGGTGCTTGATGTTGCTTTAGGGTGATCTTGATGATTAATCTTATAACTAAATACAATAAATAGGTGCTCAAGAAATTAATTTTAAGAAACTAATTTCTTAACTCGAAAAAGAATCTCAATTTTTCCATCATTAATTCTTCTTCTCTAATTTTCATAACTAAAATAGAAAAAACTTGAAGAAGCAGCGAAACTATTCTCTAAAAATTCAAGGAAAATAAAGGTTTACATTTTTTCTGTAAATAGTTTTAATTTCAATCATATTCTTGCTTTTCAACTTAAAAAGTATTTTACAGATTCGATTAGGGATACACATGAAAAACTATAAATTATTGAGATAATATACCAGTCTTATAAAAACAGCAATTTGACAGTATAAAATTCATTTTTTTAGGTCTTAATATAAGTTCAATTCAATTGACTAATTTTACCAACACATGGGAGTAGTTCAAAAAGAAGCAATCAAAACAACCGTTTTATCTTTTATTGGTTTGTCCTTAGGATATGTTAATAAAGCGATTTTGTTTATTGCTCTATTAACGGTTGAGCAAGTAGGTTTAATGAATTTGATAATAACAGTTGGGTTGCTTTTTGCTCAACTTTCAAACTTGGGTTCAATTTATTCTACTTGGCGTTTTTTTCCATTTTTCAGAAATGAGGCAAAAAATCATTATGGATTTCTACTGATGAACATGCTTATTGTTATTATTGGAATCATAATTTTTACAATCTTAATTCTACTTTTCAACCAATCCATTATTAATTTTTACTCAGAAAAATCTAAACTTTTTACACACTATTATTTGTGGATTATTCCACTCGGTATTGCCAATATTTTCTTTATGCTTTTTGAAAGTTATTTACGTGGTTTATATAAGAATGTATTGCCTGTTTTTTTACAAGAAATCTTTTTGAGGGTTTTGATTTTTATATTACTCCTTCTGTTAGCAGCAAAATTTATTGATTTTAATCAATTTTTCATAGCGCACGCATTAGTGTACTTCATTCCATGTATTGTGTTATTGATTTATTTAATTCGCTTGAAAGAATTGAAATTTTCTTTGAAATCCATAACTATACCTCGAAGATTTAGAAAAATATTGGTGATATTCAGTATGATGAGTTACTTGAACAGTTTGGCAACTTTACTTGTGATTTCAATGGACGCGATGATGATTGCTTCGTTTATCGGATTGGAAGCAACAGGAGTTTACACAACTATTATTTATTTGACAAGTGCGCTAATGGTTCCTTATCGTGCGATTGTTCGTGTGAGCTCTACATTGGTTGCAAAGTACTGGCAGAAAAGAGATATGATTGGGATGAAGGATATTTATCAAAGATCTTCTTCCATTGGTTTAATAATTGGTTTACTTGGTTTCTTAGTGATTTATTCACCAATAAATGAGTTATTTTCTTTCATACCTGCATATAAATCTGGAATAAATGTATTTGTAATTTTAATGATTGGTAAAATTTTTGATATGTACAGCGGATTGAATGGTACGATTTTTTCAACTTCTAAAAGTTTCAGGTATGACTTGATTTTTACAATTATTTTGTGTGGTTTGGTTTACGGTTTAAATATTATTTTGATTCCAAAATATGGAATAGATGGAGCTGCTATATCAACAAGTTTTGCATATATCGTTTACAATGTCTTACGCTGTGGATTTGTTTACTATTTATTTGGTTTACAACCATTTAATATTAAACAGATAAGGTTAATAAGTTTGTTTTCCATGAATGTTTTACTTTACTACTTTATAAACCATTATGAATTATTTTATAATTGGAACACGCTACTTGTTATAATTATTAAAGAAATTATTATATTTTTAGGTTTTATTGTTCCAATTTGGTTGTTTAATTTAGAACCAGAAATTGTAAATTTTACAAAAAACACCTATCAAAAATGGTTTACTCCTACAAGAAAGTAAATTATTAAACGTTATCATTCCATGAAAGCAATAATTAGCATTGTATTATTCACTTTTTTTATTGAAAAGTGTTACACACAAATAGAATTTGATGACTCTTTCACTTTTGAAATCGGACTTCCGAATTCATTCACTAATAAGGCAAACAAAGACATAATGCAAGGTCTTGTTTGTGTTGCTCCTCAATATCAGTTTGCTACAAAATTTGGTTTAGCTATCGGTTTCGGTCTTCATTACACTTATTTTAATATTAACGAATTCCGTGTCTCTCAAAAAGTTTTTGGTGGAATTCACTCAGGTGCAGGATATTTAAAGTTAAGTCATGAGAAATTTTGGACTGATTTAATTGGAACAGACATTGGAATTAAACTAGGTTATTTAGAGAGTTTTGTTAACACAGATTTATTGCGTGCAAAGGGTTTAAAATTTGAACGTAGACAATCAATACTAATCGAGCCAACATTTGCTTTTGTGTTAGCATCTGATGTAAATGCATCTTATCGCTTTGTTATTTCTTATCCATTTTATGGATATTCATTTTCACCTAAATTGATAGGAATAGATTCTAATACTGGTTACACTCAAGCTGAATTAGCTAAAAAAAATTCATTTTTAACTGTTGGATTTGGATATACTCACTACTTTAATGGTAAAAAGAGTACTTCAGGCAATGAAGATTAAAAACTTAAAATGGATAACCTATTCCAAAATTAATTGAAGGTACAAATGGCTTAGGCATAATTTTCTTTACTTGATCTAAAGTCAAACCAAATGCTGTCATTCCCTCTTGATAATATGTTTTTCTAAAATTTTCTTTACTAAATAAATCTTGGAACACCCATCGTGCTCCATCTGCAAATGCAGGATTATATATCGGGAATCCGAAATCTAAACGAATGATAAAGAAATCCAAATCCATTCGAATACCAGCTCCAGCTGCTAAAGCAATTTGTGGTAAAAAGGTCTTGAATTTAAACTGACTTCCTATTCGACTTTGTTCCTCTTTGTAGGTCCAAATGTTTCCAAAATCTGTAAAAACTGCACCTTTCAAAAGTGAACCCATTGAAAAACGATATTCAAACGAACCACCAATTCGAATGTCGGCTATTTGAGTTGATAATCGATTGGTATCTAAGTGATACTTGTAAGCTCCTGGACCTAAAGAACGTGCTCTCCAACCTCTATTATCATTTGATCCACCAGCGAAAAAGCTGTAATCATAAGGCATTGAAGTCTTCGTGTTTCCATAAGGTATTCCAAATCCTGCGTTTAATTTAACGTGACCAGATGTATTATGAGGTAATAATCTTGTTAGTATATACTGATTGTCAAAACGTACAAATTGAGAGTAAGGCAAATTATTAAATAAATGCTGATTATTTGCTGTATCTTGACGCTCTTTGAATAATGAAAGTGTGTTTCCTGCAGCGTCTAAAGTTGCTGTATAGTAAATTCCAGCATTTAAAAAGCGTTTTTTGCCGTCTTTGAAGTCCTTATCTTTGTTGTTGTATTCAAAACTGAATTTCATATCTTGCCAAATAAATTGATTGCTATAAGTGTTTGTTAAAAACACATCATTAATTTGGTTCAATTGATTTGTGAAACCAGCGCTTTTATCGATATTCACGAATTTAATAACCGAAGCACCAGGTAAACCAATTTGAAAAATTTGAGTCTTACCAACCAAAAATTTCCATAAGTAGTTGAGCTGAAAAACTCGTCTGTCGAAAATGTCACGGTTTTCCCAGTTCATAGCTAATGCCATCAAAGTTCGTGGTTTTTGACGTTTAGACATCTTAGTCACAGGAACAGGAAATAATCCAGGAACATCAAACTTAATACTTGGACCAATTTCAAAAGTATTAAACGTCCGTGAACGTGTATTGTCATCAAAAACTTGTGGTTGAGATTCAAAACCACCACCAATCGAAACTGTCAATTTTTGTGCACCTTTTGCTAAATTTTTGTTAGTGTAATTAACTGAAGCAGAGACTCCTAACAAACCATAAGATGTTGTGAACTTAGGTTCAAATCCAAAAGAATTTCTTTCCGCAGCTTGAAGAAAATAATGCACATCAACTTTGTTAGTCCCCGGAATTTCAACTATTTCAGTTTTTATGGAAGTAAAAATCCCTAATTGATTCAAACTACGATAACTTCTATCCAAATAATATTCTTTGTACTTGTTGGTGTGCTCTAAATAATTCTGAAGCTCTAATAAACTTGGACGCACCCACGGACTTTTTCCATTATATGTTACAATTATTTCTCTGTAAGGATCCTTACTACCTTTAGGTAACATTTTTTGCTTCAATTTCTTATTCGAATAATTTATTTCTTTGTATCGAACAGTATCGAGCGTAATCAAGTATTTTTCAAACTTTGGATTTCTGTTACTGTAAATTTCTCTTTTATTAAGTTCTTTATAAAATTCTCCTTTATAGTTCAAGGTATCAGCCAAGTGAAAATAAACATCATTGATTATTGTTGATTTAAATGGCACTCGAATAAGTGAATCCTTTTTATTAGGAGCAGGAACATATCGGTCTTCGAACTTCATTACTAGATTAACTTTCATAGTAGTTTTGAAAGTATCAGCTAAAAATTTAATATTGGAGCTATAAAATTTATAGATTTCCTCATCGCGCATGAATTTTGCAACCGTTTCGCGATACTCGTCTAAATAGCTTATATCAAAAGGTTTTTCAATTAAAGGGTTTTCTCCAATTCCATCGATTGTTCGTTTTAAAAAAGTATTGTATTTAGCTAAAATTAGTGAAGACCCTACTACTTTAACTGAATCTATTAAATATACTGGCCCTGATTTTATGTCGTAGGTTGGAATTGCAAATCGTTTCTTTTCATTAAATTCTACTGATGCGCTAATAGAGCTATAATAATATCCGCTTTTTTTGAGGTACAATCCTAATTGTTCAACACTTTTGTTGTAAAGAATCGTGTCAAATACGATTGGTTTTTGGCCAAATTTATACTTGATTCGTTCACGAAATAGCACTTTATCATAAACGGTGTCTTTGTAAATTTTTTCTGTGTATTCAGTTCTTTGCTTTTTGCGTGCTTTTTCTATTCTATTTTCATTAATTTCCTTGGTCCTTAACTTTTTACGCTCGACTTTTAGATAAAAATGATTGATTTTTTTTTCTTTTTTAGTTGCAACTATTGCAGAATCTATTGAATTGAAAATGCGCAACTTAAAATTTATCCCTAGTGTTTTTTGATTGGGTTGTTGGCGAATTATTGGCAAAACATCGTCTATTAAAATCGCTTTGTTGTCAATGTTAACAATATTAGCCTTGAGCAAATAACGTTTTTCGGGAACATTGCGTGTGATATTACAAGCGCTCAAAACGAGCAACAACAAGAGTAGATTTATATTTTGTAATTTCGCTTTTTTCAACATATTTAAGATTGCAAATTTAACATTATTCACTTGGAAACAATTTCGAATCAAAAGATTAAATGGATTAAGTCACTTCACCTCAAAAAAAACAGGGAAAAAGAAAACCTCTATATCGTAGAAGGTGAAAAAATAGTGAATGAGTTAATTCAAAATTTTCCGGAATTGATTCGTTTGATTGTTTGTAAAGGTTCATTTGCAGAAAAATCTTTGGAACTAAAAGCAATCCGAAAAGAGTTCGTTTTTCAAGCAAATACGGAGGAAATGGAACGGATTTCGACTCTAAATACCGCCTCAACTGTTCTTGCTGTCGTTGAAAAATTTCAAACTAAAGCTATTGATGCTTCAAAAAGTTTGTTGCTCTTAGATGGCATCCAAGACCCTGGAAATTTAGGGACGATTATTCGCACAGCAGATTGGTTCGGAATTGACCAAATTTTATGTTCACCAACAACTGTGGAATTATACAATTCAAAAACACTTCAAGCGACGATGGGCAGTTTTATGCGCGTCAATGTACAATATGAAGACCTAAAACCCTTTCTTATTGAAAATCAAGAAAAAGTTTACGCTGCATTAATGGATGGAATTCCGTATCAACAGATTTCAAAAGAAAACGTTGAAATTATTATTCTTGGAAATGAGGGAAATGGTATAAGTCAGGCGTTAATTCCATTACTAAAAAACCAAATAACAATAAAAGGTAAAGGGAAGGCCGAATCTCTGAATGTTGGAGTCGCTTGTGGAATATTATTGAGTTATTTTTTTAGTAATTAATTTAAGATTAAAGAAAATAATTGAAACTATCTTATTTTTGAAAATAAATATTTTCAATTATACTATTTCTCAAAAGTTACAATGTTTTTTTTCAGCTCAAATTTACTTACCATAGTAAAAAATTATTTTGTTAACTAAAGCTATAAAATAATAGTAATATAAAAGCAACTTAATATAGATTAATTCGTTGTGAAGTTTGTCAATTTTGTAATTATCATTAAAAAAAAATTGATATATTTACGTGCATTTTGAAATAAAAGTGTAAAACAAAGATTTTAATTCTCATTATTGATGCCCAATGTATTATCTCATTTATTGGTACAATTAAAATTAATTATTCTAAAATCCTTGGAAATAAATAAATTATATATTTCAAATAGAACAGTCAATAGCTTACAAGTAAAAACAAATAATTCGAAATTCTCTTTTGTACATTCCTGTTTATTTAAAATTGGTAACAATTCATCGTCGAAAAAAGGCTTTAAAGAAAATTCATCTTTTAAGAAAATTTTTGTTTTCGGTTTATTGTTTTTTCTATTTACAATAAGAATACACTCCCAAAATGCAATGGTTGCCTATTCCAACCAAGTATTTTCAATTTGTCAAGGAACCATAATAGATATTCAATTTGCTCAAGGAGATTGTCCTTCACAAGACATTTATTCAATAAGCATTAATGGTCAATCTGGAACATATCAAAACGTAACAAATGTAACAGGTTTCATAACCAATTGGGATGCTGCTAATAGGATTGTAACAATTAATACATCAAATGCTGTTGGATCAATTTGGGTAGGATTAAGTAGTTGTGGATGTTCAGTGCAAGAAACTATCGTTTACAACGTAAACCCAGCCCCAACGGTAAATCCATTAATACAATCAATTTGTACAGGAAATACTTTTACTTACACACCTTCAGATATAACTAATGGTTCAATTCCAGTTGGCACAACCTATACTTGGACTGTAGTTGATAATCCAAATGTTACTGGTGAATCCAATCAAGCTTCAGCTCAATCTAGTATATCCCAAACATTAACAAGTACCTCATTGATAGCTGAAACAGTAACTTATTCAGTTACTCCTACACTTGGGGCATGTAATGGTCAGACATTCAATATTGATATAACTGTAAATCCTACTACTTCTCCTTCATTTAATCCAATTGGTCCATATTGTTCAGGTGTGATAATATCCCCTTTACCAACTTCATCTTTAAATGGTATTTCTGGCACTTGGTCACCAGTATTAAATAATACAGCTACAACTAATTATACCTTTACACCAACCTCTAATTCTGCTCCTGTTTGTGCATCAAATCTAAACATAACATTAACAATTAATCCTGTAGTAACCGGTACAGACGTAATCTCCTCATGTACTCCTCTAACTTGGATTGATGGTACAACCTATACCACTAGTAACTCCTCTGCAACTTTTACAATTACAGGTGGAGCTGCAACGGGTTGTGACAGCTTGGTGACACTCAACTTTACCTTATTGCCATCATCAAGTGGGGTTGATATCCAAACAGCATGTGATTCATATACTTGGATAGATGGAGTTACCTATACTAACAGCACCTCAACAGCAATTTTCAATATTATTGGTGGAGCTATAAATGGGTGTGATAGTTTAATTACATTAAATTTAATTATAACACCTTCAACTTCATCAACTTTGACAGTTTCACAATGTGTTAACTACAATTGGAATTCTAACGGACAAAATTATACGGTAAGTGGGATATATACGAATACAATTGGGTGTAATACTGATATTTTGGATTTAACAATATTACCAACATCTCAATCTTCAACAAACTTAACAATTTGTTCTGCTCAACTACCTTATCAATGGAATGGATTAACATTTTTGAATTCAGGATCACAAACAGCAACTTTAGTTTCTTTAAGTAATGGATGTGATTCGTTAGCAACATTAAATCTAACAGTAAATCAATCAACTTCAAATACTACAACTGTAGTTGCTTGTGATACATATACTTGGGCTTTAAATAATGTGACTTATACAACTTCAGGAATATATACAGTTGTAAATGGTTGTGATACAGAAACTTTGAACTTAACAATCAATAATTCTCCAACACTTGGTGGGTTAGTAGTTACGGATGTTTCTTGTAATGGATTAACAGATGGTAGTGTTTTATTTACTACTTTGGGAGGAACACCTTCATATATCATTTCTCCATCACCAACTAATTTAAGTGCTGGAACATATATTTTTACAATTACGGATGCAAATCAGTGTTTCTATAATTCAACTGTTACAATAAATGAACCTACAGTACTAATTTCTCAAGTTGCAAATACAGTAATTACATATAGCGGTGGAACTTCAACAGTTACAATTGGTGCAACAGGCGGAACACCTGCTTATGTTGGAACAGGAAGTTTTAATGTGACGGCAGGAACTTACACTTATACAGTAACTGATGCGAATGGTTGTACAACCGATACAACATTAACGATTACAGAACCTCTTCCATTAACAGTTACAGCGACTGGATTAAACGCAGCTTGTTTTGGTGATTTGGTTCCTGTTAGTGTTGTAGGTAATGGTGGAACACCACCTTACATAGGTGATGGAACTTTCAATGTTGGCGCTGGAACTTATACATATACGATTACGGATTTCTATGGTAATACAGCTTCTACTTCAATCACAATTACACAACCAACAGCTTTAGTGGCTAGTTGTAACCCAGTATTAAATGCCTTAGCTTGTAACTATGATTCTACATTGGTAACAGTAAGTGCAATCGGTGGAACAGGAATTCTTAGTGGCATCGGAACTTTCAATGAAGGGTTAGGTATACATTCTTACATTGTTACAGATGCTAACGGATGTCAGGTTACAACTTCGGTAACAATCACCGCACCTCCTGCAATCGTAACAAGCGTTTCTATTCAAGACGTTTATTGTAGTGGAGGAACCGGTTCAATTGATTTAACAATTTCAGGTGGAGTAGGACCTTATAATGTAATATGGGATGGAACTGTATTTACGGAGGATTTAGCTGCTGTTGTAGCAGGAACATATGTGGCAGAAATAACAGATGCTAATGGTTGTCTTGCTATACAATCCGCAAATGTTGTTAATGATTTCAGTAATATTCCAATAGGGATAACAAATTTAACAGGAACTAATACACTAACTTGTATAGTAACTTCAATAAATTTACAAGGATATGGTGGTTCAAATTACATTTGGAGTAATGGTACAAATTTAACAGGTGCCTCAAATAGTATCACAACACCAGGAATATATACACTTAGTCTTAATGACTCAAATGGTTGTCCTAAACAAATAACAATTTCAATAAATGAAAATATAATACCACCAACAGCTGTTATAAACAATTTAAATACGCCTCAAACAACAATTATTACTTGTTCTACACCGACAATCAATTTACAAGCTACTGGTGGAGCAAGTTATTTATGGTCTAATAACTTAGGAACAAATTCAACTCAAAATATTTCAACAACTGGAAGTTATACTGTAACAGTTATTGGAACAAATGGCTGTACCGATACAGAAACAATAATTATAACAAATGATATAACCCCACCGATAGCAGGTATTGTAAACAATACAGCTTCAAATACTTTAAATTGTAATTATCCGACTATAAGTTTAACAAGTATTGGAGGTGGTACTTACCAATGGAGTAATAATATGGGAACAATCCCAACAATTAATGTTACTACAGCTGGAAGTTATACTGTTACAGTTACTGGCACTAATGGATGTACAGACACAGAAACTTTTAATATTAATTACATCCCAAATCCAAGTTTAACTGTTAGCAATATGACAATTTGTTCAGGGAATTCAGTGAGTTTAAATGCAATTGCAACTCCTCTACTGGGTGGTACATATTATTGGAGTGGAGGTTTAGGAAATACATCAAATTCATCAATTACCTCTCCAATTCTTGGAACAAATACAATATATCAAGTTTATTATGAGGACCCTAATGGTTGTACAAGTAATACTGTAAATGTTACAGTTACAGTATTACAATCTCCTACCATTTCAATTTCTGGTACAACTACATTATGTTCAGGAATAAATGGAAATCTTACAGCGATACCATCTATACCTGGCGGTACTCCAAATTGGTCTTCTAATCCAGCTGGTAATTATCCTACAACTCTTTCTATATCAGTCAATCCAATAACAACTACTACTTATACTGTAAATTATTTAGCTCCTAATGGTTGTTATTCACAAAACGCATCAACAACGATATCAGTTATTCCTACACCTGTTGTTATTGCGCCAAGTACAGGTATTTGTACTGGAGGTCAAACTACAATAACTGCAACACCTGATTTATTAGGTGGAAGTTATGTGTGGTCACCATTACCGACAGGACAGTCAAATGGCTCAAGTATCCAAGTATCTCCTGTTGCAACAACTAACTTTGATGTTGTTTATACACTAAATGGATGTACAAGTAATCCAGTGACAGTTCAAGTTACGGTTACAGACGTACCAACAGTTTCTGTGGCTGATATCGGAATTTGTACAGGTGCAACAGGGACAATAGTTGCTGTGCCATCTTCAACAGCTGGAATTGGAACTTATACTTGGACACCAAGTTGGACTGGTAATGCAGTAATAGATGACGAAACATTTTTAGTTTCACCACCACAAACTTCTCCTATTGCAGTGGTATATACTTTGAATAACTGTCCAAGTTTACCTGTAACTGCCTTTGTAAATGTAACAAATACACCTACATTAAGCTTCACAGGAACAACGCTTTGTGCAGGTTCAATAGGAACTTTAACCGCTGTGCCTAACTTTTCAGGAGGTACCTTTGAATGGGAAAATGGCGAAACAACACCATCTATCCAAATTACTACTACTGTAGATACAATTTACAATGTTAATTATAACTTAAATGGTTGTATAATAACAGAAACAGCTAATGTTACTGTAGAAGAAATTCCAAACGTAACATTTATGACAACAGTTACAGAAGGATGTGCTCCTTTGACTGTTAATTTAATCAATACAACTTCTTCAACAACAAACTGTTCTTGGGATTTAGGAAATGGTGCATCAATAAATCAATGTGGAAACCTTAGCTATACTTTTATGGAGCCAGGATGTTATGATATTTCATTGACAACCGATTCTCCGAACGGCTGTTCCAATACTCTTACATTAGATGATATAATTTGTGTTTATCCTCAACCACTTGCATCATTCAATTTGACTAGTGAAGTAATAAGTTCAGATAACCCTATTTTAAATGTTACAAATACAAGTATTGGAGCTGTTGATTATATTTGGAATTATGGTAATGGAATAATTGACAGCTCATTATTTCAACCTGAAGAAATATCTTACACAGGTGAAATTCAACCTCAGTATATAATCACATTAATAGCAATTTCTGAAAATGGATGTATTGACAGTACTTACGAAATAATTAAAGTTCTCGATGAATTATTATTGTTTGCTCCAAACACATTCATACCAGATGGGGATGGTTTAAATGATATTTGGTACCCAGTAATTTCTTCAGGAATAGATGAAAAGACATATGAATTAATCATAATAAATAGATGGGGAGAAATTGTTTTCCAAACAAAAGAATTAACACAAGGTTGGGATGGAACATATAAAGGAAATAAATGCCAAGATGGTACTTACTCATACAATATCAGATTTAGAAGTATATTTGACAAACAAAATCAAAATATTATGGGTCACATTAACTTGATTAGATAGATTTAAAAATTAAAATCTATTATGACCCATACATCATCAAAAATGACTTCAAGAATTGATCTATTTCTCCGTTCATGACACCGTCTACATCAGAGGTTTCATTGCCTGTTCTTACATCTTTAACTAATTTATAAGGTTGCATTACGTAGTTTCTAATTTGAGAACCCCACTCGATTTTCTTTTTACCAGCTTCGATTTCAGATCTTTTTTCCATTCGTTCGCGCAAAATCAATTCGTATAATTGTGAACGCAATAGTTGCAACGCTTTTTCTTTATTGGCTAACTGTGAACGCGACTCGGAGTTTTCAATGATGATGCCAGAAGGTGCATGTCGCAAACGAACCGCGGTTTCAACCTTGTTTACATTCTGTCCTCCTGCTCCACCCGAACGGAAAGTTTCAAAAGAAACATCTGCTGGATTGATATTGATTTCGATATTGTCGTCAACAAGTGGATAAACATAAACCGAAACGAAAGATGTATGACGTTTAGCATTGGAATCAAAAGGGGAAATTCGAACCAAACGATGCACACCATTTTCGCCTTTCAAATAGCCAAAAGCAAACTCACCTTCAAATTCTAAGGTAACTGTTTTCACTCCTGCAACGTCGCCATCTTGATAGTTTAACTCTGAAATTTTATAGCCTTTTTTCTGTCCCCACATCATATACATACGCATCAACATAGAAGCCCAATCGCAACTTTCTGTACCTCCGGCGCCAGCTGTAATTTGAATAACGGCACTTAGAGCATCTTCTTCGCCAGAAAGCATATTTTTAAGCTCTAATTCTTCAATTTCAGCAGTTAGAACTTTGTATGCCTCTTCCATTTCTGCTTCCGTACTCACGCCTTCTTTGACAAACTCAAACATCACTTCTAAATCATCTGCGGCACCTTTCACTCTGTCGAAAGTTTCAACCCAAAATTTTAATCCACGAATATCTTTCATTTTAGCCTCCGCTTTTTTAGGATCGTCCCAAAAAGAAGGGTCTTGCGTACGTAATTCTTCTTCACGCATTTGCATTCTTTTTTCTTCAATTTTTAAATAAGATTGAATTGCTGAAACACGTTTTAAAAGCTCTTTATGTTGTTCAATTGTCATGGCGCAAAGGTAATTAATAAAATGCAAGCATTGAATTACACTATTTCATTCAAATTTTATTGTAAAAATGTTTAAACAAACCTTCTGGTTTATAACAATTTAAAAAAAAAGGAATAACTTAAAACTAAAATTATTTTTTAAGGTAACTTGTTTAAAATTATTGAAAACAATTAACTTTATCTAATTCACTTGAGCTTGTCTTTGAAATAACCAAATCAAAGTATGAAAAAGTGAATGAAAACTTAACTGCATGGAAATAAATCAAGAAAAATGGGATGAAAGTTATTCAAGAAATGAAAACTTAATTTTCTATCCCAAAGAAGAAGTTATAAAATTTTTAAATCGATTCATTAAAAAAAGAAAAGGTACAACTTCTTTCGAAAACTTAATTTTAATAGATAGTAAGCTAAAAGCACTTGATTTAGGGTGTGGGATAGGACGACAAACCATTTTATTTGAAGAATTTGGAATTGAAGGTTATGGAGTTGACATTTCAAGTGTGGCCATTACAGAAGCAAAAAAACTTTCAGAAAACATGGGCTTTGAATTGAATGATCGATTTCAAGTATTGGATAAAGTTGAAATTCCTTTCGATAATTTATTTTTTGATTTTGCTATAAGTGATTCAGTGCTTGACAGTATGGAATTTACATTTGCAAAAAAATACCTCAACGAACTTGACAGAGTAGTCAAACAATATGTTTATATAAGTTTAATTGCCTCAATCAAATTACCTGACGGTAGTGATTTTGACGGTGAGATTATTGTAAATGAAACACATGAAAACGGAACCATTCAAAGTTTTTTCACTCCTTCAAAAATTCAAGAATTATTAAGTGAAACTTCCTTTGAAATTGTAAATTTATCTTTAAATACTGAGAAAAACATACTAACTAACAATGAACATGGTCGTTTTCATGTAGTTCTAAAAAAATAATTTAATGACCACTTTAAAAAGTTTAGGTTTTTTTGAAACGATTTCAACACAAGAAGCAACTTCAATTTCATTGTGTAATTTAAAAGTTGGTGTTAACGACCAAGGGAATTACATCATTAAACTGAATAAAGACCGTTCAATTGATTATGTAATTGACAAAATTTGTGACCACGCTGGCGGCAGATTGATTGTTAAAGGAGATTTTGCTGTTTGTCCAATGCACGATTGGCGTTTGAATTTAATGAATTTACATTATAATAATGACAGTTGTAAAAAATCGTTACCTTTTCAATTCCTAGATTCGCAAACTATTCAAATTCCGGGTACCAAACATTCTTTATCCAATCCTTTTAAATATTCAAAAAAAGGCGAAGTTAAGTTTAGATGGCTAAATCATGCAACACTTTATCTGGAATGCAATGGACTTAGTTTGATAACCGATCCTTGGCTTTTTGGCCCAGCATTTTTAACAGGTTGGTGGCTAGATAAACCCTCTCCAAAAGATTCAATTGATTTGCTAAAAAATGCTGATTACATCTTCATTTCACACAATCATCCTGACCATCTTCATTCAGAAACACTTGCAATAGTTCCAAAGGATAAAAAAATTATTGTACCAAATTATCAATCAAAATCTTGTGAGAAATACGTTCGTTCTCTCGGTTTCACAAATATTTATGCCTTGGAATTTAAAGAAATTTTAGAATTAAGTTCTGAATTTCAATTTAGCATATTAAAATCAGGTGATTTTCGGGATGATTCTGGAGCCTATATTTGTGCAAATGGATTTGAATTTGTTTTAACTGTTGACGCAAATTTCCTAAATAGCTATATTCTACCTAAAAAAGTTGATTTTTTAATGAGCTCTTTTGCAGGTGGAGCAAGTGGCTTTCCTTTATGCTATTCTGATTATTCGTTACTAGAAATTCAACAAGTTTTAAATAGAAATCGAAATGCCGTAAAATTTGCAATTCAAAAAAATCTTGAAGCTTTAGAACCAAGTTATTATCTTCCATATGCAGGAATGTTTAAAGAAAAAAGCAAAAGAGATGCTTATATTTTTACTAACAATGCTAAAAATTCATTTGAATCGATAAAAGCAATTGTTGAAGCTAAAAATTGTCTTTTTGTTGAGCCTAAATCAAACACAGAATACGTTTATACAACTAAAAATAATAATAACCAATTAGTTCTAAACGATATAAATGTTAACTATTTAGAGGAAGAAAATACAGAATTCTATATCAATAATTTAAAGGAAGAATATCCATTTGATGCCCAAAAAATCATTTCTTATTTTAAACAATCAGGGTTTAATGAGAAAAATATTATTCAAATTATTCCTGTAAATGACACTTTTGAAGAGATTACTGGTCAAATCGTTTTTGTTGATTTTCATAACCATGTTTTCAAAGTTATTGACGAATCTGAACTAATAGATGAAAAAGATTCTTACAAAGTGATGAAACTAAAGATTCGTTCTGAAATTCTTATGTGCACAATAGAAAATAAGCTTCCTTGGGAAGATATTTCCATCGGATTTCAAATGCGCGCAACAAGAATTCCTAACGAATATGAATCTAACTTTTGGTATTATTTCACAAACGTTTACATCGTTGAAAAAAACTTTAGAAATTCTTCTTATTGTGGAGCATGCACAATTATTGATCAAAACCCTATTTGGATTAAAAAAAAATAATAAATATAGTTTTTTCTTTTGCTAACTATTTATAGCCTAGTTGATTCTAAACAATTATTTTCAAAAAGTAATTTTCAAAAAAAAAACGCCCTTTTCTGAGCGCTTTTCAATTATTTTTAAGCTCTTAGTTTTTTACTGGCTTGGGAGCAATTACCTCTGGCGTTGTTGGTTGAGGAAGCACTGTTCCTTTAATTGTTAAAACAACTGGATCATTTACATCTGAAGTGATAGTGATAGTTTTTGTAAACGGACCAACTCTTTTTGTATCGTATGAAACACTGATTTTGTCTTTTTTACCTGATGGAATTGGAGCAGTAGGCTTTTGTGCAGCTGTACAACCACAACTTGTTTGAACGTTTTGAATCGTAGCATCTTGTTTGCTAATGTTTTTAAATTCAAATTCAAATAAATCTTTGTTGTCGTAAGGAATGTTTTCACGAACAATTTCTAAAGTTGTGAATTTCAAACCAACTTTCGGTGCTGGAGTTGCTGTTTCTGTTACTTGGGCGAATGTTAATCCAGATAAGATTAATGAAAATGCAAAGAATAAATGTTTCATAGTTTTTGATTTTTTTTACAATAGTATAATTTTAATAGTTAATGTGCTAAAGTTTAACACAAAATTAAGAAATCAAATAGTATTCCAAAACATCTCGAACAGAAGAGAAAGTATTCTTTTTTACTTTTGATAGTTGATTTTTCTTTAACCAAACAACTTCTGTAATTCCCTCTTCTATTTGGGCTTCAACCTGATTCGAACCTTCATAATTTAGGATAAACCAAGTTGTTTTTTTTAATACTGATTTCTCGTTCATAAAATAGCAATGATAGGTTTTCATCAATTTTGATTCAATTGTTAAATCTCCTTTCAATCCACATTCCTCTTTAATTTCACGAATTGCTGTTTCACGTGGCTTCTCCCCTTTTTCCATTTTTCCTTTTGGAATATCCCATTTGCCATTTCGTTTGATGAAAAGTAGTTCATTGTAGAATTTAACAATTCCACCTGCTGCTTTAATTTTTTTGAAATTCGAGAAAAAATACTTCATCGCACTTTTTGGGTTTGGACTAACAAACTGATATACAGGTTCGACCAAACTTTCTTTTAATGCTTGAAAATTTTCGGGTTCTAATCCTTCATATTTTGGAAGGTCCAACATTTCTTCATTGGTAAAATAAATTACCTTTTCTTCGATGAAAACTTTATACTTTTGCTCCATGATTGAAAACAAAGATAGAGCATTAAAAGTTGCTGAATTGCTTTTAAAAGTAAAAGCTGTAAAATTACAACCTAATGAACCATTTACCTGGGCATCCGGCTGGAAATCTCCCATTTACTGTGATAACCGTGTAACGCTTTCTCACCCTAGTGTTCGAACTTATATTCGCCAAGCTTTTTGTGAAATGATTCTTGAAATGTTTGGAAAACCAGATGTTATTGCTGGAGTGGCTACTGGTGGAGTTCCTCAAGGTGTTTTGATAGCGCAAGAATTAGGTTTACCATTTATTTACATCCGTAGCAGCGCAAAAGCTCACGGAATGGGGAATTTAATTGAAGGAGCATTTGAACCTGGTCAAAAAGTAATCGTAATTGAAGATTTAATTTCAACTGGTGGAAGTAGTATCAAAGCTGTTGAATCTTTAAAAGATGCAGGATTGATAGTAAAAGGTTTAGCAGCAATTTTCACTTATGGTTTCAGACAAGCGAGTGAAAACTTCAAAAATGCAGATTGTCCATTTATCACATTAACAGATTATTCAGTATTGATTGAAAAAGCGTTAAATTCAAATTACGTGTCAGAAAATGACTTGGCAAATCTTCAAAATTGGAGGGAAAGTCCATCAACTTGGAAACAAAATAACTAAAAACTATGGAATTAAACAGTAATAAAGTTATCGTTGCAGCAACAAAAGCTGAAATCATTAACTATCTCTCTAATTCTGAAAATATTTGGGATCTATTGCCTCAAGATAAAGTTTCAGATTTCAAAGCTACAACAGAACAATGCTCATTCAAAGTACAAGGAGGAATCACTATATCTTTGATACAAAATGGATCAGCTATTGATGAATTATATCTTAAGTCCGGTGAGAAGTCCCCTTTTCCTTTTAAATTAACGATTAAACTTTCGGAAGCTGAAGACGGAACAGAAGGATTTATCCATTTTGATGGTGAAGTAAATATGTTCTTAAAAATGATGGTCGAAAAACCCTTGACTGCCTTGTTTAATTATATGTCTGAAAAATTGAAAGTGAAGTTTGGGTGAAAATCAAACAATCATTAAATAGTTTCTAAAGGAATTAACAATGAAATTTAGTCTACCAATTTAAAACAAATCTTCATTGACGGCTTGAATTTTGGTAATGACTCAAAAATAGTTCCTATGAAAGTTCAAATAAATGAGCCTTGCCCTGCTAATTGGGATAAAATGCAAATAAAATTGCATGCGCGTCACTGCGAACAATGTGATAAATCAGTCATCGATTTTACTCAAAAAAGCAGAGCTGAAATCCTTGCTTATTTACTTGAAAATCCAAATGGTTCCGTTTGTGGAAGAATGAATCATCAGCAATTTGACGTCCTGGAAGAAGATCTTCACGAATTGATGCTTATAATCAGTCAACCACGATTTAGTGCAAATGCATTTTTAATTTTGGCAATTGTTTGCTCAAGTTTATTTCAATCGTGTGAAACTACGCCAACACAAACAAAACCTAAAGACAAACCAAAAATTGAATTAAAAAATAATTTTCCATTAGGGGAAGTAAAAGATACTGTTGAAACACGTTCTAGCAATAACGAAAAACATAAAATAAATTCACGTCCAATAGATATAACAGGAGAAGTATGTATTTCTACCGGACCTGAACCAGAACCAAAAATTGCTGGTGGAATAAGTTATGAACCTATACCACCTTATTACGAAGATGAGATCTTATCTTATGCTGAAGTAATGCCAGAGTTCCCTGGTGGTATGAAAGAAATGCTGAAATTTATTAATCAAAATCTTGTCTTTCCTCAAGAATTTATTGAAACTGATTTTTCAGGTCGTATTTTTGTTCAATTCGTGGTTACCAAAACGGGAGAAATTGAAAAAGTAAGCATTGCAAAAGGTATTGATAGTATAAGTGGCTTAAACCAAGCAGCCATTCAACTTGTAAAACAAATGCCAAAATGGAGCCCTGGAGTAAATAATGGAAAAGCGGTAAATGTTAAAATGGTGATTCCGATAAGAATTGACCTAAATTAAAATTGTAGAATTGAAGTAATATTTATTTTTTCAATTCTTAATTCTTAATTCTTTACTCGTCTTTCAACTTCTTAACCATCGTTAAAATCGTAGCCAAAGCAACCGTTTCTCCTGTTTCATCATAAACATCTACCAAGAACTTTACAATTCCTTTAGCGATATCATCAGGCGAACGTTTTTCTTGATCTACTTTTTCTTTAACCGTAAAACGAACACCAATTGTTGCCCCTGGATAAACAGGTTTCACAAAGCGTGCTTCTTCCAAACCGTAATTCAATAAAACTGGACCTTTTTTAGGGTCAACAAACAACCCAGCAGCTTTGGAAAGAATGAAATAACCATGCGCTACACGACGTTCAAAAATTGTTCCTTCCAATGAAGTTGCATCCATGTGAGCATAGAAATTGTCTCCTGAAACATTCGCAAAATTTACTATATCTGCATCCGTAACGGTGTGTTTATGTGTAAAAACGGTTTCACCAATCACTAATTCTTCAAAATGCTTACGGAAAACATGTGGATTGGCTTCTGGCATCTCAGCACCAACTTGGAATTGTTGTGTAATTGCTGTGATTGTTGTTGGATGTCCTTGAATTGCAGTGCGTTGTAAATAATGCAAAACACCTCTTTTTCCACCCATTTCTTCTCCCCCACCCGCTCGACCTGGACCACCATGCGTTAACAAAGGCATTGGAGAACCATGACCAGTACTTTCTTTCGCACAATCTTTATTCAAAACCAATATACGTCCATGCATACTTGCAGCACCCACAACATATTCAGTTGCTTCTTTATTATCAGGAGTTACTATCGAAGAAACCAATGAGCCTTTCCCCATTTTTGCTAATTCAATTGCATCATCGATTGTTTTATAAGGCATAATGGTAGAAACTGGACCAAACGCTTCGATGTCGTGAACATCCGTTTTATTAAATGGATCACTATTTAAAAACAATATCGGAGACATAAATGCACCTGTATTTTTATCAGCACCCGTCACCTCAAATTCATCCAAACTACCAAAAACTATGTCTTGTGAAAGTGCCAATTGCTTCACACTTGCATGCACACGTTCCACTTGTAAGCGCGTTGCCAAAGCTCCCATTCTTACTCCTTCCACACTTGGGTCACCGATTTTAGTTGATGCCAAACGTGCTGAAATTCCTTTTTGGACTTCTTCAATTAAATCTTCTGGAACGATAATTCTTCGAACAGCTGTACATTTTTGTCCGGCTTTAATCGTGATTTCTTTAACCGTTTCTTTGATAAACAAATCAAATTCTTCCGTTCCAGGAACTGCGTGTTTACCTAAAATTGTTGCATTTAAGGAGTCTGCTTCTAAGTTAAAAGCAACACTTTCAGCTGCAATTTGAGGACTCGCTTTCAACATTTTACCAGTTGCAGCACTACCTGTAAACGTTACAACATCGCGACTGTCAACAGAATCAATCAATCCTCGACCAAGACCACACACTAATTGTAATGCTCCTTCGGGAAGAATCTTAGAGTCGATGATATCACGCACCATTACTTCTGTTAAGAAACTTGTATATTCTGACGGTTTCACAACAGCAGGAACGCCTGCCATTAAATTCACGGCAATTTTTTCTAACATTCCCCAAATTGGGAAGTTAAACGCATTGATGTGTACTGCCACTCCTTCTCTAGGAACCATAATGTGGTGACCTATAAATGTTCCATTTTTTGAAAGTGGTGCTGCAACACCATCAACGTAATAAGGTAAATCAGGAAATTGTTTACGCAAAGAAGCATTTGCAAAAAGATTTCCGATTCCTCCTTCAATATCAATCCAAGAATCTACTTTTGTAGCTCCTGTCCAAGCACTTACCTCATAATATTTACCTTTGCGTTCCATTAAGAACAAGGCTAATGCTTTCAACATTCTACCGCGTTCTTGGAACGTCATTTTACGCAAAGCACGACCATTTTTTCTTCCGTATTCAAGCACTTCTGAAAAGTCAATTCCAGCGCTAGAAACTGTTCCGATTTGGTTACCATTGATTGCATTGTATAAATTGGTTTCTGTTCCTTGTCCATCCAACCATTGACCTAAAACGTAATTTTGAAAGCGTTGCATATTATTTTTTTTCTTTGGTAAAGATAATAGAAAAAGAAAAGTTATGTTGAATAAGTGATAGCTGATTGTAATCTTAAATCTTTGTATAGGAATAAATATAAATTGAGATACAATTGTTTACTTTTACTTTAAAAAAATGAAACGCTTCGGATTAATTGGAAAATCACTGACACACTCTTATTCTCCATCGTTTTTTAAAGATTATTTTAAAAAAAATAATATTGAGGCGATATATGAACTTTTTCATTTGGATTCAATTGATGAAATACTTAAAATTTTTGAGGATGATAAAATTCAAGGTTTAAATGTAACTGTTCCATATAAAATTGAAATTCTTCCTTTTTTAGACGAAATTGATTCGACAGCATTAGAAATTGGAGCAGTAAATGTTATTGCATTTAAAGACAAAAAAAAAATTGGTTTTAATTCAGACGCTTTTGGTTTTCAACAAAGCATCAAACCATTTCTAACAAACAAGCATGAACGTGCGTTAATCATAGGAACTGGTGGGTCATCAAAAGCTATAGAATACGTACTAAAAAAAATAGGAATTGAAATTATTTACATTTCACGTAATCCAAATGGAAGATATAAACACTATTCATATGAGGAAATTAACGAAAACATGCTTAATGCTTGTAAACTAATTGTGAATTGTACTCCAATTGGAACTTTCCCCAATATTGATGAATGCATAGAATTTCCTTTTAAATACTTAACAGAGGCTCATTTAGTTATTGATTTAATTTATAATCCACAAAAAACTAAATTTTTATCAGAAGCTGAAAAAAATGGAGCAACTATTCTTAACGGTGAGAGCATGCTCAAAGAACAAGCATTGAAAAGTTGGGAGATTTGGAATCAACACATCAAATCATAATTTTTTACTTTTTTATGTTCTCTTTGTAATGATATGTAATTTTTATTTCATTTGTTGCTTTTTCTTCATCTAAAATTACAACGTTATTTATTTTAGGACTTACATCTTCAATATCACTAATTTCTTTTAAGTACATCGCTTCAAAATCAGGTGGTTCTATTCCTAATTCTTTTTCAATTTCATATTGGTATTTCGGACGCTGAGGACCCTCTGATTTAAAATAAATTGCATAAATAATTCCAACAATCATTCCCATTAAATGTCCCTCCCAAGATACTCTTGTAGAAGTAGGGAAAATTCCCCAAATCATACTTCCGTATAGAAAGACAATGAAAAATGATAAAGCTTGTAGTGGCATATATTTTCGTAATAAGCCAGATGTAAAAAGGAAGGATGCAAGTGCATAAATCACTCCACTCATACCTATATGAAAAGAACCTTTGTTTGTAGCAAAAATCCACACCAAAATACCTGTAAATAGCCAACTTCCGAAAAAAACTTTTAATGCTATTTCTTTATATGAATAGAATAAAAGTGTTAGAAGCAAAAATGTTGGTACAGAATTATTAATAATATGTTTAATATCAGAATGTGAATGTATTAAAGGCATAAAAATAATTCCTTTAAGCCCTTCTATTGTTTTTGGAAGCACACCTAATTTATGAAAATCAAAAATAAAAAGGAAGTCGGCCCAATAGACCATCCACATGGCAAATAATACAATTACAGCTGGTGGAATTGCATTTCTTAAATGATTTTCGAAATAAGTTTTTTGTTTCATTGTTGAAAAAATACACAAAGAATGTGCCTTTGAAAAATTACTGACAGAGTGACTGATAATTTTTAACTTAAGTAAATAACTGAGTATAATGAAAAGATTGAACCAAAAAATCCCGAGCATTAAAAACACTCGAGATTTCTCTACAAGTCAAAGGTGGAAGCCAATTGACGAGTTTCAATAAATAAAAAAAGCCCCAACTTTACGTTAGGGCTTTGTACTCGAGGCGGGACTTGAACCCGCACGCCCCAAAGAGCACAGGATTTTAAGTCCGGCGTGTCTACCATTCCACCACTCGAGCATAGACGAGCGAGAGACGGGATTCGAACCCGCGACCCCGACCTTGGCAAGGTCGTGCTCTACCAACTGAGCTACTCTCGCTTTAATCGAGCTCACTTCTGAAATATCAGACGAACTCTTAGCTTTTGATATATTTAACTTTTCTTTAAAAAAAGCCCAAATTTCATTGGGCGACAAAGTTAATTATATTTTTCTTTTTTCTTACAAATTTTAGAAAAAAAGAAAAATATCTTTAAAAACCTCTATTTAATCTAATAATCATATTTGAAAAAAGTAAACCTGCCGTTAAAGAAGCTGCAGCTAATAAGGTTGAAAAAGCACTTTCAATTCCATTTAAAGTTTGATCATTTACCAAAGCAGTAATACTTTTAAATCCTATTGAACCTGGTACTAGTAAAATTATTCCAGGAACAAGCATTAAAGTGACTGGTTGTTTAACCAATCTTGAAAGTGAATTTGAAACTATCCCCAAAGAAAAAGCGGCGAAGAAAACTGACAGCTCTCCAATATTGAACGAACTAAAATAAGAGATACTATAATAAGATGTAAAACAAGAAAAAAGCATCCAATGATAATGTTTTATTTGTGCTTTAAAAAGCACGACAAAACCAGCAGGCACAATAGTAATAGCAATATAACTCATCCATTTTGGTATTTGAGGGAAATGAACAAAAGAAGGAGTTGAAATAAATTGATCTGAAAGTTGATTTCCCAAACCAATACCAACTGCTATCATAACAAATGTAACTAAGGCATTTGAAAATCTTATAGTTCCAGATTGTGCATGACCATTCGCTAACTCAGTGACAGAAAGAGATAAACTAAATCCGGGTATTAATAAAATCATACCTGTTATTGTTGCAATTTCTATAGAGTAATCTCCAATCCAAACCTTTGACCACTTAGCAAAAAAAATTGCAAAAGTTGAACAAAAAAGGACAGCTAATCTGGACAAATTTGGAAAAAAAGTGAGAAATTCCGATAGCACCCCAATCATAAATCCAATTATACCTGAAATCAATATCTCAGCCCAACCACCTCCAAATAAGCAAGCCGCACTGGATGTTGATAAAGCTATTGATATAATATTTATAATTGGTCCATAACGTTTGGGTAAACGATTTATGTTATCTAATTCAACTTTTGCCGCATTAATGGAAAGTTCACAATTCATTACTTTTTGAATCAACTGATCTAATAGCGTCATTTTTTCAAAATTTAATTCTGAACTTTTGCATTTAATCATGTGTGTTTTGGAAATGGTATCTGTAGAAAAGGATATCAAAAGTATCTCAGGAGTTGCTGAAAAATCAGCATTTACATTTATTGAATTACAAATCATTTTCATTGTTTTTTCTAATCTATGCGCTGGTATACCATTGTTATGTATAGTCTCTGCAAGCGATATAATAAAATTTTCTTTATCCTTCATTGTGTAAAATTAATGTTTAATAAGCATGTATTTTAGCTATTTTTTAAAACAAAATAACATCAATAACTTGTATTTTTGTGAAAAAAATGCTAGGATTAAAAATGGCAACCGACCCAAGATGGGTAAATATCGTTGAACGAAATTTGGAGGAGATATTGGTGGATCATGCTTTTTGTGAACAGAAAGCTGCAAGCAATGCAATTTCTATGATTGTTCAATATCCCCATTATTCAGATTTAGTTCAAGCTATGACAGCAATTTGTCAAGAGGAAATGGAGCATTTTGATTTGGTGCATCAAAAATTATTGGAACGCGGATTAACATTAGGCTTTGAACGCAAAGATCCTTATGTGAACGATTTATCTGTTTTTTTGAGACAAAGCAAAACGAATAGTTCTAAAAAAGGTCTTTTTGTGAATCAAATGCTATTTGCTGCAATGATAGAAGCGAGAAGTTGCGAGCGTTTTAAAATTCTATCCGAAGAATTAGAAGATGCAGATTTACGCAATTTTTATCGAGGTTTAATGGAAAGTGAAGCAAGACATTACACAACATTTTTACACTTTGCAAAAAAATACGGTGAAGGAATTAATG
Source organism: Chitinophaga pinensis (assembly GCA_945863605.1). Taxonomy (GTDB): domain Bacteria; phylum Bacteroidota; class Bacteroidia; order Flavobacteriales_D; family Crocinitomicaceae; genus UBA952. The sequence goes on from CAMAZP010000007.1 coordinate 78,667, forward strand.
TTGATGAACGGTGGAAAGCTTTCTTAGAATTTGAAGCTAGTTTGATGGGAAAATATGGTAAAAAAGAAACCATGCACGGTTAGCCTTCTTTAGATTTCATAATTTATCAAAATTATTTTTGTTTTTCTTCATATTTCTTTTTGTACTTGTTATAAAGCTCTGTTTGAAAGTTAGTTACGGACTCAAATTTACCGTTTACCAAAATTAAACTTACTTTATTTGTACGCATATCAAGTGCTGGACCCTCCGATACAAAAAGCGTTGCAGATTTTCCAACTTGAATAGAGCCATATAATTTATCTATACCTAAAATCTCACAACTACTCAAAGAAATTGCACGTAAAGCCTCTTCCTCCGTTAATCCATAAGCCATTGCTGTTCCTGCTAAAAAAGGAATATTTCTAGCATTCATTGTTTCCATATCTCCTGTATTTTGAAGGCAAAATTTAATCCCCTGTTGTTGTAATAAATAGGGTAATTTGTAAGGTAAATCAACCGCATCTTCATCCATTTCAGGTAAACTATGAACACGTGTCAGCATCACAGGAATATTTGCGTCTTTAAATCTTTTACCAATTAAATGTGCATCATAGCCACCAATTATAACTGGATATTTAATACTAAACTCCTTTACGAAATCCATCACATCCAATAATTGTTGAATATCATCCGCGTGAAAGAAAACCCTTTTGTTCCCAATAAAGCAAGCTTTCATTGCTTCCAATCGCAAATCAAATTTTGCCTCTTTTGCATTTGCATAAGCTTGTGCTAATTTGAAAAATGACTTAATCTTTTGTTTTTCTTCTTCATAGTTTTCATTTCTCTTTTTGGGAGCAGGTTCAGCCCACCAACCTCCACCTTCTGTGCTTGAAGGCCAATTCAAATGAATGCCATCATCTTTTTGAATCGTTGCATCTTCCCAATTCCAACCACTTAAAAACATAACTGAAGAACTTCCTGAAATAATTCCACCTCTTGGAGTTGCTTGCGTTATCAAAACGCCATTTGTTTTAACAGTTGAAATTACTTTAGACTCTGCATTATAAGCAATTTGTGTCCGAACGTGGGGATTAAATTCACCAACATCGTCAAAATCTCTTGTTGCACGAACAGCGTCAATTTCTGTTAAACCTAAGGTAGAATTTGGAGCAACAAAACCTGGGTAAATGTGTTGACCGTTTAAATTAATAATCGTATCCCATTCTTGTTTATTAACAGTTGTAGCCAATGAATTTTTGACAGAAATAATTTTTCCATCAACAATTCCAACTAAAGCAGATTCCATCGTTTCGCCGTTTCCAACGTGTAAAAATCCGTTGGTTAAAAGAATGCGTTTTGGTTGAGCCCAAGTCAAAAATGATGACCCAACAACTAGTATTATTGCTATAAATTTCATCTTAATGTAAGTTTTCTTCTTCTGTACCTTCTTCTCCTAATGTATCACAATGGTAGTGTTTTCTTCCTTTTTTAACGAAAGGTTTTGAAGGCTCCCCTTTTTCATTTGATTCGAGCATTTTATTGATAATTCTTGCTCTTTCAGTTGTATTTCTTTCTTCTAAAGATTTAGCATTTGCACTTTCATATAGAATTTTTCCATCAATCATTGTGACTTCAACTTTAGCTTTTATACTTAATGGATTATCCGACCAAAGAACAATATCTGCATCTTTTCCTTGTTTGATACTTCCCATTCTGTCGTCCAAGTGCAATAATTTTGCTGGGTTCAATGTGACCATTTTCCAAGCTTCTTCTTCCGACATTCCACCATATTTGACGCTTTTCGCTGCTTCTTGATTTAATCTTCTTCCCATTTCAGCATCATCCGAATTTATTGCAACCACAACACCTTGATCGGCCATCATTTTTGCATTGTAAGGAATAGCGTCATTCACTTCAAATTTATATGCCCACCAATCTGCAAAAGTTGAACCCCCTACTCCGTGCGTTTTCATTTTATCTGCTACTTTATAACCTTCTAAAATGTGAGTGAACGTATTAATCTTAAAATCCATAGAATCTGCAACGTGCATCAACATATTGATTTCAGATTGAACATAAGAATGGCAAGTAATAAAACATTTGCTTTCTAAAATATTTACCAATACTTCCAATTCTAAATCTTTTCGAGGGCTTCCTTCTTGTTTTTTTAGATTTTTCAAATAATTATCCCACTCTTGCTTGTAAGTTTTTGCACGAGTAAATCCATCGTAAAAAACTTGCTCCACTCCCATTCTCGTTTGCGGAAAACGAACAGTATTGTAGTCGCCCCAATTTGCTTGTTTAACATTTTCACCAAGCGCACATTTAATAAACATAGGTGCATTTGGAATCAACATTTCGTCAGGTGAGTGTCCCCATTTGAGTTTAATTAGTGCAGACTGTCCTCCAATTGGATTTGCTGAGCCATGTAATAATTGAGCTGCCGTAACTCCTCCTGCTAACTGTCTGTAAATATTGATATCGTCAGCAGTTACAACATCTGAAATATTTACTTCAGCTGAGATTGCTTGCCCGCCTTCATTTACACCTTTAGAAATGGCAATGTGTGAATGTTCATCTATAATTCCAGCAGTAAGATGTTTTCCTTTGGCATCAATAATAATTGCTTTGGTTGGAGTTGCTATTGAATTTGTTCCGACGTATTTAATTTTTCCGTTTTCTGTTATGACAGTTGCATCTTTTATAATTCCATCGTTTTCGTTAGTCCAAACAGTAGCATTCTTAAAAACGACCGTTCTCACTTCAGGAATAGAATCATAACCAAAAGCTAAATTAGGAAACCAGTTTTTTGCTTTAAAAGTTGTATCTATTTTTAATGTAGTAGGTTCTTTTTTATCTTCAGGTTTGGTGGTTTTTATTCCCGACCAAAGTATCCATTTTCCATTTGGCAAAGTCCCATCACCTTCAAAGACACTTCCGTTTTTACTGATTTTTGCATGTAAGTTTATACTTCCTTTATAATTATCATCATCGCAATTAAACTGCAAATTGATGTCATTTTGAATAACAGTTACCGCTACTTTTGCATTAATCGTATCTTTCATTGAAGAATTATTCGTTTTTAAAAGTTGGATTTTCCCTTGGGGTTTTTCGTTAGATTCAGTCAATTCTAGTTGATAATTTTTCCCTTCAATATTTATACTATACGTTCCAATAATTGAAACCAATGCTTGCGTTTTAATAATTTGTTGCGTTCCTTGGTTCCAAGATTCTAGCAAAGTTGCTTCCGTTAAAAAAGGGTCACTTGAAAAAACAGTGAAGCTTGCCAATTTTCCTTTATCTAAGGTTCCGATTATTCCATCAGCGCCAATCAATTTTGCTGGATTTACGGTTAAACCTGCTAATGCATCGCTTACTTTTAAACCTCTTGAAATGGCTTTATGTAGATTTTTCCAAAATTGTTCTGGTGATTTTGTGCCTAGTGAAGTCAAACAAATTTGAATTCCTTCAGAGCTCAACAAATAAGGATTTGAAGGTGCTAATTCCCAATGTTTTAAGTCACTTAAAGGAATTTGTCTTGAAAGATATGGGTCATTAACATCGTAAGCTTCAGGGAAATTTAAAGGAAGAACTACAGTAGCTTTTTCATCTTTCAACTGTTTTGCGATTACATATTCATTTCCTGAACCGATGAAATAGTAGCTTTGATTAAATTCTTTAGCTATTTTTAGTGCACGCAAAATTTCCCATTTATCTTCTGTTTTAAAGAAAACTGGTAGCTTTTGATTTTCATTCCATTTTTCAAGAGAAAGCGATTGTTCTGCATTTTTGTTTTCAGAATAGTATTTTAAATCATATAATGCTTGGCGCAAAAGAGCAATTGATCCCATTTGGGAGGAGGGATAAGTTTGACCAGAAGTTCCTTTTGCGAAAGAATAGTACTGAGCTGAATTGGAAGAAATCAGTTGTTTTCTTGTGTTCTCATTTCCCAATCCTACTAATGCACCAGTTCCTCTAACTATTCCGTCTTGAACGTGTGTTACAGCAAATCCAAAACCCATTTTCGAAAAATTTTCGGCTGATTTTGCATCCACATCAAAAAGAATTGAGGCTTCCACTTCAGGACGTATAGCTTCATTCCAATAATAAGCTCCTTTTTTTGAAGTTTCAATTTGTGGTCTTTGCGAATAATTTCGTTCGTTCGATGCTGGTAAACCAATATTTGAATACAACTCTACAAAAGCTGGAACAATCGTTTTTCCTTTAAAATCATATTCTAAAACTCCAGTTGGAACGGTTATTTTTAGTCCGATTTCAACTATTTTCCCATTGGAAATAAGAACTGTTGCATTGTCAATTTTCGTAGTTGGATTAACATAAACAGTAACATTTCTCAAGGCAATAAATTCTGATGTGGAAACCTTCACTCCGTTTTCTGGCGCATATTGTGAAAATATTGTAACAGAAAACAGAAAACAGAAAAAAATTGATAATTTGTACTTCATTTTAGATAATTAAAACCGTGAATATATGAAAATATTTGCTTTTGTTGTTATGTGTTTTTTATGCATTATTAAATCTACTTTACTATTTCAAATTTGAATTAATAAATTGTCAATAAAAGCTAATTTTGTGCAACTAACGAGCAATACTAAAAGTCTCTAATTTAATGAATAGGTTTCAACTTTTTACATACTTTATTCTTCTAACATGAACCATATTTTATTTATATTATTTAATTTCATTACATTAACTTCTCTTACTCAAACGCTCATAATAAACGAAGTTTCACAAGGACCATCTGGAACTAAAGAATATGTTGAGTTTTTAGTAATCCCAACATCAACAACTCAAAATTGCGAAACATGTATTGACTTAAGAGGTTGGATTATCGATGATAATAATGGTTATTTTTCAAATGGAGTTACATCCCAAACAGGAGTTGCTACAGGCGCTGTTCGATTTTCGAATGATCTTTTATGGTCTTGTGTACCGTTTGGTACTTTGATTGTAATTTATAACCCAGCGGAATTAAACTCCTCAATTCCATCACCAGATTTAAGTCTAGCAGATAATAATTGTAGATTAATCTTACCAGTAAATTCAAGTTTACTTGAATCTCAAACTATAAGTCCTAGCGCAGGAAACACAACTTATCCTATAAATGGTTGGACACCTGGTGGTTCATTATGGAGTCCTCTCGGCATGTCAAATAGTGATGATTCATTTCAAATATATGCACCAAATAATACAACAACACCAACTTTTGGTGTAAGTTGGGGAAACAATAACTTTAATAATATTATATATTTTGCTGGGGCTGGGGGAGTTAGTAATACTGTTTTTTATTTTGCAAATACAAACTCAAACGACCCTTTTTTACAATCAAATTGGATTTCTGGTTTATGTTCATCTCCGAATGTCCAAACACCAGGTCTTCCAAATAATTCAGCTAATTCGCTTTTTATCAATCAACTTAATAATAATTGTCTACCTATTTTACCTTTAACAGCATCAACCTCAATAAGTGACGAAACATGTAACTGCAATGGTTCTGTAACAATTACCCCAAGTGGAGGTATTCCAGGTTATACTTACACTTGGACAGATGCTTCTAATACAGTAATTGGACAATCTGCTACACTTTCAAATTTATGTTCTGGTACTTATTCCTGTGAGGTTAGATCTCTAAATGGATGTATTTACAACACAACTGTTGTAGTACCATTAAATCAAACTCAATCAACTCCTGTTTTCAATCAAATTGGACCAATTTGTCTTGGAACACCTTTTTCATTTCCAAATACATCAATAAATAATATTCAAGGAACATGGTCACCAGCTCCAAACTTATCTCAGACAACAACATACACGTTCACACCGACAAATACTAGTTGTCCTGTTAATACAACAATGACAGTTATTGTGAATCCATGTGGTTTAAATCAAGAAACCTGTTTCAAAACAGTAACATTTACGCAAGTAATTGCAAGCTCTTGTTTAGTAGGGGCAGATACTGGTGATGAAGATCCTGCTTTATCTATTTGGTGTGATAATAGTTTTAGCACCTTATTATTTGGAACTGAATGGACGTTAAATATACCATCAGCAAATACTTATAATTTACCTAATCCATGGAATGTTTGCCAGCAAAACACGAATAACTGGAGTGTTGGAGCCATACCAAGTAATGTTCAATCTTTTAACGTTTATGTCCAAACATATGAAAGTGATGATAGTGATTGTCAAAATCCAATGAGCAGCGGAGATGACTGTAGTTCAAGTGCAAACTATGTAATGGATTTAACTTTGGGAACACATGTTTTAGATATAGGTGGTGAACTTTCCTATAACTATACTGTAACAGAAACTAGTCTAATTACAAATGTATCATTGAACAATATTATATGTAATGGAAACACATATGATGCAATTTTAACAGTAAATTATATAAATCCAAATTCTCCTTGTGGTCTTGGGGGTTTATTAGGAAATTTAATCATTAATGGCCAATCATTCACAGTAACAACATCTCCTCAAATTATCACTTTAACAAATTTGCCATCAGATGGTCAAGCTGTAAATATTAATGCCTTTTTTAATGGTGATTATTCTTCATGTCAATATAATGTATCAAATTTATATACTGCACCAATTCCGACAAATTTAATTAGCTTCACTGGTAACGGCGAATATTGTTCATCTGAAACACCAACTAATGTTGAAGTTAATATCGCTGGAAATTCACCTTTCAGTGCGACCTATACTTTGAATGGTCAATTAAATACAATTCAAAGTATTACAAATCCAATATCTTTAGGGAACTTAGTTGGTGAATATATTTTAACTGATATATCTGCTGCAGGTTGTTCAACATCAGTTAATGATACAGTTGAAATTTCTATTTCAAGTTCGATTACCCCAAACTTTACTCAGGTTGGTCCATACTGTTTTGGGGATATTTTTACATTACCGAACACATCATCAAATGGAATTCAAGGTGTTTGGTCACCAGCAATAAATTCAACACAAACAACAACTTATACCTTTACACCAGTAAACAATAATTGTTCAAGTACAACAATTATGGAAGTTGTAATAAATTCAAATATAACTCCAACTTTCGCTCCGATTAATCCTATATGTATTAATGAAAATGCTCCAATTTTACCAATAAGCTCAATAAATGGTATAAATGGTTCTTGGAGTCCATCCATTATATCCACTACCACTGCTGGTAATTTTAATTTTACATTTACTCCATCTTCTGGACAATGCGCAAATGTAACTTCTCAAAACATAACAATCACAAATCCTATTACACCCAATTTTTCAGCTATTGGCCCATTCTGTATTAATTCAACACCAACGAATTTACCGGTTCAATCACTAGAAGGAGTTTCTGGAAGCTGGAACCCTCCCTTAATTAGTACCTCATCAATAGGTATTTATGATTATACTTTTACACCATCATCAGGTTTTTGTGCAACAAATTATGATGCTACTATAGAGATAGTTGATAATTCAGTAGATGCAGGAATAGATCAAATTGTTTGCGAAGGTGATACAATAACATTATCAGCACAAGGTATACCTCCATTCATTTGGAATAATGGGGTAACCAATAATAATCCATTTATTATCAATCAATCTACAATATTCACAGTAAGCTCTAACCAAAATGGATGTACTGCAACAGATGATGTGAACATAACTGTTATTCCAAATCCAAATGTAGACTTTACAATAAGCCCAACAACAGGCAATGCACCTTTGCAAGTGACTATTACAAATGAAACTGTTAGCGGAACAAATTATACATGGGATTTTGGAAATGGGAATCTTCTAAATTTGAATTCAAATACCGATGTTTCACAAATATATAATGAAAGTGGATTATATGTTATTACATTAATTGCTAGTAATAATGGTTGTATAGATTCTATATCTTACAATCTGTTAGTTTTACCTGATCCTAATTTAGACTTTAGTATTCCAAATGTTTTTTCTCCAAATAATGATTTGAGTAATGATTATTATTCACTTAATTTTGAAAACGCAAAATCTTTGAATGCAATAATTTTAAATAGATGGGGAAATGTTGTTTTTACACTTACATCACCCACTCAAACATGGGATGGAACATCAAATGGAATGCAATGTCTTGAGGGAGTATATTTTATTAAATACGAGGTTGTATCTGTTGATAATAAAATTTTTAAAGGGCAACAATTTATTCACTTAATAAGATAGATATTTAGAAGCTTCTCGTTTTGCTAATCCTGATAATTGGTTATCGATAATTTCATTTTTAACCCATTCTGAATTCCACTTAGAAACTTCTCTTAAAGACCAACCTATTGCTTTTTGAATAAAAAATTCTTTGTGATTTTTGAATCTAGCGATTTGTTTTGTAAGTAATTCTAAATCAGTTTTTTGCTTGTACTTTAGCTGAAAAATTAGTGTTGATCGATGTAACCAAATATCATTTGTTCTTGACCAATTTTCAATTAAATCGTTTCTATGTTCAGGAAATTTCAATAATAATTTACCTAAAAAAGTACTTGCCAACAAATCAACTGTATCCCACCAAGGTTTACTTTGAAGAATTATTCTTAGGTTAATCGCATCTTCAATCTGCAAGGTTTTAATATTCCAAGAATTAATCCAATCCACAGCAATATAGTGCAATTCTCGTTCTTCTTGTTCCCAAAGTTCAAAGACCAAATCCCATTTCTGGTCGAAGTTTAAATTCTTAGGAAGTGTATTTTTCCAATCGTTATAAATTGCTTTACGTGGCACACTTGAAACACCAAAGAATGGCGCTATATTTTTCATATAAGCAGCCATTCTTACTGCTTGAGATTGGTTTTCTACCTTCTGAAAACGCAATCTTAAATCTTCAACAAAATCAGTCATAAAAAAAGGCAAATCATAAGCCGGGTTCTGTATCAAACAAGGATGAATCCTTATTGTTATCTATCATTTATCTAGCACTGACATCACTATCAGTATCCATCAACCTACCCTCCGAGATCGGGCGAGCAACCCTTTATGAAAAATTTTTCAATCGTTCAAGCCTCGGTATATTTGGTCTTTCAGTTCGTAAGGTTTACCTTGCCTCCTTCATCACTGAAGAAGCGGTGAGCTCTTACCTCACCTTTTCACCTTTTCCCAGACGAAGCGAACTTGTCAAGGTAGTTTTCCTTTCTGCGGCACTTTCTGTTCCTACAAGCTTCAACTTGTAAGACCTTCCCGTTAGGAAGTACGACGCTCTATACTGCCCGGACTTTCCTCTCTACGTCAAATGACGAACAGCGATAGCCTGATTTGCCTTTAACAAAGTTAAAATTAAATCTTAATTAATTTTTGAGTAGCTGTAAATTTACCTGAAGAAACTTCTACAAAATAAACACCTGCTTGAAACATTGAAATTTCAATTTTTTTAGAAACACTACTTCCAATTTGTTTTAAGACTTCAGTACCATCTATACTAATAACTTTGATTTGTTCTATTGCTAAATCTGACTCTATTGAAATTAAATTATTCGCTGGATTTGGAACCAAATTAAATTCAAATGAATTCTCTTCAATACTTGCATCTAATCCAAGGTAAATATCTTGGTATTCAATTGAACGAATTTGAGATGTACCATTATTTTCAGAAACTACAATTTTAAGCAATGCTTCATCTTTTCCTTGTCCCCACCATTCATATTCTGTGGTAATATTCTGTGGCAAAACATTCCAAATCCCTCCACCGAAAAACGTTTGATAAACAGAGTCTAATTCATTTATTACACTTTTTATTCTTAAAACTTCAAAAGTTCCAAATGGCGTAATCAGATTTCCGAAACCATCTACCACACTTGTTCTTTGACGATATTGTTTAAGCTTAAAATCTGTAATAGGATTCAAGTCAATAAATGTATAACCACGTGATGTTAATGTATCTTCATAGTTAATTGGAAATTTATAACGGGTTTCAATCGTATCTGACTTAAAAGGTATAGCTTGACCATTTACTGATAGAGAATATCCTAAAGATGTAATAGAATCAACTGTTTTTTTTGAATATTGATTTAAATCTGACAAATCTGCTGGTAAAAATTGACTTAATTGATCGATAGGAATATCAATAGATTCCAAAAAATAACTTGCTTTATACTCATCTGTGGCTGTAAATCCATATTCTGCTTGCACTAAAATTGTACTGTTTGAAATCGGTTGAAAATATTTTAAATATTGAGAAAAAGCTGTTAAATTACTAAAATCCCAAACAAAATTTTCACCTGTCAATGTGTAATCAGTAGTTGTATTATTGGTTTGACTTATTCTTAATGTGTCATTTGCACCGGCAAAATCAATTCCATTTAAAGTAATTTGTGAGAACAAACTACCAATTGTAATGAAAGTACATATAGCAGAAAATATTTTTATCATCTTATTAAATTTACATGACCAGTGTAGTCGTAGATTTTGTTATTTTGAGAGTCTTTAAAACGTAAAGTCCATATGTAAGTTCCTATTTGAGCTGGTTCTCCTAGATACGTTCCATCCCATCCATTTCCAACAACCTCACTATTGAATACTAGTTCACCCCATCGATCATAAATATTTAATTGCCAACCCTCACCTCTTTGATATCCTGCAGTTAATATTGGTATAAAATTATCATTTAAACCATTATTATCAGGTGTAAATGAGTTAGGAACATATAAAATTACTTCATCTCTAACTGTTATTACTATTACTGCTGTATCAGTACAACCATCTTGAGCTGATGCTACTAATACAACTGGATAATAACCAATTTCATCATATGTATGGTTTGGATGAACAGCATATGAACTGTCACCGTCTCCAAAAAACCATTGAAAACTTGTAGCATTTTGAGAAGTATTTTCAAACTCAAATGAAGGATTTGATATTGGTTGTACAAAGTAGTTAGGATAAAAATCTGCAATTATTTGATTTACACATACAAAATCTTGTTGTGAAAAAGTTGATGAACATCCCTCTGGAGTTGTACTCGTTAAAGTTACGTCATAACACCCGAAATTATCATAAATATTAACGACATTACCTAACTGATTAGATGTATTCCCGTCTCCGAAATCCCAAATAACGCTTCCAGATGCTGGACTAGATAAGTCAGTAAAAACTGGAGCAAAAGGCAGACATCCACCGAATGTGATATTTGACGAGAATAACACAACAGGATTAGGATTAACTGTTACAACAATGTTTGCTGTATCTCTACATCCATTAACGTCTGTTCCAATAACAGTATATGTATTAGTTACCAAAGGAATAAATCCTATACTATCAACTACACTATTATTCCATGTATAAACTGAACCTATACCTGCACCATCTCCCCATAGTATTGTACTATCTCCATCACAAATGAAATCATCAGATGCATTAGCTGTAATTATTGGTAGCGGATTCACAGTTACAACAATTGTATCTTTTGAATAACATCCATTTACATTTGATGCAGTTGCAATATAAGATAACGTTGTATCAGGTGTAAATTCAACACCATCATTTATATCATTATCCCAAACAAGTAAATCTGCATCGTGAACAGCTGTTAAAGTTATACTTTCACCAAAACATAAAGCAGTATCTATACCAGCAAATACTTGAGGAGGAGGAACTTGTAAATAAGTAACAATCAATGTATCCACATTTTGACACAAGTTCGCATCTGTTCCAATAACTGATAATGTTGTTGTTGCATCTGGATAGTAAGGAATACCAGTTAATGGAGTTATATTACTTGCATTTGATGGTGTTGCTGTCCATTGGAAACCAAAAGAATTACCAGCTATACTATTTCCTGACGCTTGTGGGATAATAAATTGACCCAAACATAAAGTAGTGTCAAATCCTGCATAAATTACAGGTAATGGATGAACTGTAATAGAGAAGTTGATTGGAATTCCGGAACATCCATTCGCTACAGGTGTAACTGTAACAGAAGCGATATTATCCAATGATGGATATAAATTAGGACCACCAGTGAATGGAGGAATATCCCCGATACCTGATGTAGGAACTAATCCTGTTGATGCATTATTATGAGACCAATTAAAAGTTGTATTCGCAACGGGTCCACTAAATGTAATTAGATTACTAGTAGTTCCTGCACACAAAGATTGACTAGGAACAGGATTAACAATTGGTGTCGGATTAACCGTAATTGTCATCGTGTCGTTTATCCCTGGACAACCATTTACTAAAGGAGTTACAACAATTTCTGCAATCTGAGGTACAATACCACCAACTGCCGTGAAGCTTGGAAATGAATGTGGAGCTGTAAAAGAAGTATCAGCTGCAATCAAACCTATGGATGTATTATTATTAGTCCACGCATAAATAGCAACCGAATTTGGACCATTTATAGGTAATGGTGGAATTGGAACACCATTACATACAGTAATATTATTAACAGTAACTGTTGAAATAGGATTTACACTAATCAATAGTGTATCATTTAATCCAATACAGCCTTGACGTTCTGGTGTTATTAAAATTGTATCTATTAAAATTATTTGAGAGGTATTAACACCAGAAAATGTTGGAATTGAATCAATACCATTATTAGGATTTAAACCTATAATCGTATTTCCTGACCAAACAAAATCAGTTTCACTTGTCATATCACCTTGGAAAGTGATAGTTGGAACAGTAACTCCAGCGCAAATATTTACATCAGAAACAGAATAAACATTTGGTATCGGCTTAGTTATTATCAAAAATGTATCTGGAGTACCAGAACAACCATTCAATATTGGTTGAATAATTATGTTTGCTGTATCGTTTAATAAATTGGTATTTGTTATTGAAAATGATGGAATACAACCTGATCCAGAGCTAGGCAGACCTATAGCAGTATTACTATTAGACCATAAATATATTGTAGAAATATTATTTCCAAAGAAACAATTTTGTGGTACAATTTCACCGTGACAATACCTAAAAGTATCAATTGATATGTTTACTGTTGAAATAGGATTCACAATAATTAATGCAGTATCAACAGGGCCAAAACAACCATTTAAACTTGGTTGTACAAAAATTGAATCTACAATATTGTTATTACCTCCATTTAATGCTGTAAAAGAAGGTATGTTTCCAATCCCATTTGAACCTGAACCAATCGCACCAGCAGTAGCTGTCCAATTAAAATCTGTGCCAACAATGTTTCCAGTAAATAAAATAGCTTGAGTTGAATTATTTGTACAAACTTGTTGTGTTTGTGGGGTAATAAAAACATTAGGAATTGGTTTTACTGTAATAGTAAATGAAATAGTATCGCCCGCACAACCGGAATAATTAGGGACAACATCAAAAGTCGACACAACTGGGATTAAACTTTGTGAAACATTTGTTGTAAATGAAGGTATTCCAAATCCATTGCTACTATTAGCAATACCTGATGATGCTAAACCAATTGGGTTATCATTTGACCATTGAAAAGTAGTCATTGATTGTATATTAGAAAAAGTTGTTTGAAACAAAATTGAATTTGTTGCATCACCTTCACACCAAATTTGATTTGGTATTGGAGTAACAATTGGAATTGGATCAACAGTTGAAATTGTAAAAGTCATTGGATCTCCGATACAATTATTTATCTCTGGAACTACGGTTATAGTTGATATTATTATTGAATTACCATTATTTCCTGCAACAAATGGTAAAATATTTCCAACACCATCGTTAGCTAAACCTATAGTATTATCTGAATTACTCCACGTATAAGTAGCAGGTCCATCAGACGGTATTAAATCCATATTGCCACCAAAATTTATTGCTTGAGTTAAATCACCAACACATAAAGATTGATTAGTAACTTGGTAAACAGTTGGTTTTGGTTTAACATTAATGAATAAAGTGTCATTATCTCCTATACAATAACCATAAACAGGTGTAACTATAACTCTTGAATTTATTGTTACTGAACTTGAGTTGTTTGCGATAAAAGCTGGTATAAAATCTGTACTTGGGAAAGTAAAAGTTGTTGGAAATACTGATTGGGAATTTGAGTTCCAATTATACACAGTACCATTAGCAAAATTTCCTGAAAATACAATTTGAGTTGTTGAATTACCAGAGCATATCGTTTGATCAAGTTCAGGATTAACTGTTGGTTTAGGATCAACAGTTATTGTAAATTGTCCTGTATCACCCAAACACCCATTACTAGATGGAATTACGTAATAATTTGCTGTTTGTGAAACTGCAGGTACAAATGTATTTTGACCTAAAAATGAAGGGAGGTTACCGAAACCGGTATTAGGAAATAATGGAGGATGAATAGATACGTTAGTAGCATTTATCCAAGTATATGAAGTTCCAGCAACATTGCTTGTAAAATTAACAGGTTGCGTTGCAACGTTATGACAATTACCTTGATTTAATAAATCTATTATCACATTTGGTTTAGGTCTAATCGTTATCAAAAATGTATCTGTTACACCTTGACAGTTTGCTAAATTGGGCGTTATTATAACTGTTGCAGTAGTATTAACATTACCAGCTGTTGCAACAAAATCTGGAATAACTACCTGACCAGAATTACCTAGTCCGATTGAGTTGTTATTTGATGTCCATGTATAAAAGACATTTGGAGCATTACCAGTTATGGTAATTAATGGAAATGTATCACCTTCACATAATACAAAGTCAGGTAATGAATCAGCTTTTAATATAGGATTAACAAAAATGGTAAAATTAATAGGAGTACCACTACATCCTCCAAAAGTTGGAGTTACCTGAATTAAAGCAGTATCTACTTGATTTATTGTTGATCCTGTTGAATGTGTTGCAATAAAAGAAGGGATAAAATTAGTTGTACCACTAGCTGCTAAACCTATCACTGAAAGTGAATTTGTCCAAACGAAACTAGTACCTGAAGGCGGTCCTGTAAATGTAATTATTGTCGACTGATTACCAATACAAAGTGTTCTATCAGCAATTTGTTGCAATACTGGTACGGGTTTAATTGTTATTGTAAATGTTTGTTGAATACCTAAACATCCATTTAATGATGGTGTAACTGTAATAGTTGAGACAATATCAGAAGTACCACTATTTTGACCTATAAAGGATGGTATGTCTAAATTGCCATTTATTCCCAAACCAATTGATGAACCTAAAGGTATTGTAGAACTTGACCAATTATAAACTGTATTTGAATGGCTTCCTACGAAAATTACAGGAGCTGTGGGTAGATTTGCACACAATACTTGATCTATTGGGTCAACTACTGTTGCAACAGGTAATACAGTAAAAATTAATGTGTCAGGAGTTCCAGCACAACCAAAGTTTGTTGGAGTAACCTCAATTATAGCTAACTGTGTTATTAATGAATTATTTGTGGCAACAAATGAAGGAATTTGACCAAGTCCTGATGAATTAATTCCTCCAATATTTGTCTGGTTATTTGGATTTGTATCAAAATTTGTATAAGTCCAGTTAAAAATAGCATTTATTGTATTTGATTGCCAATTAGTTAATTGTGTTGATGTATTTGAACATAATAATTGATCATTTACATTAGAAATAGTTGGTCTTGGAATAACTGTTACTATTAATTGTAAAGGAACTCCAATACATCCTGTAGTTTGAATTGATGGAGTTATTGTATACTGTACCGTTTCATTTAACATTGAAACTCCATTTGTAACTAAAATATCAGAAATCAAATTTGTTGTTTGTATACCAACTGATTCTCCAGACACATTCGAATTATCAGTTGCAAACCATGAATAATTTGCATTCAATCCACTATTTATTGTAAATTGAACATTTAAAGGATCACCTTCACAAACAGTTACAGAAGTCTGATTTGTTAAAACAGGGGTTGGATTAATTGTTATAGTTACTGTATCATCAACAAAACCACAAGGTCCAGCAGGATCATTTGTTCTATAAATTAATTTAGCAAATCCATTTATAATATCTGTTGGACTAGGCTGGTATGTGATTACTGATGAATTAATATTTGGTGAAATAATGCCTTGGAATGAACCATTATTGGAGACATATACCCAACTTGCTGAGCTTGCTGACCCTCCAAAATTTCCAGATAAATTTGCACTTTGTCCTTCACATATTGTTAAATCAGCAACTGCAGTAACGGTTGCAGGATTTGCAAAAGTAACAGTAACACTTGCGCTTTGAGAGGTACATGGACCTATTGGATCATTGGTTGTTAAAGTTAGTGTTACAGAATTATTCAAAAATTCTTGGTTTGTTGGCATATAAGTTCCAGACACACCACTTGCATTAAGTGTATATATACCTCCTCCATCTCCAGACCATGTTGCAGCAGTTGCGGAGCCTCCTATCACTCCTGGAAGTTGAATTGCTGAACCAGAACAAGAAACAAAATCTGCTCCAGCGGAAACCGTAGCTACAGGATTTATTGTAATTGAAACATTATCTGAAACAGCCGTACAAGGACCAATTGGATCTGATGATGTTAATGTTAATGTTACAAATCCATTTAAAATATTATCCGCACTTGGAGTATATGTTGCATTTAGAGAATTAACATCACTAAAATTACCAGCTAATCCTCCTGCAGTCACCGACCATATTGCATTTGATGCGGTACCTCCCAATGTTCCACTTAATGATACTGTAGAATTTGAACATATAATTTGACTAAGTCCAGCACTAACAACAGGAGCTTGATCTATGGTTACAACAATTTGATCAGTAACATCTGGACAAACACCTGTTGGATCTACACCAGTTAATGTAAATGTTGCTGTATTAAAATCTCCTGACCCGATTGAATAGGAAGTAGTTAATGATGTTGGATTTAATATTACACCAGTTCCACCAGACCAATTTGATATTGTAGCACTCCCTCCAATAGAACCAGATAAAGTTACAATTGAATTTGAACATACAGTTTGTGAAGGTCCAGCATTTACAGTTGGTAATGCAATAATTGAAAGAGATGTTGTAGTATTTGAACAATTAGTCCCTGACTCTGTAAAAGTAAAACTAGATGATCCAGGAAGAATTCCTAAAACTGTTCCATCATTTTGAACAGAAGCAAAACTTGCTCCTGTTGTAACAGACCAAGTTCCACCAGAAGTTGGACTTAACAAAGTGGTTAATCCTTGACAAACACTTGTCGGTGCAGAAACGACAGGAATTGGATTTATTGTTACTGTGAAACTTTCTTCATCAAAACAACCACCTGGAGTTGCTGAATATATATAAATTGTTGTTACTCCAATTGTTGAGATAGTAGTTCCCACTGTAATAACACTACCCGTTCCTCCACCTGAGGTCCAATATTCAGGATTGCTGAGATTTGTTCCTGTAATTTGAGGTAGCGTGTAGGATCCACCACATAATGTTTGATCAGCAATATCAAATATATTTGGAGCATTTGGATTGGTTAATGTAATATTTACTTGCGATGAAAAACAAGATGTTGTTGGATTCATTACTGAAACAGAATAAGTACCAGCTAAAAGCCCAGAAATAATAATTCTGCCAGCAGCATTAGATACTGCACTAATAGGACCAACTAGTCCCGTACTACTAGATGTGTATGTATATTCAAAAGTTGTATTAGGAGTTAAACCATTTATTGTAATTGTACCATTGCTACCATTACAAATGGTTGGATTAGTTCTTGAGAGCGTTATTACTGGGTTTGCAATAATTGAAACAGATGAAGTTAAATTTGAACAATTTGTACTAGCATCAGTGTATGTAAAAATTGCACTTCCAACTGTAACACCCTCAACTACTCCTGCACTTGATACAGTTGCAATAGATGTGTTACTTGATGACCAAATCCCTCCATTTGTAGGAGTTAAAGTAAAATTACTACCAACACAAACTGAAGTTTGCGATGTTAAGGTTGGTAATGAATTAACTGTTATAGGTGCTGAATTAGCAAAACATCCTGTAAATGGATTTGTATTTATTAAATAAGTTGAACCAGCAGATACTCCTGTAACTAAACCTGAAGGTTGAACAGTTATTATTGCTGGGTCATTGCTAGACCACGAAAAACCTGTACCACCTGTATAATTAATAGTTGAACCTACACATACCTCAGATGGTCCATTTAGTATTGGATTAGGATTTACAGTTATTAAAGATGATGTATTTGTACAACCTGTAGATGAACTTGTAAAAGTAAATGAAGTTGACCCTAAAGATTCACCTGTTACTACTCCTAATGGAGAAATAGTTGCTATTACAGAATTTCCTCCAGACCAATTTCCTCCGGCTGATGGAGACAAATTAATATTAGAACCAATACATACCTGTGACGGTCCTGCTAATACAGGTAATGAATTAATTACAACATTTAAAGTAGTATCTGAACAACCTGATGATGTCTCTAAGAAAGAGAAAGTTACATTTCCTGGAGCGACTGGTGTAATAATACCTGCATTATTCACTGTAGCAGTAGCAGCAGCTAAAGTTGTCCATGTTCCACCAACTGTGGGAGAAAGTAAACCAACATCTCCCATACAAAGAGACGATGGAGAGGTAAGAATTGGTTGAGGTCTTACTGTGACGATAGAAGTTGTATTCGAACAAGTTGTAGTTGAATTGGTAAATGTGAACTGAACAGTTCCTGGAGCCATCCCTGTAACTAATCCATTATTTGAAATAGTTGCTAAGTTCGAATTTGAAGAAGTCCATATTCCACCTGTAGAAGGAGTAATATTGATAGTTCCGTTAACACAAACAAATGAAGATGCATTTACAATTGGTCTTGCAATTATTTGTACAACCACCGAGCTGCTGCATTGTGTATTATTATCGAGTACTGTAAAAGTTACATTTCCTGCACTTAACCCTGTTATAACTCCTGAATTTGATACTGTTGCACGGTTAGTATTACTACTTGACCAAGTAACATTTGTATTGGGGGTTAATATTCCAGTAGAACCTACACAAACAGTTGTAGGAGCTGTTATTACAGGGTTTGAACTAATCGTAACTACAAAACTTTCTTGATCAGAACAACCACCAGTCGTTGGAGTTTGTGTCCATAAATAGATTGTTTGAGTTGAATTAATTACCGAACCAACTGGCAAAATAATACCTCCACCATTTGGTGCTGTTGAATAAATTTGATTACCTGGTAGATTAGTACCAGTTATAATTGGTAACGTATAGGAGGCCCCACATATAAATTGATCAGATATATCATTTAAATCTGGAGCATTTGGATTAACTAAACTTACATTTTGAGATAGAGAGTTACATCCTGAGCTAGTCAATTGAATAGTAAAAGTATAAGTACCAGCTCCTAAATTAGAAACAACAATCTGTCCTAAATTATTACTTTGAGAGGATGTAGGACCTGTTGTAACACCATTCAGCGTATATGTGTATTGATAATTTGTATTTGCTGTTAGCCCTGTTAAAGTAACTGTTCCGTTTGTTGCATTACAAAATGTTGGATCCGTTTTTGAAGTTCCAAATATTGGTAGAGAATTTACAGTAATTACAGCTGATGAATTAGAACAACTTGTTGTTGAATTAGTAAAAATCATCGTAGTAGATCCATTTGAAATTCCAGTAACTAATCCTGCGTTATCTATTGAGGCAATACTACCTGTGTTAGAAGTCCAAGTACCACCAGTTGTCGGAGTCAATATTGTTGTACCTCCAACACAAATTGAGGTTGATGTAGCTGAAATAACAGGAAGTGCGTTGATTGTTACGATAGATGAAGAAGAGGAACAAAGTGTTGTTGAATTAGTAAATGTAAACACCGCGTTTCCTGCTGCTACAGCAGTTACAATTCCTGCATTAGTTACTGTTGCTATATTATTATTATTTGAAGTCCATGTTCCTCCATTTACAGGTGTCAAATTTGCAGTTGAACCGACACAAATTGATGAAGGTGAAGTTAAAATAGGTAAACTATTAATTGTTACAATTGAAGTAGTTCTACTACATCCTGTTGAGGTAAGTGTATAAGTAAAAGTTACTGTTCCTGGGGAAACTGGGGTTATTAGTCCTACATTAGAAACTGTTGCAACAGCAGTATTACTACTAGTCCATGTACCACCAGTTGAGGGAGTTAATGAACCAGTAGAACCTATACAAATAGCTGTAGGTGAAGTAATTGAAGGTAAGGGATTTATGTTTAAATTAACTGTAGTAGCTTTACAACCAGTAGATGTTTGAGTAAATTCAAAACTTGCAGGACCACTAGCAACGTTAGTTGTGGTTATTACACCACCATTTGTAATAGAAACTCCATTTCCTGTTAAAACAGTCCAAGAACCACCTGTTGTTGGAGATACGCTTGAACCCTGTCCTTGGCATATTGATACTGGACTTAACGTAACAATTGGCAATGCATTAACTAATACATTTGAAGTAGTATTTGAGCATCCAGTAACATTATCTGTATATGTGAAATTAACCAATCCTGGACTTACTCCTGTTACCACACCTGTTGATGGAACGATATTAGCTGATCCAGAAATAGGATTAGAAATCCATGTTCCACCGGAATTTGGAGATAAATTGATTGTTCCGCCAACACATACTGAGGTGGACGCATTTACAATAGGCCTTGGATTTACAGTAAGAAGGTGATCTCTGAAACATCCAGTAATTGTCTCAGTAAATGTTAATGTAGTTGTTTGTGTAGATGCTGGTGTACCGATGCTTACAATACCTGAGCCTGAAACCGAGGCAGCAATTGGATTTGAACTAGACCAAATTCCACCAACATTTGGAGTTAGTGTAACAGTTCCTCCAACACAAACTACTGAAGAACTTATTGTTGATGATGGCCTTGGATCTACTGTAATAGTAAAATTCGTGGGAGAACCAGGACAACCATCAAATAATGGAGTTACTGTTATTGTTGAATTAATCGGAGTTGAATTAGTATTATCAGTTAAAAAAGATACGATGTTTCCAGAGCCACTAGATGAAGAAAGTCCTGTAGTGGTATTTGTATTTGACCAAGTGTATGTTGTTCCTAAAATATTACTTGAGAAAACTACCGGGTCAGAATTAACTCCAGCACATTTTAGTTGGTCAGAAATTGGTGAAATCGTAGGAGTTGGTTTAATATAAATAGTGTCTGTAGCAGGTATGAAACCATTACAAGTTCCATTTGATACATATAAAGATGGTATTCTTGAGATTGTAGTTATACCACTGTTACAATAAGAATAGGTAATATTTTGTGTAGTGTTTGGTATTAAGTCAATAAATTGACCATCACCGTATAATAATTTTGCATCTGTTACATTTGCTGTTGTAACTGTCATATTCGCTGTATAACATGAGCAACCCGTAAGATTTGTATTAGTAACATTAACAGACCCTGATGGTCCTCCAATTGTAACTGTAGCAACTTGTTGAGCTGAGGAAGAACATCCACTAAGCGAATTAACTTGTAAAGTAACTATATATGTACCAGGTAGTGAATAAGAGACAGATGGTTGCCAAATATTTGAAGTTAAAGGATTAGTTCCTGTGCCACTATTTATGTTTGTAGCATTAAAATTCCAAACAGCAGACGAATTATCAACATTATTTGAGGAAGTATTTGTAAAAGATACAGTTGTAGGTGGATTAAAACATGAAACTAAACTAGGTGATGCTGTTGCGGAGGGAATTGGATTTTGAACTGTTATTGAAATTGTTGTATCATCAAAACATCCAGAATTATCAGTAACTACTAAGGTGATTAAACTAATACCCTGATTTGGAAAGCTAAATGGAGAAGGGTTAATTCCACTTGCAGAGGGATTATTTGCATTTGGTGCAGTCCAATTGTATGAATTCAAACCTTGTCCAATCGAATTATCGGTAACTGAAACAGATTGTCCCTGACAAATAAAGTTTCTATCTACCGAAAAACTAGCAAATGGTTTTCGAACATTTATTTGTTTAGTAGTTGTTTTAGTACAACCAAAAGCATCTGTAACTGTCAAGCTTATAGTAAAATTACCTGCAGTTGAATAAGTGTGCGATGGGTTTGAAATATTACCGGTTGTGTTTGGAGTTCCATCTCCCCAATTCCAAATTCTACTTGCTATAGAAGAAACAGGAGCAGACGAATTATCAGTAAGTGATATACTAGTATTTGCACAAACAGTATCAGCAACAACAAATGTTCCAATAACTCCGTGAACTTTAATGTAATTATTTTTGGTTAATATTTGAAAACATTGATTATTAACATCAGGATTATCTCTTCTATTTCTCATTGAAACATCATAAATACCAGGCACCCAACTAACATTAAAATTAGAAACAACTCCTGTTTCCAAAAAATTGTATGTGTTTGGGTTACCTCTAACTGAACTAACAGTAGACCAAGCAGGGTTGGTATTATTAAAATTCCAAACAGTATGAGCAGCAACTGTAGCTAATTGAGGAGCTGGAGTTTCATTGTAAAAAGAAAGTGAACCATTCAAACAAACCTCAGTTGTTACAACCCTATTGACCGTAGTATTATTATAAGACTGAAATGCAGCAGTGTTGTTAGGATAAGCAAATATAGAAGTTGTTATAGCAGATGCTGGACAACCTGATGATGGATCTGTAACAGTTAACTTGACTAAATAAGCAGCTGATTGTGTTTGTGAAAAAGTATGGGAAACAGTTTGTAAAGTTGATGTGTTGTTTGCCCCTGATGCTGGATCTCCAAAATCCCATGCGTAGCTTGCTCCGACTGAAGTCCCTGTAGATGTAGATGTAAATGTTCGTGTTGTTTGATTATTACAATCTATTGCACTTAATGAGTAAGAGGCAACGGGTCCGTTTATTGTTACTGTGAAACTTGTTGAAGCACCAGCACAGCCAAGTTGATTTCCCACTGTAGTGTATGGAGTTGCAATTACCGTATATGTACCAACAGAAGCATAAGTATGACACTGAGTACCTAATTCATCTGAATATTCTAATGCAGACCCGTCTCCCCAATTCCATTGTAATGTATCAGCCCCAACACCAATGTATTCAAAACATACACTGTTATTTGCAACAGAGTTAGCAGGAGCTGCAATGGAGGAATAACATTGTATTAAAGGAGTTGTTGCATTATATAATGAGCTTGGTGGTACACCTGATCCAATTGTGATTGCATTAGGGAAAATAATTGTTCTTGAACAACCAGAGGCACTTGTAGCAGTTAGAGTAACTGAAAAATTACCTGATGTATTATAAGTTACACTTGGAATATTTATAGTAGAACTTGATGGTGTTCCCCCTTGAAAACTCCAAGTTATTCCTCCAGAGGCATTTGTTGAAGTATTTGTAAAAGTTGTTGTAATAGGTGGAGAACAAAAATTAGAAACACCCGTCGTGTAGCTAGGAATTGGTAATCCTAAAACAACTATTTGAGTTGAATTATTAGTTGCACAACCCAAAGTATAAGTCAAAGAATAGGTCGATGTTATTGGGGGGCTAACAGAAATTGTTGATGTAGTTGCTCCATTAGACCAAAGATATGTTCCTCCAGGTGCAGAGACAGTTGCAGATATAATGGCTGAAGAACCTGGACAAATTGAACCATCATTTGCAGTACCAGAATTTTCAGTTCTTGTAAAACTAGAAATCGTAGGTGCTGAAGTGATAGAAACAGTTGAAGTTGCTGCTAAACTGGAACATGTACCATCTGAATAAGTAATAGATTGAACTCCAGCTGAAGATACACTTATTGAGGATGTATTAGCACCTGAAGTCCAAGAGTAAGAACCACCGGATGGACTACCTACAGCTGTCAAAGTTCCTGTTTGACCTGAGCATATTGCTAAATTAGAACCCTGATTTATAGAAACTGTTGGTAATGCTCTAACAGTTACTACCACATTTTGAGTTGAAGAGCAACCATTAGCAGTAACAGTCATTGAATAAACTACTTGTAAATTATTTGAAGTATTATTAGTTAGAGTTTGGCTTATTTGACCAGTTGTTCCTGTACTTGAATTTGACCCTGAGCCAGTAACACCTGGAGGCAGAGTTCTTACCCAAGAATAAGTTGCACCTGGAATAGAACTAGTTGGTGAATAATTAAATATTGAACCACTACAAATTTGATTTGGATTTAATGGACTAGTAATACTTGGTGAAGAAGTTACATTTACAATTGTTAAGTTAGAGGTTGTAAAACAACCAAAAGAGTTTGTTACTGTAATTGTTGGTGTGTAAGAGCCACCTGAACTAAAAGTATGGGAAAAATCTTCGTTGGTGTAAGAGGTTCCATCAACTATTGAAGAAAAAGATGCTAAAGTTCCGCTTCCTGGTGTGCAACTACCATTAAATGAAACTAAAAGTGGTGAACATCCGGTAGTCGGTAGAACTGAATAGGCAATTGATGGTTTACTGTATACTTGAATGAAATTATTTTGGGTATTTGTAGTTGTTGTTACACCATTTGACACTGTTAAACTAACATTATAAAAACCTGAAATGGTTAGATATGCGGCAATTGAGCTTCCTGTATATGTTTGAGAAAATGAAGGACCAGTAATTATCCAAGAATAATTAGAGTTACCATATGTTGTATTTGTCGCGTTTAGTGTAAATAAATTTTCTGGACATTGACTAGAAGAGGGACTTGTAAAAGTAGCATCTAACTGAGAAAAAATCTCAAATGAACTCAAAATAATCATAAGCATAATCCCTAAGCTTCTGATTTTCATGTTTGAAAAATCCACTCTCATCTTCTTAATTTTATTTAGTTTAACTGCAGCGTATTTACTAAAACATAACTTAGTAAAGTTACATTTGCAAAAGTACAATTTTAATCTTAGAATATCAGTATTAACGAACAAACTTAAGGTAAGTTGCCTAATTTTTTTTTTGTCCAAAAAGTAATTAAATTTATAAGATATATGATTTTGAATCACAAATTTTTAGAGTTTAAACAACAGTATTATCAATTTTCAATTGATGACTCCTTAGTTAATTTTGACATTTTAAAAGCATTAAAAATAGAACATGAATTTGTTTTTAAAAAAAATGAGGTAAAATCAATAGTTAGGGAAACTTTATTTTACGAAAAAGAATATGGAATTAACTCCCTTTGTTTAATTAAGGGAATAGTGAAACTAAATTATCGAAATAAAGTAATAAACACTCCTGTTTTAATCAAAAATTATAGTTTTAAACAGAATAAAATAAGTGATACTATATTTTTCGAATGTGAAGATGAAAACTATGAAATAAATCCTTTTTTACATTTTTTCTTACAGGAATATTTTGATATTAATTTAGATTTAAATTCAATAAATGAATATCTTGATTTTCTCAAAAGTAATTTTAAAGATGTTTTTTCTGAGAGTGAATTATATTTGGGAAATTTTCATCCATACAGACATCGGTTTCTATTCGAAATAAATAATTTAATTTCATCAAATAAATTTTCCAATCCATTAATTCATCTTTTTGGAAATTTAACCTCAACATACCAAAGTGATAATTTATCGTCAAATGTCATTTTTCAATGCGATGAATATCAACAAAAAGTGACAAAATTAGTATCAAATGAATCCATTATAATTCAGGGACCACCTGGTACTGGAAAATCACAAACCATTACAAATACTATTTTCAAATTTTTAGAAATAGAAAAGACAATACTTGTTATATCTGAAAAAAAAGTAGCGCTTGATGTTATTCATTCCCGCTTAAAGGAAAGAAATCTAGATTTGATTTCTTTATTTATTACGTCAAAAGAAAATAACCAAGAAATATACAAAAGCATAAAAAGTACATGGATTTATTTTGAAAACTATGAATTAATAAATTCAATTAATACAATAAAAAACTCCAGAAACATAAAACTAATTGAGGAGCTAATTTCAGGATTTCAAAACGAAAATGCTATTGATGGTAGTTCAATAAAAAACTTTATAAATTCATGTCCAATTATTAATTTGAACAAAATAAATACAACCGGTATTAAACTGCCAAAACTTAATGAATTCAACTTATATAATACCTATATCTCACAACTTTCAGATAACGATTTTGAATTAATAAAATTATTAAATTTCAATTATCTTCAATTATCAAACACAGAATTAATAGAATTAATTTCAAGGTCTTTTAATTCAACAAAAGATTTAAAAAAATTATTTAATCTTCAATCAATTTCGGACTTAAACTCATTGATAAATAAAGCAATTTTATACCAAAATTATAGTTCATCAGTTTATAAAAAATATGGTGGTATTTTAACTAAAAACTCAAAAAAATTTCTTTCCCTAAGAAAAAAATGGAATCAACTTAAAATTGAACTTTCTTTTTACACAATACATGAAAATCATTGGTTGAAAAAACCCTCTTTTGACGAAATAGTAATTTTAAAAAAGCAAGCAAATTCTACTAATTTGATCGGAAAACTTCTATGGAAAATCAGGTGGAAAAATTGGACACGAACTACAGAATTAGACGCAATAAAGCAACTAGAGTTATTTGAAAAAAATTTACTAACAAATCTTTAAATTGAAAAAATTAAAATTCAATTTTTATAGTTAGATGTTACAAATACAGATGAAATTGAAACTATTTACAATCTTATTTCAACAACAAATTTCTCAGCTTGGAAGGATTTTAACGAAACAGATGAAAAACAAAAAAATGAAATTCTAAATAGTCACTCAAAATTAAAACGCTTACAAGTTGAATGTTCCTCTTTTTTAGATCTCAATCACACCGAATTCTTAGAAAATTCGATAGAAAAATTACAAATAAACCTCAGTAAGATTATTGAAATAAAAACAATATTAAAAGGTATTTCTCATTTGATTTTTGAAAGTTTAAAACAAGCAACAAACTATAATGATTTTCATGAACTAATTTATGCTAATGCTTGGCGAAATTTCGTGACAGAAAATCCTGCTTTCATAAACTTTGATTTTTCAGAGATGTACTCAATTTGTAAGAATATTATTTCTGAAGAAAAAGAATGTGAAATTAACAATAGCCGATTAGTTATAGAAAAACAAATAGCTAAATTCAGAACTTTTCACGATTTAATAAATACCTCAAACAGTAAACTAAAGGAAAATCAAAAGGAGCTCAAGGCTAAATTAAAAAAAGGAAAAACAATTTTAGTAAAGGAGTTTTCAAAGCAAAGAAATCATTTATCATTTCGTCAATTATTAGAAACAGAGGCTGAAATTTGGCTTTCAGTTCTCAAACCAATTTGTTTAACTAATCCCACGAAATTAGCAGTAAGTTTCCCAATGAAATATGAACTTTTCGATTTAGTAATTTTTGATGAAGCTGGACGAATTCCTTTAACTCATGGATTAGGTGCAATGCAGCGAGCAAAAAAAGCAATTGTAGCAGGTGACCCACAACAAATGGCACCTTCAACATACTTCGGAGAAAATCAATTTGATGATACCAACTTATTACATCAAGCAACTTATTATTTTAAAAATGTTTTTCTGGGTAACCACTACCGTAGTAAATCTAATAGTCTAATTTCATTTTCAAATAATCATTTCTACGACAATAAATTAAAAGTCTATCCTAACTATGATTCGTTAAATGAGGAAGTTGTTAAATTCATATACATTAAGAATGGAGTGTATAAAAATGGGCAAAATGAAATTGAAGCAATTGAAATTGCAAAAGAAATTGAAAAACGATTACCTCTTACTGAAAACCTTGGAATAGTTGCTTTTTCAGAAATCCAATTAAATTTAATTTTCAGTAAACTAAGCAACAATTCACAAGAGTTATTACTGCAACGAATTTCTGACAATACCGCTTTTTTAAAAACGTTAGAACAAGTACAAGGTGATGAATGTGATTTACTATTAATTAGTTTTGGTTACGGAAAAAATGAAGAAGGGAAATTTGAAATGCGCTTTGGTCCTTTAAACCAACAAAATGGTAATAAGCGTTTAAATGTTCTTCTCACTAGAGCTAGAAATAAACTTCTATTTTTTGCAAGTGTTAACGCCTCAGATTTTCCTATTTCAGATAACGAATCGATTAGATTACTATGGCTTTGGTTTTGTTTTATTGAAAAGTCTCAAATTGATAAAAGTGAAAATAATATGTCAAATGAGCTTTCATTTAAAGAGTTAGTTTACGATTCAAAAAATAAAGTGGAGCTTTTAAATAAAATTTCAGTATGGGAGGATAGGGGTTGGAAATTTACTTTTTAATATCCTTCTTAGGAACTGGGTCATATCCACTACCTCCTCTAGGGTGACATGAAGCAATTCTTTTTAATGATAAATATGTACCTTTAAATGGCCCCCAAACTTTGAGCGCTTCAATAGTATAATGCGAACAAGTTGGCGTGTAGCGACATGTTGCTGGAAATAGGGGTGAGATGATGTATTGATAAAATCTTATCAATACAATTAAAGGAAAGAGCAAAATCTTATTAAACAATCTCATTTTTCAAAATTACAACTAATTCACAAATGCATGTTGTAAATAATTCTTGTAACAAGTTTACATTTTTTCGCTAAATGTCTATATTTATGAAAACCAAAATTACATGCGCACTCTCCTCCTTATATTCATTACTTGTTCATTTATTTACACAATTCATTCACAACCACTTAATAATTGGAACGATGAAAAAATTGTAGTAAAAAAAGCAAGTAATGTAAGCACTATTATGCATGCGGAAGATATTTTTAAGGATCGCTGGGATGTTTTAGCTCAAACACAATTTTGGAAACAAATAATGATTTTATCTCCCGACTCTTGTATTGTAAATGTTGGAAATACGCGCCAAATACTCTTTAAATTACCAAGTAAAGATTGGAATGCGAAAAGCGAAATTGAAAAAAATGAATTCAAAGCTGCACTAAAAGCTAAATATAATTTACCAGCTGAATCATATGTAAACGTAACTATTGGTAAAAGTGATTTCTACAGATTCAAAGACGTTTATCCATCTATTTCCAAAGGAGTTGCGGCATTTGAAAAACAAGGAGTTGATCCATGGTATGCACAAGCAATTTTATTAATAGAAAGTCCAGGACAATTAAAAAAATCTTCAGCTGGAGCTTATGGACCTTTTCAATTAATGCCAGATGTCGCACGTTCGATGGGTCTGACAGTTACAGATAAAACAGATGAGCGTAAAGATTTTGACAGATGTGCTTATGGCGCTGCACGTTTGATTCAAAAAATTTGTATTCCTGAGGCAAAAAAAATACTTGACCGTCATAATATGATGTATGATGTAAATGATTTGTGGTTTCGACTATTTGTCCTACATGTTTACCATGCTGGAGCTGGGAATGTTGCAGCTGTAGTTGCGAAAATTCAACCTAAAATAGGTTCACAACAATTAATCATAGATATGTGGCAAAATAAAGCTGCTAAATTTGGTAACGGTTCTCAAAATTATACGCAGTTGGCTTTGGCGGCTCAATTGATTTTAAACGAAATGATTTATGAACAATGTGATGAAATTTGTGATTTTACCGCAGCTCGTTAATTAATTATTCGTTTCAAATAACCTTTTTCGATTATCAAATCTGATGGTAAATTATTGGTGTAGATTCCACCTGTTCCAAGTCCTTGTGGGATTGAAGTTTCAAATTCTCCAGTAAATTGAGCAATTGCATTTAGGCCAATTGAAGATTCAAGTGCAGAAGTGATCCACCATCCTATATTTTTTCGCTCAGCTAACTGAATCCATTCATATGTTCCCGTAACTCCTCCGTGAAGACTTGGTTTTAGAATGATATACTGAGGTAAAATAGCTGACAGTAATTCTTCTTTTTCAATAATTGTATTTACACCTATTAACTCCTCATCTAAGGCAATTGGCAAACTATTTTCTGCGCAAAGTAAGCCCATTGATTCAATTTGTCCAACAGCAATTGGTTGTTCGATAGAATGTAATTCTAAGGTTTTTAACTGCTTTAAAACAGGCAAAACATTAGAGAAGCTAAATGCTCCATTTGCATCAACACGAAGCGTTATTTCGTCTTTAGTAAATCTATTTCGGATTGCGTTTAAAAGTGTAAACTCTTTTTGAAAATCAATAGCTCCAATTTTCATCTTAATCGTTGAAAAACCAGCTTGTAGTTTATCTTCAATTTGCTTTTGCATAAATTCTTCTGAACCCATCCATACTAGACCGTTAATAGGAATTGAAGCTCTCGATCGAGAAAAGTTATTATCAAATAAAATTCCTTTTTCTTCAGCTATAAGATCCAACAAAGCTACCTCAACTCCAAAAATGATTGAAGGAAAAGCTATGATACTTTTAAAAAAATCCTGTAATTCAAAATTTAAAAACTGATAGTTAGAATAGCTAAATTCTATTTTATCAATGTTATTTAACAGCTTTTGAAGCTTTGTACATGTTTCATTTAGAACTGAAACATATTGAATTTCATTTATAAAATCTGGTGATAAGCCTTCGATAATACTACACTCCCCTACTCCTGATCCCTTTCTATCTGAGATTTCTATAAACCAAGAAGACTTATGTCTTAAGATTCCTCTGCTTGTTCCACTTGGATTAACAAAATTAAGAAGATACTTACGAAATGAAACTATTATTTTTCCATCCATCTTACATGCCACATTTGAAACATTAATAAATACCAAATTTTATAATCTAACTCTTTCTTGCCTTTATAAAATGAATCTAAAATCATTTTTACTTGAGGCCAATTAAAAATTCCTTGCTCCGAAATACGTTTTTCGTTAATGTATGTAAATACTAAATCTTTCAATTCTTTTTGTAACCAATCAGCAATTGGAATTGCAAAACCCATTTTAGGTCTATCCATCATTTCTCTTGGAATATACTGATGCGTTATTTCCTTTAAAATATACTTTTTACTTCCATCATGATATTTGAAATCATCTGGTAATTGTGCAGCCCAGTCAATAATTCGATGATCTAAGTAGGGTTCTCTTCCTTCCAAACTTACAGTCATAGTTGCTCTATCCACTTTTTGTAAAATATCATCAACCAAGTATGTTTGGTAATCAATAGCCATCATGTAAGCTAATGGTGTATAATTTTCTTTCAATAATTCTTTTGAGTGATAGGCTGTTTCCAACTCATCAACTTTGTTTTTCATCAATTTATCCAGCTGCTGATTCGTAAATTGCTGACTTAAACTCAACATGATACTTTCAGGTGAAGGATTTCTTAAAATCCCTTTCAACTTTTCGTAACGGTTGTGAAAATTGTACTTGTTTTTTAATATTGGCAACGCATTAGAAGGAATAACATCCATTGTTCCAGCCATTAATTTACGAATCGGACTGGGAATTCGATTTATTTTTGGTCCAAATCGGTATAAATAATCATAGCGATTATAGCCTGCAAAAACTTCATCACCTGCATCTGCACTCAAAGCAACGGTTACATGCTGACGTGCTGCTTTACTTACAAGTGTGGTTGGAATTGCACTACTATCGGCAAAAGGCTCATCGTAATAAAAAGGCAAATCTGGTATTAAATCAATTGCTTCTTTTTGAGTACAATGTATTTCTGTGTGATCTGTTCCAAGATGTGCAGCAACATCCTTCGCATAAGGCGCTTCATTTAATCCAATATCTGGTACACCAATCGTAAATGTTTTTAGTTTTTCAGTTCGGTCTTTTTGAAGTAAAGCAGTAACAGAAGCACTATCATAACCACCACTTAAAAAAACACCTACTGGAACATCTGCCACCATTCTATAGTCACAAGCAGATTTTAAAAGTTTCTCTGTTTCCGATTTAGCCTCTTCAAAAGAAATGTTTAATTTTTTCTTATTGTAAGCATCATAAACATTCCAATATTGTTTTTGATGTACCAAAGAATTATCTAAAACTTCTTTTGCATTGGTTAAATTAAATTCAATGAAATGTCCAGGTTTTAATTTTATACAATCGTGAAAAATACAATAAGGAGTTGGAACATTTCCGTATTGCATAAATGCATTTACTGCTTGGAGATTTATTTTCTTTTGAAATTTAGGATGTTCGTGAAATGCTTTTAGTTCAGAGGCAAACATAAATAGTTCATCTTTCCAATAGTAGAAAAAGGGTTTGATTCCTGCTCTATCGCGAACACAAAAAACAGCTTTGGTATCAACATTATAGATTAAAAATGCATACATTCCAACGAAACGAGACAAACATGCTTTCCCCCATTCAATATATGAGTGCAGGACGACTTCAGTGTCAGAGGAACCAACAAAAGTGTGTCCCAAATCAACTAAATCATTTTTAATTTCAGCAAAATTATATACTTCACCATTGAAACAAATCCAATTGTTTTGAAAGCGCATAGGCTGTTTTCCTGATTCTGTTAAGTCAATGATTGACAAACGAGCATGACCTAGACCTAGGGTTGCATAATCATCATGTAAAATTTCAGTTCCACTTGCATCTGGACCTCTATGATGTAAAGAGGATGTCATTTTTGAGATATTCTCGGCATTTGAATTTTTATTAAAATCGATAAAACCAGTTATTCCACACATATTTTATATTTTATCAGTTAGAAGATTTTCATCGGAATTTTTAATTTCTACAGACTTAGTTGTAAAAACAAGAAATAAGAAGGGTAATAATGGAGCCCTAAATCTAACAAGAACCCCATATAAAACAGACGTATATCCTGCCATAAATCCAATTAATAAAGTGAATACCAATGAAAAAATTAAAAATTCATTTGACCTGACTCGCTTAATTTTTTTAAAAACATTTCCAACAAAGAAAAAATTTAAAGTCATTATGACCAAAATCAAACTTTCAATACCGTTTAGAATTAACGTTGGTGATAATGCTTCGTAGATAAAAGGTTTATAAACTCCGTAAAAAACTGATATAGGAAAAGCTCTAATCATTCCTGCTGGCGTCCCATCAACAACACCAATATCGAATTTTTTTCCTGTATATGTTTGATTGGTTTTAAAATCATTTTGTACAACTGCTGCCTCTTGCGCTAATTCTGAGACAAAACTTGAAGAGAAAAAAGATATAAAACCTATTGTTCCTATACTTAAAAAAAGTACTCTAAAGGCAAATTTAGCCAAAACATTTGATGAGTATTTATTTGTTAATCTTGTTCCAAAAGCAACTAAAAGAGGTGTTAATGTGGCAGCTAGGGCAAAGGAACGAATTTGAATGATGATAAAAACAAAAAAGAGAAATCCAAAAATATGTTTGAACTTAATTTTATTTTTTAAAATTAATAGATCAAAACTTAAATAGAGGATATTCAAGATTGAAATGTAAATTAAAGTATCTTTTGATATTCCTGAACACCAAAATCCAACTGATGGGACATATAACATGCACCATGCTGCAATATTAATTTTATGTAGATTTAATTTAGTTATTAATTCGAAAATTCTCCATGTAGCTCTCGAAACGAAATAAGAAAACAATATGACTGTTGCAAATAAAGATCGAAATGTAAAAATTGAAAAAATGGAAGTTATTTGTGAAACAAACCATCCTTGTGACTCCCTGTAAATCCAGCCTGGTGGAAAGCCAGTTTCGATATTGAAATGAATAAGTCTATTTTCATCTGAAGGTAGACTTGATATTGCCTCTAAATATAAACTTGGTGATTTAAAAAATAGTTTATTTAACACAATTGCTCCATCCCAATAGGCTTTTGTATCTCCACCATCATATACAACTAAATAAACAATCGTAAAAGAAATTCCATATAAAACTTTGATATAGAAATTTCTGAAATAATAGGGTTTCAAATCTTGATTTTCAAGTTTTGTTGCCTGATTATTAACTATTATTGATAAAATACCCAACCAAAGTAGAGAAATTAAAATGTCAATAAAAGTTAGATTTTCTAAGAGCAATTTTGTTGATTAAATAAAATTTTAAAAATGATGATAGGGCTCACTTTTCAAAATTGTTTGGGCCCTATATAATTGTTCCAAAAAAATAACTCTCACTAATTGATGCGAAAATGTCATTTTAGAGATTGATATTAATTGATTCGCTCGCTCATAAACTTCTTTTGAAAATCCAAATGCCCCACCAATAACAAAAACCATAGATCGCATTCCTTCATTTACTTTTTGTTCTAACCAACTTGCGAAATTAGTTGAAGAAAACTGACTTCCATTTTCATCCATCAAAACTAAAAAATCTTGATTAGTAATTTTTGATAAAATCAATTCCCCTTCTTTTTTCTTTAATTCTTCTAATGAAAGATTTTTTGGGTTCTTAATATCTGGTAAAACTAGTTTTTCAAAAGGTAAATAATGAATCAATCGTTTTTCATATACCAATTCCCCTTCTTTGACAAAGTCAAAAGCAGATTTCCCAACGACAATTAATTTTATTTTCATTTAAAAAATTAAACAGATTCAACAGCTTTTACCTCTGGAGCAACTAATTTAAGTGCATCTTCTAAACCCGCCTTCAAAGTCATAAAACTCATAGAACAATCACTGCAAGCACCCATCAAACGTACCCTAACGGTTGCGTCATCAGTAATCTCTACCAATTCCATATCTCCACCATCTGCATGAAGAAATGGACGCAATTGCTCCATCGCTTCAATAACTTTGGTGGTAATTGCTTGTTTATCAATAATCGCCATATTTATTTACTTGAGTCTTTTATGTTATTTAATTGCGAGACAAATGTATTAACTAAATCATCAAATGCCCTAGCAATTGGTGTGTTTTCTTGAAAAACAGCTGGTTTACCTGAATCTCCAGCTTCACAAACACTCTGTACTAATGGAATTGCACCTAAAAATGGTACTTTCATTCCTTCAGCTAAATTCTTTGCGCCATCTCGACCAAAGATATAATACTTATTATCAGGTAATTCAACTGGTGTAAAAAAAGCCATATTCTCAACTATACCTATAATTGGAACTTTAATAGTGTCCATTTTGAACATATTCACTCCTCTTCGTGCATCTGCTAAAGCAACTTCTTGTGGTGTACTTACTATCACAACACCATCTAAAGGCACAGTTTGCACTAATGAAAGATGAATGTCACCTGTACCCGGAGGTAAATCAATTAATAAATAATCTAATTCACCCCAATTAGCATCAGTTAACATTTGTGTTAATGCTTTTGATGCCATTGGACCACGCCAAACAACTGCATTGTCTTGATCTGTAAAAAATCCAATAGATAAAATCTTTACACCATTACTTTCGACGGGATTGATCAAACTATTACCGTCAATTTCTACCATTGTAGGACGTTCATTAACCACGTCGAACATTGTTGGCATTGAAGGACCGTAAATATCAGCATCTACGATACCAACAGAAAAACCTGCTTTTAAAAGCCCTCCAGCTAAGTTAGCAGTAACTGTAGATTTTCCTACACCACCTTTACCAGATGCAATTGCAATAATGTTTTTAACATCTGGCAGTACTTTTCTTCTAGCTTTTTTGCTTTCATTATTTAAACCCTTAACTGTGCAAACTACTTGAATGTCTTGTCCAAAAAAGCGTTTCAAGTTAAACTCTATAGCTTCTTGCATTCTTTTTCGAGCGTGTAAAGCTGGATTAGAAAGTGAAACAGTTAAAGTGATTTCTTCATTAATAAAAGTTAATTCTTCTATCAAATTTAAGCTAACAATATCTTTTTTTAAATCAGGCTCAATAATATTACCAAGTACTTTCAGTATCTCTTCTCTCTTTAATTCCATTATTCGTTGATTTTTTTAATTGACTTAATAGATTTAAACATAAAATCTATTTCCTTTCTAGTATTTCCTTTCTCAGTATTAGTTATTTGATAGAAAATATTATCTATTTTGACAACGGCGTAAATATGAAAAGTTTTATTCTTTTTTAAACCAATATCTTCTTTTAAAGTTTGCTGATAAACAAGAATTGATTTGTCTTCATTTATTATATTAGTTTTATATACTTTATTTGTTAAAATTTCTTTTTTCTTTTCTTCAAATAAATATATGAAATCACCGAAATCCTCAATATCAATTACAAAATAGCGCCCAACTTTTATGCGCCACTTATAACCTCCTACTTCGTGTTCAATTAAAGGTTTAAATGATGTGCCAATACCTGCACTAGCATCTGGTAGATAAATAGTTGCTGGAATATCGTACTTAGCTAAATTTACTAATTGAAATTGATAATAATCTATGTTTTGAGAAGCTAATTCTTTCTCCCCTTGATTGCAAGAAACCAATATAAACAATAAAAAAAGTTTAATAAAATACCTCATAAAAAACAAAGATAAGACTTTGATTTAATATCTTTTTTCTCAATTTTGCATAATGAACAAAAGAATTGTGATTTCTAGTCTATTTTTATTCATTTTAGCTATCATTCTTGGTGCTTTTGGCGCTCATGGTTTGAAAAAATATTTAAATATAGAAGAACTAAATACCTTTGAAGTTGGTGTCCGGTATCAGTTTTACCAAGCGATTTCATTACTAATAATCGGTATCAATGCTGAAAAATTCAATTTTTCACTGAACAAATTTTTACTTTTTTCGATTCTTGGAATTGTTTTTTTTAGTGGTTCAATTTATTTGTTGAGTATTGCTAGTATTCTAGATTGGAATAAAGCATTCATTGGTCCAATAACGCCAATTGGTGGACTATTATTAATTCTCAACTGGTCTTTTCTACTTTATAAAATACGAAAAAATTAATCAACTATTTTTTTTATTTTTTGTTTAAATATTGAAATTTGTTTTTACCTTTGATTAGAAACTAAACTAACAAACGATTAATATTTAAACGATTATGGAAAAATTAAAAATTGGAGCATCGCTACCAGCATTCAGTACGACTGATCAAAATGAAAAATCAATTGTCTCACAAGATTTGATTGGTAAAAAATTGGTAATTTACTTTTACCCAAAAGACAATACACCGGGTTGTACAGCACAAGCGTGTAACATACGTGACAATTACGAAACATTACTTTCAAATGAAATTCAAATTTTGGGTGTTAGTGCTGATTCTTTAAAATCTCACCAAAGTTTTGCAAGTAAATATGAATTACCTTTTTCGCTAATACTCGATGAATCAAAAGAAGTAATTAATCTTTTTGGTGTTTGGGGAACGAAAAAATTCATGGGTAAAGTGTATGATGGGATTCATCGAAACACCTTCTTATTCAATGAAGAAGGCAATTTAATTTCGATAATTGAAAAGCCGAATACCAAAAATCATGTGGAAGAAATATTAAAAGAATTTGGAATTTCTTAGTTGAACATAAATAGATTACGTTCATACCAACATACATTTGCAACAACCAAAACAAATAATAACCCGAGTTAACCACTCACAACAACAAACGATATGGCAGCAAAAGACGCTAAAGATTCAAACGCAGCAAAAGAAGTTAACGCTGAAAAATTAAAAGCACTCCAATTAACAATGGAGAAATTAGACAAAGCATACGGTAAAGGTTCCGTTATGAAATTAGGAGACGCACCTGTGGAAAAAGTAGATGTTATTTCAACTGGATCAATTTCACTTGACATCGCTTTAGGTGTTGGCGGATTTCCTAAAGGTCGTGTAATTGAAATATATGGTCCAGAATCATCTGGTAAAACAACACTTGCAATTCACGCAATTGCAGAAGCACAAAAAAGCGGTGGAATTGCAGCATTCATAGATGCAGAACATGCATTCGATCAATTCTACGCTCAAAAATTAGGGGTAGATGTAGCCAATCTATTGATTTCTCAACCAGACAACGGAGAGCAAGCTTTAGAAATTGCAGACAATTTAATTCGTTCAGGAGCGATCGACCTAATCGTAATTGATTCTGTTGCGGCATTAACACCAAAAGCAGAAATTGAAGGTGAAATGGGTGATTCTCAAATGGGATTACAAGCTCGTTTGATGTCAAAAGCCTTGAGAAAACTTACAGGTTCCATTAATAAAGCTGGTTGCTGTTGTATTTTCATCAACCAATTAAGAGATAAAATTGGTGTTATGTTCGGAAATCCTGAGACGACGACAGGTGGAAATGCACTAAAATTTTATTCATCTATTCGAATTGATATTCGAAAAGCAGCTCAAATTAAAGATGGAGAGGAAATTTCTGGTAACCGAGTAAAAGTAAAAGTCGTAAAAAATAAAGTTGCTCCTCCTTTTAGAAAAGCTGAATTCGACATTATGTATGGTGAAGGAATTTCTAAAATCGGTGAAATTATAGACCTTGGTGTAGAACTAAACATCTTAAAGAAAAGTGGATCTTGGTTCTCTTATGGTGAAACAAGATTAGGCCAAGGAAGAGATTCAATTAAATCTATACTTCACGATAACCCAGAATTGTGTGAAGAGTTAGAGAAAAAAATCAAAGATGCGCTCAGCAAACCTGAAATAATTGATCAGATTTTGCAAGACTAAGCGCATATCGTTTGGTTGGTTGAAGCGAAGTTCCTTGGAGCTTCGCTTTTTTAATTTTAATTCATTATATTTGGCAAAAAAAATTTATGAAAAAGACACTTATTTTATTATCTGTTGCAACTTTTGGCGCAATGACGTTCACGGGTTGTAAGAAAAAAGGATGTACAGACTCAACTGCTACAAACTATAACTCGGAAGCTAAAAAAGATGATGCTTCTTGTGTTTATTCACCAACAATAACTATTATTGGTTCTACTGATACAACAATTAACGTTGCATCAAATTACAATGATCCTGGTGCAACTGCAGTCAATAAAGATGGTTCTCCTGTTGATGTAATTGTAGAACAATTAGCTGATTCAGTTAACACAGAAACTACAGGTGTTTACTACGTTAACTACAAAGCAACTAACACAAATGGAACTTCAACAGCAAAAAGAAAAGTAACAGTAATTATTGGAAAAGATAATTGGTTAGTAAATTGGGATGTAACAAGCAACTGTGGTGCAACAAGTTTCCCTTTAGCTGGAACTCCTGATATTACATCTGGCGCTAATGCAAACCAATTGGTTATAGATAACATGTTTACACTACTAGGTGGAACAGCTTACGCTACAATTAATGGATCTAGTATTACCTTAGATCAACAAACAATTCCAATTACAGGAGGAGAAATTTCTTTTAATGGAACTGGTATGATGACTTCAACTGGTGATATAATTAATATTACATATAATTATAACAATACAATACCTTTCATTGGTGGACAAGGCCAATGTGTTGCAACATACACTAAACTTCCTTAAACTATTTTTCTTCCTTTTAAGGGTGTAATGATAACTTCATTACACCCTTTTTTATTTTATTACAATTCAATATTATACTGTTTTACTTCTTTTTTGTAATTAAAAAACAAGGAATTAATTCCTCACATTGATTATTTTTTTGAGAATTAAATACATATAATTGAATATTATACCACATTTTGATAGCTAATTTGAAAATAACTAATCAAAATTGTTTTCCTTAAAAATCTTGTAATTATATTTAATCAATTACATATGTTGTTTTCGATTCTTTATTTATTGAATCTATATATCTGAATTCTTCTACAGATATCCTTGTTAAAACCAATTCAATTATTTTGGTAATAATAAACTTTAAACTTCATCAAATATTTATTTTATTTTTTTTGTACTTATTTTTTGAAAAGATAAAAAAGTATAATTAACTGTATTCCAATAATATAAACGAATATATTCAATTATAAACGAATAATAATCGACAATAAACGAATATTAACCGTATAAAATTTTTCTACTCACAAAACTTTGCAGTGTCGAATTCGATTAACGATTATTGAAAACGGCAAGAATTATTATTTACAAACTTTTTAAATTATTACAAGATGAATGCATTACGCAACAATGTAAAATTAATCGGACGATTAGGTGCACAACCAGAATTCGTAAATTTTGAATCAGGTAAATCATTAGCGCGATTTACATTAGCAACGAATGAACGCTACAAAGACAAAAATGGTCAATGGATAGATTTGACGCAATGGCACAACATCAATGCATGGGGTAAGACAGCAGAGCGAATTCAGAAACTACTTTCAAAAGGTCAAGAAATTATGTTAGAAGGCAGATTGGTTAATCAATCTTATGAATCAAAAACTGGGGAAAAACGCTACAGTACAATCATAGAATTGACTGATTTTTTATTACTAGCATCAACGAAAACTGAAAATTAATTATCAAATAAATACAAAAAAATGAATCACGTTAATTTAATCGGGAAAGTAAGCTCAGCACCGAAATTTACAAAGTTACAAGACGGCCGAAAAGTTGCAAAATTTTCAATGTCCACAAAAGAAATCTACCTAGATGGAGATGGAAAAACAAAAACTAGAAGCAATTGGCATTTAGTTACAGCATGGGGAAGATGGATCAAAGTGATCGAAGAATTAGGGCATGTTGGTTCAGAAATGGCAATCGAAGGAAAACTAGTGAGTCGTTTCTATAACACAAATGGCGAACGCAAATTCATTTCAGAAGTAGAAGTGAACGACATCATTCTCATGTAAAAAATCACAATTCAATTTTAAATATACATTTCAATAATTTTCTAAAAAATATACATTATGACAACTATGCGCAACTTCGTAACATTAATCGGCAACATCGGAACAAATACACAAATTACAAAATTTGACAATGGAAAATCAGTTGCAAGATTCAGTTTAGCTACGACAAAACCAGAGCGAAAAAATAACGGTAAATATAAAGATACAGTTGAATGGCACCGTGTCTTCGCTTGGGGAAACCTTGCTGAGTTCATCGAACAATATGCTGAAAAAGGAAAAAAAGTTGCTATTCACGGTCGATTAGTAAACAGAACTTACCTTAATCAAGATGGTCAAAAACGCAATTTAACAGAGGTTGAAGTAAGGCAAATAATCGGACTTTAACTAACCAAACGAAAAACGGCTACCTCAAATTGAGGTAGCCGTTTTATTTTTTAATTAAAAATTTATTTTTTTGAAGTTATAATATTCTTTGCACTTGTAATCCAAACTTCAGGACCTCCAGCTAGGTAACCTTGAGATCCTAATTGGGTAAAATTATTTTTACCTTCTTTATTTTTTTCAGGCTTTACAAACCAGCAAGTAGGATAACCTCTAACTCCAAACTGTTGTTGTAGCATATTATTTTGATTTTTTACCTGTTGGGTTTGATTATTTACGCTTGGAAAATCAACGTCAACTAAAACGATATTTGATTTTGCCCATTCTACAAATTCTGGTTTTTTGAATACTTCATTTTGAAGTCTTTTACACCACCCACACCAATCACTACCTGTAAAAAACAACATAATTGGTTTCTTTTCCTTTTGCGCAATCGAAATTGCTTTGTTTAAATCTGTATGCCAAGTTAATTCTTGAGAAAATGATATAGAACTAAAAAGTACTATTAAAGCAGCTGTGAAAATTGTTTTCATATTTATTTTTTTTTGTTAAAGATAATAAGTTTTGGTTGTAACCAAATACCGTGCAAAAAATAGTGTTTAAGTCACAAATGAATAAATGAATAAATGAATAAATGAATAAATGAATAAATGAATAAATGAATAAATGAATAAATGAATAAATGAATAAATGAATAAATGAATAAATGAATAAAT
>CAMAZP010000008.1 GCA_945863605.1 Chitinophaga pinensis
TAATTCCATTCTTTTCATATCTGCACTAAACAGAATATCAACCAATGTTGAGCGTTTTGTTGGTTTTGTTACAACCCAAAATTTTTGAACTTTACTCATATTATTATAGTCGTTTTTCTATACCACGACAAAAGATTTTAGTTATTAATTAAAACCACGTTTATCAAATATGCCAGCCCATAACATTGGGTTTGCAAAAGCTGTGGCTTATCGCTTCGTTTGACATTTTTTTACTATATTTATACATCGGTTCTTCCTTGGTAGTTTGGTGGTAAAATCACCGCCTTCGCAAAGCGGCGAAACCGTTATAAGCGATTTTGAGAACCCCGACAAATCAACATTTAGAAAAAATAAATCAATTTTTCTGTTTCACTTTAGGAAAACTTTTGTAACTTTGCACTGTGGACAAAAATCAGAAACATAGAAATATTACATTTTATAAAAACTACTTTCAAGACTTCTTTTCCAAACAAAACAAGAAAGTAAAAGCAAAAATTGTTTGGACTTTTGACTTGGTTGAAGACTTACAAAGAGTTCCTGAAACTTATCTGAAACACCTAGAGAACACGGACGGACTGTATGAAATCCGAGTTCAACTTGGTAGCGATATTTTTAGAATTTTCTGTTTTTTTGACCAAGGACAATTAGTTGTCTTAGCGAACGGATTTCAAAAGAAAACTCAAAAGACACCCAAAAAAGAAATAGAAATGGCACTTAAAATAAAAGCAGAATATGAAAGCGAAAAATAAAAACTTGATGACTCTCGAAGAGTTTAAAGACAAAAACTACGGAAAACGTGGGACAAAAGAACGTGACGAACTTGAAGCTGGTTATGAAGCATTTAAAATTGGTGCTTTGATTCACGACACGCGTATTGAAATGGGAATGACACAGGAACAACTTGCAGAAAAAGTTGGGACAACTAAATCCTATATTTCAAAAATTGAGAACAACATAAAAGAAGCCCGTATTTCGACACTTCAAAAAATAATTGAACTTGGTTTTGGCGGACGACTTGAATTGAACATAAAAATCTAACAAGACAGACTTGACAGAAGAAAGAAAAACCGCATAAACAGCACCTACAAGAAATTGGCGGTTCAGGCTTAAATGATCCCGCACATGCGGGATTGTGCTTCTATTCAAGTTCAGTGCTGGCGGACAGTTTTGTGCTTCGAAATCCCGCCCTTCGGGTAGCTGCAAACCGTTATGCGTAATTGTTTTTTGAATCTATCTGTAAAAATATGCTAAATTTCAATGATCTTTTGTCAAGTTTAATAGAGAGAAATAGACTGGTATTTCATTCTGAAGATGACTTTAAATTTTCTCTTAGCCAGGTGATTGCTGAAAGGTATCCAAACTTTTCTGTTAGGCTTGAAAGGCCTGCTGAAATTCCAATGCTTTATAGAAATGGTAATCCAACTTTTGTCAGAGCCCCTATTGATATCATTTTAATTGATGAGATAGGCAACACTATTCCTATTGAATTAAAATATAAAACCAAGAAAGCTGTCTTTGATATAAACAATGAAAAATATTCATTATCAAATCATTCAGCAAACGATGTTGGAAGGTATAGCTTTAGAAAAGATATTTATAGAATCGAAAAATACCTTGAAAATAACCAAAACAGTAAAGTGGGTTACGTTTTAATTCTTACTAATGATCAAGCTTATTCAACTTCAAATGCTTGGGATAAAAACAATATTGACAAACACTTTACATTTCATCAAGGCGCTATAATTCCGAAAAAAGATGAAAGCTGGAATTCTGACTCAATTGATAAAACTAAATATTATTTTGACGATACAGATAAAAAGTGGAAATATATAGGATTGAAAAAAAATCACTGGACTTGCAGTGACGAACTGTATTATATATTAGATTTAAATAATAATTACAATGTAAAATGGCAATTGTATTCTGAAGTACAGGCAAATAAATTTGAATACTGCTTATTGGAGATTATTAATAACGTTTAACATAGGTAGGCCAAAATTTGGGTATCGCAGAGTTGGAGATTCCGTTTTCTTTTTAACTCAGTTAAGAATTTAAAAATTTCGGTCATCAATCCAAAACTTCGGCTACTAAGCATCGGTTCGTTATAGGCAAAAAAAGAAAAATGGAAAAAATCCTTATTGATGAATTAGTAGAAAGTAAATGGATATGTCCATTTGATATTAATACGCTAGAAATATTACTATCGAATGAGGAATCAAGAGGTTTAATAGAAAAATTTTACTCATTATGCGATACTATAAATTATGAGTTTTCGTCTCCAGGTAATTCATTTGAAAGAAAATTAATAATTATACTCAACCGAAAATATCAACTTGAAAGATTAAATGGTCCCTGCTTAATTAGACATGCATGTGAATCAAATAATGAGTGGCTTGCAACATATGATAATTTGATTGATGCTATAAAAAATGATGCAAGTAAAATTAAGTTTCGAGAGTTTAAAGGTGGAAAATTGAGTTTTATTTTACTGACAGAAAAAGATATAATAGCTAAATTCAGATCAGATGTATTAAATAATGCAGGAATAATTGCGACCTATAATACATTTATATTATAGCAGTAACTTTTACAAGTCTTAATTCTCCTTATAATTCTCCAACATTAACTTCCAATCATAAGGTCTAAAAATCAATTTGTAATCTGAAAGATCTTCCTTTTTATATTTTCCAATCAATTTTTTTATTCCTTTTTTGCCACCAAAATCTGCTCTGAACCAACTGAAAATTTTAGAGGTTTCAATCGTTTTTTTGTCTTGATTGATAATGCAATTCTCCGAAACAAAAAATGCTTCGGCAATAGCTAACTGACTATCCAATTTATCCACCGAATAATAAGCAACAGCTGGACAAGCACTTGCACCACAATTCAACGCAAAATGTATTCTGTAATCGGGCTTTTTGACACGCAGTTTTTTTTCTAAACTACCAACAAAAGTTTTGTTTAAATAACCCAAGCTCAGTTTACTTTTAGAATGCCTTAAAATACCATGTTCAATAAAATCAAAGCTCAATAATTTACCACCAATGTTTATTTGATTTTCACTAAAAAACTTGTTTCTATTCAGATATTGTTCGGGGTTTTTACTTAAGATTTTTTGAATAAAAGCATTGTAAAGGTTCAACCAAAAAGCAGTTTTTTGTGCATCCGTTTTAAGCTGATTTTGTAATTGTTCGATGGACACATTTTGTAATACCAAAATCAAAGAATCAGCTGTGTATTTATCGTTGATTTTAATGCGAATCAACAATACTTCTGCAATAAAATTCAAATTTCGGGTGGTATCTTTTTGCTCACTACTTTTTGCCATGCAATTGATGAAGCTCAAGAAAAATAATAGGGCAATCAAAATTTTCATATTGGAAATATAAGCAGGTGAGGAATCCTTCATAAAATTAAAATCAATCTATCATCAAAGAAAACCTTCAATTAAATTCTTTGGATGCGTAGTGGCGAC
This sequence comes from Chitinophaga pinensis, assembly GCA_945863605.1. Taxonomy (GTDB): domain Bacteria; phylum Bacteroidota; class Bacteroidia; order Flavobacteriales_D; family Crocinitomicaceae; genus UBA952. The sequence goes on from CAMAZP010000008.1 coordinate 3,476, forward strand.
AACTGGAAAATCAAACCAAGAAGACAATTGCTTTTCAAAACCTGTTTTGTTTAAGTAACTGTTCAAGGCTGCGTTAAGTCCATTCGTGAACTTCTCATGGTCGGCGCCTTTTGGGTCGAGGTGGATTAAGTCATTTTGTGCGAAGCCTTCAAAAATTGGACCTGTAATTTCAATCTCAAATTCCTCCGGATTTAGACCAATTGGGCTGTGTGCGGTTGCAGTAAACAAATGCCAAAACGCCGATTGAATGCAATTTTTTTCAAACAGTTGTCTTACCACTTCTAAGGAATCAATTGTTTCTTGCTCCGTTTCCGTTGGAAAACCATACATCAAATAAGCATGTACAAAAATTCCAAAGCTTGAAAAGTTATGTGTCACTCTTGTTACTTGAGCAATGTCCACACCTTTTTTCATCTTTGCCAAAAGACGGTCGGAAGCAACTTCCAAACCACCAGTGACAGCTATGCAACCTGCTTTTGCCATAAGTTCACACAACTCCGCTGTAAACGTTTTTTCAAATCGAATGTTGGTCCACCAAGTAATTGAAAGATTGCGTTTCATCAATTCTAAAGAAAGTGTCCGTAACATTTTAGGAGGTGCAGCTTCATCTACAAAATGAAAACCTGTTAAACCTGTATCTTTTATTATTTTTTCGATTTTATCCACCAACTTTTCGGCGGTCGTATTTTGGTAATTCCCAATATAATCAAGACTTACATCACAAAAGGAGCACTGTTTCCAATAACAACCGTGCGAAACTGTTAGCTTGTTCCATCTTTTGTCTGTCCACATGCGGTGCATTGGGTTCACCACATCTAAAAAAGAAATGTACTTTTCATGCGGTAAATCAAGGTAACTTGGAGCAGGTAACTGTTCATGGTGAAAGATTTTATTGGGAATTTGATTTTTGTAAACCACCTGATTGTTTTCTAATACAAACGTTCTTTCCAACTCGTTACTACTGATTTTTCCTTCAATCAACTGCACCATTTTTAGAATCGGTCCTTCACCGTCGTCTAAGGAAATGAAGTCGAGGTAGTCAAAAATCCGTGGGTCTTCCAAGCTTCGAAGTTCCGTATTGCAATAACCACCACCAAAAGCAACGTAAATAGCTGGATAAAAATCTTTTATGAATTGTGAACACCGCAAGGCTGCGAATAAATTACCTGGAAAAGGTATTGTGAACCCCACTAGATTTGGTTCATACAATAGAATTTTTTTCTCTAAAATCTGCAGCATTTCTTCTTCAATGAGCGTTGGTTCGTAGTGCAAAAATTCATCTATTTGATCAAAACTACTCGCTGATCGTGCGATTTGTTCGGCATATTTTGTGAAAGCAAAAAACTCATCAACATTGGCTTGAATAAAGTCGCCGATTTCTTCAATGAAAAGGGTCGCGAAATGTTTTGCTTTGTCAATGATTCCAGCATCGCCTTCTTCCCATTTAATTGCTGCGTTCACCTTCGCTAATCGGTGACCATTGGGTAAAAATCCTGGTTCTATAATTTTATGAGCCGTTTCTAAATCGTGTTTTTGTAAAAATCGAATCACTAAGTCAACTCGTACGATGTATAACTGCTTCATTTTTTTAACACCCGGAAAAAAATTACTTCCAGTGTATTTAGCTTCCTTAAAAAGCTGCACCAAAAAATCACTAGTAAACACTGAAGTAAACAGCTCAATACTTAAATCGCAATGTGAAACTGAGACGTCATGTTCATCCAAAAAACCTTTCAAATAAGCCGTTGCAGGATAGGGAGTGTTCAGCTGTGTAAATGGGGGCGTTATGAGAAGTAACTTAGTTTGCATGTGCAAATATAAACAAGATGGAGGCTTTGTGGGGAAACACCTAGAAAACGACATTTAGCAAAATACAATTGATTTTAGTTCAAAATTGAAAAAGAAACAGCGAATATCCGCCACAGCGGAGGCAAAGGCGCCTTAAAATAAATTTCAGAATTGTTTCATTGCAAAATTGAAATTGTTTGTTTCAGGCTTATTTTAGGGAATTCTATTAACTTTAGTCGAATTATCCTCAACCATGACCTTTGAATTAAAAATTGACGAAAACGATTATCTGACTTATCAACTTTTTGTTGCCTCACAATCAAAAACCATTAAAAGAAAAAGAAGTCGCAACAAAATCATCATGCCAATCTTGTATCTCGTGCTTGGTGCTTCTGGTTTTTATCAAAAAAATCTTTTAATGGGTGTTTTATTTTGTGTTTTATCCATTCTTTGGTTTTTCCTTTACCCACTTTGGGAGCGAAATAATTACATCAAACATTACAAGAATTTCATACAAGAAAATTACAAGAATGCTTTCGGAAAAAGTGCCTTTTTGGAAATCAGCGATCAAACAATTTTTATCAAAGATGAATTAAGTGAAGCGAAAGTTAGCACGAGCGAAATCCAAGAAATCTACGAAATTCCAACAACAATCTTTATAAGAATGAAAGCTGGTAAAACGTTAATTTTGCCGAAAGAAAAAATTGCTACAATTCAAGAGCTAAAAACGGAACTAATAAGTCTAGCAGGCGTTTTAAAAATCAGCTATGTTTCGGATGAGAACTGGGTTTGGAGGTGAAGATGTTAACTAAAATAATAACTAATGAAATAACTTTAAAATGAAACAACTTTTCTTTCTAAACATATTATTTTTAGTTAGTTGCAGCGATTCGGCAAATAAAATGAAATTTCCAATTGAAAGAATCAATGAACATATCGTTTTTAATTCTTATAAAAATAAATCCTATTATTCAGTCAATATTGGAGATACAATTAATATTTACTATACAACTAACTCGTGCTGCAAATACTGTCAACCAAACACGAAAAAATTACAACATTTAGAATATTTCGAAAGCAAAATTGTCATTCCATCAAAAAAAGATTGCGAGGGTTGTAATTACACTTCTGCACTAATGTTTGTCGCTAAAAGTGTTGGAGTTGACACAATTAAAGATGTAATAATTTCACCATTTTCAAATTGCAATGACACTCTTAAAGAGTTAAAAAAATACATTGTTAGGATTAAATGAGAGTTTTATTTGTTTTAAAAATGATTCTTATTTTTTAAATCATACTTCTCGACTGACTTAATCCTGAATTTGCACCAATATTCCATTTAATTCCAAGTCCTGAAGAGCTTAGATCAATAGTATTCATCATCTTATTCAAAGATTTCTTTGCGTGTTGATTATGGAGAAGGTAAGCTGTTAAGTCAAATAAAAACAAAAATCCACCTTGCATCAACAAACTGTTTCCGTAGCCATTGAATTGAGCGCGCTTAGAAAGATTAATTTTTGCGTTGCTCCGTAACAATAATCCTGCTGAAATGTAGGCTACGTCTAATCCCGAATTTATTAAAAATATTTTTTCTGTTTTATGTTGAATCAAAACTGATTTATCAAAAGTTAAATTTGGGTTTGATTTCTTCGCATTAAAATAACCAGGAATTGCCAAACCAATATTCACCGTATTCCACAGCACATTCATTTGATGAAAATAGTGCGCTTCTCCTTTTGGAACTGTTGCCCACCCTACTCCACTTACTAAAAAATTAGCACTAGCCCAAGAACCAAGTCCTAGCATCAATCGCTTGTCTGTTTGAAAGCGCTCTTGATTGAACTCTAAAAGCGGTTGTGCAAAAGAACTTAAAGTGTAAGACAATGAGAAAAGGAGGAAGAACTTCATATTATTTGCTTAGGAGTAGAATTTTTAAACAAAAATTTGTAATTTAAGTTTAAAATACAAATTTTATAATCACTTTTGAGATTAAAAACAACTAAACAAAATACTTGAAAAGAAACAGTTATCTATTATTCAAGTAATTTTAGTTCATAAAAATGAAAAATTAAAACAAAATTTTAAATTCGTAAAATCAAAAAATGATGAAAAAACTATTACTGTTCTTTTCACTTTTCTTTTTCTGTTTATTCGGTTTTTCGCAAAGTCGCTATATACCTGTCTCCATAAAAAAGATTGTTTATTCACGTGATGGCGGAGCTTGTCAATGTTGTGGAAATACGTCGAGTTTGGAATATGACCACATCACCCCTTTTTCATGTGGAGGAAGTAGTACTGATGCATCAAATATTCAACTACTTTGCATGAGTTGCAATCGAAGTAAATCAAACAGTTGTTATTGTAAAATTCATGACCGAAAAGTTGGTACAAATTGTTGTAGTAATGGATCTTACAAATCTTCTTCAACTAGTTCCTCTAATATTGCGCAACAATGCTTTGGAACGACAAAAAAAGGATCTAGGTGTAGAAATATGACAAAAAACTCAAGTGGTAGGTGTCATTTACACTAATAATCGAATCCTATTTAATTTTAAATTTAAATGAATATGTTATTCGCAATAGACCAAAATACAAACGAAATAATTGTTTCTGAATCACCAAAAGGAAGTAATAAAATAAATCTTGTGGAACGAATTAAAAGGGATGATAATATTATTTTGTACAATGCCGTTGTAACACTTTCTAGTATCTCAAGTTCAAGTAATCTAGATATTTCTCTTTTTAAAGCGATGGATAAAGTTTGTATGTTAATCTATGAAAAACAAAAGAAATAGTCATATATAATTGGTATTATTGTTAATTGTGATTTGAAGCTAATTTATTGTAGAGGAGGGTATTAATTGATATGAATAAAATAAATTTAGGTCTTCGTGAAAATTGGCAACAATTCACAATCCTTGTAATTATAAATGCCTTTGTTGGTGGAATGGTGGGTTTAGAACGCAGTATTTTGCCACAAATTGCTGAAGAAGAGTTTCACATTGCAGCCAAAACAGCTTTACTCTCCTTCATTGTTGTTTTTGGAATCGTAAAAGCACTTACAAATTATTACACAGGAGTTTTAGCAAACAAAATCGGAAGAAAAAACTTGTTAATTTTTGGCTGGGTTATCGCTATCCCAATTCCTTTTTTACTAATTTATGCTCCGACTTGGAATTGGATTATTGCCACGAATGTTCTTTTAGGACTTAGTCAAGGATTAACTTGGTCTTCAACAGTTGTAATGAAAATCGATCTTGTAGGAGACAAACAGCGCGGATTGGCAATGGGATTAAATGAGTTCGCAGGTTATATTTCAGTGGCGATTGTGGCATTTTTAACAGGTTGGATTGCTGCAAGTTATGGATTGCGACCTTATCCTTTTTATATTGGTTTTGCTTTGGTTTTTCTCGGATTAGTTGGAAGTATATTTTTAGTAAAAGATACCCGTCAACACGTAGCTAGCGAAAGTAATTCAAGTAATGTTCCTCGTTTAAAAGTTCTTTTTTGGGAAACTACCTGGAAACATCAAAACTTAGGTTCAGTAACACAAGCTGGTTTGGTAAACAACTTAAACGATGGAATGGTTTGGGGAATTTTCCCTATCGTTTTGGCCCTTAAAAATTTCACACTTGCTGAAATTGGAATTATCACAGCAGTTTATCCTGCGGTTTGGGGTTTAGGACAATTAATAACTGGGAAAATGGCAGACGTATTTCCTAAGAAACAGCTTTTGTTTTGGGGAATATTTATGCAAGCAGTTGCCTTGTTTTTTTTCATCTACGCAGAAACTAAAATGCAATATATTACTTTAGCTGCAATTTTAGGTTGGGGGAAAGCAATGGTTTACCCAACGTTTTTGGCGACAGTTGCTGAAAATACACATCCTCAAGATCGAGCAAAAAGTATTGGTGTTTTTAGATTGTGGCGCGATTTAGGATACGCAATTGGAGCAATCATCACTGGAATTATTGCAGATTGGTGGAATATTAATACGGCAATTGTATTCATTTCAATTCTTACATTATTATCCGCAATTATCATCCAAATTAGGATGCGTGCTTTGAAGAAAATTGAAAATTAAAACAATAAAAAGCTTAAATTTGAATTTGTAATCTAGAACTTTCTTTATGTATAAACCTATTGATATTGACCGTGAAAAACTGACTTTAATGGGGGTTAAATTTTCTGATTTAAAATCATTGGAAAGCACAGCAAATGCGATTGGAAGTAATATGTTTGAGGGGTACGAACCAACTGTAAAAGGAATTGAAATTATTAGAGATTATATTCTTGGAAAAATTACAATAGGCGAATTGATCGAATTTACGAAAAAGAAGGCTTATGTCTAATTCTTACAATTACATTGATCCAGACTATGTTTATACTGACCCAAAAACAGGAATCTTAAGAAATTTAGCTGAAACAACAGATTCAAATGATTTGCTATTTTTAGAAACAGCTGCAGTTTCAAAAAGGATAAAGGAATTAGAAGAAAACCCAATAAAAATAAAAGATTCAAATGCTCTTTTACAAATTCATTATCATTTATTTCAAGATGTTTATGCCTGGGCTGGAAAAGTAAGAACGGTGAATATTAGCAAAAACGGAAAACCTTTTTTTAGTGGTGAACGTTTTAGTATTGCATTTCATTATACAGATACCTTGATTCTTGAATATCGAAGTATTCGTAAATCGAATAAAAAAGCTTTAGCCCAAAAGTTGGCTGAAATACTAGATACTATTAATTTCTTACACCCATTTAGGGAAGGAAACGGACGGACTCAAAGAGAGTTTATTCGTTTACTAGCATTGGAAAAAGGGTTGAATCTGAATCTTAATCCTGCCAACAATTTAAGTGTTTATGAACGTTACATGAAAGGAACTATTGAAAGCGATGTACAACTCTTAACCGAATTGATTTTAGAGGGAATATAAATTCTTTTAAATCAATCCCAAGCCTAAACCTAAACTCATTAAAATTAGTAACATAGCAACAATCGTTTGAACAAATTTTAATGTCACTTTTTTCAATAATTTGTTACCTAAAAATGCGCCTAGAAATGCCGCAAGTGTCGCTACAATAATTAAAGTTGCATTTGCATTTAAATCGGAAAGTTTAAGATTGCTTGCGTAAACTGAAAGTCGCGTGAAGTCAACGAAACAAGAAATAACAACCGTTGTGGCTACAAAAACCTCTTTGCTTAAACCAACTTTAATTAAAAACGCACTTCTCAAAGCACCTTGATTTCCGGATAAGCCGCCAAAAAAACCGCTTAACACCCCACCAATTGGAAGGTGTTTTTTACCAAATTGAATACGATTCAAAAAAGGAACTAAATCCATAACTGCGAAAAAGGCAAGTAACAAAGCCATTGTAAATTTCAAAACAGAAACCTCAACGAATTTTCCGAAAGCAGAATAACTATACAGTACTTGTGATGTAGGTATTTGAACTAAAACCCAAGCACCAATAAAGGCTGCAACAATTGCTGGAATTCCAAAACGAATAAGAATTTCTTTATTGGCATTTTTCCCAACTAAAAATAATTTAAACAAGTTGTTTAAGAAATGAACAATCCCCGTTAAACCAATCGATAATTCAATAGGGAAAAACAACATGAAAGCTGGAGTTAATATAGTTCCAAGTCCAAAACCTGAGAAAAAAGTCAGTATTGATACCAAAAAAGCAACGAGCGGTATGATGATTATTTCCATTTCAATAGCTAATTTAAAACTTGAGTTAATTCATAGCATTGGCTCGATCAAGATACTCTTGCATTTTGGCTTTATTCCCCAATTTTTCGTAGTTAATCGCATTGTTTTTCCACGGACGTTTGTCGTTTGGATGGTATTGAATTACTTTATTGTTAAAGTTGATGGACTTCTGATAATCGCCCAACATTCCGTAACAATTTCCAACATTCAAAAGCGCATCTAAACTTGTAGGATTCATTTTCAATACTTCATTGAAATTATCAATGGCTTTGTTATAATCGCCTTTTGAAGCAAAATCATAAGCGATTGAAAAATAATAATTTGCATCTTTTTCACCATTTAAAGTATCCACTTTTTGGTTTAAAGGTTCAAGTAAATTATTGATTCCCACTTTTTTCAATGCGTCGCGTGCTACAATTGCAGCCTGAAATTCTGGATTAAACTGTAAGGCTTGATTATAGCAGTAAGAAGCGTACATCATATCTGCTTTCTCATTCTGATATACTGTTCCCAAATTATAGTAAGCTTCAGCTCTTAAATTTCTACTCGGTTCGCAACCAATACACTTTTTATAATTTTGAATGGCTTTATCTGCGTCTTTCATATACAACTGATAAACGACCGCTGTTTTCAAATAACTTTCCGCAAATTTCGGATGCATTTTTAAGGAAATTGCAAAAGCTTTCAACGATTCTTTCGCAAATGCTAATTGTTTCACACTGTCTTTTTCTTCCATTGCCCTTACTAATGTTTGTTCCGCATAATGACGTTGATTTTGAGCACTGTTTTGTCCTGTTTTGATATCCGTTGAAAAAAGTGTGTAATTATCTTTCCAAACTTTATTTCTATTAATTGTTTTAAACGAATACAATGAAAAGATAATTCCACACACAACAAATAAAGGAATTGCTTGATTAGTAGCAGATTTTGCAGATCCCCAATTGATTTTTTTTGCTAGTTCGATGAAACCAATTACCAAAAGAAGTACAAAACCCAGGGTCGAAGTGAATAAAAATCGTTCTGCAAATATTCCTCCACGTAGAATCGTGAAAGCTAAAGAAGGACCAAAGTTTAAGTAGAAAATCGCCAATGGAATTCCCAACATTTTTTTATTCCAAACGAGTTTAATCGTAAAATAGGCACCGATGAAAAAAACCAATAATCCAACTAGAGCTAATGGATTTGAGAAATCAACTGCTGGAATTTGATTGTAAGAATAATCATAACGCAAAGTTAATGGCAATACCAACAGATTCAAACCAAAACCAAATAGATAGAACGCCATTGAATACTTTGCCGAATCGTTTACATGCGGCGGAATGTAAGGGTAATTGATAATGTCTATAGGTATGGTAGCTTCTAAGGTTCCTAAAGCCATTTTTTTCTGAATAAAAAATAAAAATATCGCTAAAAACACTGGGACACTTTTTAGAGCACTTTTAACAATTGTTTGACTATCAAAAACATAGTAAAAAACTGGAATTAATACCAAACCTGTAAGAGCGGTTTCTTTCGACAACATTCCTAAAAATGAAAAGGCAAAAACGAAAGGCAGATACCACCATATTTTAGTCTTGATGTGTCGAAGCACGAAGAAAAGCGCAACGAATAAATTAAGGAAACTCAATAATTCATCTCGACTTTTAATGTTTGCAACAACCTCTGTGTGAATCGGATGAGCAATAAAAAGTAAGGTTGCAATCAAGGGAAGCCACTGATGAAATTTTCCAAAAATTTGTTGTAAGACTAAAAACAAAAAGACGCCACTCAAAGCAAAAATCAGCACATTATTAAAGTGACTTACGTGAGGCGCATTCCCAAAAAATTCAATTTCGATGGCAAACGTAATCAAAGAAAGTGGTCGATAATAACCCAATTTCACATCCGAAAATTCCCACAAATCCATTTTTAAAATCTTTGGAATTCCTTTGATTCCCTCTTGTACATTCAAATTTTGTGCAATTGCTCCCGTATCGTCAAGCGCATAATCATGGTTGATTGTATTTGCAAAAAGTAGAAATCCAACAAAAAACACGATTGCACTCCAAGCAATTAATTTTGTTTTTCCAAGTGTTGAAAAGAAATCTAAATCAAACCAAGGTTCGGCTGACACAATTGGAGTGGACATAGTTTGTGCTGAATTCGATTTTGCTTGATTTTTTGCCATTTTTTAGTTGCTAATTAATTGTAAATATGAGAAAAAGTTCGAAAAATAGTGTTTTGTTTTTTTTACAAATAAACTTTTAGTAATTTTAATAGCAAATCTAAAAATATGTTTAGAAAATTAAATCTTCTTTTTGCCTTAGCTTTTCTTTCAGGAACTGCAACTGCACAAGATTCAGAATCTATTGCTTCTATTTTTTCTAATCAAGGATTGACCTTGGATGTTGTTTCTGCTTCACAAGACCAATCGACTTTTGCTGGTATTTCAAAAGAAACCTCCTCCTTAATTGTAGCTCAAAAGAAAATTGGCAATTACAAACTTCCGGAAAAAATAGATGAGAGTTTAACGGAAGGTGCGTTTCGTCCAGTTGGTTTTTCTGAAAATGAGTATTTGTTTTTTAGTGTTTACGATGCTTCGAGTTTTATTATTGAAAATAAATATTATGTCTTAAGACCAACTTATGTGAGAAGAGAGAATTATATCACCAATTCAAACTATTCAAATTTAGTGATGAATTCTTTTGAAAGAAATCCGAATCGAGCAATTGCAACTTTTGGATATTACCGTCCACAACGATTTTCTCCTTACCACCGATCCAATCAACAAAGAAGTATTAGAAGAGTTGGAATTGATATTAAAAAGATTGATAAAACAGTAGATTTATTTACAGAGTCTAAAGCTATTGTAATGTTCACGAATAACTTCTCTACTTTAATTCGCTTAAATCTTGACGGCACAATTGCATCTGAAAATGAAATCCAATTGAAAAAACCATTTTTTTGGTCAAATAAAGGTCGTGGAGTGGTAAAAGATGAAGTAACAAACGAATATTACATTTATACAGAGACTAATTTTTCTTACAATTGGTACAGTTTAAATTCAGAAACAGGAGCAACAAAATTCATTACTAAAATGAACGATGTTTGGAATAATCCAAATTTCAGAATTGAATCTGGTCAACTTCATTACCAAAGAATCAAAGCAGGAAAGTTGGAAAATTACAAGTTGGATTTAAGAAATTAATTGATTTTCAACATTATTTTATTTCCATAATTCGCTTTCATTTCCATACAATTTCTAACTTCGTAAAATGAGTTGGTTAGAGTTGATAAAAAAGTACTTTCCAGATGTTTGGCAATACTTAATAATAATTTTAATTTTCATTATCGCTGCTTTGTTTATTCTTTAAAGTGCTTTTCGATAGAAGATTAATCCTAATATAAACAAGTTCGTTTGCTTGTTGTTTTTTTAGAAAAAAAAATGAATTTTATGCTTAAACAAAACAGTTTTCTTAGTTTGCTTTCGAAGGTAATTATTACATTCATCTACCTGCTTTTTTTCGATAATGTATCAGCTCAAATTGATGCTTCGCTAAATATAGATTCACTTTCTCATATTGATTATCAGCAATTACATCAAGCCAACTTAAATGATGTTTGGGCTTACGCTGATGGTGAAGGAAATGAATATGCAATCGTTGGTACTTCTAAAGGAACTTCGATTGTAGATGTTACCGACCCAAATAATCCTGTTGAAGTTTTTTGGCTTCCGGGTACAGAATCAATTTGGCGCGACCCTTGTGTTTATGGCGATTACGCATACATCACTACTGAAGCCGAGGACGGCTTAACCATCATTGATTTAAGTTCTTTACCTGAATCAACAAATTTAACTCACACACTTTACACAGGTCCACTCGGGAATTCGTGGCAAAGCGCACATACTTGTTTTGTCTCTGAAGATGGTTACGCTTACATTTTTGGTTCTAATCGTGGGAATCGAGGTGCAATTATTTTAGATGTTCACTCAAATCCAATGTCACCAATTGAAGTGGGTGTTTTTGATGATTGGTACGTGCACGATGGATACGAACGAAACGACACACTTTACCTAGCTCATATTTACGAAGGGTTTATCAGTTTAGTTGATGTTTCAGATAAAGCAAATCCCGTTTTAATTGGAACGCGAACTACACCCAATAACTTTGCTCACAATGTATGGCCATCTCAAAACGGTCAATTTATTTTCACAACCGATGAAGTTTCTGGAGCTTTTCTTGCTGCTTATGACATTTCTAATCCAACTGCGATTGTTGAAGTTGATCGCATTCAAAATTCACCTGATGTAGGAGTAATTCCGCACAATACACACATCAAGGGCGATTATACCATTACAAGTTATTATTCAGATGGTGTGATTATTCACGATGTCACTTATCCCTACAATATTATTAAAGTTGCTTCTTACGACACTTATCCGGGACAGACAACTGGTTTTGATGGCTGTTGGGGAGTTTATCCCTTTTTACCGTCAGGAACAATTTTGGCATCCGACATTACTGAAGGTTTATTTGTTTTAAATGCGAATTATCAAAAAGCTTCTTATTTGGAAGGAATTGTTCGTGATGAATCTAATAATCAGGTTCTAAATGATGTAAAAGTTCAAATCATCTCAAATGATCAAGAAGAACGCACCAATTCAAGTGGATTTTACGCAACAGGACTTTTTGGAACAGGAACGTATCAAGTTTCATTCTTCAAAGTTGGTTATTATCCCAAAACGGAAACTGTTCAATTAATACAAGGACAAATTGTTAATTTAGAAACACTACTTACTCCAATTCCTCCTTTTAACTTGAATGTTCGTGTATTTGAAGCTGGTACTTCCATTCCAATAACAGATGCAATAATCAATCTAAAGATTCCTTTGATAACACACGAAGGAAACTCGAACGGTTTAGGAGAACGCGATTTTGCACTTTATTATGCAGAAGAATATCAAATAACAGTTGGAAAATGGGGATATATTTCTAATTGCTTTAGTCAAGTTTTAGATGAAAACACAATAACTTTAAACGTTGAATTAACAAAAGGATACTACGACGATTTTGAATTAGATTTTGGATGGATTGTAACAGGCACAGCCTCAAAAGGTGTTTGGGAAAGAGGTGTCCCAAATCCAACGGACGGAACAATGGTTGACTTTGACGCACCTTATGATTGTGGCGCAATTGCTTTTGTTACTGGAAATGACCCTAACTTTGATGCTGATTTTGACGATGTTGATGAAGGTGAAACTGTTTTGATTTCTCCTCAGATGGACTTAACAAGCTATACAACACCTTACATTAACTTTGCTCGGGCTTTTTTCTGTTATCACGGTGAAACTCCTTTTGATGATACATTGAAAATTTTTCTTTCAAATGGAACGACTTCCGTTTTAATCGATCAAATTGGCGCACCACAAGGAAATTTAATGAGCTATGAATATGTGAGCATTCCGATTTCAGGTTTGTTGCCTATAACGAATACGATGCAATTGACCGTTAAAATTTCTGATGAAGATCCAACTATCAACATCACAGAAGCTGCGTTCGATCACTTTAGGGTGACAGAGAACAGTACTTTGTCCGTTGATGAAGCAATAAATCAAACAAATGCGATTATTTTCCCAAATCCGATAAGCGAACATTTCCAACTGTTAAACTCAAAAATTGGTGAAGAAATTTCGATTTTTGATCTTCAAGGTAATTTAATAGTGCATATACAAATGACTGAAGAAAACCAAAAAATAAATATCGAAAGCTTAGATAAAGGAACCTATCTTGTTTATTATAAAAATGCTTATTTGAAAGTTATAAAGTTTTAATTGTGTAATAATCCTTGAAAGATAAGCGCAGAATTCATTCTAACCTATTAATTTTGACTAAAACATTTGGTATGCAACTCGATTTATCTATAGTAATTCCTTTATTTAACGAAGATGAGTCTTTACCAGAATTACATACGTGGATTCAAAAAGTAGTCAATCAGCACAATTTCTCTTATGAAGTGATTTTTGTCGATGATGGAAGCAAGGACAAATCGTGGAAAGTAATAGAAAGTTTAAGCCAACTTGATTCTAATGTAAAAGGGATTAAATTCCAACGCAATTATGGAAAATCAGCTGCTTTACACAATGGTTTTGATATGGCATCTGGTAAAGTTGTGATTACAATGGATGCGGATTTACAAGATTCTCCCGATGAAATTCCAGAACTTTACAGAATGATAATGGAAGACGATTTTGATGTTGTCTCTGGTTGGAAGAAAAAAAGACACGATCCAATTTCTAAAACACTACCTACAAAACTTTATAATTGGGCCGCTAGAAGAATTACTGGTATTTATTTGCACGATTTTAATTGTGGCCTGAAAGCATACAAATTAGCAGTTGTGAAAAGCATCGAATTGTATGGTGATATGCATAGATATGTTCCTGCATTAGCTAAATATGCTGGTTTTACAAATATTGGAGAAAAAGTGGTGCAACATCAAGCTCGTAAATTTGGGGTTACAAAATTTGGTTTAAACCGTTTTTTAAATGGACCACTAGACCTTATGACTGTCGCTTTTATGGGTAAATTTGGGAAAAAACCAATGCACTTTTTCGGTGCTCTCGGCACACTCATGTTCATAATCGGTTTTGGTATAGCTTTCTATCTTGGAATTGATAAACTATTCATTCATAAAACAGCTACAAAACTGGCCGAAAGATCTGAATTTTTTATTGGTTTGGTAGCGATGATTATAGGAGTTCAATTTTTCTTAACTGGTTTCATTGCTGAAATGATTGGTCGCAATTCTTCGTCACGCAATCAGTATTTAGTTGAAAAAGAAATCAAATAATGCTCGACTGGTCAGTAAATGAAAATTGGACACTTTTCTTAGATAGAGATGGTGTAATTAACGAGCGTATTATGGGTGGATATGTCTTGGAATATAAAGACTTTCATTTCAAACAAGGCGTTTTAGAATCAATTGCAGCACTAAGTTCAAAATTCAAATATATTTTCGTTGTCACCAATCAACAATGTGTGGCACTTGAAAAAATTTCAGATGCAGCATTAGCTGAAATTCACCGCCAAATGAAAGTCGATATTGAAAAAGTTGGTGGAAAAATAACACAAGTATTCGCAGCAACTGAATTAAAAGATCAAGAGCCTTTTATGCGTAAACCATCAATTGGAATGGGAAAATTGGCAAAATCACTTTATCCTGAAATTGATTTTTCAAAAGCCATTATGGTGGGCGACACCAATACGGATTTGATTTTTGGCAAGAAACTTGGAATGAAGACCGTGCTCATTGTTACCGAAGAGAAAGTTTCCGTTAAAGCTGATTGTGTGGTAAAATCTTTGTCTGAATTTAATCAATTGATATGAACAAGTTTGTTTTACTTTTTATTTTATTGCCTTTTCTAACTTTTGCTCAATTCAATCAAAAAGATACGAAAGGTAGAAAACAAGGAACTTGGCAAAAAAATTACCCGAATAGCAACGTTCTACTATACAAAGGACAGTTTAAAGACGATGTACCTGTTGGAGAATTCACTTATTTCTACTCAACTGGCGAAGTAAGAGCAATTATTGAGCACATACCCAATAGCAAACGTTCTTACGGTTTTTATTATCACAAAAACAAAGAACTAATGAGCGAAGGTCCATTTTGGGATCAGAAAAAAGATTCGGTTTGGGCAAATTACAATCCAGAAGGGTACGTTCTTGGTACAGAAGAATATAAAGACGATAAACTGAACGGAAAAAGAGTTCTTTTTTATCTGAGAAGCCAACAAGAATTCGGAAAAATGGACGTACTTTCTATTTCAAATTACAAAGACAGTGTTTTACATGGTGAATTCAAGGAATTTTTCTCCAATGGTAAATTAAAAAAATCAGGATTTTATTCAAAAGGATTAAAAACTGGCGAATGGCAAGAATTTGACATGAATGGTATCTTGGTTGGCAAAGTCCGCTACAAAGATGGTTTACCTCATGGTTGGGCTTATGCTTACAACTCGAAAGGAATTAAAATCAGTGACACTTTATATCAAAACGGTGTTTCTTTAAGAGGAAAAGAGTTAGAAGAATTTTTATTGAAATGTGAAAAACAAGGTATTGACCCAAATCAATAAGTTTTGTACTTTTGACTCGTATGAATATTTATTTTCGACTTTTCTTAATCGCTGCAACTAGTTCTTTATTGCTTTTGAATTCGTGTAAAAAAAAATTAGTAAATAGCAATCAATTTCTTTACAGTTCTTATTATGAACTAAAAACCGGAAAGTTCATTGAATACGATGTTATGGAAATTACGCACGACGAAAATGCGTCTAACCAACACGACACAAGTTACTACCAATTAAAATGTATAGTCGAAGATACTTTCACAGACAACGCTGGAAGACTTGCTTTTAATTACGTTCGATACAAAAGAACAAATTCAACAGAAGCTTGGGTGCAATCAGATTTATGGTCAACAACTATTTTCAACAATAAAGCGGAATTAGTTGAAGAAAATCAACGCATTGTAAAATTAATTTTTCCTATATCAGAATTTACAACTTGGAACGCCAATCAATTTAACACTGCTGTTAAATTAAATTGTAGTTACGATAATCTGCACGCTCCGAAAGCGATTAGTGGTTTTTCGTTCGATAGCACGTTAGTCGTTGAACAAGAGGATAAAAGAAATTTAATTGAATTCAAACGAAAATATGAAGTGTATGCCAACCGAGTGGGAATGGTAAAAAAATACTACAAAGACTTACAAATCTCAAACTTCGATACCTTAAATATCAAATCAGGAAAAGAAATATTTATGACTTTGACAAATTTTGGAAATTGATGATTTTTAATACCAATTTTAGTTAATCGAATCATTTTTCAACCTGATTCCCTTTTCTTCAATCGTGATTTTCTGTTGTTTATATAATTTCCCAACAGCTTGTTTGAAGAGTTTTTTGCTCATTCCTAATTGCTCGCGAATATCATCAGGTCCAGAGTGATCATTGAGTTCTAAATAACCATCGTTCGCTTGCAATTCCTCTAAAAGAAATGAGCTTGCTTGATCAAATTTCTCAAAAGTCAAAGGTTCAAATTGAATGTCGATTTTACCATCTTCGCGTACCAAACGAACATAAGCTTTCGTAAAAGAACCCCTTGGTAAAACTTTTGAAATGTTATTTCTGAAAATTAATCCATCATAACGATTATTCACTATGACACTCAATCCAAGAGCATTTTCCTCGCAAATCATAATGTCAACTTCTTGACCGTTCAAATCTTCAGTGCAAGGTTCTAGGAGTTTTTTAACACGCATTGTTCCGTACAAACGATCCGTTGCATTGTCATATTGAAGTGAAAATAGATACTTTTCTTCTTGTTCCAATCGATGCAATTGCTCGCTAAAAGGAACCAATAAATCTTTGTCTAATCCCCAATCAACAAAAGCACCATACGGATTGACATGAATTACAGTCAAATAACGAAAATCACCTAAATATAAATGAGGAACTTCTGTGGTCGCAACAATTCTATTTTCAGAATCTTTGAAGACAAATACGTCCACTATATCTTCTAATTCAAAATGTTCTTCCACATATTTATTTGGTAATAAAACTTCGTTACCAAATTCATCTTCCAAAAATGCTCCAGGAGGAGTAAATCGATTGATTTTTAATTTATTTACTACACCTAATTGCATTAATCTATTTTTTTTGTTCTTTTTGATTTGTATTTACCTGTTGTAACCGACATGCTTTCAGGTTTTCTGCGGTCTCTTCGATTGCGTTTTACTTTCTCAATAACAGGATCTTCCATCATTGATGCGGCCAATGCTGCTTCACTTTCTGGCGTTCTAGCAACGTGTTTGATATCTTCTGCTTTGTTAATATCCGTTGGATCAATCCACTCTTTTTTCAAAGGAACTTTTTCAGGTTTACCTGTTTTGTCGTTTAATGCATAAAAGTACTTTTTGTCCTTTTCCTCTTCTGGATTGACGGCAATTACATCTTCATTTAGCACCCAAATACCTTCCGAATAATTATAAGAATCGTAAGACATATCTGGAACATAATACGAATAAACACCAGCTAAACTAGGTGATTCTGGTGATAAATGATCGAAAACAATACGTCCATATTTCTCTTCAAATTTCACAGTCATGTTTGATTTATCCGAATATTCAAAAATTACACGTTTCAAAGTTGATTTTTTGACTTTAAAAACAGGACTTCCTAGCTTTAGATTATTGCCTGTGAAAGAAAGTACGTCGATTAATTTGAAATTACTCCCGGCTGTCCCGCCATCCCAACCTAATAAAACGTACTCCATTTTATTATTGCGCTCAAAAGGAATCATTTTGTAATAAAGCGCACCATACCAGTTTTTGGAATCGATAACACCCTCAGGTTTTGGCTCGTAAGCATCTAAATTATCCACTAATTCTGTTGTGATGATTTTATCCTTGTTTTCGTCTTTGCGCATCACAAATGCACAATAGCGATAGGTCATATCTGTATATTCCAAGTTCCAATTAACAATCCTAATTTTCCCATCAGGACTGTCAATAATTGCGACTGTTTTAAGCTGTGTGAATTTATGGTTGAAAGCATCTTCGTTTTTCAAAAAAGCTTCCATTGCTTTTCTAAAATTTGCATTCAAATCATCGATTTCTTCATCAGTTTTTGCGCTTCGAAGTGCTAATAATTTGATATTTAATTCTGCTTCTTTTTCATTTAAATCTTTTTGAGAAAAGAAAGAGAAACAATTTAAAAATACCAAAAAAGTGATGCCTAAGATTTTCATAGTCTTACTAACGCAAACAAATGTGTTTTGTTACTGATTACAATTTTTTCAAAGCAGAAATCGTCGCTTGTGGATCGACAGAATTAAAAACGAAACTTCCAGCAACTAATGCTTGAGCTCCTGCTTCTGCCAATAATTTTCCTGTTTCTAAATTCACTCCACCGTCAATCTCAATAATTGCATGAGCATTTTTTTCTTTTATCAATTTTGCTAATTTCTCGACTTTCGCAATTGAAGCTTGAATAAATTTTTGTCCACCAAAACCAGGATTAACAGACATAATCAACACTAAATCCAAATCTTGAATTACTTCTTCTAGTAAATGGACAGGCGTGTGGGGATTCAAAGCAACTCCAACTTTCATCCCTGCTTCTTTGATAGCGCCAATTGTTCGGTGCAAGTGCGGACAAGCTTCATAATGAACAGTTAAGATATCAGCTCCTGATTTTTTAAAGTCTAAAATGTATTTATCAGGATTTTGAATCATCAAATGAACGTCCATTACTTTGTCGGAATGCTTACGAATTGCCTCTAAAACTGGAAAACCGAACGAAATATTCGGAACGAAAACACCGTCCATTACATCGATGTGTAACCAATCTGCTTCCGATTGATGCAACATTTGCGTATCGCGTTGAATATTACCAAAATCACAAGAAAGAACTGAAGGAGAAATAATCATTTTGTTTTTTTTACAAAGTTACTCTTCAATTTTCAATTAGACTCAAGAAGTTAAATCATTTTCAATTTTACATTTTCAATTCTTCTTCCCCTTTTTCAAAACCGCCACCAACTCCATCTCACGGTTATACAAATCAATGTAAAAAACCATTCGATCGCGATAAGCAACAACGCTCTGATATTCAATGAAAATTGGCACTGATTTTTTTAGTGGAATTGGATAGTTGCTTTCTAACTTCATTATACTGTCAAAAACTTGGCTTGTGATTGGTTCTTTTCGACCGATGCTGTCGTATTTCAAAATTGTTTTTGCCAGTTCCTGTGGGTATTGACAGCGCATACATCCGTGAGAGTAACTTCTAAAAGAATTATTGAACAAGCCTCGTGAAGGTGTATCGTGAACGTAAACACTGTGCGAATTGTTAAATTCAAATTTCACTAATCCCAAACTGTTCCATTTTCCGGGTTGTTGGACCACTTGAAATGGAAAAGAACTGTATTTAGACCAATTAATAGTGGTTGGATCAACTTCTTTTTCCTTAGCGTATAATTTGTAGTGATGTTTTTCCAAGTAGTTTTTATTACGCTTTAAGTCAGGTAAAATTTCCTTGGATGCAATTGAGTAGGGTACTCTCCAATATGGGAAACAAGTAATGCGATTGATATTTGAAACCAATTCTGGTGTTTGATTTGTTACTTTGCCAATAATAATGCGGTGTTCACTTCTCAAGGTATCATCCGAGAAAAAATACAATTTGAACTCCGGTAAATTGATTCGAACATGTTTGGAAGGTTTTTTTGCTTGGCTTCGTAAATTATCGAGTGCAAGTGAAGCTCTCAGAACTTTATCATAGGTACTTTCATTTAACGCTTTAACGGTATTGAATCCCAATTTTGCGTCGGCACCAATTCCATTCTCTAATTGAAACGCTTTTAAAGTTTCGATAATC
The DNA here is from genome assembly GCA_945863605.1 of Chitinophaga pinensis. Classification (GTDB taxonomy): domain Bacteria; phylum Bacteroidota; class Bacteroidia; order Flavobacteriales_D; family Crocinitomicaceae; genus UBA952. The sequence continues at coordinate 23,403 of CAMAZP010000008.1, forward strand.
AAAGCACTATCAGCGTCTTCAGCAAGATAATTTTTGGAAACTAGCACTTTTTTCACTCTACCTAAAACATCGATTGAATCTTCCTTTTCCGTTTTCAAGGTAAAAGATGTTGTATCAACTTTGTAATTTTTACAATAATTGTATAAATGTTTGGCTAGAAAACGATAATTAGTATCAGAAGGGCCTTGTTTTAAAAGCAATTTAGTGACTGAAATAGTATCTAATTCTTTGATTTTTAAACGCATTTCTTGATGGGAAATAGCTGAAATTTCTTTTACTTTTTTAGTTGTAAAATCAAAAAAACCAGCATTCAAATCGTTTAAAATCACTGCGAAATTTGCTAGCATTAAAGCTTCTTTTTCAAGGGGATGTAAGTTTTTTTCTATTGGCTTAATTCGTTGATTTGGAATTCCGTAGTAAAGAGATTGATTTATTTCTTCTTGCAATTTTAATCCTTTTTTTGAAATCGTTGAATCTGTTGCAAATACAGGTTTAAATCCTCTTTCAGTGTAGAATTTTATAATGTTTGAACTAACGCTCTCAGAAATCCCCAACGAAGATAGATAGGAGGCTGTGACGATTTGTTTCATTTTTGCCGTTGCACTTAGTTTTTTGTCTTTTAAAAAGTTTTTTTCGACTTCTTTTTGATTTTCTGAGCAAGCTAAAAGCAAAAAGATGATTAAAAAATAGGGAATAATTTTCATCGTTAGGTATTTGAACGCTAAGTTCTATTAATTTTACTCAACATACAACTAAATTTAAAAAATGAGTCTTGTTTTAATAATTATTGGAATAACAGTATTGATTTCATTTTCAGTGGAAAACAAGCCCGAACTCAAAGAAAAATTACTTTTTATTCCCTACCAGATCAAGCATCAAGGGGAATACCAACGGATGATCAGTTCCATTTTTATTCATGCTGACATCAATCACTTAGTTTTCAATATGATTTCCTTGTATTTTCTGGGAAATCTTTTTGAGCAACAAATGATTCAAATTTATGGAGTTCAACTTGGAAGTGTTAATTTTCTTCTATTGTATTTTTTAGGTGGTGTTGCAGCGGAAATTTATCCATTTATTCGCCATCAAAACGACGTCTATTATCGTAGTTTGGGAGCATCTGGTGCTGTTTCAGCTGTTATTTTTGCTGCCATTTTTTGGAACCCAACTATGGATTTATTTTTATTTTTTATTCCAATTCCAATTCCTGCTTATATCTTTGGACCAATTTATTTGGCATTTGAATATTTTTCAATGAAAAGTGGTAAAACAAATATTGCTCACGATGCTCACATTGGCGGAGCACTTTTTGGAATTCTCTTTGTTTTATTATTGAATTCGAATAAAGGTATTGAATTTTTTGAAGCGATTTTTTAAAGTATGGCAACACTTTACGTCAACAATAACGGCACAATTTTAACTGCAGATGCGCCGACAATTCATCCAGGAAATAGAGGTCATTTATATGGTGACGGTGTCTTTGAAAGTATTCGAGTAATGAATGGAAGACCATTGAACGTAATTAACCATGTTCAAAGAATGCTTGAAGGTGCAAAAGTTATCAAAATGAGAACACCTTCCTATTACACAACTTCATTTTTCGAGGAGCGAATTGTTGAATTACTTCAATTATCAAACATAACAGATGGTGGAAGATGTAGAATGTCATTAGACAGAGCGACAGGTGGTGCATATCTCCCAGAATCAAGTGAATGTACTTTTTACATTGAAGTTTATCCATACGATGTTAGTCATTTTGAATTAAATGCTAAAGGTTTAGAGATTGACATTTACCAAGACATAAAAATTCAAAAAAACTTTCTATCTAATTATAAAACCAAAGCAGGATTAACGTATGTGATGGCTGCAATTGCTGCTAAAGAAAAAAAATTAGACGATTTATTTTTAGCCAATGATAAAGGAAATATTCTTGAAACATCCTGTTGTAATTTTTTCTTAGTAAGTAATGGAGTTCTTTATACACCCGGAATCGATGAAGGATGTTTAGCGGGTACAATGCGTATGCAAATTATTAACTTAGCGATTACCAATGGAATTAAAGTTTATGAATGTACCATTTTACCACAAAATTTACTTGCTGCTGACGAAATATTTGTCACAAATGCAATTAGAGGTATAAATTGGATTGGTGGCTATCGAACCAAAAGATTCTTAAATAATATGTCTAGAAAATTGGTTGTTTTGTTGAATGAATATTGGGAAAAAGAGCTTGGGATATAAACACACCATCCTGCTTAATTCTATCATATCAAACAAAATCTTTACAATTCTGTTAAAACTCTATGAATGAGAAAACTATATTTTGGCATCGTCGTGATTTAAGAATTGAGGATAACGCGGGACTTTATAAAGCTTTAAAATCAGGTTTAAATGTTCAACCAATCTTCATTTTTGACAAAAACATACTTGATAAACTTCCCAAAAACGATCAACGTGTTTTGTTCATTCATCAGGAAATCAAACGTTTAAAAGCCGAGTATCAACAATTAGGTTCAGACATCAAAGTGTTTTATGGTAATCCCTTGGAAATTCTTCCAAGAATTGTGAAAGAGCATGGAATTGCAAAAGTTTTTACGAATCGCGATTACGAACCTTATGCGTTAGAACGCGATGCTTCCATTTTTGAAAGCCTTAAAAGTTTGAATTGTGAGTTCATTGGTGCTAAAGATCATGTAATTTTTGAGAAAAACGAAGTACTCAAAGACGATGGTCTACCTTACACGATTTTCACGCCCTATTCACGCAAATGGAAAGCGAAAATTAATGATACTCACCTTAATTCTTACCCAACCTTAAAATACAGTGAAAACTTGCAAGAATCTACCTTACAAGAATTGATTCCTTTGCAGGAAATGGGGTTTGAATCCACCCAATTATTTCCTTTTCCTGAACGATTCCCAGACGAAAAAATCATTTCTAATTACTCGCAACAACGAGATATTCCTGCGATTCGAGGTACTTCAAAATTGAGTGTTCATTTACGATTTGGAACAATTAGCATTCGTCAGTTGGCACAGCAGGCTATTAACTTAAACGAGTCGTATTTAAATGAATTGATTTGGCGGGACTTTTATCAAATGATACTTTTTCACTTTCCACATTCAGTCAAGAATTCTTTTAAAAGACAATACGACAAAATTGTTTGGGAAAAAGATGATCAACTTTTCAAAGCTTGGTGTGAAGGAAAAACAGGTTATCCCTTAGTTGATGCGGGAATGCGGGAATTAAATACGACTGGTTTCATGCATAACCGAGTGCGAATGGTGACAGCAAGTTTCTTAACAAAACACTTACTTTTAGATTGGCGATTGGGTGAAACATACTTTGCAGAAAAATTAATGGATTTTGACTTAGCAAGTAATATTGGAGGATGGCAATGGGCAGCAAGTTCTGGTTGTGACGCAGCACCTTATTTCCGTGTGTTTAACCCAACTTCACAACAAGAAAAATTTGACAAACAATTTATGTATATAAAAAAATGGGTTCCAGAATTTGGGACAAGCTCCTATCCTACTCCAATTGTAGAACACAAATTTGCAAGAGAACGTGTTTTAGATAGATTTAAACAAGCACTAAACGAACACTAAAATGATAAAAATAGGTGATAAATGTCCAGACTTTCAACTTCCTGATGCAACTGGTAAAGTTTTTAAAATATCTGAATTAATAAATAAAAAAAAACTAATAATCTACTTTTATCCTAAAGACGACACGCCAGGCTGCACTTTAGAGGCATGTTCTTTTAGAGATCGTTATGAAGACTTTAAAGATTTTGATTGTGAGGTTATCGGTATTTCTTCGGATAACGAACAAAAACACGCAGCATTTGCTACAAGACATCAACTTCCTTTCATTCTATTGGCTGATAAAGATAAAACAGTAAGGAAATTATTTGGAGTACCAGGAAATCTATTTGGTTTGATTCCAGGTCGTGTAACTTATATCATCGGAGTTGATGGAATAGTGAAAGGAATTTATAACTCACAAACAAATCCTTTGGGGCACATTGAGAAAGCTTTAGAGCTTGTTAGGACAATGTAAGTTCTTTCGAATTAGGATTTTAACGTAATTTCTCAAACTTTTTCGTTGCACGATTTAACCGGTCATTCATAGAAATCCCCAATCCTACTTCTTCAAATCGTTCAATGAATAATTTTGAATAGTGTTTTTGATCCATAAAATGAATTGCAGCGTATAATTTTTGTGCAGCCTCTTTTAAATCTCCTGTCTGTGTTAGAATGTGTTTTTGAGTATACGGAATTTCAGGTCGATTATCTTTTAATAAAATAAATCCATCATTTTTATCTTCTTCAAAAACAAAATCAGTTTCTAAATAAGCAAAAGGTGTATTTGGTGCATAGTGATGCTTTACCATTCCACTTGTCAAAGGTTGATTCTCTGTATGATTTTTGATAGGTGGTCTGTAGCCGATAACATTTTCTAGCTGTTCCAAAGAAATACCACCTAAACGATAAACAATCAGTTGCTCATTATCTAATCCTACAATGGTAGACTCAATTCCATTTTCACAAGCTCCACCATCTAAGATATAGGGGATTTTACCTTGTAATTGGTTTAACACGTGTACTGCTTGAGTTGGACTAACCATACCATACAAATTTGCACTTGGCGCAGCTAATGGAAAAGATAAAATTTCAAGTAACTCACGTATTAGAGGTTGAGCTGGAACCCTAATACCAACACGATCTAAACCTGCAGTAACAATTTCTGGAACTAATGATGTTTTATTTAATAACAAAGTCAAGGGGCCTGGCCAAAAGAAGTCAGCAAGTTTTTCCAAAATAGGTGGTAAATCCAAAACATAGGGGTTAATTGCCTGTTTTGAACTAAAATGCAAAATTAATGGGTTACTTAAAGGACGACCTTTTGCTTCAAAAATCTTATGAATTGCTAATTCATTCAATCCATTTGCAGCTAAGCCATAAACAGTTTCCGTCGGAATTGCAACAACTTCACCTTTTTCTAACAAAAGACGAGCTTGATTACAATTATTCCCTACAAGAGTTTCCATTTAATAGTTAATTTTAATCAAAGGTAAAATTATTCAAGTTACAGAATTAGGAATTACAAACTGAACTATAGCTAGAATTGGATATAAATAACGAAAGAAAATAAATTTAGTTGTCGTTTTATTTTGTTTCTAACAGCTCGACTTTTACATTTTCCAACATCACCTTGACCATCGCTTCTAAATCAAATTTATGATTCCAACCCCACTCTTTTTTGGCGTTAGTATCGTCGATTGAATTGGGCCAAGAGTCTGCAATGGCTTGTCGAAAATCTGGTTGATAATCGATTTCGAAACTAGGTATTTCCTTTTGAATTGCTTTAGAAATTGTTTTTGGGGTAAAGCTAATTCCACCTAAATTGTAGGCAGAACGAATTTTTATATTTTCTGCTGGAGCTTCCATCAATTGAATAGTTGCATTGATAGCATCGTCCATAAACATCATCGGTAAAGCGGTATCCTCTTTAAGAAAACACGTAAATTTTTCACCAGCTTTTGCCTTATAAAAAATATCAACCGCATAATCAGTTGTGCCACCACCAGGTAAACTTTTATATGAAATCAAACCTGGATAACGAATACTTCTAACATCGACATTAAATTTATTGAAATAATACTCACACCACCTTTCACCTGCTTGTTTGGAAATTCCATAGACAGTTGAGGGCTCCATAATCGTATGTTGAGGTGTATTATCCATTGGAGTAGTTGGTCCAAAAACAGCGATAGAACTCGGCCAAAATATTTTTGAAATGTAACCCTCTTTTGCCAAATCAAGGACAGTAAATAAACCTTCCATATTTAATTTCCATGCAAAATCAGGATTTTTTTCCGCAGTTGCAGAAAGTAGAGCAGCCAATAAATAAACCTCTTTAATCTCGTTCTTGATTATATATTCTCTAACGAAATCACGATCTAAAATATCCATTTTCACATATGCACCACCAGCCAGTAAAGGTGGACAGGAATCTTTTAAATCTGCGGCAACAACCCTATGTTCTCCATTCAATTTTCTAAGTGCAAGAACGAGTTCAGTACCAATTTGACCTGCTGCACCAATTACGATTATTTTAGACATTTAACTAAATAGTTTGATACAAATTTAGTAGAATAATTAGACGAAAATCAGCAAAGTAATCAAAAATGAAATATTTTAAAAAGAATAATGGACCACAACTAAAAAAAAATAATTCAATAGCTTAACAAATAATCAATTTATTCCTCTAAAATTAAAACTCGTCAAAATAAGTTAAACAAAAATCAATAATGATTATTATTTTTGATACTTAATAGAATTAAATTTAAGTATGCCATTTTATCAAAAATTAGGAAAAATACCTCATAAACGTCATACTGTTTTTAGACAAGAAAATGGGGAATTATATCACGAACAACTTTTTGGAACAGCAGGCTTTGATGGTATGTCAACCTTAATGTATCATATTCAACCACCAACAGTTATCAAAGAAATCAGAGGACAAAAAAATATAGCTCCAGAAATTGCAATTGAGCGAAATATGTTGCCAAGAAGTTTTAAGGGATATGAAATAACTCCAAGTAAAGATTACTTAGAAAGTAGAAATCCAGTTCTCGTAAATAACGATGTATATATTGAATTAGCTGCTCCACAAGCATCAATGAGTGAATATTTTTATAAAAATGCTGATGCTGATGAAGTTATATTTATTCATAATGGAAAAGGAAAACTGAGAACACAACTTGGAAATATAAATTTTGCATATGGTGATTATTTGGTGATTCCACGAGGTATGATCTACCAATTAGAATTTGACAACGACGATAATCGTCTATTAATTATACAATCTTTTCATCCAGTATTTACTCCGAAAAGATATCGCAACTGGTTTGGACAACTACTCGAACATTCTCCTTACTGTGAGAGAGATATGCGGCCACCAACTGAATTAGAATCACATAATGAAGTTGGAGATTTTTTAATAAAAATAAAAAAGCAAGATATAGTATATGACTATGTGTATGCACATCATCCATTTAATGTTGTAGGTTGGGATGGATTTAATTATCCATATGCGTTTTCTATACATGATTTTGAACCAATTACTGGTCGAATACATTTACCTCCTCCTATACATCAAACATTCGAGACCTCTGCTTTTGTAATTTGTTCTTTTGTACCAAGATTGTATGATTATCACCCCAACTCAATTCCAGCACCTTATAATCATAGCAACATTGATTCAGATGAAGTACTATATTATGTTGATGGCGATTTTATGAGTCGTAATAATATAAAACACGGTCAAATTACTTTGCATCCAGCAGGAATACCTCATGGTCCACATCCTGGTGCATACGAGAGAAGTATCGGAAAAAAAGAAACTATGGAATTGGCCGTAATGATTGATACCTTTAAGCCTTTAAAAGTTACTAAATCAGCTTTAGGAATTGAATTAGAAGGTTACGAAAAATCATGGATACATTAATAAACAAAAATATAATAGTTTTAGATTAACGCATTTTATTATGTCAATAGAAAATACAAAAAAAGAAATAAAAAACGTTGAATACGGTTTAGAAAAAATATTTGAAGGAGCACAAGATTTTCTTCCTTTATTAGGAACAGATTATGTTGAATTTTATGTTGGTAATGCAAAACAAGCAGCGCATTACTACAAAACAGCATTCGGTTATCAGTCTTTTGCATTCGCGGGATTGGAAACTGGCATGAAAGATCGTGTTTCCTATGTTTTAAAGCAAGACAAAATTAGATTGGTTTTGACAACCGCATTGAGAAGCGACTCACCGATAGGTGAGCACGTAAAAAAGCATGGAGATGGAGTTAAAGTTATTGCACTTTGGGTTGAAGATGCTACCTCAGCTTGGGAAGAAACTACTAAAAGAGGTGCTGTTTCCTACATGGAACCAACACTCGAAAAAGATGAGTTTGGTGAAGTTGTTCGCTCAGGAATTTTTACGTATGGTGAGACAGTACATATATTTGTAGAGCGTAAAAACTATAATGGAATTTTTCTTCCTGGATTTGAAAAATGGGAATCTGACTACAATCCAGAACCAGTAGGATTGAAATTCATAGATCACATGGTTGGGAATGTGGGTTGGGGAGAAATGAATACGTGGGTTAAATGGTATGAGGAAGTAATGGGATTCGTAAACTTCCTTTCATTTGACGACAAACAAATCCATACAGAATATTCAGCCTTAATGTCTAAAGTAATGTCAAATGGTAATGGGAGAATTAAATTTCCTATAAATGAACCAGCTGTGGGAAAAAAACGTTCACAAATTGAAGAATATATTGATTTCTATGAAGGACCAGGAGCTCAACATATTGCTGTAGCAACTGATGATATAATAACTACTGTAAGAGAATTAAGAGCAAGAGGTGTAGAATTTTTATCTGCACCACCACAAGCGTATTACGATGAAATTCCTGCACGATTGGGTGTTCACATGGACATGATGAAGGAAGATTTGAAAGAACTTCAAAGTTTATCCATTATGATTGATGCAGACGAAGAAGGGTATTTATTACAAATTTTCACAAAACCTGTTGAAGATCGACCAACATTATTCTATGAAATAATTCAAAGAATGGGAGCAAAAGGATTTGGAGCCGGTAACTTTAAAGCACTTTTTGAATCAATTGAACGAGAACAAGAAAAAAGAGGAACATTGTAATTTACTTTACTTCAAATATTTGTAAACTGTCGTGAGTATTTGCGGCAGTTTTTTTTAGTGAATAAAATTCAATGCTTAAATTAAATAAGATTTTGTTATATTTGCACCCACCAAAAAATGGAGATTGTAGCTCAGTTGGTTAGAGCGCCGGATTGTGGTTCCGGAGGTCGCGGGTTCGAGACCCGTCTTTCTCCCCAAAATTAAAAGGTCGATGAAAAATCGGCCTTTTTTTTTCAAAAAAAAAAGCAAAGACCTAATTTTATTTTCCCTTTGCTTTAAAAACAATAATTATTGTATAAAACATAATTTTCACATCTAAAGCCAAATTTCTATTTTTTAAATAAATCAGGTCAAATTTCATTCGCTGAAGCATTTGTTCAACATTTTCTGCATAACCATATTTAACCTGCCCCCAAGAAGTAATTCCAGGTCGAACTCGATTTAAATGAAGGTATTGTGGCTCAATTTTCACAATTTGATCAATATAAAATTGCCTTTCTGGGCGAGGCCCGACTAAAGACATATCGCCTAATAATACATTTATAAACTGTGGGAACTCATCAAGTCGTGTTTTTCGCATAAATCGACCAATTTTTGTAATACGCGGATCATTAGAAGAAGAAAGTTGAGGACCTGACAACTCTGAATTAACATACATTGTTCTAAACTTGATAATTTTAAATTGTTGCCCATTCAATCCTACACGTTCTTGCAAAAATAAAATTGGGCCTTGTGATGATAATTTTACAGCAATTGCACTGAAAATATAAAATGGAATTAATAGGATAACAGCAATAAATGATAAGACAATATCCATTACCCTTTTAATTGCTCGTTGCCAATATGGCATCGGATCAGACGATATTTCAATTAATAATGCTCCATAAATATTTGTCATTTTAACTGACCCAGCCAAAATTACATACATATCAGGGAGGACTTTAATTTTTGTAGTTCGGTCATCAATTCTTACTAATATATCTTTTAATCGATCATGGTCTGAACTTTCAATAGCAATGATGACTTCCTCTATTTCATACTTTTTAATAAGTTCCTCCAAATCAATATACTTCCCTAAATTTGGAATAAAATCTTTCAGTAAATTATCTACACCATTTATGTTAACGTAACCAATAAACTCGTTTACATTTTTTGAAAGATTGATTAATTCTTGATAAATTTCTAAAGCTTTTTCATTTCCGCCAACAATCAACGTTTTAAAACCTTGACCTTTTTTTCTAACTGTTGAAACTAAAATTGTAGTTAGAATTAACCGAGTTGTAACAGCACTTGAAAAATGAATTCCAAAAAGTAATAAAAATGCTTGATAATAATCTTGATAGCTTCTTACATCATCATCTAACAAAAGCGTGAAAAAAATCAGAATACTACCAGCTAAAGATGATAAAAAAGTCATATTCAAAATACGAATTCTGAACATTCGCCTTGTTTCGTAATAGGTTCCCTGTAATGCATATAGTAACATCCAAGCAAGCGGAATGAAAACAATACCAAGGTATAAATTTATCTCCAACTCAAAGTCTTGTTTTTCAATAATCGTTTTGCGAAGGTAAAAAAATAGTGACCAAGAGAAAAGTGCCGTAATCCAATCGACAATTATAAATAATACAGCCCAATTTTTACCTCTCATTCTCACTGAAAATGTATAACCTTTATGTTGTCTATTAAAATGATTCCTTCTGTATTTCCTTCATCTAGAGAGGCAATAAATGATTGTGAAAAAACACTTCCAGAGGGAGAATTACCAATTAATTCTCTTAAATCAATGTATATTTTTTTCCAAACAGTGACTTCAGGTTTTTGAGCATTTAATCTTATATTCAGATTATTTGTTGTAGATTCAGAAGTTACATATAAAAGTCCTGTTGTTAGATTATTAGTTACTTTATAATCAATTTCTAAATAGCATTCTTGTCCTTTTGGTAAAATCATATAAGGTTCACTTGTAAAAGCTATCCAAGTTGAATCTTCAGCATTTAGTACTACTTTTCCGTATGCATTGCCATTAAACCACTGTAAGTTTGTATTGTCGGTATTAATATTAGCAGCCGATGTATTTGGATCATCAGTGATTTGAAAACTAGCATCTTCAAAATCTTCTACCCAGAAATTTAAATTTTCTTTATATTGAGTAGTTGGATTAATTGTAAAAACTTGATTTTTGACTAATGTACCATTGATTACATACTCTTTTAAAAATGGATAGATTTTTTTTGTTGCAGATATTCCATTGTTCTTAATTGCAGGAAATATTTTGAAGGTCACATTACCCTCCTTTAAGATTGGTATTTTGAATGGAACTTGAAAAACACCTATTACCTCATCGTTAATGTAGACCCAAGCTTCACTAATGTTTTCTGTTAATTCTCCTTCTTCTAAAGACAAGCTTGGATTGGCACTAATAGTCCACTCATTTACTTGTAACCAAGATGGATCGGGATTATTTTTAACACAGGCACTAAACAGAAAAAATAAACTCAATAAATAAAAAAATAATCGCATAAAAATCAAACGATATAGAATATAAATTATTGTCTTTAAAAATGAATTGATGATTTTTCCAATTTTGCTAATATACCATAAGCTACTTCCATTGCTGAATATCCATCTTCAACAGAAACTATTGGATGTTTTTTGAAAGTAATAGCGTTATGAAATGACTTCAACTCTTCCTTTATTGCATTGATTTCTGCTAATTCAGGTTTATCAATTAAGATTTTTTTACGCTTGTTATCTTTTCCGATTTCCAAAATAATATCAAATGGATCTGGTTCTCCTTGAACATCTTGAATACTTACAACTTCTAATTCTTTTGTCAAAAAATCGACACTTATATAAGTGTCTTTTTGAAAAAATCGAGATTTACGCATATTTTTCAATGATATTCTTGATGCGGTAAGATTAGCAACACAACCGTTTTCAAATTCTAATCGTGCATTAGTTATATCATGTGAATCACTTACGACCGCAACCCCTGAAGCAGCAATACTTTTAACTCTTGATTTAACCACACTTAAAATAATATCCAAGTCATGAATCATTAAATCTAAAACAACTGGAACATCTGTACCTCTCGGATTGAATTGCGCTAAACGATGCGTTTCAATAAACATTGGATTTTTCAAATAGGGTAAAGCAGCTTGAAATGCAGGATTAAAACGTTCTACGTGACCAACTTGTACGACAACTTCAGCTTCAGTTGTTAACATAACCATTTTCTTTGCCTCTTCCATCGTTTCAGAAAGTGGCTTTTCTATAAAAATATGTTTTCTAGCACGTAAAGCTTCAATAGCACATGAGTAGTGACTTATTGTTGGGGTAACTATATCTAAACAATCAACCTCATTTATTAAATCGAATATGCTATCAAATGATTTTATATTAAATTGATTTTCAACACTTTGTGCATTAATTGAATCAGCATCATAAAAACCAACAAATTCGAAAATTTCATTAAGTTCTAAAAGCAAACGTATGTGTATTTTCCCTAAATGCCCAGCTCCAACAACTCCTATTTTCAACATGTTATTTTTTATTTTTAAAATTAACAGCATAAATAAAACAATAAACACCTTGTTCAATAACTTTTCAACATAAAAAAAGCCATTAATCTTTCGACCAATGGCTTCTGCTGATATAGTTTGAAATTTATTTATTTACTGCGTCTACGATTGCTTTGAACGCATCTGGATGATTCATTGCTAAATCTGCTAAAACCTTACGGTTAAGTTCGATTCCACTTTTGTGAACACCTCCCATAAATTTAGAATAGCTCATTCCATATTGACGAACACCCGCATTAATACGAGTAATCCACAAAGAACGGAAATTTCTTTTCTTTTGTTTACGACCTGAATAAGCGTAAACTAATCCTTTTTCGACAGCATTTTTAGCAACTGTCCAAACATTTTTTCTTCTTCCAAAGTAACCTTTGGCAAGTTTCATCAAGTTCTTTCTTCTAGCTCTTGACGCAACGTGATTTACTGATCTTGGCATATTTTTAAGTTTTTTAATAAGGAGTGCGGCATTGTTTCAGCGGACTTATGTACTCGTTATTGGGTTAACAATTTATTAAACCGCAAAGCGGACTACTTCATACAAAGTTGTAATTTGATATTTGATAAATCAGCATCATGTACTAATCCAGCATGTGTCAAATTACGTTTTCTTTTAGTAGCCTTTTTTGTCAAAATGTGGCTTTTGAAAGCGTGTTTACGCTTAATTTTTCCACTTCCAGTGATTGTGAATCGCTTCTTAGCACTAGATTTTGTTTTCATTTTTGGCATTTTACTTTTTTTTTTGAGTTAAACTTCTATATCAGCATCTTTTGAATTTAAAATGTAAAATGAAGCATGAAATTTAATTTTACATTTTCAATTTTACATTTTCAATTCTATTATTTCTTTTTCGAATTAATCATAATAATCATCTTCTTACCTTCTAATTTAGGTAATTGCTCCACGGCACCAACATCAGCAAGTTCTTGTGCGAATTTCAACAACAAGATTTCACCTCTGTCTTTAAATACAATTGTTCTACCACGAAAGAAAACGTAAGCCTTAACTTTACTTCCTTCTTCAAGGAATTTACGGGCATGTGCCAATTTAAAATTGAAATCATGATCGTCAGTATTAGGTCCGAAACGAATTTCTTTTACAACAACTTTACTTTGTTTTGCTTTTAATTCTTTTTGCTTGCGTTTTTGGTTGTACAAGAATTTCTTGTAATCCATAATTTTACAAACAGGTGGCTTAGCATTTGGAGAAATCTCAACCAAATCCAATTCATCCTCTGCTGCAAGAGCAATAGCTGCCGTAACAGTCATCACTTTAGGTTCTTCACCTTCAATCACTAATCGGATTTCCGACGCAATTATTTTTTCATTGATACGGTGTTGAGCTTCCTCAACTCTTTTGACAAACGGTCTCGTATTTTTCCTCATTCAATTATTTAAATTTCTATTGCCAATTCTTTATCAACGGCTGCTTTTACTATTTCTATGAACGCATCTTGTGACATTGCTCCTTTATCTCCTTCACCTCTTTCTCTTACTGACACTTGATTTTGTTCAAACTCTTTCTCACCAACAATTAACATGAAAGGTATCTTTGCGAGTTCTGCATCGCGTATTTTCTTGCCAATTTTTTCGTTACGGTCGTCAACGAGACCGCGAATATCGGAATTATTTAGGAATTCTGAAACTTTTTCTGCATACTCATTGTATTTCTCTGAAATTGGAAGCACAATAAATTGCTCTGTGGCTAACCATAATGGGAAATCTCCAGCACAGTGTTCTAAAAGTACTGCCACAAAACGCTCCATAGAACCAAACGGTGCACGATGAATCATTACTGGTCTATGTTTTGCGTTGTCAGCTCCAATGTACTCAAGTTCAAAACGTTCAGGTAAATTGTAATCCACTTGAATTGTTCCTAACTGCCACTCTCTTCCCAAAGCATCTTGCACCATGAAATCCAATTTTGGACCATAGAACGCTGCTTCACCATAAGCCACAACTGTAGGTAAATTCTTTTCTTCCGCCGCTTCAATGATTGCATTTTCTGCTTTCACCCAATTTTCTTCTGCGCCAATGTATTTGGCACGATTTGTTTTATCACGCAAAGAAATTTGCGCTTTGAAATTTTGGAAATCCAACGTTTTCAAAACGTATAAAACGATATCAATTACTTTTTTGAATTCGGCTTTTACTTGATCTTGGGTACAGAAAATATGAGCGTCATCTTGTGTAAACCCACGAACGCGTGTCAAACCGTGTAATTCTCCTGATTGTTCGTAACGGTAAACAGTTCCAAATTCTGCAAAACGTGCAGGTAAATCTTTGTAAGAACGTGGTTTTGATTTGAAAATCTCACAATGATGAGGACAATTCATAGGTTTCAAATAAAACTCCTCGTTTGGATCTGGCGTTTTAATCGGTTGAAATGAATCTGCTCCATATTTTTCGTAATGACCTGAAGTCACATATAATTCTTTGTTTCCAATGTGCGGAGTGATAACTTGTTGGTAGCCCGCTTTTCTCTGCGCTTTCTTTAAGAAATTCTCTAATCGCTCTCTCAAAGCAGCTCCTTTCGGCAACCACATTGGCAATCCTTGTCCAACTTTTTGAGAAAAAGTAAACAATTCTAGTTCTTTACCTAATTTTCTATGATCGCGGCGTTTTGCTTCTTCAACTTTTTCTAAATATTCTGTCAATTCAGAGTTTTTAGGAAAGGTAATTCCGTAAATCCTTGTTAGTTGTTTGTTTTTTTCGTCTCCACGCCAGTATGCACCAGCAATTGAAGTTAATTTAACTGCTTTGATAAATCCAGTATCAGGTATATGTGGTCCACGACATAAATCCGTGAAATTTCCTTGCGTATAAAATGTAATTGTTCCGTCTTCTAATTCTGATAACAATTCCAACTTATAAGGATCTTGTTTTTCTTCAAAATAGGCAATTGCTTCAGCTTTAGAGATTTCTTGACGAATGAATTGATTTTTTGCTTTTGCCAATTCTTTCATTTTCGCCTCTACTTTTTCCAAATCCTTTTCGGTAATGGAATAGTCCATAAAGTCGATGTCGTAATAAAAACCATTCGTTACAGGAGGACCGATTGCCAATTTGATTCCAGGAAAATGAAACTCAAGCGCTTCCGCCATTAAGTGAGCAGACGAGTGCCACATAGTCGATTTTCCTTCTGCATCGTTCCAAGTCAATAACTGTAGATTGCAATCTTCGGTTATTGGAAGATTAGCATCTTTTACTGTATCATTAATTTTAGCAGCTAGGACATTTCGTGCAAGCCCTTCAGAGATACTTGCTGCAATTTGTAGTGCTGATGTTCCCAGTTCATACAAGCGAACGGCTCCATCAGGGAAAGTGATTTGCATAACTTTAGAAATTAGATTGCAAAGATACAATTTAAAAAAAAGGAAAATGAATAAAGATTTAGGAAATTCCATGCAATACTGATTGCATTATTTTTTAAAATAAAAAAAGGCCGTAAAAAACTTTACGACCCTCTAGAATTAAAAAAATTATTTCATTTAATGTTTGTGACCATCGTGTGAATCGTGATTATGTCCATCGTGATTATGTCCATCATGTTCGTCTTTAGCCGGTGCTTCTACAGATAAAACTTCAATGTCAAATACCAAATCAGAGTATGGAGGAATTGCACCTGGGCGACCACCTTTTCCATAAGCTTGAAAATAAGGAATGAATAATTTGGCTTTTCCACCAGTGCCCAACAAAGCAATACCTTCTTCAAATCCAGCAATCATGCGTTGTTTTTTAAAATTAAAGTCCATTGGTTGGTTTCTATCGCGCGAAGAATCAAACTTTTTTCCATCAGCCCTTAGAGTCCCTATGTAATGTAGAGATACTTTAGAACCATCAACTGGCTTCAATTTTTTTCCTTTTTTCTCCATTACATAAACCAAACCTGATTCTGTCATTTTGGCTTTTCTATAAATTTTCTTTACCTCGGCAAACATAAAAGCTTTATATTCCTCTTCCGTCATTGCTGCAATCTTCGCATAAGCTGCATTTTTCTTGTCTTCCTCTGCTTTTCTTGGTGCATACACTTTATTAAATTCAGCGTTTGCATTCCAGTTTTGTGCTTCAGCTCCAACACGAACAATTTTAATAGATTCAATTTTGTCACCTTGTTGCACAGCATCAACAATATCTTGTCCTTTAATTACGTGACCAAAAACTGTATGTTTGCCATCTAACCAAGGGGTAGCTTTGTGAGTAATGAAAAATTGACTACCATTTGTTGCTGGGCCAGAATTCGCCATAGATAAAATTCCAGGGCCTACGTGTTTCAATTCAGGTACAATTTCATCATAGAATTTATATCCTGGATCGCCCGTTCCATCACCTTTCGGACAGCCACCTTGAATCATAAAATCTTTAATAACACGGTGAAAAACAAGTCCATTATAGTAGGGTTTAGAAATATTTACAGCGTCAACTTTTAAATTTCCTTCTGCTAAACCAACAAAATTACCAACTGTCATTGGTGTTTTTTGATGTTCCAAAACGCAAACAATCGTACCTTTTGAGGTATTGAATTCAGCGTAAAGACCTGGGTCGTATGAAGCTTGTTGTGCAAATAAACGAGCAGTTACAAGTGTTAATGTTGCTACTAATACTTTAATTTTCATTTTTTTATTTATTTAGAAATTCCTAATAATTCAACTTCAAAAACCAAAGGCATAAATGGTTCGATGATACTTCCAGGCTGTGGATTTGCGCCATAAGCCAATTCTTGAGGGATGTAAAATTTGTATTTTCCACCCACTTTCATCAATTGTAAACCTTCTGTCCAACCTTTGATTACTTGGTTAAGTCCAAATTCTGAACTTTTACTTTTGAAGTCGCTGTTGGTTTTTCGCCTGTACCTTCAGTGATAACCTCGTATTGCAAACCACTTGCTGTAACTTTAATATTTGGCTTTTTCCTGTTTTCAGCCATGAATTTTTCGCCTTCAGCTTTACTGGCTGCATTTTCCTTTTCAGACATAGCTTGTGCCTTATTTTGAAAATAAGAGTTCATAACTGAATTACTTGGGTCATTACATTTTGGCGGTTTTCCATTGATAACATCTTGAATTGCAGCCAATAAGATTTCAACATTTGCTTCGCTAAAATCTTTTAAAATACTCGCTCCAATATTTAATCCAACCAAATAAGAAACAGAATCCACTTTATTTGTGATTTTCATTTGAGTTGGCGCTTGAGCCACAGTGGCACTTGAAAGAAGCAACCCAGCTCCTAAAATAATTAATCCTTTTTTCATTGTTTTTACTTTTTTAATTTCGGGTATCAATTCCCCACAACATTTTATTTCTAATTGTATCTAAAAAATTATTGTCTTCAAATTTAATAACATTAACCATAAATTCTGCTTTTCGAATCACAACTTGTTCTCCTTGACGAATACTTTTTGAGTTGCCATCCAAACTTAACAAATAAGTACGATCACGTCCTTCTACTTCTAAAGATATTGGGAAATGATCTGGAACAACCATTGGTCGAACGTTCAAATTATGCGGAGCAATTGGATTTAAAATGTGTACTTGACAACCTGGCGTGATTATTGGCCCCCCACAACTCAGACTATAAGCTGTTGAACCTGTTGGTGTTGCAACAATTAAACCATCTGCCCAGTAAGTATTCAAATATTTATTATCCAAAGAGGCATGAACCGTAATCATTGAAGAAGTGTCTTTTTTATGCAAGGTCAGCTCATTCAATGCAAAGTTATCTGCTCCAAATAAATCTTCTTCTGTATGCACTCGCAATAAGGAACGCATCTGAAATTCGTATTCTTTATTTTTTACTTGTGCCAAGGTTTCATACATTGCATCTTTAGAAATATTTGCCAAGAAACCTAATCTTCCTGTGTTGATTCCCATGATAGGAACTCCAGAATTCCGAATGTAACTTACTGTTTTCAAAAAAGTTCCGTCTCCACCCATACTGATTACTAAATCTAAACCAGAATGAAAATCTTTATGGTCTCTAAAAACTTCATAGTTTTCTGAAATCCCCGCTTTTTGAATTAATTGATGATTCAATTCTTCTTCAATCACAGGTTTCCATCCAAATTCTTCTAAAATTTCGAGTAACTTGATGAAATATTCAGCTATTTGTTTGTTGACTTTTCTTCCGTAAATGGCTACTCGCATACTCAAAACTTCATAAAATTCATTAAGGCATCATAGCGCCAATTTAAATCTTCATCGCCCATTCCATATTGAAATGAAGCTTTAACAAGGTAGTCGTAACGTTCGAAAGTACGAATGATACTAGTTAAATCTAATTGATTGATTTTCAACGTCACATCTAGTTTCGTAGAATCTGGGTTAGAAAGTATGTACGAACTTAAAATACGCGCATTGTTACTTTCCACGATTTGTGCAATTTGCGCCATTGAATAATCAACGGTATTTATTTCCAAAATTAAAATTCCACCTGTTTCCTTAATACTTCCAGTGTTGGCTAATTCGGTCATTAGCTTGTAAATACTTGTACAACCTACATAATGTTCTTGTTCGTCTAAAATTGGAATTACACTCAACTTAAACTCTGACATTTTGGCTAGCACTTCATATATGTGTGCTGAAGATTTAACGTGAGGTCGAGGTAAATGTTGAAACAAACCATCCAATGTTTTATCCAAATCTAAATGATCGAGAATATTAGACTCTGAAACAATGCCCACAAAATTCCCGTTTTTAAGGACAGGTAAGTGTGAAACCTTGAATTCATCCATCCAATTTATGGCCTTTTCGCCTGTATCTGTGTGTACTAGAGGAGGTATTTCCTCAGTAATTAAATCATTTGCTATCATAAGAAGTGCCAAAGTAGTAAAATCCTTTCAGAGTTTGTAATTTTGCTTGTCAAATTTTATACCAATGTCGAAACTTAGTGTCAATATCAATAAAATAGCAACCATCCGAAATGCACGTGGTGGAACAATGCCAAATGTGGTTCAATTCGCCATTGATTGCGAGCGTTTCGGTGCAGATGGAATTACGATTCACCCTCGACCTGATGAACGACACATTACCACAAAAGACACTTATGAATTAAAGGAAGTAGTGACGACAGAGTTCAATATCGAAGGTTATCCCGACGCGCGATTTATGCAATTAATAAAAGATTTGCGACCAACACAAGCGACTTTAGTTCCAGATCCACCGGGAGTTTTGACATCCAACGCTGGCTGGGATACGATTCAATATTTTGATTTTCTGCAAGAAATTTGTCAAACGATAAAAGATTTAGGAGTTCGCACTTCGATTTTTATTGAACCAAAAAATGAGTTGATTGAAAATGCTGCAAAACTTGGTGTTGAGCGAATTGAATTGTACACAGGACCATACGCAGAGCAGTATGCTTTCAATAGAGAAGAGGCAATTGTAGCTTATGTTGAAGCAACAAAATTCGCTGTTGCTGTTGGCTTAGGAATCAATGCTGGACATGATTTAAGTTTAGAAAATCTTCGTTATTTCAAACAATCTTTAGTTCAATTAGATGAGGTTTCTATTGGGCATGCTTTAATTTCAGATGCTTTGTATTTGGGTATTGAAAATACGATTCAGCGTTATAAGTTGATGCTTGCTGATTAATTTATTATATTTAATTGTTTTGATTGATTTAACCATATCAATTTTTATCAATGATGACCGACCTCTTCGGATAAGGAATCATAATTTTATGTTCTCTGAATAAGCGATCAATTTCGAAGCGAATTTCAGATTTGTAAATACTTATATCCCAACTCTGATCAGCCCAAAAAACAAGTTGAATTTCTAATCCTGAATCACCGAAATTATTTAATATAACAGACACTGGATGAGTACTTTTAACTTTGGGATGAGCTAATGCAGCTTGTTTTAATAAACGTTGAACAAGTTCCATATCACTCCCATAATCAACAGAAATATCAATTTTAAAACGTGACAATTCTGAACCATGACTCCAATTTGCGATTTGTTCTTGTGTCAATTTTGTATTAGGAATAATCAACATATTGCCATCTCTAGTTTGAATTTCTGTAGTTCTGACGTTTATTTTTACAATTTTTGCAATTATTCCTTCTTTATCTCCATTATTTCCAATTGAACTAATTTCTACAATATCTCCAATTCGAATGTTACCTTCAAAAAGTAAAACAATACCTCCAAACATATCTTTAAATACATCTTGTAAACCCAGTCCAACTCCCACTAACAAAGCCGCAGAACCAGTTAAAAGCAATGTTAGATCGATGTTTAATATTTGAAAACATAATAAAATCGAAAAAACATAAATTACATATCTTGTTACTTGCATGTACACGTATTCTGTTGCTAAATCATGACTTTCACTATTTCTAAATTTACGACCTAAATACAAGCGAACTAGATTTACTAAAATTCGTGCGCCATAAAACACAGAAACGATTACTAAAATGTCGTAGAAATCTAGTTGAAAGGATTTTAAATCAATTAATTTAAAGTCAAGAAAGTCACCAAAGGTTATGTCTTTATTATTGAATTTAAAACTCAAAACTCCTACATAAATAGCCAATAAATAGACACTTTGACTGATTAATTTCAACCAAGTTAAGCGACGACCTTGGATATTGATGTTTGCAGATTTAGCGTATTTTTTTAATAATTTATGAACTACTCGACGGAGAATTGCAGCAATTAAGAATATGATTGCCAAGAAAATAAGATTCCAAAAGCAAATGTTAAATGGTCCGATTTTGAATAAAGTTGCGCTAAACATAATTATCTTAAAATTATTCGACCTAGTTTTTCGGAAAAGACTTTCTTCACTCGTTCATAAGCCATTTGCTCGGAAAGCAATAGTAATAAATCGTTGTCCTCAAAGGTTTCACTTGACAGTTTTCGTTTTATTTTTTTTATGTGTAAATCTACTTTATTGTACTTAAAATTGTAAATTGAAAAAATGACCGTTGAATACAAATCATCGCTTTCTAATCGTGTGAAAATATTTTTTTTGACGACCCAATTATGACTTAATTCTTGCTCGTTAGATTCGATATCGCTTACAAAACTTACAATTTCTTGATCCTCATGTCTCAAAAAGAACGAAGAGGTGTAAAGTGTATTTTCACTCAAACCCTCCACAAATTGACTGTAAATTTTTGAAAACATAGGAAAATCGAAAGTCAATTCGTCTTTATTTAATTCTTCGTGTATAAGCTCAATGACGCTCGTTTTGTTTTTTTCAGTGTCAACTGCATTTGGAATATGAACTTCGTTAATTCCATATTTCATTAACAAGCGAATCAGTTCTTTTTCAAACAAGAAATTGCTTTCGTTCTCATTTTGTACTAATTCAGGTGCTTGATTTGTATCAAAAAAACCGTTGTTTTGAGGTAAAGGAGCTTCTTTTAATTCCGGTTCTTGAATTTGTTTTGCAATCGTGTTTTTTCGCAAACGCATCAACTCATTACTAATGATTGTTTCACTAATATCGAATTGTTTTGCAATTTCTTGCACATATACCGAACGCGTTATTTGGTCAGGAATCAACGAAACAGAATGAACGATTTCTCGAATTAACTCCGATTTTTTAAGAGGATCAGACTCTCCTTCTTTCAGTAAAATCGATGCTTTAAAGGTTATGAAATCTTGTTTATGTGATTTTATAAAGGTTTCTAATTCGCTTGTGCTTGTCTTTTTTGCGAACGAATCAGGATCTTCTCCATCGGGAAAAAGCACAACTTTTACGTTCATACCTTCCTCCAAAATCAAATCAATTCCTCTAAAACTAGCTTTAATTCCTGCTGCATCGCCATCATATAAAATCGTTAAATTTTGCGTGTAGCGTTTCACCAATTTAATTTGCTCCTTCGTTAATGAAGTGCCTGAAGAGGAAACCACATTTTGAATCCCTGATTGGTGCATGGAAATTACATCTGTATAACCTTCACACAACAAACATTCGTCATATTTAACGATGTCGCCTTTGGCAAAAAACAAACCGTAAAGTATTTCACTTTTGTTGTAAATGATACTTTCTGGTGAGTTGAAATATTTTGCAATTTTTTTATCTGTGAAAAGCGTTCGACCTCCAAAACCTAAAACTCTTCCTGAAATACTGTGAATTGGAAACATTACTCTTCCGCGGAAAAAGTCGAAGTTGCGATCGTCTTTAGTTTTTACTAAACCAACGTTTTGTAAATACTCTAATTTGTATCCTTTTGCAATTGCAGCTTTCGTAAAATCGTCACTAACATTAATGCTATAACCTAATTGAAAACGTTCGATGATTTCTTTTCGGAAACCTCTTTCTTCAAAATAAGTGATTCCAATTGCTTTGCCCTCTTCACTTTCGTGCAGATTTTGCATAAAATGATTTTTCGCAAATTCATTAATGATATACAATGAATCTCGTTCAGATTTTACAGCTAATTCAGCTGCAGTTGGTGCAGTTTCTTCAGGGATTTGAACGTTGTATTTGTCAGCAAGCCAGCGCAAGGCCTCAGGGTAAGAAAAATGTTCTTTTTCCATCAAAAAAGTCACAACTGAACCTCCTTTCCCTGTTGAGAAACACTTGAAAATTTGCTTTGCAGGGGAAACAACAAACGAAGGTGTTTTCTCATCCGTAAAAGGACTTAATCCTTTGAGATTCGAACCAGCGCGCTTAAGACTTACAAATTCCCCAATAACCTCCTCAATACGAGCAGTTTGTATAATCTCATCAATCGTATGACTTGGAATTTTACTCATTCTTCAGGATAGCCAAAGTCTTTTTTGGTTACTAATTTACCTTTTTCATTGTATGTTTTCCATACACCAACCGTTTTATCATTCTTGTATTCTCCTGTGTAATGAATTGCACCGTTTGGATATTTCACAATTGTAAAACCTTCTCGTTTGCCATTTTCATATAATGTCATAGAAAGTTCATTTCCAGTTTCAGAATAAAATGTCCATTTGCCATTTCTGTCGCCTTTTTTTGTCAACATTCCTTGAAACTTGATTTGTTTTTTACCAGGATACCATTCAGTAAAACGTCCATTTTTAATTTCAGTAAGTTTTTCAGTTTTTGGTTTTTGAGTTGTTTCTTTCTCGTTTTTATCTGTACAAGCAACAGCAATGAAAAGTAATAAAAAGGTATAAAGTGCAAGTTTCATATTTATTTATCTCTATTTATAGTGTAATGAACTAATCCAATTAAAGAACGTTTTGCAACACTTTCAGGGAGTGGCTGAAGGATTGTCAATGCTTCGTTTGCAAGTTCAGTCATTCGTTGATATGCATATTCAATTCCACCATTATTGATTACTAATTGAATCGCTTTTTGGATATATTTTGATTCTTCGTTATGGTTTTTTACAATGTCCACCAACTCCGAACGCGCTTCTTTTGAGCCATGATTGATGGTGTAAATGATCGGCAAGGTCATTTTCTGTTCTCGGATGTCATTTCCTGTAGGTTTTCCAATATTCCCGGGGCTTCCGAAGTCGAAAATATCGTCTTTAATTTGGAAGGCTAAACCAACTAATTCTCCAAATTTACGCATAGTTTCTCGTTGCTCTATTGCGCCAACGCTAATTGCTCCTGCTTCACAGCAAGTTGCGATTAATGATGCTGTTTTTTTTCGAATTACCTCAAAATAGATTTCTTCTGTGATATCTAAATGGCGTGCTTTTTCAATTTGCAATAACTCTCCTTCGCTCATCTCTCGGACAGCTCTAGCTACAACTCCCAATAAATCAGTATTATTTTTTTCTATTGATAGCAAAAGAATTCGAGAAAGCATATAATCTCCAACTAAAACAGCTATTTTATTTTTCCAAAGAGCATTAACTGAAAAAAAACCACGACGTTCATTTGCATCATCAACCACATCATCATGAACTAGTGTTGCAGTATGTAATAATTCCACTAATGATGCTGCATCAAAAGTAGTTTCATTTATGTCACCAAGCATTTTAGCAGTTAAAAACACAAACATCGGACGCATTTGTTTGCCTTTTCTTTTTACGATATAATGTGTAACTTTATCTAGGAGTGGTACATCAGAATGCATGGTGTTTTTGAAATGTTTCTCAAATTGAGTGAGTTCAATTTCAATTGGTGCCATAATTTCCTTAACTGTTTGCATATGCAAATATAGGTATTAGACAGGCAAAACACTTAATTAAAAACAAAAGGAAGAAAACATAATTTAAAAATATGTTACTTACAATTATTAATTTCTAGGGTTTAGGTGAATATTGTCTTAAAATGAAATGCTACTAACTTAAATTAAGCACAGAAATATCAAATAACTTGAAATAAAAATGGCTACATCAAATGATGTAGCCATTTTATTAGAACTAGTACAATGTTATTCTATAATTAATCTTTTAGTTATTCTATTTCCACCAACATTCAATTCTACTAGGTAAACCCCTGAACTGAAATTTGATGTATTTATGTTTTCTGTAATTGAACTTGTTACAAAACCAAAGTTTTTAGTAATCAAAGTTTTACCAGAAAGATCAACTAATTTTAAAATAACTGAAGATTCAGTGTTCAGATTAAAACTAATTATAGCGTCAGAGCTAGTTGGATTTGGATAAATTTGAATAGAAGAAATTGCATTATCAATTTCATTGATAGTTGAGATACCATCAAGGTTCGTTCCCCTAACGATTCTTCTGCAAAAATAACCTAAAGTTGAATCAATGTAAGCCATTGATTTTGACATACTCATGTTAGGATTTTGTTGAAGATTTGAGACATGTGCTTGAGTACCTTGAGCTGCAGGTAAACCTAAAGATAAAGCTATATTAACCGTTGTTGTTGAATCCCAAAAATCCCATGGAGAACCTTCAAAAGGATTACCTGTTAAAAATGGAAATACATTATCAACTGGTGCGCCAATTACAGTTCCTCCGATATCTGACAAACCTGCAACGTTTTGCGATGCTGCATTTGCTGCAAGCGTGTATGGATCATTACTAGCATTTACAACATCAAAAACTGTATTATTCCCTAATAAATTTGCTTTTTTCATTACATCATAACTACCGCTAATATCTGTTGTAACTATACCTATAGATGCGATTGCAACATCACCAGTTGTGTAAGTTGCAACAGGATCAGTTGGACAATGAACAGCAATCATAGGAACATCACCAGCTTCTAGCCAGCTCAAATCTCCCATTCCACCACCCATACTACAAACCATGTGAATATCATTTGAATATCCTAAGTTTGTCTCTATATTAAATTGACCTCCAATACCGTCCCAATCACCAATGATTGTTGTGTCTACAAGAGGTAAAGCATTTGCGTCAAGAAATTTAGGTAATTGAATCTCAGCTAATTTATCAACTGTTGCATATCCCAATGCAATCCAACCACCTGAACCTTGTCCACACAAAATAATTTTAGATGTATCAATTCCCCATTGATTTCCATTCTCATAATCCTTTCTGAAGTAACGAACAGCACTTTTTGTATCTTGAATTGCTCTATAAACAGCTTTCATTAAGCTTGCTGCTCTGTCTGCTTGAGTAGGTGCTGCAGGATTCCAACCCAAACGGTATTCTAAATTTGCAACTGTATATCCTCTTTTTGCATAACTTTGACAGATTTGAGAAGTTGCAAAATCAAATCTTGAACCAGTTGGATTACCATTATAAATAATTGGTAAAAAAGTACCTGTGTGCAACATAATGATTAATGGTCTTTCAATCAATGTATCATTAACTGGTTGATAAAAATCAAAAACCAATGCAGGAGCTTGTGGTATTGTACCTGTTTGTACGTATGGTAACCCTGCAGATTCAGCAATTACAGAGTTATTTACACTGTATACAATACCAGTATCTACAGTAATACTAGAAAATACTTCATTGATAAACCTTTGATTTTGTCCAAAAACAGAGGAGTAAGAAAGAAGAGCAAGAATAAAAGGTAAAATTGTTTTTTTCATATTTTTTTTTTAAATGTTACTAAAATTAAGCATAATTTATTAAACAGCTATTAAACTTTACTATTTGTATCAAAAGAAATTGAAATGTAAAACATTCTTCCAACAAAAGGTCCCCCATACACTTGTAGAACTTTGTTATTTAATATATTTGATGCCCCTAGTTTTATCGTAAGATTTGCTTTTTCAATCAATTTATTTACTTGCGCATCAACCAATCCATACGAGGGAATAATGCCTGTAAATTGGGGTGATCCTTCAGATAAAAAACCTTGAATCCACTTGTAATTTATATTAAATCCAATACCATTAACTTTTTTAATTGCTAAGTCTTTACCCTGAAATCCTAAATTGAATTTATTTTCAGGTGTATTATATGCAGGAATAATAGGGTCATTCGATACTTTTCGCAGTTCGTTCCATGAGTAGTTTCCGTTTAAAGCTAAATGATCATTTAAATAAAAATTTAATCCAATAGTTATTCCTTGTGTTGTTATTTTTTCTTTTGAATTTGTGGCTATACGGTAAACATCTTCAATAATAATTGTACTATTCGGGGTGACAAAAATATCTGCACCATTTACATAACCTATAAAATTTGTGTAGCGATTAAAATAGTAACCTAGATCCAGGTACAACTTGTTAAAAAACAAACCTTTATAACCAAATTCAAATGACAAAACCTTTTCTGGAGCAATTGGATCCAAATTAAAGTACTCTAAAGTATCAATATTAGGAATCAAAGTTGAGTAACAATTTTGAATTGACTCTATTGTAACAAGTGAGTCATAGCCACTAATATTACCTAGTAATTTGGCTCTTCCAACATTGTAATACATATATTGATTTAATAATGTTGGATTTCTAATTGCTGATGTAACGGTTCCTTTAATCGTTTGTTGCTTATTCGGTTGCCAAATTAAAGATGCTGCAGGTGAAGGTAAAAAGTCAAAGTTTTGATTTTTATCAACGCGTATACTTGCTCTTAAAATCCATTTATCAGATGCAAACTTCTTATCAACACCTGCATAAATTCCAAATTCTTTATTTATGATTCGAACACCATTTGTATCGCTAAAAAGAGATCCTCCTGATTTAGGCGTATAAATTCTACCATTACCGCCAATAGTAAACTTTGCAAATGAGGTATTAAATATTTTCTCTGCATGAATGTGATATAATGCTGATTTATCTACTATTCTTGAACCACCCTCAAGAAATGAAGTTTTTCTTGTTATATCTGCTAGCAGTGAATCGAATCGTTGAGTGCCGGGTTGAAAATAATCTTGCATTTCCAAATTACTGAATTCACTATCAGCAAATTCTCTTGCTTCTTGGTGCCAAACAAACATTGAATCTGGATTAGCATCAATAACCGCATTGATAGCATCATAATCTGCTGGTGAACCAACAATTGGTGTCCATTGAACACTTGGGTCTAATGCTCTTACTCGACTTGTTATTTGACTTGACCAATATTGACGGTATCTATTTTGCCAATTAGCATCAGTTGCTGCAGCATCTTGCAATAAAAAAGCTGTTAAGACCGCATCGTATGAATTTCCTGCGTCCTCATTTGTAGCATAGGCACGAATGAAAAAATCATCTTTTTTCTGAATTTCGATTCGATTTTGAAAAAACAAAATATCTTTTAAGCTAAATCTATTATCACCTTGGTAAACTGTTGTTCCTGTTCCAAAATTGGAGGCAAAAATCATTTCTACTTTCGGAGTTAGCATAAAATGTAAAGCCCCTGAAGCTTTTAAATTCTCAGTTTTGTAGTCAACAATATCTTTTTCCCAATATCCCGTTCTGTGCCAACGTCTTAAACCAGGAGTTTGCCAAACAGCACTTAAATCTAATGCATTATTAATATTTGGTGAAAGATTTTCATCACCGTATCTATTAACGGCATCGTATCCTCCAGGATTATATATATCAGTATCTAATCCTTCTACAGAATTGCTATTACTTGCCTCCCAGTCATTTGCTCGCATATATGCTACATTAACTTTATAAGCAAATACATCTCTTTCTTTTTTAAATTTATAGGCTTTTGCATAACGAACAGCGTACTCAGTTAAAAAACGTTCACCAGCTTTAACACTTGCACTAAATCCCTGAAATTTGAATGGATTCTTTGTGTTCATACTAATTACTCCATTAAAAGCATTAGGACCATAAAAAGCAGAACTTGCACCAGAAATAATATCTACTTGCATAAGATCTAGTTCAGAGGCTCCAAGAAAATTACCCAAAGAAAAACTAAGTCCAGGAGAAGCATTATCAACGCCATCAATCAATTGTAATGTTCGAACAGGTGACGTAGAATTGAAACCGCGTGTATTGATTACTTTAAAACCAATACTAGCGGAAGTTAAATCAACACCTTTCATATGACTTAATCCTTCATAAAAATCTAAAGCTGGAGTTGCTTTTATTTCAGCTAATGACATTGTTTCAACCGATAGCGCTGAAACTTTCTCTTTTTCATTTGCAAAACTTCTAACGCTAACTTCTCCAAGAACTTTAACATTATCAGGATTTAATCGAATAATTATACTATCATTTACATCTTTAACAACTACATCTGCTTGAATGTAGCCAAACATTGTGCACGTTAAGTTAATTGGGAAATTTGAGCTAATATTTGTAATTTTAAAACGGCCACTGTTATCTGAAATGGCTCCATTGTTTACACCGACCACTTTAATTTTGACACTTTCTAAAGGTTTATTAGAAAAATCATCGTAAACTATTCCTGTAATAGAATTTTGAGCTGATAAATTAATTGCACTGAGTACAAAAAATAAAAGATAAACTATTTTATGTTTGATCACTATATGAAAAAATTAGTTTTTGAATTAAGTAGATTCAATCAAAAATATCTTATTTCTAGCTGAAAACAAAATTAAAGTTGAAAAAAAGCAAATATTCTTAACTTATAAAATTAAATTAAACCAATTATTAAAACGAAAAAGGCTGTCAAAATAGACAGCCTCTTAAAAGTAATAGGTTATAATGTTTTCTTAAATTATTCAACCACTAATCTTTTGGTAACTTTTTTACCATCGATTGTAAATTGAACCAAATATACTCCTGCAGTGAAAGCAGATGTGTTAAGATTAACAGACCAAGTTCCATTTAAAGAACCATAGTTTTTTTCAGCCAAAACTTTTCCGGAAATATCAATCAATTTCATTTCAACTTGAACTTGATTTTCTAAATTTAGGCTAATTGTAGTATTTGAATTTGCTGGATTTGGATAAATCTTTACCATTGCGTCTAATTGATTTTCAAGGGCTTCAAATAAACCTGCATTACTTCCATCCACAAAACCATTTGTTACAGCCTCAGCAATTGTAGCTTTTCCAGCATTATCGATTCTTCCTGCTGGATCAATTAATAAACCAACTATGTGCATTTCATTTGCTTCCCAAGTTGTTGGTAATTCAAATGTGAAATTTAAAGTATGTGATTCTCCAGTGCTTACCGCTGCAGGAAAGCTGTTTGTATAACCTGCAAAACTTGGAGCAATTGCTCGTGCAACGTGATCATAAACCATTTGTGAAGCTGGAACAGGATTTGGTTTAGTTTCAAACCCACCCATAATTCCATTTGCACCTCCAGCATAAGAATTTGATTGATTATAACCTGAACCAGTCCCAGTTACACCATCTTCAGTTAACACACATGCCAATTTATAACTGTTTGTTGCATTTGCTGTAAAATTAGCTGTAACAGAAACATTCAATGTTCTTGAAGTTTCATCCCAAAGTGCTCCATTAACAATTGTTGCTTTTGGAGCTACTTGTAAACGCTCAAAAAACTGAGGTCCCATTCCAGAAGGATCAACATCGGTTCCTCTATCTACTAGTGAACTTGGATAACCAGCAATTAAACTTCCAAACGCAGCATCGTAATCTGTAATTGTCATTGGATCATTGTTATGAACTGCAATTCCTATCCAATAATCATCATACTTTTGAGTAAATAAGTCCATGTAAACAGTTCCACGAGGACACCATTGACACCAAGTTCCAGTACCTTCTTCACTGACAACCATTTTACCAGTAGCTGGAACGACTGGATTAATTGCTTTTGTAAGTGTATCGTCAGAACTTATATCATCTATTCCCATATTTACATTTGAAACGATAGCTTTGTAAAGCCCATTACCTGGTACAAGTGTAATATTCGGTAACGTTGCTTCATAAGTTGCTAAACTTGCAATATTCTGTCCTGAAACATTAGCTGTATAGGTTGCACCATTATATTCAAAATCAACATCAAAAGAATTGATTGCTGTAGTTCCACCATTTAAAACACGAACTTTTGGAGCGAAAGTTTGACCAGAAATTTCACCTGTAGTAATGATTTGTGAAGTCAATGCATTTAATGCTGGTAAAGTATAATTCTCATGATCAAAACTTACATCATCGACATAGAATTGGCTATTTTGAATCGGATAATAGTCCACTGAAGCTACTACATTTACACCATTTGTCCAAGTAGAAATTAGTACATCATTCACATAAGCTTTCCAAACTTTAAGGGTAAGATTTGCGACGATTTTAAGATTGAACCAAGTTGCAGGAGTGTAAGTTCCTACTGCTAAATCTGCTGTAGTTCCATCGTCAATACGAATTTCTCCTCCATCCATATTTACATTTAAAGTATAAGTTGTACCAGCAGTTAAAGCTCCTTGAATATTGAAATATCCATTTTTACCAGTATTGATGTAGAAATTATTCTCAAGAGTGAATATTCCACTGTTGTAAACTTGACCAAATTTCAAGAGCACATCTTGTGGTCCGCCATTAGCTGCTGTTGAGGCAAAATAAATTGATTGCGCACCACTTAAAGCTTGAACGTCGGTTGTTTTTACATCTTCAGTATTTCCTTCAGTTCCAGACCAAGTTGACCAATTTGTTGATTGAGGACCAATGTAAGAACCGAGTGCATAGCCTTCGAAATCATCTGAAAATAATTGTCCAAAAGTGAAGTTGGAAGCAATTAGTATAGAAGCAAATAAAGTAAATTTTCTCATTTTATAATTTTAAGTTTTTAATAATTTAGACAATGAAATTACTATTTTTTTTTAAAATTAAAAATCATTTATAAAAAATATAAAAAGATTTTAAAATTCTAAAATCGTTGAAAAGATAAATTGATTATAAACTTAGTTTAATACTAATTAAAAAAGGGAAACATATCTGCTTCCCTTATCAAATAATAAAAATTAAAATTTTACTTCGATAAATGCATATTTCGCTCCGAATAAATCTTCGTGAAAAATGGATCTTTCAAGTTTTTGATAAATCGAATGGCTTCACCTGTAGATTTCATTTCTGGTCCAAGTTCCTTTTTTACATCTGGAAATTTCTCGTAAGAGAAAACCGGAATCTTAATCGCATAACCTTCTTTCCGTGGATTGAAATTGAAATCCGTTACTTTGTTAACTCCCAACATTACTTTAGTAGCGTAATTTACATAAGGTTCGTCGTATGCTTTCGCAATAAACGGTACTGTGCGCGATGCTCTTGGATTGGCTTCAATTACATATACTTTGTCATCTTTGATTGCAAACTGAATGTTTAACAATCCAACAGTTCTTAATTCAACTGCGATTTTACGAGTAATATCTTCAATTTGAGTCATAACAAAATCTCCCAAATTGTATGGAGGCAACACCGCATACGAATCACCTGAGTGAATTCCAGCTGGCTCGATATGTTGCATAATTCCAATGATATATACATTTTCACCATCACAAATTGCATCAGCTTCAGCCTCAATCGCACCACCTAAAAAGTGATCCAATAAAATTTGATTGTTACCCATTTCATTTAAAATGTCAACCACGTGATGTTCCAATTCATTTTTATTGATGACAATTTTCATTTTTTGTCCTCCTAAAACATAGGAAGGACGAACTAATAAAGGAAACCCTAAATCATCTGCCAATACTAAAGCTTGTTCAGCGCTTTCAACAACTCCATATTGAGGGAAAGGAATATTGTTTTTCTCCAATAATTTTGAGAATCTACCTCGATCTTCAGCTAAATCTAAAGCGTCAAAACTTGTTCCCAAAATTTTAATTCCCATTCGGGTTAATTTCTCAGCTAATTTCAATGCTGTTTGACCACCTAACTGAACGATTACACCCTCTGGTTTTTCGTGTTGAATGATGTCGTAAATATGTTCCCAGAAAACAGGTTCAAAGTATAATTTGTCAGCTGTATCAAAATCTGTAGAAACAGTTTCCGGATTACAGTTGATCATAATCGTTTCAAATCCACATTCTTTCGCAGCTAAAACACCGTGAACACACGAATAATCAAACTCAATCCCCTGCCCTATTCTATTTGGACCAGAACCTAAAACAACAACTTTTTTCTTGTCAGTGACAATGCTTTCGTTCTCGTATTCAAAAGTAGAATAATAATAAGGTGTTTTGGCTTCAAACTCAGCAGCACATGTATCAACTAATTTGAAAACACGATTGATTCCAAAATCTGTTCTTTTTTTATAAACTTCTGATTCTAAACAACGTACCAAATGTGCAATTTGACGATCGGCATATCCTTTTTGTTTGGCTTCAAACAGTAAATCTTTCGGTAAGTTACCGATATGGAATTTATCTATTTTACGTTCTAACTTAATTAAATCCTCAATTTGTTTCAAAAACCAAATATCAATTTTCGTTTTCTCGACAATCGTTTTGAAAGGAATACCCAATTTAATGGCATCGTAAATGTGAAACAAACGGTTCCAACTAGGATGCTCTAACGAATAAAGAATTTCATTTTGGTTGGTTAATTCACGTCCATCAGCACCTAAACCATTTCTATCCACCTCTAATGATTGACAAGCTTTCTGCAAAGCTTCTTGAAAGGAACGACCAATCCCCATAACCTCACCAACAGATTTCATTTGTAAACCTAATTGACGATTTGTTCCAGGGAATTTATTAAAGTTCCAACGCGGGATTTTCACAATAACATAGTCCAAAGTTGGTTCGAATAATGCAGATGTTGTTTTTGTAATTTGATTATTTAATTCATCTAGGTGATAACCAATCGCTAATTTTGAAGCAATTTTCGCGATTGGATAACCTGTTGCTTTAGATGCTAAAGCTGAAGAACGGGAAACGCGGGGATTGATTTCAATGGCAATAATGTCTTCTTTTTCGTCTGGAGATACAGCAAATTGAACGTTACAACCACCAGCAAAATTCCCAATCGAACGCATCATCAAAATTGCCATATCGCGCATTTTTTGAAACGTTGTGTCGGAAAGTGTCATCGCAGGAGCAACAGTAATTGAATCTCCTGTATGAATTCCCATTGGATCAAAATTCTCTATTGAACAGATAATTACAACGTTATCGTTTGCATCGCGCAACAATTCCAATTCGTATTCTTTCCAACCCAAAAGTGCTTTGTCAATCATCACTTCATGAATTGGTGATAATTGCAAACCTCTTTCTAATAAATTATCAAATTCTTTAGGCTCGTGAAGAATCGAAGCTCCTGAACCACCAAGTGTATAAGACGGACGAATACAAAGTGGGAAACCAAATTCTTGTGCAATTTCTTTACCCTCAAGGAACGATTTCGCCGTTTTTTGAGGCGCCATTCCTACCCCAATTTTCAACATCAATTCTCGGAAAGCTTCACGATTTTCAGTGATTTCAATTGCAGCGATATCTACACCAATGATTTTCACACCATAATCTTCCCAAATCCCCATTTCATCACATTGAATACACAAATTCAAAGCTGTTTGTCCTCCCATTGTTGGAAGCACGGCATCGATTTTGTGATTTTTCAAAATTTCAATGATACTTTCTGGCTCTAAAGGTTGTAGGTAAACATTATCCGCAACGACTTTATCCGTCATAATTGTTGCTGGATTTGAATTGATTAAAGTTACTTCAATTCCTTCATCTCTCAAAGAACGTGCAGCTTGTGATCCTGCATAATCAAATTCACAGGCTTGACCAATAACAATTGGACCACTTCCGATAATTAGTATTGATTTAAGGGATAAATCTTTTGGCATAGGAGTTTCAATTTACATTTATTTAAGGTAATTGTTTACCGTAAATTGAGCACAAATTTAACCTTTATAGCTTAAATTACTACCAAAAAAAAGCAATGTTTTTAACAACTTTTGAGCATTGAGCTTTGACGACTTAAAAATCAAGATTGAGTTATAATTTAAAAAGAAAGAATTTCAAGAAAGTTAAAACTAAAATTAGAATGAAAAGTAATATTTCAATTAAATTTGAGGCATGAAAGAAATCCTGAATACAATTTTGAAAAATTTCAAGCAAGCTCGATTTACTTTTGTTATACTTTTATATAGTCTGATTGTACTTGTAGGCATTCATATTTTTAAAACCGGTGAGATAGTTTCGAATGAAATTTTAACCTATTTCGGTGCTCCGGTTGCGATTGACATTTACAATTTTCACTATTGGGGAATCGTTACAAATAGTTTTGTACATTATGAAATAGGTCATTTTTTACTTAATGCTATTAGTTTTTTATTATTAGGAACCTATCTTGAACGAAGAATTGGGACTAAAAATTTCATTCTTTTTGGATTGATTGCATCTACAATTAGTTCTGCCTTTCAATTGGCATTTTCCAATGATGCAGGAATCGGACTTTCAGGTGTAAACTATGCTTTTTTTGGATTTATTTTCGCTAAAACTTTTATTGATAATCGCTTTAGGATAGTTACCAAAAATATAGCCTTACTAGTGATGCTTTTATTTATTCCATTTTGCGAATATATGAATCGTTTTGGTGGATGGAATGTTGCAACTATAGCTCTTTTATCGGGTTTTCTACTTGGTGTATTAATTGCTTTCTACAAAACTACTTACGTTAAAATGGTTCAATTTTTTGTAGTTAGTTTATTCGTTTTATCAGTTATTTCTCTTTATTACACTCCGTGGTCAGCTCAATGGAATTGTTCGAAGGGAATTTCTTGGCACGAGAAAGGCGACACAGAAATAGCTAAAGCGTATTATCTCAAAACTATTTACTACGATGAAGCATCCCTTTGCGGTAATGATAATTTGAAAATAATTAAGCTAGACGAGCTTTCAGCAAAGGCTTTTACAGCACATAATCGAGGTGATTATTTAAAGGCACGTTATTTCTATGAAGAAATATTGAAAATTGATACTGAAAATAGTTGGGCTAAAAATAATATAAAACGTTTACCGTGATTCAAAAAATCATTAATTACGAAGATTTGCAATTGGAATACTTTGTGAAAGGAACAGGACCGAATGTTATTTTTTGTATGCATGGGCACAGTAAATCACCTTATGATTTTGAGTTTTTAGCCAACGAAAATCGCACCATAATTTCACTTCATTTATTTTACCACGGAAATTCTCATTTTCCAGAAAGTCGAATTGAGAAAAACCCATTACAAGTTCACGAGTTTAAAGCTCTAATTGACTTGCTTTTAGAGAGAGAAAAAGTAGAGAAATTTCACACGCTTGCATTTTCACAAGGTGGACGTTTTGTTCTTTCCATTCTACCACTTTATGCTCCACGAATCATAAGCGTTCAATTGATTTCACCCGACGGAATGGACAATAATAGCTTCTACAATAGAACATCCAGAAAAAAATGGGCAAGAAAGTTATTTAGTAGTTGGGAAAGTAATCCAAAATCAATAATGAAATTTGCTTACATAGGTAAAAAACTAAGATTGGTAAGACCAAAAGTCTATCAATTCATGGAAAATCTTACGGCTAATCCCGAAACATTTCAGCGTGCTTCTAAAACTTGGAGAGGATTTCGATTTGTCCAACCGGACGAAGCAGAAATCTCAAAAGCACTCGAAAACTATAAAATTCCCTTTAAAATCATTATGGGAAAATTCGATCAAGTCATACGTCCTGCTCAAGCTTACTCCTTTGCTAAACGGATTAAACAAGAATCAAGGATAATTGAAATTGATTGTGGTCATGATTTTTTTAATGACAAGTACAGAGCAATGTTGGAAAATGTTTTGGTGTTTTAAATAACGGACTTTAGGACTCCAACCGGGCTGAAGGAATTTAGGGTACTTGGACTTTATGAGGGAATGATGTTACAATATTTTGTGTTTAAGAAATAGTACTTTTAGTTATTTCTTTTGATAGATATTCTATTAATATAGTTTTCTTTCGTTCAAAGAGTCACATTTTTATCAAATCACTTTATTTTAAATCAACTTTATTCTTACCTTAAAGTAAAAATTATATGACAAAGGACGAATTAGGAAAATGGGGTGAAGATTTTGCAACGAATTTTTTACTTCAAAATGGTTATTCTATAGTGGAAAGAAATGTGCGTTTTAAAAAGTATGAAATTGATATCATTGCAGAAAAAGAAAATGAATTAATAGTAGTTGAAGTAAAAGCAAGAAATACTGCTGAAATTGGTGAACCTTGGCGGGCTGTTACTAAATCAAAGCAAAGACAAATTATTACAGTTGCTGATTATTACGTACAGAAAAATCATATTGATAAAGATGTTCGATTTGATATTATTTCAATTGTACACAATAATTACCGTACAAATCTGGAACATATTGCTGGTGCTTTTGATACACTTAAGTAAAATCTATCCTAAAAGGATTAAAATTGTGTTTGAAATTATTATTGAATTTATAAAACAGAAATACAACTTGATTTCTAAAAATTAAAAAATACTACATTTGATATCAAAAAAAGATGATGCAACTCGAAGAACAAATCCGTCAAGAATTTCAAGAATCACAGCTTGTTTTGGAGCAATTTCAAACTGCAGAAAATTTTTCCAAAATTGCTGAAGCAATTCGATGGATGAGTGAAGCAATTATTTCAGGAAATAAAATTATTAGTTGTGGTAATGGTGGTTCGATGGCTGATTCAATGCACTTTGCAGAAGAATTGAGTGGACGTTTTCGTGGTGACCGAAAAGCGCTTGCTGCTGTTTCAATTTCAGATCCAACACATATTAGTTGTGTCGCAAATGACTATGGTTATGATTTTATCTTTTCTCGGTATGTAGAAGCACTAGGCAAATCAGGCGATATTTTACTCGGTATTTCAACTTCAGGAAATTCGGCAAATGTCATTCGTGCAGTAGAAATTGCGCAAAAACTAGGAATGAAAACCATTGTTTTAACAGGAAAAGACGGTGGTAAATTGGCGCAATTAGCTGACTTAGAAATTCGTGCACCTCATTCAACTTACGCTGATAGAGCACAAGAAATTCACATTAAGGTAATTCATAATTTGATTTTGGGAATTGAATCATCAGTGAAGTAATAAAGTTTTAATAAATATAAAATCCTAAATTTGTTCAACGCTTAAAAATGGTATCATCATCACTCAAAACAACTTGAAATTCATGAATAGAATTGACTTTTCTAACTATTCGTTTAAAGCTTTAAAAACGGAATCCAAAAACGAACCGACTTTTGAAACGGCAGAGAAAATAACGCTGAAACCAAGTTATACCAAAGAAGACACTGCTAATTTTATTCATACAAAATATCGTTCGGGTTTTGCGCCTTTTTTAGGTGGACCTTACGCTTCAATGTATGTTTCAAAACCGTGGACCATTCGCCAATACGCAGGATTTTCAACAGCTGAAGAATCAAATGCATTTTATAGAAGAAATCTTGCTGCCGGTCAAAAAGGTCTTTCAGTAGCTTTCGATTTAGCGACGCATAGAGGCTATGATTCTGACCACGAACGTGTAGTTGGTGATGTTGGAAAAGCAGGAGTTGCAATCGATTCCATCGAAGATATGAAAATATTATTCGATCAAATTCCACTAGGAGAAATGTCAGTTTCGATGACAATGAACGGTGCTGTTTTACCAATTATGGCTTTCTATATTGCAGCTGCAATCGAACAAAATGTGGTTATTTCAGAACTAGCTGGTACAATTCAAAATGACATATTAAAGGAGTTCATGGTGCGAAATACGTACATCTATCCTCCAACGCCTTCGATGCGAATTATAGCGGATATTTTTGAATTTACCTCGCAAAAAATGCCCAAATTCAATTCGATTTCAATTTCGGGCTATCACATGCAAGAAGCGGGAGCAACGGCTGCAATTGAGTTGGCCTACACTTTAGCTGATGGTTTGGAATACATTCGCACTGGATTGAAAGCAGGTTTAAAAATTGATGAATTTGCTCCACGTTTAAGTTTTTTCTGGGCAATCGGAATGAACCACCACATGGAAATTGCCAAAATGCGCGCAGGTCGTTTGTTATGG
Organism: Chitinophaga pinensis; assembly: GCA_945863605.1. Lineage (GTDB taxonomy): Bacteria > Bacteroidota > Bacteroidia > Flavobacteriales_D > Crocinitomicaceae > UBA952. The sequence goes on from CAMAZP010000008.1 coordinate 61,911, forward strand.
TCGAAATTGGTACAAGAATTCAATCCAACAAGTCAAAAATCATTGGCTTTACGCACGCATTGTCAAACTTCAGGTTGGTCATTAACCGAACAAGATCCTTTTAATAACGTAGCTAGAACTTGCATTGAAGCTTTAGCTGCAGCATTAGGAGGAACACAATCTTTGCACACAAATGCATTGGATGAAGCAATTGCTTTACCGACAGATTTTTCTGCACGAATTGCAAGAAATACACAAATCTATTTACAGCAAGAAACTGGGATAACACGTTTCATTGATCCTTACGCTGGCAGTTATTATGTCGAATCGTTGACGAATGAATTGGTAAACGAAGCTTGGAAATTGATTCAAGAAGTGGAAGAATTGGGTGGAATGGCGAAGGCTATTGAAACTGGAATTCCAAAAATGCGCATTGAAGAAGCTGCGGCAAGAAAACAAGCACGCATTGATTCTGGAAAAGATATAATCGTTGGCGTAAATCGCTTTGAACACAATGAAGCTTCACAAATCGAGATTTTGGAAGTGGACAATGCAAAAGTGAAAGATTCCCAAATCAAACGTTTGCAAGAAGTTAAATCGAATCGCAATAGCGAAAACGTAAAAGTATTATTACAAGAATTGGAGGATGCAGCAAGAAATTCTACTGGAAATTTATTAGAAATAGCCGTTCGTTGTGCACAAGCGCGTTGTACTTTAGGTGAAATTTCTACCGCTCTTGAAAATGTTTACGGTCGTTATACTGCTACAATTCGTTCAATCAGTGGTGTTTATTCAAAAGAAGCTATGAAAGATGAAGATTTTGCAAAAGCAATGGAATTGGTTGAAACTTTCGCTAAACTAGAAGGTCGTCGTCCGCGAATTATGATTGCAAAAATGGGACAAGATGGCCACGACCGTGGAGCAAAAGTAATTGCAACTTCCTTTGCAGATATTGGTTTTGATGTAGACATAGGTCCTTTATTTCAAACTCCAGAAGAAGCAGCGCGACAAGCAGTTGAAAACGATGTACATATTTTAGGTGTATCATCTTTGGCTGCAGGACATAAAACCCTTGTGCCCTCAGTAATTTCTGAATTAGAAAAAATGGGTAGATCCGATATTATGGTAGTTGCTGGTGGGGTGATTCCACAACAAGATTATGACTTTTTATATGAGCTTGGAGTATTTGGTATTTATGGTCCAGGTACTAAAATTGCAAAGGCAGCACAAGATATATTGAACCTACTTATTCAAAGCCACGAATAATTTTGTAAATTCGGCACAATAATTGAAAACCGCAAAGTATTAAAATTGAAAAACATGAAAACTACTTTACTATTTCGTCTGACATTGTTACTTACAATCACTTTATTGACTGGAGTTTCTTTTGGACAAAAACCTTCATTAAGTATGAAATCCAACAAAAGAATTTTAACGCTAGATGAAGAGGATGACAGTCCTGGTAACAACACGGTTAAGTTGGACGCTACTTTTATTCCAGCTGGAACAAAAAAAATTGGGACTTTATGGACTATCTCAGGTATTCAAGATAAAGATTGGGAAGTAATTGGTGGTACATTAAATTCACCCTCTGTTGAATTAAAATTTAAAAAAGTTGGTAATTACGATGTTACTGTTACAACAACTTATTCTGTAAAGGTAAAACTCAAAAATGGTGAATTTGAAGAAGAGGAAACAGATATTGAAGTTGAGGAAGAAGCATTCATAACTGTTACTAATAATTTAGATGAATTAACCCAAATACATGCTGATAGTAATTTTGTTAAATTGGTTAAAAAATCTGCTGATTATGTAGTAAAACCCAAATTTGCGGGTGATCCAACTCCAACTATATTCTTGGCTAAAGGATATTATGGTATGTACAGAAAAGATATTAAAGACCCACTAATTAACGAACCTTATGATGAAGCAATTAATGCAGTAGCCTCTGCAATAGAAATGGATCAAAATGGAATTTTTTATGTTCCTGTTCATAAAATGTGGCTGAATAATTTTCAAACCGAAATTTTGAATAATGAAATTTTATTCAAATTAGAAAATCAATATGGATATCCCTCATTTTATCAAGGAAATCCTAGCAAAGAATTAATTTTATTAGATGAATTGAAAGAAGGAATTGATCTATATCTTTCGATCACTAAAAGTCAAATTGCTGTAAAATTTCTTGAAGCTGCAATACGATTTAAAGCGAAAGACACCAAAACAGCAAATTCAATCTGGAAAGTTGAAATTCCAAACATATTGAAATTAAAAAATATTGATAAGTTCACAGAAGCTGATAAATTAGCATTAAAAACAGGCGTATTGTTGTCTGCTCAAATTCTTCCAACTATTGAAAAAAATAATACCAATTCTTGCTTATTGTTGAATAAGATTAAAGAATGGTTTGGAGATGATAAAGACTTCATTACATTTTATGAAGAAAAAATGAAAAGTTGTATAGAGCAATAATAACACTCTTATCTTAATAAATTAAAAAAAAGAAACCGTATTGGTTTCTTTTTTTTTTGCAGTTTTGAATATGAAAAAATTAAAGTTATTCTTTGCTAGCAAGTACATCAGAAACAAGTATTTTATTACTTTCTTTGTCTTTATCGTTTACTTTCTTTTTTTGGATGATATGGATATTTTCATGTTGATGAAACAAAAAAATAAACTAAACAAGATTAAAGATCAAAAAATAGAAATGACAAGTCAATTAAATGAAACTAGAAAAGAATTGAAAATGTTAAATGATTTGAATAGCTTAGAAGCATATGCTCGATCAAAAAAATTCTTCAAACTAAAAGATGAAGACATTTTTGTCATATCTTATGAGTGATTTCAATTAATGAAAATAGTTACGAAAAAGGAACACCACTAATCACATTCGAACATCAAAACAAATTAGCATCAAAAAACTATCTACACTTCGAGCATAAACTCTGATGTTTTATGGAAAGTTAAATCTGGATAATCTTTTTCTGCCATTTGCAATAAGAAGGTAGTTTCAGCAAGGAAAACTAAATTATTATCTTTGTCTAAGGCTAAGTAATTTGATTTAGCGCGTTTGAATGATTCTAATTGTTCTTGATTGTCAGTCGTAATCCAACAAGCTTTGAAGTAATTTCTTGGAACAAAACGACAATTAGCACCATACTCATGAATCAAACGATGATTAATTACCTCAAACTGTAATTGACCAACAGTACCAACTATTTTTCGATTACCTGGCTGTTGGATAAATAATTGCGCCACTCCTTCATCGATTAATTGACGAATACCCTTTTCCAATTGCTTGGTTTTCATTGGATCTAGGTTCTCCAATTCTTGAAAAATTTCAGGTGAGAAACTGGGAATTCCCTTGTACATCATAACTTCACCTTCCGTCATTGTGTCACCAATTTTAAAATTCCCTGTATCGTATAATCCAACTACATCGCCCGGATAAGCTTCATCAATTACACTTTTATCTTGTGCCATAAACGAAGTTGGATTAGGGAACTTCATCTTTTTCTCATTGCGAACATGATAATAAAAAGTGTTGCGTTCAAATTTACCTGAAACGACACGCAAGAAAGCAATTCTGTCGCGGTGTTTTGGGTCTAGATTAGCATGTATTTTAAATACAAAACCACTGAATTTATCTTCATTTGGTTCCACTTTTCTTTTGTCAGATTCTCTACCTCGCGGAGAAGGTGAAATTTCACAAAAGGTATTTAATAATTCGCGAACACCAAAATTGTTAACAGCAGAACCAAAGAAAACAGGGGCAACATCACCTGCCAAATAATTTTCTCGATCAAAGGGATTATAAACTCCTTCAATTGTTTCAAGTTCATCACGTAATTCTTCAGCCGGTTTTTCACCAACAATTTCGTCTAATGCTTCATCATTGATATCAGAAATGGAAACCACATCGTCAGATATTTTAGTCTTATTAGCTGAAAATAAATTCAAGCCTTTTTGATAAATATTATAAACCCCTTGAAAACGATCTCCCATTCCGATTGGCCAAGTTAAAGGGCGAACATTGATATCGAGTGTTTTCTCTAATTCATCAAGTAATTCAAATGGATCTTTACCATCTCGGTCCATTTTATTGATGAAAATAATCACTGGTGTTTTACGCATACGACAAACTTCCATCAGTTTTTTCGTTTGCTCTTCAACACCATTTGCACAGTCAATTACTAAAATTACACTATCAACTGCTGTTAAAGTTCTAAAAGTATCCTCTGCGAAATCCTTGTGACCTGGCGTGTCGAGAATGTTTATTTGTTTTTCATTGTATTCAAAAGCCATAACGGAAGTAGCAACAGAAATTCCTCTTTGTTTTTCAATTTCCATGAAATCAGAAGTCGCCGTTTTTTTGATTTTATTATTTTTCACTGCTCCAGCAGTTTGGATTGCGCCACCAAAAAGCAAAAGTTTTTCTGTCAAAGTAGTTTTACCAGCATCTGGGTGAGAAATAATACCGAAAGTTCGGCGTTTTTCAATTGCTTCAAGGTTTTTCATGAAAAATTTTTAATTTCAAATTTAAATTCTCAGATTTTCTTTTCTCAATAAATTTTAGAGTTTCAAGAATTAAAAATCGTTTTTTATACTTTTCTTTTTTTCTTGACAAAAAAGAAACACCACGAAGTAGCAGCGAATCTAAAAAAGTCAAGGCTTTAAATTTTGTTTTTTTCGGCTATTATTTGTTTTATCATTTTTAACTTCAGCTTAAATTCAATTTAAAAATGCTAACAATTTTGAAACTAGATTTTTTAACCTCCTAATTTATATTAATAAAAAAGACCGCATCGAGCGGTCCTATTTCTATAAAAGTAGTCTAAACTATTAGAAAATCTCAGCAGCTGAAAAATGGAATTCACCTTCGATTGCAGCATTTTCGTCAGAATCTGAACCGTGAACGGCATTTTTAGCTTTACTCTCAGCGTATGCTTTACGGATAGTACCTTCAGCTGCATCTGCTGGATCTGTAGAACCGATTAAAGCTCTGAAATCTACTACTGCATTTTCTTTCTCAAGTATTGCTGCAACGATTGGACCAGAAGTCATATATTCAACCAATTCTCCGTAGAATGGACGCTCAGCGTGTACTTCGTAGAATTTTTTCGCTTGGTCTTCGCTCAAACGAGTGTATTTCATTGCTTTGATAGTGAATCCTGCATCTGTAATCATTTGTAGGATATTTCCGATGTTACCGCTTTCGATTGCATCTGGTTTTAACATTGTAAATGTGCGATTTGTTGCCATGTTTTATCTAAATTTGATTGCAAAGATAGTGATTTTAAAACGCTTTGAAAAATATGTATTCTACAATATTCTTTAAAATTCTATTTGTATTTTCTTTTTTACCTTTGAAATAAAAGACACGAATGAAATTACTACTCTTATTTGGAATAATTTCCTCAGTATTAATTGTTGGTTCAATTTTTCTGTTTTTTATAGCAATCCTAAAAAAGAAAATGTCTTTTTTCTACTTTTCATTGATACTTTCTTTTTTAGGTTTAGGTATTGGAATTTACTCAGGCTTTAACTTTATTTATAAATCCTATTCAAAAATTTCAAAATCTTTAGAACCCCGCACAAATGAAGAAATTTATGAAGCAATTTTTATGGGGATTCCAAATAAATGTACCGTTGTATTAGAAGCCCAAGATCAAATTTTTCCAATAATTGATGTAGCAATCTATCTTCATTTTAAAACTTGTGATGCTGAATTGAATAGAATTTTAAAACAACAAAAATATGAAGTGGGTATTCTCTCAATAACCGAAGTGGATGCCACTTCTAATTCCATGGATCCCGATTGGTTTGAACTATCAAAAATGGGTGATTCAATTTATGTCTACACCTATAAAAAGGATGATTTTAGCAACTATCAAACTTTATACGTTTCAAAAAAGAGGGACGAAGTTTATTGCATTGATGTTTGGGAATAGTTTTATTTTAAAAGTTACTTGTATCTTATCATTAAAAAAGTACATGTTTATAGCAAATAAATTAAGTTTATTTTATCATTATTTAGTTTTTTCCCAATCAATAGAAATTAATAGGGAAAAGAGAAATTATTTTTGGAATTTTATTAATCAAAAAGAGTAATAATCAATGCAAAAAAATAAATTGAATAATTTGATTGAGAATAGTACCTGCAAAGGTTATTCTAACTACATTCTAAATTGAAATTGAAAATAATTCCTTGAATATTTTGAAGTTTTAGGTTGAAATCGTTTAATATTCAAATACCTTTTTGTACTAATCAATTTCATATTTTAGTCGCATCGTAATGTTTGCTGTTTTGCGACGAGATGTTGTATTAAAGCTACCACCCCATTCATATTCATCAGCCGAATTTTCAGCTGTGATTTGAAAAACTCCCATTTCAGCTGTTTTTAATTTACCTAATGATCCACCTGCATTTTCAGCAATTTTCTCGGCTCTATTAAAAGCATCTTTTGTTGCTTGTTCAATCATTTTTAATTTTAACTCAGCTAGTTTTGTGTAATAATATTCAGGAGCAAAAGAATTAAGTTCAATTCCTGCATCTATCAATTGAGATACCTCTCGTGAGGTTTTTTCGACTAATTCAACATTTTTAGATCGAACTTTCACGCCTTGTGTTAAATTGTATCCTGTAAAATAGGAAGTTCTAACACTACCATTATCATCGTACTCATAACTAAATTCTTTTTGAATATCTGCGGCTTCAAATACAATATCTGACTCTGGAATACCTTTAGATTTTAAATAAGATTTTACTTTTCTAACATCTGCATTCAACTCTGAATATGCTTGTTTTAAATCAAAATTCTTTTTTGAAAAATTTGCTCTCCACACAATTAAATCTGAATCGAAACTTGTTTCACCTAATCCTGTTACACTTATAACAGGGTCTGCTTTGCCTTTTGAAAGGTAAGAATTACCTAGTATATATCCAGTTATTATTACCGAAATACTAATTAAAATAGTTGCTACGTTTGCCTTTAAGAAATTCATGGAATACAATTTACATTTTTACTAAATTAGAAAAAATAATGATGTTAAATTAATTTGTTATTTTTTCGTTTGAATTTCTATTTTTGTTTAAAATTAAATTGCTTGGAAAAAATAATCTCGGGAATACAACAAATGGGAATTGGCGTTCCCAATGTGAAAGAAATTTGGGCTTGGTACCGGATAATGTTTGGTATTGATGTCAGAATTTTTGAAGAAGCTGCACCAGCTCCTTTAATGATTAACTACACTGGTGGTGAAGTTCACAATAGAACTGCTACCCTTGCTTTGAGTATGGATGGTGGTGGCGGATTTGAAATTTGGCAGTTCACAAGTCGAGATACAGAAAAAGCAAAATTCGATATTCAACTGGGTGATTATGGTATTTTTTCATGTAAAGTAAAATCGCGAAATGTACAAAATTCTTATGATTACATGAAGCAAAATGGAGCCAACCTACTAAACGCACCAGAAAAAAATCCAGCAGGTGAACTCTCCTATTTTGTACAAGATCCTAATGGAAATATTTTCCAAATAATTGAAGGAAAGGGCTGGTTTACAAAAACAAATCACCCTTCAAATTGTGGTGGAGTTGGCGGTGCTATAATTGGAGTATCTGATATTGATAAGTCTTTGATATTATATAAAGATATTCTAGGATACGATAAAATTGACTTTGATGAAACAGATGAATTTGTAGATTTAAACGCTGTAAATGGTGGTAAAAAAAAATTTAGAAGAGTACGTTTATCACACAGTAGTGAAAGAATCGGTGCTTTTGCAAAATTACTTGGTCCAACAGAAATTGAATTAGTACAAGCTATTGATCAAGGTGATTGCCGAAAAATATTTGAAAACAGATTCTGGGGAGATTGGGGTTTCATTCACTTGTGTTTTGATATTCAAGGAATGGAGCAATTACGCAAAGAATGTGAAGCAAAAGGATTTCAATTTACTGTTGACAGCTCCGATACCTTTGATATGGGTGAAGCTGGTGGTAGATTTTCTTACATTGAAGATCCAGATGGAACACTCATTGAGTTTGTAGAAACGCACAAAGTTCCAGTAATAAAAAAAATAGGATGGTACATTAATTTGAAAAATAGAAAACCTGGAAAATCCCTTCCGACCTGGATGTTAAAGGCAATGGGGCTAAATCGTATAAAATAAAGCTTTGCAAAAAATAAATATTATAATATTCTTTTTAACCCTATCGATTTCATGCACTAAAGAAGTCAATATTGATATTCCTGGCTATAAATCTGAATTAGTTGTAGATGGAAATATAGAAACTGATGGTCATCCTATTATTTTATTATCTCAAGCAGCTAATGTGTATGCAGAATCTTATGCTGAAACATATATAGAATCATTTGTTGCTGATGCTGAAGTGAAAATTATTGTTGGTGGGGACACAACTTTGTTAGAATATCGATTATTGAGTGAATTTCCAGTTTCAACGCAAATTAGATTTGCAGAAATGTTGCGTGTCGAATACGATGAAGTACAACAATTACCAATAAAAGTCTATTCTTCTTCAACATTGAAAGGTGAAGTGGGAAAAAACTATGAATTATTAATTTTACACAAAGGTAAAACGTATAATGCAACCACCTCTATTTTACAGCCGACAAGTTTGAATTCTCTTCAATGGGTTTTCGAGGAGGGATCTGTTGAATATGGACTAATAAAAGCAAAACTATCAGATCCAATTGGGAAATTTGATGCATACAAGTATGATTCCAGAAGAATAAATACACAAATGAATGGAGAACCTCTAGATTATACTTATCGAGTTGGAAATGGTGGTGGAAGAATATTTAGAGATCGGTATTTTGACGGTTTAACAATAGATTTAACCTTTAGAAATCCTCAGAAAAAAAAAGATAGCACAATAAACGATGACTATAAACGCTATTTCAGAAGAGGAGATTCTGTTTTAGTAAAAATATCCAAAATGGATCAGGACTCATATGATTTCTTTCGCTTAAAAAGAGAACAATTAGAAAATTCAGGTAACCCATTTGCAACTCCTGTTAACGCTAAAACAAATATCAGTGGTGGTGCACTAGGCATATGGGCAGGATACTCTCCAGCATATCATTTGGTTTACTGTATGGAATAATCAAAATAGAATCAATATTCTATTTGTTATATACTTTTATCACATGAAAAAATTATTTCTACTAATTGCACTATTTGGAAGTTTAAGTTCTATTTCTTTTACTCAAAAAAATTGCCCTGTAATTCCAACGCCTGTAACGTATGTAACACCTAATCTTGATTCCGAGAGCGCACTGCCCGGTATTCCTTTATCATTGGGAGTTGACACCACTAATTTACCCAAAAACCTGTATAATCAGTTAAGTTATTTATTGGATATTAATCACCAAATGCGCGTGTTTGTGACGAAAGAAAATCCAATGATTCAATTCAAAAAATTGAAAAATGCCATTGAAGATTCTTATACTTTGAGTGTTACAAAAACCATTTTGATTTCTTACTCAAGTGAACGTTCTTGCTTTTATGCTTTACAATCTTTAATGCAACTAATTGAAAATAAGAACAATGAACCAACAATTACCAAGTGTTACATCAGTGATTATCCCAATTTTAAATGGCGAGGTTTGCATTTAGATGTGGCACGACATTTTTTCACAGTAGAAGAGGTTAAACGCTACATCGATTTAATGGCACTTTACAAATTCAATACTTTTCATTGGCATTTAACCGACGATCAAGGTTGGAGAATTGAAATCAAAAAATATCCGAAACTTACGGAAATTGGTGCTTGGCGTGATAGTACAGTTGAAAATCATTACACCACCTCACCAAGAACTTATGAGAAAAAACGCTACGGTGGATTTTATACACAAGAAGAAATTAAAGAGGTTGTAAAATACGCGGCAGAAAGATACATCACCATCGTTCCTGAAATTGAAATGCCTGGTCACGCAAGAGCAGCACTAGCAGCATATCCTGAACTTTCATGCACAGGGAAACAACAAGGAGTGGAAGGATTATGGGGTGTTTTTGATGATATCTTTTGTGCAAAAGAAGAATCAATTCAATTCTTACAAGCTATTTTATCTGAAGTTATTACTTTATTTCCAAGTCAATTTGTACATATAGGAGGAGATGAAGCACCAAAAAATCGCTGGAAAAAATGTGAGAAATGTCAACGTATTATTCAAGAAAAAAAACTCAAAGACGAACATGAATTGCAAAGTTATTTCGTTCAGCGAATGGATAAATTTCTTGTAGCCAATGGAAAAAAACTTATCGGATGGGATGAGATTTTAGAGGGTGGACTTTCACCCAATGCTGCTGTTATGTCTTGGCGAGGTTTTGAAGGTGGTGCAGAAGCTGCAAAACAAGGACATGAAGTTGTGATGTCTCCTGGCTCGCATTGCTATTTTGATCATTATCAAGGACGTGGAAAAGCGGAACCTCTAGCTTTTGGTGGTTATACATCACTCGAAAAAGTGTACGATTTCAATCCCATTCCTAAAGACATGAAGCCCGAACAAGCTGCGTATATCTTAGGTGGACAAGCCAATCTTTGGACGGAATATATTGCTGATTTTCAAAAAGTCGAATATATGGTTTATCCACGAGCAATTGCATTGAGTCAGGTTTTGTGGTGTCAAAATAAACCTAACTTCGAAACATTTGAAAACAATTTAATTAACTATCATTTACCTTTATTGGAGAAGCGAAAAGTTAATTACTCCAAAACTTTTCTTGCTGCAAGTACACAAGTTACGAGAACGAATGAAGGAATTGCTGTTCAAATAAATTCCAAACGAAATGAAGAATTTAAGGTTAAGAAAACACCAGAAAATTTTGTAAACAATTTAAAAGCAAACTCCTCCATTGCAATTAACAGAAGTCAAAAGCCGCAAGAAGATGCAATAGAATTCACTTCAGGTGAAACACAAATCACTGAAAAAATAATAATTAAAAACTCGCCGACTTTAGGTTTACCTGTGAAACTAATAACCTTACCGAATCAACGTTACAACAACGGAGATTTAACCTTGGTGGATGGAAACTATGGTGCGCTCCCTTGGAAAGGAAATGAATGGTTGGGTTATGATACTTCTGAAATAATTATAGAAATAGATTTATTAAAACCACAAAAAATCAAAGGTCTTGAATTGTCATTTTTAAAAGATGAAGGTTCTTGGATTCATTTGCCAACCTCGATAACTGTTAGTAAATCAGAAGGAAAAAAATCAAAAACTATTTTTGGAAACAAAACTAATTCGCAAGTTTCATTTATCGAATCAAATCAGTTTGTTCCATTTTCTAGAAAGGTTTCAAAACTTCGAATCACCATTCATTCAAAAACTATAATCGATCCTGGCTTGGCTGGCGAAGGTCACCAACCTTGGACTTTTATAGATGAAATTAGGATTGTAAAGTAATCTTACTCTTTTATAAAACTCATAACTTCAACTCCTGATTTTAGGAAATAAACTCCTGTTTTTAAACTTGAAACATCAATTGAATTTAGTGTTTGGTTTAAAATTCCTGTTATCAATAGTCTGCCTTGCTGATCGCACACTTGAAATTCATTTCCTAGAAAAGCTTCCGTTCTAACAATTAAATTCGATGAAGTAGGATTTGGATAAAGTTGAAATGAAGCCTTCGATTGTTCAGTAACATCACCCAAGAAAATCACACAAGCTTCTTCTTGCTCAAAGGATGAACTAAACAATTCCATCATCGCATCATAAACAGTTATCTCGCCGCTTGTCAATAAAGTATCATCGTAATTAGTGAAACTTCCATTTTGTATTTGAGGATTGATATCCCATAGACAGCTTTCAGAAAGAAAGTCTAAATTATTATCCAAAGAATCAATAATGGCAACAGCAAAATGTTTATCAAAAAGACCTAATTGTTTAACTCCATAAACAGGACCAATGTTTAAAACCGAAACATTGTGATTGGTGTTTTCTACCATCATATTTGCTCTTCCAAAAATAGCAGCATCAAATTGAACAGCACCTGAAGAATTAATTTTTACGAAGCTTCCAGAAGAAAAACTAGAACCACAAAGTCCAAAATCACCATCAGAAAACTTTGTTAGTTTTGGGAAAACATAAAACTCTTGGTCTTCATCAAAATAACGTTTTCCCCAAATAAAATCTCCTGAAAAATTAGTTTTAATAAGATTTGCAGACTGAGTAAAACAACGAATCAACAATCCATCTGATGCAATCATTAAGTCATTAAAAATACTTGGCTCGTTGAAACGTTTTAACCAAACTAAATTTCCGTTTTCGTATGTTTCAAAAACAAAACCACGATACGTTTCACCTCCATAATTTGTTGTACCAACTGCAATGAAATGACCATCTTCTTTTTCTTTGACTGCTGCTAATTCCTGAAAATCAATTGATAAATTACCTTCGTGGTAAAAGTTTTTAGACCAAATTTTCATTCCATCTAAATCTATCTTCATTAAAAAAGCACTTTTGTTTTTAACAGTCCCTCCAATTAACAACGAACTATCAGAAGTAAAAATCACATCATTTGCCAAAAAAATGTCTCCACTGTTATCCCCTAAGGACTTTTTCCAAAGCTCATTTCCGTTTTTATCCAATCTCAAACAAGCCGCACCAAAATCATTTTGTAGAGGATTAAGCATTTTTCCAACCACGACAAAACTTGAGTCTGGTAATTGAATCACACGATTAAAAGAAAAACTGTTATTGAAAGTACTGTAAGGTTTTGACCAAAGTTGTTGCCCAATTGAGTCACACAGCATCACAAAAGGGATAGTATTATTTTGATCATATTCAACAGTACCAACCACCACAAATCCTCCTCCAAAAGTTGGATAAATATCCGTTGCGGGAGCATTATAATCAGGTAAGAAATAACGCTGAGATACTGATTCTAAACTTTGACTCCAAGAAAAAGAAGTTAGAAACAAAAATAGAATTAAGGTGATTTTTGTTTTCATAATAATGGTTTTAAAGGTAGAAGGTAAAATCAATTCCAAAAGTCCCAGGTAATACCAATTTTAATTTGTGTATTTGGCATCGTATACCCTTGGATTATTGATGTTTCTCTATTAGACCAAAAGTAAGCGAAATTGTCTGCTCGCACAAAAAAATGAAAAGTTTCTACTTCAAATGAACTGAAAAAAGAAGCGTTGAATAAGGTTCTTTGATACAGATTATTGGTTGAAGAAGTTAAATCAAAAACAGATAAATAAGGAAGAAAAGTTGTACTACGAAATTTAGAATGTAAAGAAATATCGAATCCACAAGCAAATTTCAATTTCTTCGCTTTAAAAATTCCTCCTTGAAACATTAGTCGTGCGTTCAATTGATGCATTGGAATGACTCTAAACTCCTCTTTTGTGCTGTTAAAAACATAAGAAGGTAAAAAATGAATTTGTTTGAAATGAAATGGTTTTTGAATTCCAACTTGATGAAAAATCCCGGTTGAAATGGCTAAATCGTTTCTCCAAGTAAGCTGAAAGTTGTCAAAAAAGTAATTGTCTTTGTAATTGATTAACGAATAATAGACATCCAATCCTTTGATATCCTTTATGTCTTTTAAACTAATTTTAAATTGTTGTCTTTTTTGTAATTCTAAATTCGCCAATTGATAAGAAGCATTATTCCCAAAAAAATGACGTTGAAAAAGCGCTGGATAAGTGTAATTTAGTTGATTATTTAATTCTAGAATACCTCTAAAAATAGGTACAGCAATGCTAGTCGAAACGTCAAAACCTCTCCCCGCTCCTACTAGATTTAACCTTCCTCGCTGCTTCACTTGATAGTCTTTCCATTGAAAAGCTATTTGCTCAAAAATACCCAATTCTGTAGTGTCTCTTTTCATTGCAAAAGCTTCAAATTTCCAAAAATCAAGATTTGCACCTGCTTCAAAACTCAATATTTTGTTTTTTAATAGTACTGAAAGAGAATTATTGAATCGATTAATAAATAAAGTATCATTCGTAGAATTTGTATCTATGTAAATTGTTGGATATAAATTAATTAAACTATCATCCTCAGCGTAAGTTCTTCGTTGACTGCTGTAATGATTGACTAATTGTAAGCGAAGAAAATTAACAGAATCTCCAGCTATTTTCAAGTAATTTTTAAAGTTCAATAAACGATTTTGAGTTGTTGATCGTGCATTTTCTTTTTTAACAGAAATTAAACTTGGTGCAAAATCGTTAACCAAAGAATCGGTTTCAATTCCGCCATTCCAAGCACTTGATTCATTGGCATATAATCCTGAAAAAAGAAAGGTATGAATTTTACCAATTCTCCCGATTTTCAAATCGTACACATTATTTTGAATCGCAGAATTTCTGTAAAAACCAGCCGTTTGATTCCTTTTTATGGATGCGTTAATGATGAAATTGTATTTAAACGCTTGATGATAATTGAAATTTAAAAGTTGTGTTCCTTGGGTTCCAAACACATACGAAAAGCCAATGTGAGGTAAAGCTGTGAAGTATAATTGATTGCTAATCGTTGGAGTTGAAAACAGAATTCCTTTTTCTGTATTTAGGTAAAAATGAGCATCAAGGAATTGAAAATTTGGGAAATTATTGGTAGAAAACGAATTGGGATAAACCAAAGAAATTCGATCGACAGAATCGAGTGTACCACCAGTTTTGTAATTGATTTTTAAAGAATCAAGCTGAATCGTTGCGTCCATTTGACTCCAAGAAATCTGTGGAAATACAATAATGAATAATAAGACCAACAACTGATACATAAAAACAAACTTAACAAAAAAAGGGGCATTTAGCCCCTTAATATCTTAGTTTAAGAACAGATTACAATTTATTGATATGAATTTGTAAACCTGATTTTAAATTTGCAGCTTTGTTTTTGTGAATGATATTTTTCTTAGCCAATTTATCCAACATAGTTACAACAGTTGGGAATAAAGTTTCAGCTTCTTGACGATCTTTAATTTCACGTAATTTACGTGCTGCATTACGAGCAGTTTTGTGTTGGTATTTGTTCAACACTCTTTTAGACTCATTAGAACGAATACGTTTGATAGCTGATTTATGATTTGCCATTTTTTTATATATTTAATTTTTTACTCATTTCTTAAAAACGTAGCCCATAGGAGAATCGAACTCCTGTTTCCAGGATGAAAACCTGGCGTCCTAACCACTAGACGAATGGGCCAAATCGTGATTTACTATTAGATTTGGTAGCCCATAGGAGAATCGAACTCCTGTTTCCAGGATGAAAACCTGGCGTCCTAACCACTAGACGAATGGGCCAAACTATTAAATTACCCCTAATTTTGGGAGTGCAAATATAGAATGATTTTTTTTAAGTGCAATATATTCTTTTTAATTTTTTAAAAAAAATCAGTATCTTCAGCACTCATCTTAAATCCCAAGCGTTTCGCTGTTTGTAATTTTAAACTATTTCCTATATATTGTATCTGTGCAACACTCACTTCGCTGAAATATTCAAAAGGTGGAATATACAAATCGAACTGTAATGCATAAGCAAAAAACATTTGTAGAATCACTCCAATTAACTGATCATTCAGTAATAAATGTTGTGGGTCACGAAAATGTGATCCGATTGAACCTTTACCCTCTATCATGAAATGCCGCTCATGATTGATAAAAATTCGACCAATCAAGTATCCGTGATCATCTAGACGGTTTTGAAGAAATGATTCAGCTAAGAAATTATACACATTAATAATACCGAAATAACCATTATTCTCTTTTTCATTGAAATAACTAGTTCCCCAAAGTGGATTATTATCAGGTAATCGAAAAATATTTTGATGCAGATTAAAAACCAACACATCACTTCCAATGTAAACATAAATCTCATGTTTTCCTTTGTCAACAAAACTTAATCGAATGCGAGGGTCTGTAATTGACTTTTGTAAAGTTTCTAATTCGACTTTAATTTTTTCTTTGAATGTATCAAATACTTTTTCGCAATCAATAGCAATATCTTGTTTAAGCGCTGATTTATCTAACAACAACTTTAAAAGTTGAACTCTATTTGCATCTAAGGGGTCTTTTTTCATATTGTATATTTCTTCAAAAATAAGTGTTGTAACATCAAAATAATCCAATCAAATGTTAAAATAATGATAATACAGCTTATAATTAATATTAAATCTTGGCAGGAAACATAAAAAATTTCGATATTTGTGAAATCACATTAGTAATTAACGCTCGTATCTGTTTATTACAATCATGAATAAAAATGAAAAAACAAATTTGGTTTATTATCAATCCCATTTCTGGTGTGCGTCGTAAAGATGATATTCCTAAAATGCTCAGTACATACTTAAACCATGATTTGTTTACTTATGAAATTAAATTTTCGAAGTATAAAGGCCACGCTCTTGAAATAGCAAAAGATGCCGTCAATCGTAAAATTGATATTGTATGTGCAGTTGGAGGTGATGGTTCTGTTCATGAGGTAGGTACAGGTTTAATCGGTTCCTCAACAAAATTGGCAATCATTCCAATAGGATCAGGAAATGGATTAGCGCGTCACATGAATATTCCTTTGACAATCTCAAAATCAATTGAATGCATAAATGAAATGATTGAAATAGAAATGGATACTGTACTCGTTAATGATACTCCGTTTATTGGAATTGGTGGTTATGGATTGGACGCAGTTATTGCACAAAAATTTGATCAAGATAAAAAAAGAGGTTTTTTAACATACATCAAACTCGCCTTACGTGAATTTTTTAAGTACAATCCAATAAATATTTCTGTCGATACAAACGGTCAAATTAAAAAAATGCCTGTAGTATTATGCACTATTGCAAATACATCTGAGTTTGGAAATGGATTTGTAGTTTCACCAAAATCTGACGCAACAGATGGAAAAATTGAATTGTTTTTGTTAAAACCTTTTTCTCTATGGAGAATGCCTGCTTTAGCTTATCAATTTTTCACTAAAAGATCTCACAAATCTCAATTTGCCGAAGTAATATCATTTGAAAAAGCTAAAATCAATCTTTCTCAACGAATCGCTCATTACGACGGTGAACCTGTTGATGTTAAAAGTGAATTAAATGTTCAAGTGGTACCAAAAAGCCTCCACATTTTAATAGGAAGAAAATAATATGTCATTTATCGAAACAGATTTAAGTACTTTCCTTGAGGTTTTAGGGAAAATAGATGCTTCATCACAACCGCTTTGGGGAAATATGTCAGCACAAAGAATGGTTGAACATTTAACGGACGGTATCAATATGTCAAGAGGTTTAGGAAACTTTAATTTGGTTGTTCCCGAAGAAAGAGCTGAACAACTGAAACAGTTTTTATATACCGATAAACCGATGGCTCAAAATATGCAAGTTCCGTTTGCGTTGCCTGATACTGCTCTGAGAAATGCTGATTTAGATGATGCAATCGATGAATTTACAATCACTTGGGTTGATTATGAGGAAGAAAAAGACGAGGAACCTGAGAAATTAGCTGTACATCCTTTTTATGGAAATCTAACTCGTGAAGAATGGTTGAAAGTTCACGCTAAACATTTCACGCATCATTTCAAGCAATTCGGTTTGATGGAATGAATCCATTGTTGATCTCAGCAATTTTAGGTTTGCTTTTAGGAACCTTGAATTACCTTTATTTCAGAACAAAAGGCTATACTTCCTATGGTCAACTTTACTTAAGTATCATTGCTTACTTCGGATTGTCATTGTTGTTTTTGAAGTATTTACTTTAGTTAATAATCTATTTTCTGAGCTTTCAATATATCTTTGCGACTTCAAATTAAAAAATATGATTTCTGTAGATGCTTTAGCAGTTGAGTTTAGTGGTTCCGTGCTTTTTAGTGATGTTTCGTTTGTGATAAATGAAACGGACAAAATTGCATTGATGGGAAAAAATGGTGCTGGGAAATCTACCATGCTCAAAATTCTTGCAGGCATCAATAAACCTACTCGTGGAACTATTTCTGCACCGAAAGACGCTGTCATTGCTTACTTACCTCAGCACTTGTTGATGGAAGATAATTGCACAGTTTTCGAAGAAACTTCCAAAGCTTTTCAATCTATTTTTGCGATGCGCGACGAAATCGAAGCGATTAATCACGAGTTGACAGTTCGAACGGATTACGATTCCGACGATTATATGAAACTAATTGAACGCGTTTCTGAAATCAGCGAAAAGTTTTATTCCATCGAAGAAATCAATTACAACGGTGAAGTGGAGAAAGCTTTAAAAGGTTTAGGTTTTGAACGAGAAGACTTTACGCGCTCAACATCCGAATTCAGTGGTGGCTGGAGAATGCGCATCGAATTGGCGAAAATATTATTGCAAAAACCCGATTTGATTTTATTGGATGAGCCTACTAATCACTTGGACATTGAGTCGATTCAATGGTTGGAAGATTTCTTGGTGAACAATGCCAAGGCTGTGGTAGTCATTTCTCACGACAGAGCGTTTGTTGACAACATTACCAATCGCACGATTGAAGTGACAATGGGAAGAATTTACGATTACAAAGCCAAATATTCGCATTACCTCGAACTTCGAAAAGAACGCAGAGCTCAACAGCAAAAACAATACGAGGAACAACAGCGATTTATAGCTGAAACGACCGAATTTATTGAACGTTTCAAAGGAACGTATTCAAAAACAAATCAAGTGCAATCGCGCGTTCGTATGTTGGAAAAATTAGACATTATCGAAGTGGACGAAGTGGATTCTTCAGCTTTGAGATTGCGCTTCCCTCCTACTCCACGTTCTGGAAATTATCCTGTAACTGTTACCGATTTGAGTAAAAAATATGGTGACCATGTGGTGTTTGAGAATGCTTCCATGACCATTCAACGAGGAGAAAAATTGGCTTTCGTTGGAAAAAATGGCGAAGGAAAATCGACAATGATTAAAGCCATCATGAAAGAAATTGATTTTGAAGGTTTATGTGAAGTTGGTCACAATGTACAGATAGGTTATTTTGCTCAAAATCAAGCATCCTTACTGGACGAAGACATGAGTGTATACGATACAGTTGATAATATTGCTGAAGGCGACATTCGAACAAAAATCAGAGATATTTTAGGGGCATTTATGTTTGGTGGCGAAGCTGGAACGAAAAAAGTGAAAGTGCTTTCAGGAGGAGAAAAAACACGTTTGGCAATGATTAAATTGTTGTTAGAACCAGTAAACCTTTTAATTCTCGATGAACCGACAAATCATTTAGACATGCGCACCAAAGACATCATCAAAGAAGCATTAAAAGAATTTGATGGGACTTTGATTCTTGTTTCCCACGACCGGGATTTCTTAGATGGTTTGGTAACGAAAGTTTTTGAATTTGGTAACAAACGCGTGAAAGAACATTTCGAAGACATCAAAGGTTTCTTAGCCTTGAAAAAAATGGAGAATTTGAGAGAAATTGAGAAAAAGAATTGATATTTAAAGTTTATTCTTTAAGTATCTAAATCACAACTTTTTTGCATCTTTAACGAAATTCAAAAATGAATTTAACTGTTAATTTTTAACGAATTTTAAACTTTTCTCTTCAATTCTCAAAAAATAAAGACCAACTGGTAATTGAGATACATCAATTACAAAGTTCTCATTTTTGATTAATTCCGAGTTGTAAAGATTCCCTCTGTAATCATAGATATGATATAATTCTCCTAACTTAGACTCAGAGGTTTCTACTCGTAATTCAGATGTAGTTGGATTAGGGAAAATATTTATTTGTGATGTTTTAGATATTGTATTAGCCGAAGCAACTGAAGTACAATAAAACACATTGACCTGCAAATCAGCTTGGGCAAAGGTGCAGATCCCTGTGGTGTAGCTTTGAAGTATTATACCAAATGAATTGTCATTAACAATTGCAGGCGTTAAACTAGCTGACCACAGATCTGAAGAGCTCCCTAATATACTTGTTGTTAACGCTGAAGCTGAATCTCGTTTTGCACTGCTAATGATGTTACCATTGTAAGCTAAATACAGAGAATCAATGGTGTAAGACCCAGCGTTACAACCTCCTTGTTTATGTGTCACTTCAATTCCTGTAATTGATGCTCCAGCTGGAATATTGAGATCTAAATCGTAAAAATAAAGTTGATTGGAAACATTATTTGGATTTATCAATACTGCCACTGGATAATTTACAAATCCACTACTTGTATGTCCCAAGGGATTTGTAATTACATATGAAACTAGTCCGTTAGGAACAGAAATATTAGTAGCACTGTCAGGAATCCCAGCATAATTAATAGGACTACAATCACTATAAAATACTTCTATTTGCAAATCAGCTTGGGCAAAGGTGCAGATTCCTGTGGTGTGGCTTTGAAGTATTATGCCAAATGAATTGTCATTAACAATTGCAGGCGTTAAACTAGCTGACCACAGATCTGAAGAGCTCCCTAATACACTTGTTGTTAACGCTGAAGCTGAATCTCGTTTTGCACTGCTAATGATGTTACCATTGTAAGCTAAATACAGAGAATCAATGGTGTAAGACCCAGCGTTACAACCACCGTGTTTATGTGTCACTTCAATTCCTGTAATTGATGCTCCAGCTGGAATATTGAGATCTAAATCGTAAAAATAAAGTTGATTGGAAACATTATTTGGATTTATCAATACTGCCATTGGAGAATTTACAAATCCACTACTTGTATGTCCCAGAGGATTTGTAATTACATATGAAACTAGTCCGTTTGGAACAGAAATATTAGTAGCACTGTCAGGAATCCCAACAGAAGTTGTTTGAGAAAAAGCACATAAGCTAATGCTTAAAATAAGAAGTAAATAAATAGTTTTCATATCAATTATTTTTTTTTATAAGACTTATTTAGATTTTTTTTGGTTGCTCTTTATAAAAAAAAAATTATAACAAATTTTGAGCAAATGGATTATACTGTTGAATTAAACAATATAAACCATATTCATTTCCCGTCAAATAAAATTATATTTGCCTATTTGAATTTAATGGAAATGAAAGAGGTAAAATCAAATTATATCATAGGAATTGGACGTTCAGAAACTTCACTTTTGATGTCTTTATTTGGCGTATATCCAAACCATTCACAGTACAGATAAGAATTATTTAAAACAATTTTATGATATATATAATAGGACTTGGAAGATCTGGTAGCACGCTGTTAACTGCTGTTTTGAATAATCATTCGCAAATTAAAGCAATTCCTGAAATTCCACTTATTCTATTTTTTGCAAATGATTACCAAAATATACAAGGCAAATCAGAAACTCTTGAGATTAAAACAAAAATTTACCTCAATTTAATCCAAAACATTCGACCCAAATCAATAATAGACTTGAATATTGGGCAGTTACAAAATTCTGTCTACTCCAGTTATATTGAATATATTGAAAAAATATTTGAACAATTTAATATCATTAACTCACGCGGTTCAAAAAAAATTTACGTTGATAAAAATCCTCAATATACTTTTTACACAAACGAGTTAAAAAAAATTGATCCGAATGCAAAATTCATTTTATTAGTTCGAGACTACAGAGATAATGTTCTCAGCAGAATGGAAAAACCGCACAATAAAACAGTTAATCCAGCCTATAATGCTTTTCGTAATAGATTTTATTTTAAAGAATTATCGAAGGTAATGTATATGAAAAATTCATTATTGATTCATTATGAGAATTTAGCAAACGAACCTTTAGTCGAAATAAATAGAATTTGTGAGTTCTTAAATGTTCCTTTTGAAAATCAAATGTTTGAATTTGATCAATCTCAATTTGCAAATCTTGAGGTCAAAAAATCCGACATGAATGAATTTATTAATAAACATTTCTCTAACTTAGGTAAACCGATAACAAACTCAGCTGTAGGTAAATGGAAAGTGAAATTAGCAGAAAAAGATATTCAATTGATAGAGGGTATTTGTAACAAATATGGGAAATTATTTAAGTATGATCCTACCTTAAAATTGAATTCTTATTTGTGGTACGTTTTGCGGTATTTTCCTTATTATTTATTGGCAAAATGGCATATAGCTAAAGATAGATTAATTTATTATTTTCCTAGTTCAATAAAACTTAGACGATTGAAAGCGATCTATAATAAAATATTGAATTAGAAGTATTTACAATTTATAAGAATCAGTTCATCAACTACAAAATTTGAATTTAACTGCCGAATATTTAGATAATTTGCCTGTTCACTTTGTTCTTTGTACTGAACGAACAGGTAGTTCTCTATTGAGTTTAATGCTCAATCTGCACTCAAAAATCATTTGTCCATCAGAGGAACAATTTGCTCTTTACTTTGCGAAGAAATACAGCCAAAAAGTAAATTGGACCGATAACGATATTGAAAAGTACGTGGATGAATTCTGCTTGCTTTTTGAGAAAAATATCGATTTATATTTTAGCGATAAACAAACATTTCTGAACAATCTAAAGCAACATCGCGAAATTTTGAATTACAGCCGACTAATTAAACTGAGTTACTTGCATTTTATAGAAATGAAGGATAAGTCTGAAATTGAAGTGATTGTAGATAAACAGATTAAGTATTTTTTCCATTTGCCAGCTTTGATTGAATTGTTTCCTTCTGCAAAATTTATTGTTTTAACAAGAGATGTGAGAGACAATATTATTTCCAAAAAGAAACGCGCTTTGAATTGGAACCAAAATCCTTTTTTTCTGGCATATTTGTGGTCGCAGAGTTATTCAAATATTAATCAACTTCAAAATAAAAGCGTTTTGATTGTGAAATTTGAAGATTTCATCGCTCATACCGAATCGACTTTAACAAAGATTTGTCATTTTTTAAATCAAGAATTTCAAACTTCTATGCTGCAAACAGATGGTGTTTTTAATCGCTTGATTGAAAGTAAAAAAGAACGTTTGGATAAACAATTCGTTGAAAAACTCAAAGATTTTCATAGCGGATTAAACAGCGTTCCAAACACAAAAAAGATTGGAGTTTACAAAGAAATGGACGCTCGTGAATTGCAAGAAATTGAATCAATTTGCGGAGATTTACTCGTGAAATTTGATTATGAATTAACTGAAAAACAAGTAAAAAGCTTCTCGTTTAAAAAAATCTACTTTTCTTTTTTAGCGAAATGTTATCGCACTTACTTGCTAAAGTTCTATCTTTTGCTTCCACTTTCTATTAAAGTTTACATTAAAAAAATAAGAAGAAAAAAAATAAATGTTTAGTAGATCTTTAATATATTAACCAATTTGATTCCCAAGTATGCAAAAGGTCTGAGAACAAGCGCAATTACAAAAACTAAGTTTGGTTTATTTAATAAGTATTTGTTGTAATCGATTCTTTTTTGTAGAAATAGAGAAGTTCTTACTGTTGAAACAATGGTATTCCTTTTGTTTTTGAATTCATCCCTCAGCACATCAATTACAAGAATTATTCTCTTTTTTTGACTTAAATTAAACGCTTCATGATTGTAAGCATCCATGAAAATTAACCACTCACTTTTTTTCCAAGAACGAAATTCATCCCTTACTCGAAATCCACAAGTTGGAAGTTCTTCAGGTATTTCAATTCCAAAATGGCAGCGGTAGATTCCGTTAGTATCTCCACAATGCGGGAGAATTTTTCCGTTCGCCTCCAATTGATTAAATGAAACAGATAATATTTCTGGATATTTAGAAACAATTGACATTAGGATAGGGAATTCTTTTTTTCTTTTGAAAAATTCAATATCCCATGAAATCAATGAAAAGGTTTTCCAAACTTCCTGATTATTGACCATTGAAGTATTGAAATAAGTTTCTAAATTATTATTTATAAGATAATTGTGGAGTTCTTGATTAATGTTTTCAAAGTTATCTTGAAACTCTTTAGTCCAACTCAAACTTTTAGGATCTATAAATGAGGGTTCAATTCCTTTGTAATTAAAAGAAAAATCAAAAAGACTAAACCATAATTTATTCATTAAAAGAAGAGCTGATTTTGCAACGAATGTAATAAAGATTCATTAATTTGACACAAATTTTAAATGATGTCGGATAAAACACCTAAAAATCCATCTTTCTTTTATGATAAACATAACTTTCCGTTTTTGTTGAAATTTGAGGAGAATTTTCAAGTAATACGCCATGAATTAATCTCATTATTAGAAAATCAGTATGATAAACAATGGTTAAATACGTTTCCAGATTATGTAAAAAGCGACCAAAAAAAAGCGTGGAAGGTGTTTACTTTTTTGTTTTTCCAGATGAAAAGTCTAAAAAATGCTCAATTATGCCCAAAAACAGCTGAATTAGTTTATTCCATACCTGAAATTATCTCTTGCGATTTTTCATTTATGGAACCCAACACACATATTTTACCTCACAAAGGATATACTAAAATGATTTTGCGCTGTCATTTACCTTTGATTGTTCCATCTGGTGAAAAGTGTGCAATTCGTGTAGGAGAGGAAACACATATTTGGAAAGAAGGGGAATTGATTGTTTTCGACGATTCTTTTGAGCACGAAGCTTGGAATAAAAGTAATGAAAAAAGAGTGGTTTTGATGTTTGATATTCCAAATCCAAATTGGCCTTATTCAGCAGATGAAATTTCTGCATATAAGATTGAAAAAATGGACGATCCTTTTCTACTTTCAATGGCGCCAAAAGAGCAATGGCTTAAATTTTATCAAGACCGTCGATTGCCATTGGAGGAGTTTGATTAAGCAATAATTGATTGATTTCTTCAAGGTTATTTTCTGAAGGAGTTCCTGTAAGCATCATCAAATTTGAACCAGTACAAAAAAGACTTGCCGCTTTATTTAACTTTAGTCCGACTTTTTTAAATCGTTCTTTTGTCAATACATATAATTGATTATCAGTGGCTTCTTGGTTTGGCAAAAGTTCATAACCTAACATTTTGTTGTATTGAATCGCTCTCACGTTATCTTTTAAAATTCGAACTTGAGAAACTTCAATACTTGTCATCATGTAAAAAACGAAATTGAGTAAAGTCAAAGATGCATAAACGGCGGCGAAAGAATGTTCAAAATCACGTTCACCGATGAAAATACCACCTTCTCCAAAGCCGATTTCAGGTTCAAAATTTTTAGCATTGATTAAACCTACTTTTTTTCCTTCAAATTCAATGACAAAATAATAGTTGTATTTATTATTAATCGTTTGAAACCAAGTTTGTTGCATTTCCGGTGTGATGTATTCTCTGTAAATCATTTGATTTACCACATGTGCTGCATTTCTCCAAGAACGAATTAATTCCAAATCTTCTTCGCTCAAACGAATTAATCTTACGTCAAATTGTTCCAATATTAGCATTCTTTATCTGAAATATGATAAGTTGGTGCATTGTTAAGATTAGTGAGTATCGCTCGCATATATTGGGCAATTACACCGATGCAGAAAATGATTAAACCAGTTGAAAATAAAATACTTACGATTAAAGAAGTGTATCCTTTAATTTCAATTTTGTCAATTAAATATTTGTGAAGAAAGAAAATCCCGATTAGAAAATTGACAGCTGCAAGCGTAAAACCTGTGAAAGTTACTACCTTCAATGGAATTGCTGTTGAATACATTATTAAGTTCGCAGTAGTTTTAATTAAGCTTTTTGTTTTATAGCGTGATTTTCTCAAAGCAGAAGGATTGTTTGTAACTTTTACAAATTCAACTTCATGTGTGTACCACAATAAAAATTCATCAATAAAAACGAATTTTTTATGACTTTCGGCTAATTTTCGTGCTATTTGTCCATCGATTAAACGGAAGCTACTTCCACGTCCTTTTTTTGCTCCTTCTAATTTAGATACACTTTTGTAAATAACTTTCAAAATCCGTTTAAACGTAGATTCCTTTTGTTGGTATTCACCATAAACAACCTTTGCATTTGTGGCTATTTGTTCGTTAATTAACTTTTGAAATTCAATAGGCAAAACCTCCAAATCGTCGTCGAGTGTAAGCACAAATTCGCCCTTAGATTCTTCAAAACCACAAAGTGTAGCTGCATGTTGACCAAAATTTTTTGAAAGCCGAATAATTTTACAGCGTTGATCCTTAGCACGAATTTTTTTTAATT
The DNA here is from genome assembly GCA_945863605.1 of Chitinophaga pinensis. Classification (GTDB taxonomy): domain Bacteria; phylum Bacteroidota; class Bacteroidia; order Flavobacteriales_D; family Crocinitomicaceae; genus UBA952. The sequence continues at coordinate 87,920 of CAMAZP010000008.1, forward strand.
CCTCCCAGCTTGAATCTTGACTAAAATCATCAACGAAAATAAATTCTACAGATTCCGTTTTGAAAAAAGAAGAAATAGCAGCATACAAATCAGAAATTCCACTTGAACTATTGTAAACCGGAACTACTAAACTGTACTTCATTTGCTATTTTTTTTTTAAACATAATAAAAAATAATGAGTGACAAAGATTATTACATAAATGGAGTTGATTTATTAAAAGTTATTTATGAAATATCTATTATAACACTTTTTATATTGCTAATATTATAGATAGCGTTATTTCAAAAAATAGTTAGGTTTGTTGTATGATAAATGAACAGATTAAATAGATATAAATTATCTAATAAATCATTAATTAACTGAGATAACAAAAAAATCTAATGAGGGGGCTATTTTTGAATTATTATATTTGCAGTAAATGTCAATAATAAATTACTTTAATAAAATTATCAAAAGTGATTTTTTAAAATCTGTTTCATTATTAATGACAGGAACAATTTTTGCTCAATTAATAGGGTATTTATTAGCTCCAATTATCACACGTTTATATTCTCCGAGCGAAATGGGAGAATTCGGTGTTTTTCATCGAATTATTGTAGTGATCGTTACACTTTCTACAGTTAGATATGAACTAGCTATACCATTACCCAAAAAAAACAGTGATTCTTTTCTCCTATTTAGATTAAGTATTCGAATTGCACTGATTTCAATGATACTGAGTTTTATTGCTCTAAACATATATTATTTATGGAATAATCTGGATTTTGAAAGAGTAATCTGGATTTTTTGCATAAGTGCTACAAGTATTTCACTAGTATTTTTTAATCTAGGAACAAATTGGGCAATACGACATCAATATTATAAAAATCTGACATACTCTAAAATCACAAATTCAATTGTATTAAACTTTTCACGCGTAATTTTTGGCATTTTCAACACCGGAAAATGGGGTTTAATCTTATCATTTTTAGTTAGTTCTGTAGCAGCTGCTTTTCATTTTTTACCCAACTATTTCTCAAATTCTAGCGAAAAGTTGACTCTTTTTTCCAAAAAAAAAATGATTGTCTTAGCACGGAAATACAAAGATTTTCCAATAGCAAACTTACCTCATGCACTTTCTGATTCGTTAAGAGACTTATTTGTAGCCGTTTTATTAACGACTATTTTCAGTGAGCAGGTATTTGGTGCATTTGATCATTCATTTAGAATGCTTCGTTTACCAATCATGTTGATCGGTGTGTCAATGGGGCAGGTATTTTTTAACCGAGTTTCAAAGTATAAGAATCTTTCAAAACCGTTATTTCCGATATTAAAAAAAATGATTATAAATTTAACTTTACTTTCAATTATTCCATTTGGTATTATTATGTTTTGGGGGGAAGATTTATTTGCATTTATTTTCGGTGAATCTTGGCGTTTTTCTGGACGTCTTTCAGAAATAATGGTGCCATGGTTGCTGTTGAATTTTGTTACTTCTCCAATATCAACATTGCCCTTAGTTCTTAATCGACAACGTAGTTTTTTTCTGCTCGGAATATCACTTTCAATTACTCAATTATTTGGATTTTGGTATCTACCAAAAATTTTTGGAACAGATAAGAATGCCATTGAAACAGTATTTTTATATGTTTCCTGGTCACAAGTTGTATTGAGTTTGTTTATTATATTTTACTTACTTAGGATAGCAAAAATATCCGATTTAAAAAATAAAATAAATTGAAAGTCTTCCTTGTTACCAAAAAAAGATAATCAATCACTTTATAAAAAAAATACTTTAAGGAGGTGTATTAGTATTTTATCCCTATTCTCTTGTATATAAAATGCATCAACCAGGCAGGTCCAATAAGTAAGAACTGAAGATCCTTGAGAAATGATGGTTTTTTGCCCTCTATCTTATGTCCCCAAAACTGTAAAAACCAAGCAATAACAAAAAGAATCAGAGCAAATCCCCAAAGTGGAAAATGAATTAATGAAAGATTTTCTTCTAAACGATCAGTGATTGCGATACAAGCTAATGAGAATAATACCATTCCTACTGTAAGTCGAATTGAAAGTCTTACATAATAAAAAATCACTGTTACTAAAGCTACTAATGCTAGATTTAAGTGATAAGTGGTGCTTGGAATTTCAACACCTAATTTCACGCTCCAAAAAAGCGCAACTATTGACCAGAAAATAACAGGTACACAAATCCAATGAATTAATTTATTAGTCGAATTTTGATGACTTTCTCCATATTCATTTAATAAACTGTCAATTTTTCTCATGTTAAACTATTTTTTAAAAATCTAATTTAATTATTTTAATTAGTTATCAAAAAAATATTGCTGTTTTATAAATTACAACTTTTACTTTTAGATAAATTTAAATTTGAAAATGATTTGCAATCTAATCACAAATTTTATGTCATTCTTACTATTCTATTTAACTTCGTTTCATGATTAATAGATCCGATTCAATTCAGATACTTAAAAAATTGAACTCGAAACGTTTTTTGAATTTGGTATTTTTAAAATGGAGTTATTGGTTTTCAAAGATTACTAAAATACCTTTGCAATTTGGTCTACCATTTAGTATGAGCATCGAACCAACAACTGCTTGTAATTTAGGTTGTCCCGAATGTCCAAGTGGTTTGAAACAATTCACGCGACCAACTGGGAAATTAGACCTCGATTTTCACGAAAAATTATTGCAGCAAGTCAGTAAAACTGTTTTCTACATCAACTATTATTTTCAAGGCGAACCGTTTTTGCATCCTCAGTTTTTGGAGTTAATCAAGCAAGCGAAAAAACACAATATCTACACTGCAACTTCAACCAACGCGCATTTCATCACTGCTGAAAAAGCGAGAGAAATCGTTGCTTCTGGTTTGGATCGAATGATTATTTCCATCGATGGTTTGACGCAAGCAACCTATGAGCAATATCGTGTGCATGGTAATCTTCAAAAAGTAATCGAAGCGTCGAAACACCTGGTTGAAGCTAAAAAAGATTTGAACTCCCCTACTCCACATTTGATATTTCAGTTTTTGGCTGTGAAACCGAACGAACATGAAATTCCAGCAGTTTTCACCTTGGCAAAAGAAATGAGCATCGACGAAGTGCGCATCAAAACAGCACAATTGTATGATTATAAAAATGGCAATCGTTTGATGCCCGAAAACGAAAAATATTCGCGCTATCGTTTACAAAAAGATGGCACTTACAAAATCAAAGGCGATCCCGGAAATCATTGCTGGAGAATGTGGTCAGGTTCTGTCATTACGTGGGATGGAAAAGTGGTGCCTTGTTGTTTTGACAAAGATGCTCAACATGTGCTTGGAACAATAGAATCGAAAACGTTTGAAGAAATTTGGAAATCTGAACGTTACAGTAATTTTAGAAAAGCAGTACTATTAAACCGAAAAGCAATAGATATTTGTAGTAATTGCTCCGAAGGAACGAAGGTGTGGGCGTGAGGTAAATTGCAGATTAAATAATTGCAAATTACAGATTGGAAAATTGCGGATTGGAAATTGCAAATTAAAAAATATTGATTTTTAATTTGCAATTTCAATTCTACATTTTCAATTCTGAATTCTATTTCGGTCTATAAACCCTAACCGCATTTCTAAAAATTTCCGCTTTATCCAAAGTCATTGGCTTCGTTTTTTCATTGATAAACAATTCCATTTGGTCGGTATAATGTGGACTATTTTTCATTGAGGAAGCACCAAAAGCGTTTATAGTTCTAATTTCAACACCAGTTATTGAAAACTTAGCGAAATGAATATAACCATCACCTCCATTCAATCTGTAAATTCCTTTTTTCTTGTCATAAATACTTGATTCTGTTGCTCTTGGAACTTCACTCATTCCTCCAGAAGGAAAACTTAAATCACCACGGATATGGCGTTGAACAGCTCCTAATTCTGGATAAATAGTATGATGTGTTTTTAATAAGAACTGTTTGGCTTTTTTTAATGCCCAAACTGCGTCTTCTTCACTTAATAATTCATTTCGAATTGTGAGAAAACCGATTGATGTATTAATTTTTTTTGATAACATTTTATGAACTAATAAAACAACAGAAGCATTTGTATCTGTAACATTTGCATCAAAATCCCAACTTTTTACAGCTTGAATTACATCTTTCAAACGCGGATATTTATTTTCATCTAGTGTAAAAAGTATCTTTAAATGATTGAAATAGGAGGCATCTTTCAAATAACTTTTATTGTATTTAATCTCGTGAATATCATTATCGCTAAATTTTCCTTTTTTATTTTGAAAATAACGGTCAAAAATCTCAGCACGATTCATCGTAAACAATTGTAATCCAACAAAATAATCATTCCACTCACATGATTCTCCAGTAGATTTGAGTGGAGTATTATTTGCATTATAAACATAACCACACTTGGGATTTAATACTGTCGGCTTATGATAGTAATCGATTAATTTTTCCCATTTTGCTTTGGAGGAAGTACCATCAATTGGTTGTTTCCAGTTTAGTTTGGGATCTCTGTCTGGAATTTGACCACCAGAATGCAACATAATATTATTATCCTTATCTGCATAAATAACATTAAAGAGTGGTAGAGCTTCCATTTTAAGTGCGTTCTCAAATTCATTCCAATTTGAAGATTTATTCATTTTATACCATTGTTCAGCGGCTCTTATATCTTTATAAACAGGAAAACGAAAAGCATATTTACCATGCTTAGTTGAAAATACAGGTCCAAAATCTGTGTCATATAATTTTTTAGTGACCCCAATTTTTAAAAATCCAATTTTCAATTTTAATTTCGCTTTTCTAACATCAAATTTCTTCCAAGAACCGTCAATGAAATATGATTTTCTTTTTGTTTTTAGTTTATAAATATCACCAAAAGAGTGATAATTTACTGTATGTGTCCACCCTAAATGTTCATTATTTCCCACAAAAATGGTCATTGCGCCTGGGAATAAACCTCCTGTTATATTCCATCCCTCTTCACTTTGAATGTGCGCTTCATACCAAGCAAAACCACCTTCGATTGGCTGATGAGAATTACCAACTAATAAAGTTTTATCATCATCCATCAATTCTTTAGCAATAGCAAATCCGTTTGACCCTATTTCATTTGGTGCATTATACATTTCGATTCTATTTTCTTTTGTTGCTTTTAACGCCAAACCCAAACCGGCCATTAAACTCAATTTGATCATATAACCATTTAAAACATCGATTTCAGTTAATGGAAATATAGCTTTATGAATAACTTGTTCAGGAAATTTTTTTGCATAAGCATTTAATCCTTGGACATAGCCTGACAGAACACGTTTAAAAGTATCTGATAATGCACCTTCATTGTAAAGTTTGGGAACTGTAATATCTAGACTTGTAAATTTCAATAAATAGTCAAATAATAAGCCTTCTTTTCCAAGAACAGAACCTGCAAGACCTTTTGATGGTAAAACATTTTCTTGAATACTTAAAAAGTCATCTTCTGCATGTGCCCATGCTAAACCATATGCTGCATCCGCGTCAGTTTTACCAAAAATATGAGGAACACCATAAATGTCTCGAACGATTTGAATATTTTCAGTTTGAATATTTTGACTATCAACAAAAAAACAAATTAAAAGAGATAATAAAAAGAAAATTGTTTTCATTTAGTAATATAATTTAATAAATCTAAAACTACTATAGATTATGTAAATAGGTTAGTAATTTATAAAACATAACATAAATAAAATGAAATAGTAATCAAAATTGAATAATTGAATAATTAAAAAATTCAAATTTAATGTTCAAAAGAGCTTATCTACTTTGTTTTTTGGCTTTACAACTAACTTTATACTCGTTTTCTTGTTAAAGAACTATCTTTGTAACCATTATCTAAAAATGAAAGTAACCGAGCATATAAAAAATGCAAAAGAAACATTGTTTTCTTTTGAAATTTTGCCACCATTAAAAGGTAAAAGTATTCAGTCAATTTATGATGGAATCGACCCATTAATGGAGTTCAATCCAAAGTTTGTAAATGTCACTTATCACCGAGAGGAATTTATTTATAAAGAAAGGGATAATGGACTACTAGAAAAAATCGCCATTCGTAAGCGCCCTGGTACCGTTGGAATTTGTGCTGCGATCATGAATAAATATCACGTTGATGCTGTTCCTCATTTAATTTGTGGTGGTTTCAGTAAAGAAGAAACAGAGAATGCATTAATCGACTTACAATTTTTAGGAATTGATAATGTCTTAGCATTGCGAGGTGATTCTATCAAAACAGAGAATACATTTCGTCCACATCATGAAGGACATTCTTTTGCTGTTGATTTAACACACCAAATTTCAGAAATGAATCGTGGTAATTACATGATGGATGATGTTCAATTAGAACCAACTGATTTTTGTATTGGAACAGCAGGATATCCCGAAAAACACTTTGAAGCAATGAATCTTGCAACAGATTTAAAATACCTTAAAGATAAAATTAATGCAGGTGCACAATATATAGTAACACAAATGTTTTTTGATAATTCTAAATTTTTCACTTTTGTTGATGAATGTAGAAAAATTGGTATTGATGTCCCAATTATTCCTGGAATTAAACCATTGAAAACACTTACTCACATTTCCTTTTTACCCAAATTTTTCAAAATTGATTATCCAATCGAATTGTCAACTGAATTATTAAAATGTAAAGACAATAAAGCCGTTGAGCAGCTTGGAATTGAATGGGGTATACACCAATCAAAAGAATTAAAATCTGCTAATGTTCCCTGTATTCATTATTACACGATGTCCAATTCATCTCAAGTAAAATCTATTGCTTCAGAGGTATTTTAAATTAAATTATGAAAAAAAATATATTTATTTATTCCATTTTTTTTGTGTTATTTGCTACTAATAGTTTATGGTCACAAGCATTAAAATTAAATAATTCTATTGTGATTGCTCAATTTGATAAATCAGAGGATAGATATGCTTTAGAAGTAACTTTAACAGAACTACTTAGCCAATACAAAATTAAAGCGATTCCATCCTTGAATTTATTAAAACAGGGAGCTGATGCGTCGATTTTAGTAAATGATTCACTTCAAAAAAACTTAAAGTCAGCAGGTTACGATACTTATTTAGTTGTTAATGTTAGAGGATATGACCGAAAGTTCAAACCTGCAACACAAAAGATTACATTGTCTGAAATATTAGAAATGACTAGTATTTATCATTTATATAGAGATGAGGCCACATCCGTAAGTTTTGAATTTACTTTTTTTAGAAATAATGAGGTTGTTCGAAGAGACATTCTGAAATGCGGAAATATCTCAGATCGAAATTCAGTATTGAAGCGATTCAGAAAAAAACTTCCCAAAATCATAGAAAAAAGTTGGAAATAGCTAATGCTAGGAAAAATAATCAATTTAATTTACCTCTTCAAACGATCATGCTTTTTTCACGAATTCAGTTCTAAGGATAATTCCTAATTTATTTACTTTACAATCAATTTCAGCTGAATCATCGGTTAATTTAATGTTCTTAACCATTGTTCCCCTCTTAAGTGTAGTTGAAGTTCCTTTTAGTTTCAAATCTTTTATCAATGTTACTGAATCTCCATCAATCAATATATTACCGTTTGCATCTTTAACTTCCATATATCCCTTTTTTTACTAAAGAAATTCGCTAATTCAATAATAGCTACTCCTTTCAAGTTATAAGTATAAAGCTAGTTAAGTTACTGATTTAACAATGCATTATATAAATTTAAAATTTCAGCCTGAGTAAGCACACGGTCATAAATTAAAACGTCATCAATCTTGGCATTTAAAAATCCATTTGATGCACCGTCGTGTCTTAAACCTATATTTATTTTTGAAGTTGTATTAAAATTGAAAATTCCAAAATTTGTAGTGCTTGCAATCAGCTGTCCATTACGATATAATTTATATGAATTTGCCTCGTATGTAGCGGTTATCATAACCCATCCATAAGATGTTTCTTTAACTCCTGACCAAATTGTACGATAATGATTATCACTACCAAAACCCCATCCTTGATTAGTTTCATTATATACAATTGCATCAAAAATATTTCCATTAGAATTTTGAACTGTAACCAAACCACCAGCACTTTGATTAATATCGTTTAAATATACCCAAGCACTAATTGATTTATTTGTTATATTTTGATTTAATGATGAAGTTTGCATTCGTGTATTACCGTTGAAATTATAACAACTGGAAGAGTTACCAAAACGATCTGAAACTAGAGTTGCGCCACTGTTATTCAACGTATAATTTGATATGCTTATTGAATTATTAAAATTACCACAAAAAGGGTAATAAGCCAATAAACTATTATTTAAACTTCCATTAAAACCAAAAGTTAAAACAACCTCATCAATAGTATTTCCACAAGCATTACTTCCATCAAATCGCAAAGTATAGCTCTGTCCAAATGTGCCCGTAAATAATGCGTTTGGATTACTAACATTAGAAAATGAGAAACCATTAACTTGTCCACTAATAACCGACCAAGTTCCAATTCCTGTTCCTTCTAAAGTGTGGGTATTTGAACATCGAATTGTTTTATCAGCTCCGGCACTTACAGTATTCACAGCTGACGAATTTACAGATATACTTACTGAAGGGCCAACACCACATGGATTACTAGGGGTTACTGATATAACTCCACTATTTGAGGATGCATTCACTAAAATTGAACTAGAATTTTGACCTGATATAATTACCCAGCCTGTTGGGACAGTCCATGAGTATGTTGTTCCAGGAACATTTATAATTGAATATTGAAGTGAGGTTGCATTTGAACAAATATTTGTTTGACCAGAAATTGCTGAAGGTTGAGAGGGAGGCGGAGGTGTACAATTTCCACACAATTCTTTCCAAGAACTTAACGCTCTATAATTTAGACATTCGGTATCTGTGTTGTAAATGTAGAGACCAGGAGCAGGATTTTGAATCGCATCGCGCTGGGCTGTAGTCATTCGCGGAGGTAAAAATCCCTTGTTGGTACTTTCAATCTCCAAAACAGCCGATGAATTAATATTACTTGGATTTTCACCTACTTTTACTTGTGAAAAAAAGTAAATATCAAAGCAAGAAATATAAAAAACAACCAAAGTTAATTTCGCAAATTTAATTTTGTTGATCACAAATACTTTCATTTAATAAAGAATTGAATTAAAAAAATTACTACGGAGTTACTAAATTACCATCTTATTATAATTCGACCATGTGAACCACTACCTTGATTCACACCTCCTTGACCAGCACCATTTCTATCTATATCGCCTGAATTACCAGGTGTTGAACCAGAGCCAGCAGTTGTGCTAGAATTTGAAACACCAGCGCCTGAAATGTAAGAAGAACCACCACCACCTCCACCAGTTGATATACCGTTACATTCGCCTGCTCTTCCACCTCCACCACCAAAATAACCTCCACCACCGCCCCCTCCACTACCTCGACAATTAGATCCATTAAGACTACCTCCTACACCTCCTTGAAATGCAGAACCATTTGTACCATATGTTCCTCCTGTTCCTCCAGATGATCCACCAGATGATTGAGTACCTCCTCCTCCTGATACAGAAACACAGGCACCTGTGCCATTGACACCAGAATTACCATTTATACCACCACCGGAACCACCATTTCCTGGAGTAGCAGTCCCACCACAAGCAGATCCTGATCCACCGCCACCTCCTGCTGTTATTAATTCAATATTACTACTATTTCTAATCGCACTTCTTCCTCCTCCAGAACCTGCAGGTTGAGGTGAGCTGTTTATAAATCCTGCTCCACCACCACCTCCATAGGTAGAAGACATGCTAGAATAAATTCCACCTCCGCCAACTATAACTTTTAAAACCTGGCCGGGAGTTACTGAAATTGTTCCCTGTGTATAACCACCACCACCTCCATAACCACCAGAACTATTCCAACCACATCCACCACCAGCACCCCAAAGTTTTACTTGAATAGATGTAACACCTGCAGGAACTGTAAATATCTGTTCATTACCAGTGTGACTATAAATAGTTTCACATGGAGAAGTTGTTGCATTAAGAGTTAGGGGTGCACTTGAACCACATGAATTGTAAGCCCAAATATAAATTGTTCTGGCAGTCCCACAATTAAGTCCAGTTTCAGAAAGTGTTGTTGTGTTACCTAAATTTATTGCACTTGAATAATTGTTTGTTGTATTCCACTTATATCCAACTGAACCAATAACACTATTCCAATTCCAAATAATCTGATTTGAGCTGGTTGAATGAGAGCCTGATGTTGGGGAATTTGGTGTTGGAGGTGTACATATTCCGCACCATTCATACCAATTGCCATTATACCTATAATTTGGACAACCTGTAGTAGTATTAAAAATAATTAATCCATCAACAGTGGAAATAATCGCATCGCGCTGTGCTGTAGTCATGCGTGGAGGTAAAAATCCCTTGTTGGTACTTTCAATCTCCAAAACAGCCGATGAATTAATATTACTTGGATTTTCACCTACTTTTACTTGTGAAAATAGCTGATTGAAACTTAAAAAAAATAAAAATAGAATTGAAATACTTCTTAAAGATAATTTATTGAACATAGCTTCTGCTTTACTATTAATATGAATTATATAATGTTGTCACTTCTGCGTTAGTAAGTTCCCTATTCCAAACACCAATTTCATCAATTGTTCCTGTAAATGAATTATTTGCACCTGGGCGGTTGCTCTTACCAACCCGTAACATGTTGCCTGCAGTCCATATAGAGTTGATAGCAGTTGAACCAACTTGTGTTCCATTAATAAAAAATTTCATTTGTGAACCAGACTTTGCTGTTGCCACTAAATGATACCAAGTATTTGACTGTGCTAGTACAGAGGTTGCCACAATTGCGTCTCCCCCATGCCAAAGTCTATGTTCGAAATAACCCGATTGATTAGTGCGAATTGTTTGGCTATGTTCCCCATGTGCGGCAGAAGATAAAAACTGAATAATATCAACATTTGATTGAGTGGAACTCGGTTTCACCCATACTGAAATTGTATAATCTGAAACGCCTGGACTTGGGATATCAAAATTACTGCTTGATTGTTGAAGCTGATAGGCATATTGTGATACATTATTTTTGTCTTGAGTAAGTGCTAATGAATTTGGATTTTGACCATGCCTTCCATTACCAGATATATCATTCAAATTGCCACACATTTTATGGTAGGATAACAGTCCATTGGCCAATGTACCAGTAAAAGTATTACAGCATGGTAATGTCTGAGATAAAAGACTTAATGGACTTGATAATCCACAAGAATTGGAGGCCCAAACATATATTGTTTGAGGCGTGTTACAATTCAACCCTGATTGTATCAAGGATGTTGAACTACCAAGCGATGTTGCAGAATTACTATTGTTTAAACTATTCCATAAATAAGAGGTAGCATATGCAGACGGATTCCATTGCCATGTAATTTGATTTTGGCTTGGAGTGATTGTTGATCCTGTCGGAGTGTTCGGAGAAGAAATTGAGGAAATTGAAGTTGAAACTACAGAACTACTACCACATAGATTTGACGCTTGACAGGAAACATTACCAGGTGTTGAGTTAGGTACAACAGAAACAGAATTGGTACCAGCACCTGACGAAATAGACCAGCCTGTTGGAAACTGCCAATTATAAGAAGTAGCATTTTGAACAGGGTTAACACTATACGTGTATGAAGTTCCGGAACAAACAGTTGTAGATCCGATTATATTTGTTGGTGTATTAGGTAATGGAAGAACACAATTTCCACACAATTCGTACCACGCAACTCCATTAAAATAGTTTTCGCAAGAAGTTGTTAAATTAAAAATTCGAAGTCCAGCAGCAGGGCTCTGAATTGCATCTCTTTGTGCAGAAGTCATTCTTGGTGGTAAAAAACCTTTAGTTGTACTTTCTGCTTCTAATAGAGCTGATGGATTTATATTATTTGGGTTTTCTCCTATTTTAACTTGGGAAAAGCAATTTAAAATGAACAACGTAAAAACGATAAATAAAATATTTTTCATAAATTAAACTTTTATATTTTTAAGGGATTCCCCATTTGCATTTTAGGTAATTTTCAACAAGCTGCCTATTTGCTTGTGATAGTGATGAATTATAAACTATAATCTCTGCTATTTGACAGGTAGAGGCTTCATTACCGTGTATTCCAGCATTTATTGCTAAACCATTAGGACCTGATATTCCATTACCATTGTTGTATAATAACACCCCATTTTCATAAAGAAATGATTGATTTCCAACTGAAGTACCGGTATATAAATACACATTGTTATCAGCAGCTGGATTACCTGCAGCGCTTACCCATCCATCAAAAAAAGCTTGGCTTTTTGCACCACCACCACCATGCCCCCACCAACCCAATAACCAATTGTTATTTATTGATGTTAAAACTCTTTGACGACTACCAGAAGTTTGCTTGGCAACATAAAGTACTGTATAAGGATTGGGGAAATTATGGTTAACTGATAAATTTTGAGCGGTAGTAAATTGTAAAACTGGTTTTCCATTTATACCATTTGAAATATATGTTGGCCAATTTGTAGATGTTGCATTGCGATTGTTCCCTGACAAATCCATCCATGAGGATATTTGAGCATTATTTGAAACATTAGTGATTGAAGCAGCATCTAACCATAAACTTTGACCGGCTATTGTACTAGATGATAAAGGGTTTATAGTTATATTCGTTGATGAAATAGGAGAAGTGCATCCATTTAAAGTAACGGTAGCGTTATAATTACCTTGATTTACTGTATTAGCACATTGAATTGTGGGATTTTGAGTAGCGCTTGTAAAACCATTTGGGCCTGTCCAATTATAGGTAGCACCAACAATTGAATTAGAAGTTAAGTTTATTGATGAACCTATTATCAATGGCGAATTAGATGAAAGTACAGGTTGATTAGGTGTTGCATTTACTTGAATGTTTAAAATACGACTTGTTGTACCACATCCATTTGACGCAGTTATTGTATAATTAGAACTAGCTGTTGCTACGCTAGGTGTTCCAGAAATCTGACCGCTGTTGCTATTAATAGATAGGCCAGAAGGTAGGCTAGGAGTAGTAGAAAATAATGTGGGCAAACCGCCTAAAGAACTGGGATTATTTACCGTTATTAAAGCATTTGTACAAAAGGTCAATGGTCCATTATTTGTAAAACTTAGATTACTTGGAGGTGTAGTTACAGTAATATTTAATACTCGCGTTGTGGAACCACAAGCATTAGAAGCTGTTATTGTATAGTTTGCAGCTGAAGCTATTGCCGTTGGTGTTCCCGTAATTTGACCATTCACATTATTGAGTTGCAAACCTGCAGGTAAAGAAGGACTTACTGTAAAGGAACTCGGTGTGCTTGCTTGGGTTGATGCACTATTGGGAGAAATCCCTGCATTTAAACAATAGGTTAGAGGTCCATTATCTGTGTAACTTAAATTAGCTGGAGCTGACGAACATCCGCAAAACATGTTTTGCCAATTTGGAGCTATAAAGACTTCAACACAATTCGTGGTTGTGTTAAATATCATAAGGCCAAGTGCAGGATTTTGAATGGCATCTCGTTGCGCGGTGGTCATACGCGGTGGAAGAAAGCCCTTATTCGTATATTCAATTTCTAACCCCGCAGAGGGATTTATTGTGTTTGGATTTTCACCAACTTTTACTTGCGAGAAAATATTGATGAAAAATAAAATAAAACTAACAAAAATAAATGCTTTCATTTTAATACTTTATTATAATTAAACCCGAACCGCCATCTCCTCCTTCTGAATACAGGTTATTGTTATGTCCATTTCCTCCTCCACCACCTCCTGTATTAGGTGTACCGTTGAAAGCCTTCGAAGCTGAACGGGCTTTACCGTTACCACCTCCACCAATTCCTCCATTACCAGCTGTTCCGCCCAAAGTGTTGTTTGCATCTACACCGTGAAGACCACCGCCTCCACCACCACCATAATACTGAATACTTCCAGTTATCGAGTTGGCAACACCAGGTCCTCCATTACCCGATTGAGAAGATGATGGAGCATTTTGTCCTGCGCCGCCCGCACCTCCTCCACCTCCAGTGCTATGTGGTTGAGATCCACCAAAAACAGCTGTTCCTCCAGGACTTCCTTGACCTGCTGTTCCGGCAGCAACACTATTTTGAAATGATGCACCACCACCCGAACCACCTGAAGTGTTCGTTAAATCCCATGAACCACCTAATCCACCTCCAAAACTAGTAATAGAGCCAAATACCGAATTATTACCAGCAGATCCGTTGTAATGAATATTAGATTGACGACGGGAACCAATACCACCTGCACCAACACTCAACGATATGATCTGATTTGGAGTTAACGTATAATTTTGCTGGTATACTACACCACCGCCACCGCCACCGCCACCAACCCAACAACCGCCTCCGCCGCCTCCTGCAACCACAAGTAATTCGGCAGAATTAACCCCAGCAGGTACAGTCCATGATGAACTTCCTATAGTTGTAAAAGATACTACCGTGCCTGCTGTTGTGGTAAATGACACCTGATTTCCATAAGCGGTTCCAACACTGTTGGTTGCAAATGCCCGCACGTAATAGGTAGTGGAATAATTTAAACCACTCATTATCAAACTAAAGGAACCAATTCCGGTTCCAGAGCTAATTACACTATTTGCTATCGTTGGATTTTGTGTTGTACTCCAACATAAACCCCGGCTAGCTACAGCAGCTCCTCCATCGCTGGTTACATTTCCTCCGGATGTTGCGCTTTTACCATAAACAAGCGTTACAGATGAAGTACTTAATGTTGGGATATTTAGGGTCGTAAATACAATTTCATTTCCATAAGCCGTACCAACACTAGTAGTAGCATAAGCACGAACATAATAGGTGGTTCCATTTTGTAAGGAATTAATAACAGAATTGAAAGTTCCTAAACCTATTCCATCCGAAGTAAATGAATTTGATAGGGTTGGATTAGGAGTCATTGACCAACAAACACCTCGTGAAGTTATTGTTGCACCACCATCATCTGTAATTTGACCACCTGAAGATGCAGAAACTCCCGTTATTGAACTTGCTGTTACTGTAGTTAAAGTCGCTAATCTTGGACACATTGAATACCAACCGGTCGGACGATAATACTCCATGCAATTCGTTGTTGTGTTATAGATCTGAAGACCCAAAACTGGATTTTGAATCGCATCTCGCTGTATAGTAGTCATACGCGGTGGAAGAAAGCCTTTATTTGTATATTCAATTTCTAACCCTGCAGAAGGATTTATTGTGTTTGGATTCTCACCGACTTTTACTTGCGAAAAGAGCGAATACGTGGTAAAAAAAACTAAAAAACTAAAAATACTCTTACTCATATTTAAATTAAGGATTAGTTATTGGGTAACGAATAATGACAATTCCGGATCCGCCATTCGCGCCGTTAACGGTCACACATCCGCCGCCGCCGCCGCCGCCTGTATTGCTAGCGCCGTTAACTGCGGGAATATTGCCGCTTCCGGCATTATCGAGCTTTCCTCCTTTTCCGCCACCTCCTGTTCCACCGATTCCGCCGGGATTGAAATGCGCACCGCCGCCGCCGCCGCCGGAATAATGGACTGCCGTTCCGGAAATCGAATTGGATACACCGGGTCCTCCGGCACCGCCTCCGACAGGAGTCGCTCCGGTTCCACCCGTGCCGGCGGCACCGCCGCCGCCGCCGCCGCCGTTTGAGCTACCTCCTACTCCGTTACCTCCTCCGAACCCCTGTCCGACTGTTCCTGGGCCTCCGGGAGAGTTCTCGCCGCCGCCGCCGCCTGATCCTCCCGTGACTCCGGCTGATCCGTTCCTTCCGCCACCACCACCGCCGGTTGCAACCAAATAAGAGAATGATGAGTTGCCACCATTGGCGCCATTGGCGTCTGACGTGGCGCCAAGTCCTCCACCACCGACCTCCACGGAATAAATCGTTCCGGGAGAAATGGCGAACGCGGGCTGGTAAACCACCCCTCCGCCACCGCCACCGCCGCAAAAGCCACCGCCCTTTCCACCGCCACCGCCACCGCCAACAATAAGAACCTGCACATTACCCGGTGAGCTGCAGGAGGATATGGTGAAAGATGAGGTCGAAGTGTAGGTATGCACGCGGTATCCCGGAAGATTAGTGATTGTTCCGCCTGTGGCGATGATCCCTGACTGAACCGTCACCGCCAGGGTCCGGGCGCTGCCCATACCGCACAAATTGGATGGACTAACCACAATGCTGCCGCTTGTAGTCCCTGATACGACCGTGATCGAACTGGTTCCCTGTCCGCTGGTGATACTCCATCCGGACGGCACCGTCCATTGATAGGATATTCCTGATACTGCGACAACCGAATAGACCAGACCAGATACTCCGGCGCATGGATTGATGTCTCCGGTAATGGCTGAAGGCTGTCCCGGGGCTGAAGAGCAGGACTGCACGGATGACACGATCTGCCAGACCGTACCGTCAAAATACTCGATCCTGTGAAAATCAAGATTGTAAATCTGCAACCCCTCTACCGGATTGACGATGGTATTTCTAAGAGCAGTCGTCATACGCGGTGGCAGAAAGCCTTTATTGGTACTTTCTGCCTCTAGGACTGCAGAAGGATTTATTGTGTTTGGATTTTCACCTACTTTGACTTGCGTAAAGGTTGTAAAATACAATAGCAATAGTAATAATGTAAAAATACTCTTCATCTTGTTAGAATTAAGGATTAGGATTAGTTAATGGGTAGCGAACTATAATTATACCGGAGCCGCCGTTACCGCCAATTACCTCCCACTGACCACTAGATCCTCCGCCTCCGCCTGTATTAGCCTCTCCATTCGCACCAGAAGCATTGCCCGTTGCTCCTATAGCTGCGTTAATAGCTCCCATAGCAGCACCACCAGCACCACCGCCACCTATTCCACCATTTCCTGCTTGACCTCCAGATCCATAAACCCCACCACCACCACCGCCACCGTAATATTTAGCTGTTCCAGTGATATAATTTAATATTCCAATCCCACCGCTCGCACCATTTGATGAACCCATATTCCCTCCTTGCCCCCCTGCTCCACCACCACCAGTACCTCGATAAGGAATACCACCTGATCCATGAGGGAAACCATTTCCACCAGCAAAACCTTGCCCAACAGTTCCAGTTCCACCAGATCCACTAGAATTTCGACCAACTCCGCCACCACCACCTGATCCTCCATTTAAACCGTTACCAGAATTAGTCTCGCTCCAACTACCTCCTCCTCCTCCTCCATATGCTACTATAGATCCAAAAACAGAATTCGCACCATTGGCACCTTGATAACCGCAGTTATGACAAACATTTGTATTGTTTATACCACCAGAACCAACAGTAATTGAAACGTTACTGGTGTTTACTACGAAATTTGTATTATAAACTACACCACC